>JANNST010000065.1:0-55961 GCA_031402865.1 Chloracidobacterium sp. | reverse complement strand
ACGGCTGGATACTCGACAACCACAAACTGCTTCGGCTGGGTCGCGGGGTCCACAGGTGTCGCGGCCTTCGTGTCGTCTCGTTCCGTATACGGAAATATCTTTCTATTAGCGGGAAGCGTTCCGCCCAGCGACTGCCGCGCCGCCACTTCGGACGGAAAAACTTGCATTGGTGCAGGGTAGTCCGGCCCGATGACCTTCATAAGATAAAGCTGGGCATCGTCTCCGATCAGTTTTTTTACACGCTCGGGATCATCGACGCCGGGCATTTGTAAAAGGATCTGGCCGGACGATTCCGCACCGTGTCGCTGCAACGTAGGTTCTTTAACACCAAAGGAGTTAATTCGGCCCTCAATGATCTTCAAAGCCTGCTCAACAGCCTGATTCTTGAGAACCGTCTGTATATTCGAGGGCAAATTCCAGGTGATCGTGCCGCCGTTTGTAGATTCGGACCAGTTAGATAAGTCAACCTTTTTCTTGACCTCGTCGATAACAGCTTGTGTCTGTGCCGCGTCCGTAACCTCGAGCGAAATAGAATACGTGCCGTTTTCAGCGACGACCTTGTTTTCGGTGACCGGCAACTTAGCGTCCTGCGCCGCTGTCAGAGCTGCCTGAGCGTTATTCTCTGTCAGGACCTTAAGGTAATCGTCCGTCTTGACACGCATTACGAGGTGCGAGCCGCCCTTGAGGTCAAGGCCGAGATTTATATTATCAGAGAGGTTCTGCTTGACGCCCTGCCAGGTAAAATCGCCCTTGTTTAAGCCTCTTCGCGGCCCGATCACAAGGTAAATTCCCACCAGCGTGACCACCAGGATTATCGCTGCTCTGATCCACAAACTGTTGTTTTTCATTCTATTAACTTGCCACAGAGAACACAGAGAACACCGAGGACCTTTCTCCGAGCACTCTGTGCCCTCTGTGGCTAATTCTTATTCCGCTTTTTTTCCAACCACCGCGCTTCGGCCTACTTCCAAAAACGATTTTTCGGCGCTCTGGATAATAAAACTTGTTTCCTTTATTTCCTTAATCTTACCGATGATGCCGCCGTTAGTAACGACCTCATCGTTTATCTTTAGCTGCGTTATCATTTCCTGAAGCTGCTGTTTCTGCTTCTTTTGGGGCAAAATGACGAGAAAGTAAAAAATTCCGAAAATGAAGACGAATGGCAAGAGTGTCCACAAAAGACCTGCTCCGCCAGCATCCTGAAAAAATAGCATTGATATAGTCATCGTTTTTCGTACAGAAAACAAAACTCAATAATATACGGTCAACCCGTGTATATCAAACGCTTGTATCTTCATTCTCCCTTAATTTGCTTAGAAATTCGCTTCGGAATCGAGCAAAGCGGCCGGATTTGATAGATTGCCTAACTCGATCCATTGTGTCAAGGAAGAACGCAAGGTTGTGATGCGAGATCATTATCGCCGCATTCATTTCGCCCGCCTGATACAAATGCCGCAGATAGCCGCGCGAATATCGTTTACATACAGAGCATAAGCAGTCGGCGTCGATCGGCTCGCTGTCCGTTGCGAATTTCGCATTGCGGATGTTGATCTTGCCGCGCGATGTAAATGCACCGCCGGTTCGTCCATTCCGGGTCGGCATTACGCAGTCGAACAGATCAACACCGCGGCTGACGGCCTCGATCAGATCTTCGGGTGTGCCGACGCCCATCAAATATCTAGGCCTGTCCGACGGCATTTTCGGTGCAAGGAACTCCAGCACCTCGTACATGATGCCCTTTTCTTCACCGACACTTAGCCCGCCGATAGCGTAGCCGTCAAAGCCGATCTCCACCGTGCGATCCAGACTTTCTTTTCTAAGATCAGTGTGTCCGGCACCCTGAACGATGCCGAACAATGCCTGCCTTCCGCTCAACCCGCCGCCATCTTCTTCCGAACGCGATAACGACAGAAAGCCCGAATCGGCAACATCTTCCTGTAATTTATTGAATCGATCTTTCGAACGTTTTGCCCAACGTGCAGTTAGCGCCAAACTGGCCCGGGTTGCGTCAATTCCGGCATCGCCGGGAGTGCATTCGTCGAATACCATGACGATCTCGGAACCGAGTGCGGCCTGCACCTCCATCGAAACTTCCGGCGAAAGAAAACGCTTGCTTCCGTCGATGTGCGATCGAAATTCGACGCCTTCTTCATTCAATTTCCTAAGATCGGTCAGCGAGAAAACTTGAAAGCCGCCGGAATCGGTGAGCAACGAGCGATTCCACGTGGAGAATTTATGAAGGCCGCCCAGAGACCGGATGATGTCGGTGCCGGGCCGAAGAAAAAGATGATATGTATTGGCAAGCACGATCCGGGCGTCCATTTCGGATTCGAGCCATTCGAACCGGACTCCTTTCAGAGCGCCCTGCGTGCCGACAGGCATAAAGACCGGCGTTTCAATCTCAGAACGCCGTGTCTTTATTACACCCGCCCGTGCTTCCCCGTCCTGGGCGAGAACTTTCCAATTGATCGGTGTTTCCATCAAGTTACGTAAATTCCAGGAATTTTTGCCCGCGAATTACGCGAATGAACGCGAATAAAGAATTTCTTTAATTCCGTATGTGAATCGTCCTAGGTAAGTAAACTAAGCTTTGGAAATCAAATCAAATTTCCTTTTTTATTCGCGTATATTCGCGTAATTCGCGGGCAAATCTTCATGGCTTTTCGCGGCTATTTCTTTTCGCCGATCAAAGCCCAGATATTTGGCGGCCCGATCGCGGCTTCGGTAACTATGGTTCCATTCTCATTGACGAGTACGGCCGACGGCGCTCCGTGAAGACCGAACTTCTTGGCGACCGACAAATTCGGATCGACAAGTATCGGCGACACGATACCAAGCTTGTCCCGTTCGTCCGGTTCGGCGTCGGCAAAAATGACAAAACCGGGATCGGCCGGTTTCTTGTTCAATTCCCATTCACGGATCTGCTCCATCAAGACGGAACAGTGCGGGCACGTCCGGCTCGTAAAGGCAACAAGTGTCTTCCTTCCCGCAAGGCTCTCGTTTGTGATCTCATTACCATGCAGATCCTTTATAGAAAACGCCGGAACCGGCTTCCCTATCTTCGGCCTGCCGTATCCATTTAATCCGAGAAAATGCAGGAACTCCTCATTTAGATCGCGGCTCTTGATCTGATCGACGAGACGCCTAATAGCAGTGTCGCCAGCGGCGACATGGCTTGCCACGTTGCCATCGGCGTCGACAAAAAGTGCCGTGGGCGTCCATTTGGCGCTTACTGACAGGGCGAATTCGCGTGATTTCTCAACCAGCACAATACGCGAATCGACGGAGTCAAATTTGACGCGATTCGTTTCAACGTCACCGCTGCTGACAAAAATGAATCGAAGTTTATCTCTCAGCGAGGCTTCCCATTCTTCGATCTCCGGCAACAGAACTTCGCACGGATCGCATGCCGGGCCGACGAAAAAGAAAAGAAAGGGCTTATTCTCCGCGAGAAGATGTTCGAAGTTAACAACCCTTCCGTTCAAATCAGGAATCGCGAAATCGGGCAGCGGTGCTCCGATCGGCAGGCCGTCATTCGGATCGCCGGCGTCATTGCGTTCGACCGGCAAGGCTTCGCCCGAGGCAAGTTCTAAAACGGCCATCCGGCGGATCATCTCGGCCTGCTGATCGGACAGCTTCTTAACGTATGAAAGTAAGACTATTGCGATTGTGATCAGGGTAAAGATCAGGGCCATCTGCAGCATTTCGTAGTTGCTGTCGGCAAGACTCATTCCCTGCTGTTCGCGTCCTTGTGCGATCAGCACCAATGCGAGCACGGCAAAAACAATATTGCGGATGAGGCTTTTTTTGCCGACCGGCTCGCTGTGGATCTGTCCAAAGCAGTGACAATCCGGTGCATTTCCCTGCGAGATCTGCCACAGCATTCCACCGATAAATGTGAGCAGCAACAGCAGAGCGCCGATTGAGCCGACCCACGACATTTCTGTAAACAAAAAGCAAAAAGCAAACACGATCTCGGCGAACGGCAACGCTATCGCAAAGGTCTTTGCGAATTCATCCGGCGTGCCGAACGCCCGCATCGCCTTCGCCGATCCCTGCAGATCGAGCAGTTTACCGATACCCGCAAGCGCAAAGACACCAAACAGAATCAGCCTTATTAGAAGTAAAACGAGTTCCATTTATCCAGTTGATCAGCCGCGACCGGAAGCCTTCTTTTTCGCCATCTTGTGTTTTTCCTTTAACCTGATCGGCGTCGCAAAAAACTCAAACGCATCGCGAAGGCGGTTTTCAATATACCTCGTATAAGAGAAGTGCAATCCCGCCTTGTTTCCGCCCGAAGTAAACAGCACAAAGACGGGCGGCCGCAATCCGCCCTGCGTTATGTACTGGACCTTTAGACGCGACACGCCGCCCGCGACCGGAGCCGGAGCGGTTCCGCCTCTCGGCTGCGAAATGCTGTCTTCGAAAAATTTATTCAATTTGGCTGTCGGAACTCTAGTGTTGCGTGCGGCGTTTGCTTTTGCGACAAGAGGCAGTATCTTAGTCACCCGCTGTCCGGTAAGTGCTGAAATAGCGACCATCGGTGCCCAGTCGAGGAACTTCATATGCTGCCGCAGATCGCGTTCGAACTCATAGATCGTGTTCGTTTCCTTTTCCTCGACCGCGTCCCACTTGTTAACGGCAATAATTATCGAGCATCCGGAATCGACCGCATATCCGGCGATGTTTGCATCGAGATGGGTTGCACCTTCGACAGCATCGATGATCAGAATTGCGACATCGGCACGTTCCAGAGCTTTGCGGGCCATAACTACAGACATCTTCTCGGCCATCTCGACAGTTTTGCCTTTGCGGCGAATTCCGGCCGTGTCGATCAAAATATACTTTTGCCCGTCAACTTCCAGCTCAGTGTCGATAGCATCGCGCGTGGTACCGGCAATGGGCGAAACGATCACTCGTTCCTCGCCGAGAATACTATTTAGGAGCGAAGACTTTCCGACATTCGGCCGTCCGATTATGGCGAGTTTTATTTCTTCGCGTTTTTCCTCGTCCACCTCGTCTTCAAACTGCAGCACATCGAAAACCTGATCGAGCAGATCGCCGATCGACGTGCCATGTTCGGCGGAAAGCGGTGCAACCTCAAAGCCGAACTTGTAGAACTCGGCCGCCTCTTCCTCGACCTTTCGCGTCTCGGCCTTGTTCGCTGCGATAAAAACAGGCTTTCCGATATTTCTTAGGAAAACGGATATCTCTTCGTCGAGAGGCGTCACACCTGCCCTAGCATCGACAACCCAAATTATCGCCTGAGCTTTGTCGATCGCATAGCCCGCCTGTTTGAAGATGTTCGCCGGGATTATCGCCTCGTCATCAGGGACGATACCGCCTGTGTCAACGAGTTCGAAGGTGCGCGACCTCCATTCGACATCGCCGAAAATACGGTCGCGGGTAATGCCCGGCTCATCGCCGACGATCGATTTGCGCGAGCCCGTCAATCGATTAAAAAGCGTGGACTTGCCGACATTTGGCCGGCCGATGATGGCGACTAGCGGAGCTTTCATTAGCTAGAGGATAATAAAGCCTCTGCGAATGTACAACCAGGCCATGACGGGGTTGTTGGTCAATTTAAAGGTGGAGTTGCGGCATCACGGTTTTTCTGCTTGGCGTCTTGGCGACTTTGCGGGAAAAAATAAGAATCTCCCGCAAAGACGCAAAGGAGCGAAGAAGAGGCGGAATGGATTCTGTGTTGTCGAAAAACAGGCTGTTTCCCTTCGTGATTTTTGTGTTCCTCGCTTGGTGATCTTCGTGATAGAACTCTTCTTTTAACACAAAGACCACAAAGTTTCGCACAAAGAACACGGAGACATTCTTAAGCAACACTAATTTGCCACTACGCGCGACCGCTAATTATTGAATTCAACCGCCTATTCAATTAACATCGGAGATTGCTTGCAGGCTCTTCCACTCAATTATGAATTTGGAGAAACATCAAGAACCGGTTGAGATCCTTATCTGTCCGGCGACCAAACTCGGCTTGAAACTTGTCACGCTTGAAATGGCGGAACAGCAGGTGAATGGCAAATTTCACCCGCGGGCGGACTCGCTTAACGCAAAGGGCAAGGTCTCGAAAGCGGCCGGCCCGACGGAATGGGTGCTTCTTCGTGAAGACCTCGAGTGCGCTTATCCCATTGTCGAAGGAATCCCCATACTTCTTGCTCCGGAGGCGTTAAGCGTAGGTGACGAACAGAAGTCCTTCGATCTTACCGATCCGCGATATGCGGAGGCCTATGAGGAGATGGACTTTTACAATGAAGAGGCGTCGGACGTTGTAAAGACACTTGAGCAGCAAGGTGTGGACGCGATTCTGTCGCCGACAAGCGATGAAGAACGGGCGTCATTCCCCGCTCCCTGGTACCGCTGGGTCGATACGGTGTATGACTCCGCAGCTCTCTGGGATGCCTACATTCACTTGGGCGAAAGAAAGGGCCGCCGCTTTATGCAGCTCGGTGGCAAGGGTACGCATCTCGTAAAATTTGCCCTTGCCGGTGCGGCCGAATCGTGGCTTGTAACGCCTATGTTGGGCGAAGCGCTGTTTGCCCGCGAGCTTGCTTCGATGGCAGGCGTCGGCGGCGGTTTCCGCTGTGTCGTCGGGATAGCCGAAGAGCTTCCGATACAGTCATCGACCTTTGACGCGATTTTTGCGGGCGGCTGCCTGCATCACATGCAGACGGAATTGGCTCTGCCCGAAGCTGCACGCGTTCTGCAAAAGGGCGGGAGGTTTGCGGCCGTCGAACCGTGGCGGGCACCGCTATACGCCATCGGAACGAAAATCCTGGGCAAGCGCGAAGACGCCTATTGCACACCGCTCACCCCAAAACGGGTCGATGCCATGAACGAATTTAGCAGCTCGGAGCTTGTTCAGCATGGAACCATTACACGATACGCATTTCTTGCATTGGGGAAATTCGGCATCAATGTAAATAAATATATTCCCTGGTATGTGGGCAAGATCGACGATGCAGTTTGTTCCGTCATCCCCGGGATGCGAAAAATGGGAAGCAGTATAGCTGTCCTGGGAAGGAAATAACGGGTTGGAATCCGACAGATCTGTCGCCAACGGCGACCGACATTAAAGCCTGGGGTGCAACGAGCGGAGCGAGTAAAACCCCAGGAAGCGAGGCTCCCGTTTCCGTCGCTGTAGGCGACGAACAATTACCCGTTGTCGCTCCCTTTCAGGGAGCGCGATTTGCGATGTCTTCTGTCCTATGGTTCCGGCTTTGCCTCCACCATAGGCTTTAATGTAGGTCGCCGTTGGCGACGAGAGACAAAAGCCAGGATTCTGACGTTGTCGGCCTTGTTCAATTCAACATGCCGCTGCAAGTATGTGAGATTGCGCACCACCGGCTCACACGCAACGACCGTTCCCGTTTTCCCAACTATTTTCGAGGCCAGGATCGAATAGTAGCCGACGTTAGCACCGATATCGAAAAAGACCTGCCCTTCCCTCATCTCTTGAAGCATCGCATCCGTCTGCTCGGGTTCCAGCTTGTTAAAATAAACCGAAGCCCCGCCACCGTGGCCGGCCATCGAACCGAGAATAAAACGCGACGACTTCAGCGGCCCCGATAAGACGGGATATGCCACACGAGGCAGAACGCGGCCAAATAGCAGGCGTCCGGCGCGGCGAATCAAGCTTTCCATAAGGACGTTTTCACAAGAGAACAGCGTAACGGCCGATCTTAGAAAGTCTAAGATTAGCATGCGAACGTGGTTGGCCACAGAGGATGCGTCAATGGCACATAAAAAAGCCCCTTCCGATTAAACCGAAAAGGGCTGATCGTCTAAAAACGCGGAGTCTAGAATCGCGCAATATCAAGGATTGTTCCAAGTATCGCACCGAGGATACTGTACCTGCCGTTTGAGTAATTTCCGTACTGATATCGGCCGTTGTATCCGTCTTCGTAACCGCGACTGAATCCTTGACGGAAATAGTGGTTGTAATCGGACACATCGACGTAATAGCTGTCGTAACCGAAGCTTGCGTCTTGGTAGCCATACGAGTTTTGGTAGTTGGATCCCCAACCGTCATTCCTATCGGCCTGACCGGCACGGAAGCCTTCTTCGTAGCCGTTGTTCACGGCGTCACGCAGCATTTGCGCACCATACTGGCTGGTGTAGTAATAGCTGCCGCCGCGGCTGTAGCGATAATCGTAGATCAGGCTATTGTAATAGCGTGCCTGCTGCAGCCTGAGCTGATCGCGCCGGATGCGTTCCCAGTATCGCTGTTGATACTGTAGATACGAACGTCGACGCTGCTGTTCAAGCTGACGCTGCCGCTGGTTCTGGAGCGACTGCCAGTTCTGCCAACGCTGATTGTACTGGCCCGAGCGGCGTCGCTGGAGTTCCTCCTGCTGCCTGCGATCTATTTGCTGATAACCGCGACCGTTGCGAACGCCGTTGCCCTGTCTCTGATCCTGCTGACTACGAATCTGCTGTTGCTGCTGCTGAATCCGGATCTGCTCCTGCTGTTCCAGGCGGCGCTTCCGCTCCACCGTCTGCTGAATATTTCGCGTTTGCTGCTGTTGCTCGAGGAGAATCGGATACTGTTCCTGCCGCTGATTTCGCCGCTTACGCTCGGCATCCTGTTGGGCATTTCGAGTCTCCTGATCCCGCTGCACGCGGATCTGTTGCTGTTCCTGCTGCTGCTGTTGACGACGCTTACGCTCCGAATCCTGTTGAACATTTCGCGTCTGCTGTTCCTGCTGCATCCGGATCTGTTGTTGCTGTTGCTGCTGCCGGATCTGCGAGTCGCGCATGTACTCTTGCTGTTGCTGCTGGCGAATCTGCTGCTGTTGCTGGCGAACCTGCTGTTGTTCCTGTTTTTGCTGTTGTTGCTCCTGCCGTTGAGGGCGCACAGTTCGCTCCGGGCGGACCTGTTGCTGCTCACGCTCCGGTTTTGCTTCCTGCCTTGTTCGCTGTTCCTGTTTTTCGGCCTGGTCTTTCTGCCGCTCGCGTTGAGCCGTTGCGTCTCCACTCAATCCGAAGAACAACGCTCCGCCAAGCAGCGAAGCGAAACTAATTCGACGTAAATTACTGTTCATACCTGTCCCCTTTTCTGACTCTAATCGCCAACAAAGATGGCTCCTGCTTCCTATGTATTGCAAATAATGTTCCAGACTGAGAAATACGAAGACATTAAGCAAAATCAGCGTGAAGATCCGATCAAATAGTGAAATGAGTACCATTTCGTCGACGCATCGACTAATTGGTTTGCTTGAGACGTGGAATCTTTATTGACGACTAGGCTTTGAGGAACTCGTAGGCGATGTGAATTTTGAGTGTTCCGTTCTCGATCTCGTGACGCACGCCTGTCGCCTTCATACGGAGATTGGCCCCGTTCTGGATCGGTAGCAAAAAGGAGAGCTTGTCCATCCGAATGATCTCTATCGGATTGATTTTCTTGTCGATCGAGCTTTGCACCAATTTTGCGATAACACTGCTGCCGATTCCGGCCGTGCCGTTAAGGGACACGTTAAAAACCCGTGCTCGAGCGACCAGTCTTTGACTAGCCAGATCGAACTCCAGATCTATATTGGTTTCGGCGTAGCCCGAAAATTGAACGCAGCCAACAAATGGCGGGTTGTAATTGCCGGAGAACGCAAGCGGTGAAAAGATCTTGCCGTCACGGAATCGAACAGCGCTGCGAACGCCGTTGTTTTCGCGCAAAAGCTGAATCACTTGTTTACAAGCTGGCTTGCCGGATGGAGCAAAGGTCGAGACTTCGGACGACTTTTGGCGGGCATCCGCCGCACCGCTTGAAGCAATGGAGAATTCTATCGGCGAGGAATTCTGGTACATCCCGTCTAACAGGGCATCGAAAAATTGCTCGTTGAGGCTTATTGTTATTTCGGTCTTTTGGGCACTAGCGGCCGAGATCATCAACAGAACTGCGAAGCCAACAGCGAAAGCTTGTTTGTACATCATTTTTCCTCGTACTTTCCGATGCAATCGGTCCGCATTTTGTTGTTCGTCGTTCATCATTCATAATCCACTACGCACCACATCATGCAGTCGCAGCAAACCAAGACAGCGTCCTTCTCCATCCACTACGGGCAGCACGGAAATCTGCGATTGTCGATTCTCCATCAACTGCAATGCGTCGAATGCAAGCATTTCTGGCTCTGCGGCCGTTGGTTCTTTGGTCATCATCTGCTCGGCGGTTAGGGAATTAAGATCGGACGCTCCATTGCGTTCGATTGTCCGGCGGAGGTCGCCATCGGTTACGATACCGATAAGCTTGTCATCGCGGTCGAGGACATTCACTGCTCCTAGAGCGTATTTCGAAAGAGCCTTTACGACGAGAAGCCATCCATCCGTCGGCCCGACATTCGGGCTTGGGTGCATAAGATGTTCGACTTTCAGGGTCAACCGCTTGCCTAGGCGTCCGGCTGGGTGATTAGCTGCAAAATCCTCAGCCGTAAGCCCTCTCGATTCCATCAGCGTCATCGCTAAACCGTCGCCAATGGCTAGCGCTACGGTTGTCGATGTCGTTGGCGCAAGATCCAGCGGACAGGCTTCCCGGTCAACAGAAGCATCGAGAACAACATCTGACTGCCGTGAAAGCGTCGAATCCGGATTCCCGACGATGGAAATAATCGAAACTTCCCGGCTCTTTAGTGCTGGAATAAGGGCAAGTATCTCATCGGTTTCGCCGGAATTGCTTAACGCGATGACAACATCGCCCTTTGTGATTACACCGAGGCTGCCGTGCAAGGCGTCGGACGGATGAACGAATATCGCCACTGTCCCGGTACTGGTCAGCGTCTGAGCGATCTTCTGTGCGATAACACCGGACTTACCCGTGCCCATGACAATTACTTTGCTCTCGCAATTTGCGATCAATTTTACGGCGAGTTCGATGCTCGCTTCGTCCAGGCGATCGGACGCCCGCAGGATCGCTCCGGCTTCGAGCTTTAACAGACGCACTACGTTTTCAAAATGTGATCTCACGATTGTTTTGGTTCATTTCGCCGGCTTCGGCAGCGGCACGAAAACATCGGCAGCGATCTTCCACTTTCCGCCGATCAATTTCCAAACTTGTACATAATTGCCCTTCTCTATTTCCGTGCCGGCCTTATCAATCAGCTTGTAGGTGCTGTTCACATAAGCCAGATCGACCGCTTCGACAAAGGATTTTCGCTTTGCGAAGACAATCTTCGACTTTCCTTTTTTGAAATATTCGATCGCCGGTTTACGTCCAAACAACGGCTGGATGCCATCGCGCATGACTATTGCGTCATCCGCCAAATGCGTATTATACGCGGCAGTGCCTTGCTTTTCGATTGCCGAAAAAAATACCGTCGAGTGATCACCGGCTGAACCGGTACCATCGACCTTTACCACAGCACTCTTAGCGGGAGACTTCCAATCGGTTGGCATCGAACTTGGCTTTTCGTGATTTATTCCCGTATCAAGAGCCGCTCGGTATTCACCACTGCCCTGCCGCGTCCAAATCGAAATATAGTGGCCGTAATATGCCGTCTGATCGTCCTTTCCATTTGGCCGGAATATAGAATTGCCGATACTGTAAGCGAGCACGCCGTTTGATGAAACGTCGATCCAGATCGGGTTCCACGTCAACGCGGCAGGCGAAGTGGGCCGAGCTTTCCACGTCTCACGCCCGTTCACCAAATCCGGCATAAACATTATCCCGACGGGCGAAAGGAATTCTATAAAAGCCGCATTCATTCCCTTTTCGGCGACCATCTTTTCGAATTCGCGCTCGGTATCGTAGATCTTTTGTTTGATGTCTTGTGCCAAAACCGATCCGGCAAACATAAACAAAAATAAAGCGTAAATAAGTATTCGCATTGGTTCCGATTTTAACACAAGGATTCGTTGCCGCTGCAATTCAGGCCGGATCATCCCAGATTACGCGTTAGAAAGGAATTAGATAAATTATTAGCGTCGTTTAGAGGCGGTCTTTGACCGCCGTTGCTGTAAATAACTTTACGGGCGGTCAGAGACCGCTTCTAAACGGTAGCTTAGTTATTTTTTGCTCAGCTATTCAACTTTCACAAAATCGGTCCCGGTCCGGCCAAACGTTTCCGGATGATACATCTCCTCCGCCTTGGCAGGTGGCACCACGAATTGGCCCGGTGTTGTCGCACGAGCGACGTAGGTGTAATTGTAGACGCCTTCCCAAAGCAGTGCGGTGAACGCCTCCGCACGCTCGTCACGGAAGTTCTGGTGTTCAAACCAATATTGCCTATACCACCATCCGCGTCCGAATGAACGACTTCCGTATGTGGTTACTTCTGTGTTACCGCCAGCGTCGGCCGGGATCGACTCGGTCGTTGCGAGCTCAGGATTGAGGATTTCCAACCCGGCTGGCAGATTATCGACTAACGCGACGTGATAGCGACGGGCCTGTGCGACCATCGTCAAGCGAACCCGAACGCGTGCTCCGGATTTGATCGTCCACGTACCGTCGACGTTCTGTTTTACATCGTCTTTATCATCAACAGCCTCGTATTTACGAAGGACCGTAAAGCCGTAATCCGCCGGTTCGAGCTTCAGGTTCTTCGGCGCATACTTCATGCCGATGCGATAATACAAACGACCGGCGCCTTGTTTGTCGATGATCAACGGAGCGGGGACACTCTTGTCCCCACGAACGTCGCTTCGGCGTTCGGACGAATTCTCGGCGGAGGAACCGCCGATGGGGACAAGAGTGTCCCCGCTCCGAATAAGATACGACATCGGGATGTTCAACTGATTCGAATCAACCGAGCGTCCTTTGAAGATCTGCTCGCCCGCATACGTATTACCAAGCCAGACACGCGTGACAAAATCAGGCGTTACCTTCTCGAACGCATTGAAATACTTATCCAACGCCAGCAGGATGAACACGTTTTCCTGCGTATTTGACCACGCACCTTTTGTGCGATTAGCGAGCAGGCCGCGGACAAGTTTTGGAATGAGGTCGTTCGCCGGAGCGCGGACACTCTTGTCCGCATCGCCGCTTGCGGCGAGAGACTTTTCGGCTGACGAGGCGTCACCCGTGCGGACAGGAGTGTCCGCGCTCCGTCCGGCTTTGATCAGCGCCTCAAGCAATACACCATCGGCACGACGGTTCGATGCCATGATTAGCCAGGCTCCGTCGCCGTAGTTGGTGACAAAGTTTGCCGTCGCGGTGGTCTCTGTTGTCCGGTTCATCAGGTGCCGAATGATCGCAGCAACTTCGACGGTCGAGTTCGGATCGTTTGCGAGCACCGACAATATCCAGCCCAACGCCTCGAAGGGCATCTTCTCGATCGTTGCCTCGGCCAATAATTTCTTGGTTTTCGCAACATCCTTGTCGCCCATCATGTCGCGGATGTACAAGGCATAAGCCGAGATCGTCCAGCGGACTTCGGGCGAATTCTTATACCACTCATCGAAATGCTTCTCGACATCCTTTAAATAAGGCTTTGTCTTGTTGATCATCTCGTCCGGCACCTTGTAGCCCTTCGATTTGGCCAATGCCAATGCGTGTGCAACGTGAACGGTCAGGAAAGGATATTCGTAACGCTCTTTGTCACGTTTCCAAAGGCCGAAGCTTCCATCAATTCGCTGTCGGGACTGTAATATCTGAATATCGCGTGCGAAATAGCCTTCGAGTTCCTTTGCCGTCGGCATATCTTTCGCTTTGAAGGCACTCAGAACATCACGCATCGCGGCGATCGAGATCATCCGCGACGAGATCTGTTCCGAACAGGCGTACGGATAGTTCGTAAGGTAGATGAACGCATCGGTCAGTTCCTGCAACTGCGTTGACGAGGTCGTCACTTCCAGTCCGCCGAATTGCGGATAAACATCACCGGGCGTCTGCACCGGTTGGATGATCGCCCCGTTCTGATCGGTGGTGCCGTACGTCGCAAACGCTTCCGTCGTTGCCGGTGTCCATACAGGCAGCGAAATTTCGGCCGCATCGCTATGCTTTCCGGAAGTCACGGCTATCTGGAAGCGGGCTGTTCCAGCACGGACAGTCGAAACCGGGAAACGAACCTCTTCGCGGCTGTTGGCCTTAACAAGCACTCGTTTGCCGAAGGTGCTTAGCTCCCCTCCTGTTTGAGGAGGGGTGGCAGCCGCTTCGGCTGACGGGGTGGTGGCGGTGGAGCCAAGCGAGGCATTTGTCGCACGAATAGCAACATCCACCGCCATGTCCTGATCCGTCTGATTTTGCACGACAACCGGTAGTTCGATCTTGTCGCCGAAGTTCATAAACCTCGGTGCACTCGGCCGGACCATCAGCGGCTTTTTGGCCGTAATATTCGATTCCGATTTTCCGAACCGCTTGCCCTGATCGACCGAAACCGCCGTTATGCGATAGCGGGTCAGATTGTCCGGTAGCTTAACATCGACCGTTGCACGGCCATTCGAGTCGGTCCTTACGGAGGGAGCGAAAACGGCTAGAGCATTGAAATTTTCGCGGAGATTAATGGGAGTGTCGGGCTCAGTCTTTCCCTCCTCACTTTCTTTTTTTCGACCAGCCATAGCCTGCATAATATAGCCGTGGGGCTCGGCGGCTATCTTAAAATTTGATGCGCTTCTGGCAGATAAACTGCCACCCGCACTGTCTGAGATCTCAGCATTCGCGGTCGAGGGTGGTGGAGGCGGTGCCTTCACATCATCCGGATTTCCGAGCAGCACATCCTTTCGCAAATGATAATCCGTCGTGCCGGTGCCTCGCGATGTATAAAATATGGAAGCTGGATCGGCGATGCTGTATCGTGACAAGGCAAGCACGCTCTCATCAACGATGACGACAGCGACCTCGCTGTTTGCGACCGGCTCGCCGTTGTAATCTTTTACCTCTATAGCAACCTTTGTCTCGCCGCCCGGCGCAAGGGTCTTGTCCTGCGGCTCGGCGGAAACTGTCAATTTGCGGGAGGCGGTTGAGATCGAAAGGTTGATATTTCCGCTCGCGAAAGCCGGCCGCATAGGAGCGGGGACACTCCTGTCCCCAAGAGCGTCGCTTCGACGCGAAAGCTGTTCGTCCTTCGGACTCATGGGGACAGGAGTGTCCCCTCTCCGTGCGGCGCCGACAAGATCGACTTGAGCATAAATATTCGGCAGATACTTTTCTTCGAGCGGTATCTTCAGCGTGATCGAAGAATCCTTCATCGAAAACCGCTCGGTTTTCACGATTCCGTCACGCCGGAGCGTCAATACGCCTTCAGCCGGGACGAATGGCGAAATGACAAGCAGCTCGGCAACATCGCCTGGTGCAAAATCCTTCTTACTCGGGATGACCTGGACCTCTTCCTGCTCGACGTTGCGTTTCGGCGGGGTTTTTCCGCCCGGTACCCAGATGGTGAGTTCGCTTTCGTTAAACCTCTCGCGGTCGTCCATTACGGTCGCGGTGATGGTGTAACGCCCGCCTTGCTTGGCGATGAAGGTACATTTCACAGCTTCCGTCGTGGCGTTTCCTGTCGGAGGCCGGTCGCTACCGCTCCCGGTTCTGACAGAACAGGTCTGCTCATCGACTGTGATCTCTTTCCATGCGCCTTTATCAAATGTCCAATCCTTCAGGACAGCCTTGATCTCCACGTCGCGTCCTGCGACGAGCTTGCCATCGATGTCCGAAACTATAGATTCGACAACGATGTTCTCGCCTTTTTGTACAAATGTTCGCGGCGTTTTGATACCGACATAAAGATCGGACGGATGGACGAGAAGCGACGTCGAACTCGCCCAGGTCTGCCGGTTCACGTCCTGAACGGAAGCCGACGCCGTAACACTGTATGGTCTTGGTGGGTTGACCGATTCGAAATCGATTTTCAGCAGATGCCTGCCGCTCGCGTCGGTAACGCCTTTGAAATTCTGCGTAATGCCGCCACCGCCACCCGGCCGGCCCATGCTGTATTCGCCGTAATCATAGACTCTCCACCACGGCACCCACGTTCCGAAAGTGAAATCGCCGCGATTCGGAGGGGTGTAGTTAGTCGGCGTCGCCGTCACGGTCCAATTCGTTTCTGCGTTGGCAAGTCCGCCGCCCGCATAATATTTCGCCTCGACCGAAAGATCAGCTTTGCCGCCGACAAAATGCGGAGCCTCGGATTCAACCTCTGTCGAAACCTCGAATTCCGGCCGGCGAAATTCCTGTATCTGGAATTGATGACTGTATGTACCGCCTGACAAACTAGTATTTGTCGTAATGTCGATCCGCGCGTAGCCGAGATTTGTGTTGTCGGGCAAACTGAATTTGAAATCGAACGCGCCAAAGGCGTTAAGGTTTCCCGTGCCCTTTGCAATTTCGTTATTACGCGGGTCTTTGACTGAATAGCTAAACCCGTTCGCGGCGTCACCGAGTCCCTCAATATCGCCAAGCTTTCCGGCGGTCAATTTGCGGATGTAGCCCTTTACCGCGACTTCTTCCTTCGGCTTGTACATCTTGCGATCGTCAAAAACGAACCACCGCAGTGAGTCGGAATCAGGCTTTTTGTACCAGTTTCCACTGTCGTTCCAGTAATATTCCGTGTTTTCCGGCAGGAAGGCGATGTCCTTTCCGCGTTTCGCGATCAGCATATTCTGACCCTGGCCCGAAGCAGTTTCGGGAAGCGGAATGCGTAGAATTCCATTATCGCCCGTGTTCAAGGTTTGCGCGGGTTCGATAGTCTCGGTCTCCAGAATCGAGCCGTCTGTATCCAGCGATTCGATCTCGCCCGCGCTCGGCCCACCTGAACCCGTGACCCAATCCCAAACTTGAGACAGAAGTCCTTTTTCCTCTGGGCCGACTACCGATTGCTGACCGCTGATCGCTTTTCCGTTCGGAAAGATAGACAGATTCACGCCCGACAGCGGTTTACCAGTCTTTAGATCGGTCGCAAATCCGACAAGCTCGGTATTATCGACAAATGCGTCAAGCCCGATTTGTGTCGCCTGAAGCCATGTAAATATTCGCGCTCGGTCGTATTTATCTTTTCGCACGGTCGGTTCGATATCGACGATCACGTTGCCGAATCCGCCGTCTAGCGCCGGTGCTATGTCGATCCGGGTTTCTACCATCTCGTCCGGTTTGTTTTCTATCGTTTCAATCTTGTCCGAAACAAGTCTGCCGGGAATCGGCGGACGCTTTCCGTCGTCGTAGTTGATGTGCCGTACGTAGTCCTGAAACTGGCGCCAGTCCTTTGGCTCTACGTCATAGATGCGCACTTTAGCCGCACTGTGATTTGTCGAATAAATCGAGTAATATGGCTTGGCCGTCGGGTCGAGCACGGCCATGATGCCGCCCTGTGCGTAAAAGCTCTGCGCGGCGGTTCCCACCTTTATCGTAGCGACCGCCGGCTGTACCAGTGTCTGTCCGAAAATATCGCCAAGATTAGCGTCGACGGAGATCTTGTAAGTCGTCCGGCCTTTTTTATAACCCTGAATGTAAATATTGTTACCCGACGGATAGATGTTCAGCCCCTCGACGGCGGGCTCGATCTTCACCATTTCCTTGGTGAATTTTGACGCGTCGATCTGATTGTTAAATTCGATATACCACGCCTCGAACGGCGAGCAGTTCTTATTGTCCCGCCAGCCGCAATACGCACCGGTGAATTTCATCGGGCCGAAGGTCTGAAAACCGAAATTTTGAGCGGCTACAGTTGTCAGAGGGCCCTCGGCGGACGGCGTGCCTTTTTCAATCGTTACAGAAATCCCGGAAGCAGCCGGTAGAGCATTTTCCGGCAAACCATCGGAATTGATCGCTCGGAATGCGAGCCAGCGGCCCGGCTGTGCCTGCTTTGAGTAGTAGGAAATGCTGCCGTCGGCGTCGATCTCGGCTTGGGTGGCGAGCCGGATGGGCAGTTTCTTGCCGCCGCCGGTTACGGAGATAGTCTTGAGGACGGCCTCCGGATTGACCGCCTGATCAAACGAAATGAACATCAATGCGTCTCGGCGGGTGACCTGCCCGTTCGGCAACATCGTCTCCGCCTTTGGCGGCGGTGTCGTGAATGTCCAAACGACATCTTTCTGCAACATTTGGCCGGTCGCCGATTTGGTTCCGGCTGGAACACGGGCGGTAAACTTCGTAGCCATCGGGAAACGCTTTGTCGTATCGAACATCAGCGTTTTCGTACCAAGCCATCGCCACCGGCCTTCAACCTGCGGCGAAAGCTCTACTGGCGCAAATTTCGCGGCCTCTTCCTGCGAAGTGACAGCAACCATCGGCTGCGAAAAAGTAATGCTAAGGTCCGGAGCAAGCGGTATCTCACCTTCGGGCGAAAAACGTATCACTTCAAGATTCGTTCCGGGCACGACCTTTGGAGTACCTCGCTGGTCGTCCGCCGGGAATTTGACCGGTATCTGCTTGCCATTCTTAGGCGCCGGAAGCGTGCCGATGCGTTTGGCAAATTCGGTTTGGTCGTCGGGGTCGGATTTGATCTGCGGCAGCCGCTTCAGAATATTGGACGAATCGCCGTCCGATATTGGCTCGGTCGATGCAAGCGGCTGTTTGACGCGGGTCTCCGCACCTTCGGCGCCATTGCTCAAACGGAATTTCAGGCCTGCCTGTAGATCCTTCATCTTATTTTCCCGTGCTTTTGCTAGATTTTGAGCACTTGTCATCGAAACACACGGTGCAAAAATACCCAGATAGACGGCGAATAACACCAACCCTGTAACCAGCTTTCTCATTGTTTTACTATTCCTCACGCTGTATTTTGTGCGAGCATTTGATGGAGAGTACCCGCGTTTACTTTACCCGATTCCGGCTTTTCAAACTAACATGTCGGCCCCGGTGGAAACCGGCATACGCTTTTTGAACGAGCCGGTGTTTTCAATCTTGCATCAAATCAAAACAGGCGGCCGGGCCAGCGGTGCGAAACTGTTTAGTTTGTTATTCCATAAACGATTTTTCCTGTTATACTGATTTTCGGAAAATGCAACTTTGAATAAATGGCTGTCGTAGAGCATTTGGCGGTAAGTTCTATTAATTATTCTTTTAGGAGCGGATAGACAAAATGGGATTGTGGGCAAGAATTGCGAGAGTGTTTAGGGCGAGTACCGGAGCAGCTCTTGATAAGATCGAAAACCCGGAACTGGTGCTGCAACAGACGATCCGTGACATGCGCGACCGCGTGCCGGAGCTTAACAATTCGGTGGCTCAGGTAATGGCGACCGAACGGCTTCTGATCAAGAACAGCGAGAACCTGGAAAAACAGGTGGTCGATCTCGATTCCAAGATCAAGGCATCGGTTAAAATGGGCCGGGACGACATCGCTACGGCGTATATCGGCCAACTTCAACAGGCACAGCTTGATTTCGAGCGCACGGGTGCACAGCTCGAACATGCTTCGCTCGCGTCGAAACAGGCATTGAAGGCCCGTGATAATTACGTGCTGAACATGAAAAAGCGCACCGCCGAGGCGATGCAGCTTATCAGTTCGGCCAAACAGGCGAAATTGCAGGAACAGCTTGCACAGACGATGGAGACCTTCAACATCGGCGACGACGCTTCGACGTTCAACGAAATGCGCGAAAAGATCGACCGTCGCGTAGCCGCCGCCGAAGCGAAACTCCAACTCGGCACAAGCTCGGTGGATTCGCAGATGCAGGACATCGAACGCGAAGCGATGGACATTCAGCTTCAGGACAAACTTCTCGAATACAAGCAGCAGATGGGCCTGCTCGGCGAAGGTAAAAGCACGGCCAGCAAGCAGATAGAGGCGGGTTCGGAGCCTAAGGAAAAAGACGTTCTTGAAGAAGTTTTGCTGAATGAGACGAACCAGCAAAGCAACTGATGGAATACTTTAGCTTCACGGAGACGGCGAAGTTCCAGCGTAAGGCTCTCGACTTAATCGGAGATGATGGAATTACCAAAGTACAGATTTTTCTCTGTAAGTATCCGACGGTTGGCGCGGTCATTCGCGGATCATCCGGAATCCGCAAGCTTAGGTGGTCTGCGTCTTCCCGAGGGAAACGCGGCGGTTCGAGAGTAATTTATTTTCTTGCCCTGTCGAATAAACGCGTAATTCTATTGGATATTTACGCAAAAAATGAAAAGAGTGACCTGAGTACGGAACAACTTAAAAGGCTCGAATTCACCGTAAAGGAATGGCTGGAACAGATACAAAAAAAGAACTAACCGCAAAGGGCCTCGTCTTCGGCAGGGAGACGCGCGTAAGAATTCCACCTCCCGACAAAAACGCGGGACGCGAAGTATTCGCCATTTGCTTGAGAACTGACGATGAGGAACTTTTGCGTACGAAAAAGGCTTATAAAATTAAGCTTGCGGGCGATCGGGCAATTGTCGTTGACGAGGAAGGAGAGGTGGCAGTTTACCCGTTAGATTTCTTTCTGGTTCTCTCACTGACTTCGACTGCGAAGAATACGTTGGCGGAGGTAATCGGGTAAGAGGCGCGATTTGTCCGAACGGGATGGAGAATTTCTGCATCTATATTATCTATGGCAGACTTGGCGAAATACCAACAGCAGATAACCAAATTTAATACGAGTTACGCGAAGGAAGCGGTAAAGGAACCTTTCAATTTCTGGGGCCTGGCCGGTTTCGCGGTTGCGGCTGCGTATACCGGAAGCGTGATTCCGCTGCTTATCGCTTTGATGTTTGAGCTTGCCTATATGCTAGTATTGCCGAATTTGCCGTGGTACCGCCAACTTGTACAGACTCGTGAAAAAGATCGGCTTAGGGCTTTGAACAAATCAACGCGCGAAAAGCTGATAAAGACTTTTACACCTCGCGAACGTGAAGCGGTAGAGTATCTGCGATGGCTGAAGGAGAAGATCCAGGACAACTACAAGAAGTTTACGGGCGCTGCGGCATTGCCGAGTAATCTTATAACTCTTGAGCAGCGATGGGAAGATTTTGTTGATTTGCTGGACGTTTACCGCCGACGTAAGTCGCATTTGAAATCTATAAATCGGCAAGCCGTGCATAACCAGCTTTCGCAGGCATTTCGTGCGTCGGAGACGGCAGGTGATGAAAAAACCAGGCGCATCCAGCAGACAAACGTTGAGATATTAAAGCGGAGAGTTGCGTCGTTCGATGAGATCGAGCGAAGTGTAAAACTTGTTGAAGGCCAGCTTCAATCGATCGAAAACTTCTTCAGCTACCTCAACGACGAGATTGTGACCATGTCGACGCCCGAGAAATTCTCGCTCCTCGATTTCGAACAGCTTTCCGATTCGATAGCAATGACCAAGCAGATGCTCGACGCAACCGCCGATTCGGTCGGCGCTCTTGATTCGTATAATCGTGAAATGGGGAACTATGAGCTGTTGCCGGAGGCGAATCGATCATGATAGAGAATACGGCTCTCTTGGAGAAAATACGTCGACTCCCGCCCGAAAAAATCCGGCAGATTGAAGACTTTGTCAATCTCATTGATCAGAATAACGAGAAAAACAACACTCTAGACTCCGCGAGTTCTCGAATCTCCGAACTGGAAAAGCGCGGAATCTCCCGCGAAGCCGCAGCCGAGCAACGGGCGGCTCTGTCAACTTTTGCTGACGACTGGGAACTTCCCGAGATGAACATCTATGACGAAGTTTAAGCGTGGAGACGTTGTTCTTGTCCTGTTCCCAAATTCTGATCTTCAAACCTTTAAGAAACGCCCAGCGCTAGTTGTACAGGCAGACTATCTTCAAACGGGAATCAACCAAGTAATCGTCGCCCTGATCACGAGCAATTTGATTCGCGGCGGTCATGAGAGCAGAAATATCATCGCCGCCGATTCGGCGGAATTCGCTACGAGTGGACTACGCATGGATTCCGTAATCGTCACCGACAACCTGGCAACCGTGAAAGAATCGTTCATCGATAAGAATCTAGGTAATATTTCCCGCATGGAGCCGGTCGATGCTGCCCTTGCCCATACTTTCGGCCTAATACTTGCTTAGCCTCATAGGCATCATCGCTCGAACCCATCTATCAAAACTTCGTCGGCGACTGAGGCTTCCACAACGACGGATTGTTCCCCTGGCGAGCTTTTTTCCCCGTCCATGTCACTGATCGACAGCGCAAGATTGTTCGCGTTCGACGCATAGGCAAGGCCGATCTCTCGCGTGATCGTGCCGTTTCTAATCATCGTTTCCAACTCGCCGTCAAAAGTCTGCATGCCTTCCATCGCTCCGTCCTTCATTGCATCGACTATCGAGCGCCCGTCCTTTTCGCCTTTCTCTATGTATTCGCGCGTCCTGGAGTTCGAAATTAGTACTTCGATGGCCGCCGTTCGCCCTCCGCCGATCTTAGGCATCAGACGCTGAGAAATGATTCGCCTGAACGACTGCGACAAGCGCGTTCGGATTGCCGCCTCTTCTATCTTTGGAAACACTCCAATAATACGGTCGATAGTTTTTGCGGCGTCGATAGTATGGAGTGTCGATAGCACGAGGTGACCGGTTTCGGCGGCTTCCATTGCAACCTCGATAGTTTCGCGGTCACGCATTTCGCCGACAAGAATAACTTTCGGAGCCTGTCGCAGCGCCGCTCGCAAAGCCAATGCAAAATCGGGCGTGTCGGAATGCAGCTCGCGTTGATGAATCGTACCGAGTTTATGATCGTGTATAAATTCGATCGGGTCTTCGATGGTTACAACGTGATATCGCTTCGTCGAGTTGATCAGATCGATAACGGCCGCGAGGGTTGTGGACTTTCCTGAACCGGTTGGTCCCGTTACGAGGACCAGCCCGTTTTTCAGTTGGGCCGATGAGATCACGCCTTCCGGAAGATTAAGGTCCTCCCAGTTTGGCGGCTTGGTGGGAATTACACGCATTACAATCGCGTGCGTTCCCCGCTGCATGAAAATATTGACGCGGAAGCGGCAGAGCCCGGATACGCTGTATGAAATATCCGTTGATCCACGCTTTCCCAGAACATCGTTTCCCTGCTCGTTCCCGTGCAGCATCAGGTCGGCCATCGCCTTGATATTCTGGGAGGTGAGCCGCTCTAGCCCGGCAATCGGAACACCTTGAAGGTCACCGGTTATCTCCACCTGGGGCGGACGGCCTGGCGAAAATATCAGGTCGCTCACATTGTCGCCCGCAGCAAGCATGCGTGTGAGGACGTTGTGAAAAGACTGTATATTTCTGTCCAAAGCAGATTTTGGATTCGTCTCAGTGTTTGATACGGAGCGGGGCGGGGCGGGTACATCTAGCCGTTCGGATGACAGTAGTGTTTCGTTCATTTTCTAAATTGTCTAAATGCGAGTGTTACGGAAGGATTAAGGAATGAAGTTTGAGCTGCATCACCACCGGCAGCATATTTAGGATACTATCTTCGAACCTGAAATTGCAATCATTTCTTCTACCTTGCCAGCAATTCCTTAATCAACTAGTATTAATGATTTCAGATTTCCCGGTAGAAACTATAATAGATACTGATTCTTAAAATATTAGAGGAATACGACAAATATATGAAAAGAGTAGGAATTCTCGCAGGGCGTGAGATCACGTTTCCCGAATCAATAATCAACAGCATAAACGAAAAAGGCAAAGGCAAGGTCGAAGCCGAGATGGTCACATTTGGCGGTATCCGACTGGATGAGCCAAAAAGGTACGATGTGATCATCGACCGCATCTCTCACGAAGTCCCTTATTATCGTGCCACCCTTAAACGGATGGCGCTCGAAGGAACGTATGTGATCAACAACCCGTTCTGGTGGTCGGCGGACGACAAATTCTTCAATTTCGCCCTTGCGGCGAAGCTTGGCGTGGCTATTCCGAAGACCGTTTTGCTTCCGCAAGAGAAGTATATGGAAGGCATTACGACGGAAAGCCTTCGCAACCTCGAATTTCCGCTTGACTGGCAGGGCATCATCGACCACGTGGGCTTCCCCGCATTCCTAAAGCCGTTTGACGGCGGCGGCTGGAAGAACGTTTCGAAGATCTGGTCGCTCGAAGAGCTGTGGAGCGTCTATAACCAGACCGGCACGCTCTGCATGACCTTGCAGGAAGGTATCGAATACGATCAGTTCGTCCGCTGCTACTGCGTCGGTAAGGAAAAGGTTCTCATCATGCCGTACGACCCGTCGCAGCCATATCTCAGCGGTTCGCAGTACGTCAATGTCGAAGGCTACCTCTCGCCGGAGCTTCACGCCCGCGTCGAAAAAGATGTCAAAACGATCTGCACGGCCCTCGGCTATGACCTAAACACGGTCGAATTCGCCATCAAGGACGGCATTCCGTACGCCATCGACTTCATGAACCCGGCCCCCGACGCCGAGATCGCATCGGTCGGTGAGTACAACCACCGCTGGATCGTCGATGCAATGACCGAGTTCATTTTCAAAAAGATCGAAACAGGCTTCGAAACGCCTGAGTATCGCTGGTCGGCAATGCTGAACCCGGCTGAAAAGCCCGAGAAAAAAGCCACTGCCCCGAAGCTAAAAGCAGCACCAAAGGCAAAACCGGTTGAGAAAAAGGCCCAAAGCAAAAAAGCATCGAACTAAACGGAGCGCGGACACTCCTGTCCGCCTCTTAACGTCCTCTTAACGTCATAAATTAGAGACCAAGCGGCCGCGAGTGGAACACTCCGGCCGCTTTTTCAATGCTATGCAACTCGCCTTCTGACACTTCCTTTTAGCGGATCGGCGGTGAACTGTGCCAATTTTCTGCACCTATTGAGTAGAAGTGAACAAAAATCGTTCATTTTGGTGTCCGGCGAGGTCATTCGTCAGTCGATGGAAACCCTTAAGCGGCTTATATGCAATATTTACGTAAAGTGGCACATTAGTTGCATATATTAGTAGAGACATCACGGCTGCCGCACTTGCGAGCAGCCAGGAAAAGGAGGCCGTTAATGAAGACTTTACGAATGAGGAAAATTGATCCGATCGCGACCGTGTTTTGTTCTCGGCGTTTCGAGAATGGTGTCGATATCTTTGAGAGGGAAACACATCAGGTTGTAACTGTAAATGCCCGCGAAGACATGGCGGCACCGACGGAGGCGCGTCTCGTCATAGGCGATGCGATCTCGTCGGCGACAAAGCTCTTTATCGCAAAGACGCGTTCGGAAATAGGTGGCTTGGACGCTCTTCTTAAAACGCTGACCGGGCCGGAGTTGGGCACAAAATAATATTTGGATAAGCGGCGGCGTAGCCGCAAGATTCTTTGACAGATTAGCGGAGAAGCGTAGCTTTTTTTCAAATAGAACGGCAAAGCCGCGGCTCTCACCACCCCGTCAGCTCCCACCAACCCGTCCGCGAAACGCGTCCACCCCTCCTCAGGCGGGAGGGGAGCTAAGACGCCAACTCTTCTAAACATAGAGGGTAGCTTTTAGGAGTCCTCCTCGATCAGGTCCATCGAGATGCGTGGGGCGAAGACGCGGCGGCCTAGCATGATCAGCGTCCACAATGCGAGGGATGCGGCTGAAAGCGTCCAGCCGGAATTTGCGATGACGGCGTCGTCGTAAACCAATCCGACTGCAATTACTGGAAATCCAATGAACGCAAGGCGGAGAACCGTTCGCTTCCAGCGGTCGAGCGCGTCGAGCAGGTTTACACGCCCGATCTCCATTTCCATATACTCGTCGTCGTTATTCAAGCGGGAAAAATATTCGACTTCGCCGTTGCTCCAGCGGCGAAGTGCCGGCGTTTCGGCCAATCGGCTGGCGGCCGAGAAGTTGTGAATAACGTGTGCGATCTTGCCGTCGCGAAGGGCGATCTCAGCCAGGCCGCGGACTGATCTAAATTGCTCGCCAACGACCTCTACCGCTTTTTGAAACGCTATACCAGCTCGTTTCCATTCCCCGACCTGAAAATATGTCTCACCCAGCCTCGCTAACAGATCGCCGTCGTTTCCAGCCCGAAGTTCCGAAAGCCGCATCATCGCGACGGCCTTTCGCTCAAGTTTGCTGTTTCCCTCGGACCCGGCAAAAGATTGCAGGCAGCGGGCAAACTCGAATAAAAGCCAGGCGTCCGTAGGCTTTAGAATGGCGGCTCGGCGGAATGTCTCCAACGCCTGCAAGTGCGATCCGGAAAGCCGCAGCTCGTTCGCGAGAAGCCTGAGGCTGTTCGCCTTTTCAACGCCGTCCGCCTCGCGGGCAAATACTTCCGTATTCGCGGCATTCTTTTTTCTATGCTGAATTTGACGGAATGAGCCTTCCAATACATCAGCGGGCGGAATGTTTGACTGCGACGCTTTCAATCTCGTTTCTTTTGGTTCGGGAATGTAGTCGCGTACTTCGAGGGAGCGGTTATCGAGGACGTTTTCCGAGATCAGCGGCAAAACCGTCCTAACCATTTTGCGGTATTCGGGGCCGCCCGATGAAAACGTAAGATCGACCCCTTTTCCACGAATCGACGTTTTGTATTTGTAAAAGACCTTCCCGCGGCGTTTCATCGTCGGAAATGCCTGCGTCTCGACCTGCTCGACGTCCTTTAGCTTAAGCCAGTTTCGCGATCTGTTGAAGTAGGTCCATGCCTTTGGAAGCAACCCTGAGCGATAGAGCCGTTTGCCGTTAAAGACCACCTTGTCCGTCAGCGCCAAAAACGGAACAATGATCCAGCTAACGCCCAAAAGTACGTATCCGAATAGGTTTGCCTCCAGGTAAATGGAAAGTGCCGAAAAGAAGGAGCCGACAAATATAGCGGAAATATAGCTGTAAGCGGACACCCGAATCGACAGGCCCGGCGTCACTTGCCGCCCATTTGAGACCTTTAATTCGGGTTGTTGGGTCATGTCGTTCTGTTTATTGTATCAGAACACCCATTACATATTGACGCGATCGGCGCCGCCAGGAGTTTCGCTCACCGGTTCCGGGATCTCTTTGGCTTTTTCAGGATCGAGCTCTTTCAATTTATCTTTTGCATTCCGAGCGGCCGGACTCATCATCGCGGGTTTGCCATCAAGGTCCTTTGCCTCGCTTGCTGCTTTAACAATACCAAACAAAACTTCCACGGCTTCCGGCTTCTTTCCCTGCTTTTCGTAGATATCGGCAATCGCCAGACTTATAGTGTCTTTCGCAACAACCGGATCGGAGGTCGCTAGCAGCTCCTGATAAAGAGCGACTGCCTCGTCGGGCCGGCCATCGTCGGCACGAGTTTGAGCAAGAGCAAACTTTGCGAGCTTGCCAACGTCGTCACTTGATTTCGAGAGTGATTCAAGTTCCTGCACACCGGCCGGACGGTCAACACCAAGCTGATTTACAGCAGCAAAATACTTGGCCTTCTCGCCAACTGCTCCGCCATACTGTTCCGCGACGGCCTGGAATTCGGCGACCGCTGCTTCCGAGCGCTCCTTCGAAGTCTTGAAGTATTTAGCAGCCGATCCCGCCGTTGGGGGAACAGACGAGACCTGAGCCTCGGCGGTTTCGATAGCTTTTCCAAGTGCGGCTTGGGCAGCAGCCTTAGAACGCGAGTTCCAGTTGTAGAATATGCCGATAACTATGGCGAGAACTACTAACGCGGCCAGGCCATACAGAATATTCTTCCTCTGACCCTCAAGCTGTTTGCCGACATCCTCGACCTTTTTACCGACATTTTGCTGAAACGTATCCTTGTAGCGCGGTTTGTTCTTCGCGTCAGTCTCAGGTGCGACGGTCGTTACGATACTTCTCTTTTTACGTGCCATTATTTAAAACTGCAAATTTTGATTGCTCTATCGTTGTATAATCGTGATAACCGATTTTTTCCAAAAGAATTAAGTTAACTCAAAAAGTCGGGAAGAGCAAACAAATGCGGCGTAAAGATCGTGGATCACCTTGAAATTCGACGCTTTTTATCTTCTTTGTGAACTTTGTGTGCGCCCTTCGTGTCCTTTGTGTTTAGGCTTTTTAACACAAAGTGCACAATGTGAAGACACAAAGGTCACAAAGAAAAGATCTATTTACAAATCCGGGAACTTTTTCGAAAAACCGGTGTCTAATATTTCAGTTCGCGACAAATGCGGATGTTCAATTTGAAATCTTCTCGTTCGGAGAAGGGCGAGGCACAAGAGATGTTCTTCAGCAAGTCAATTTTATTTGACGACGAAGATCCGGTTGATGTCGCTGCGGCGGCAAAACTCTCGGCTGCGTACGCGAACGTGGAATCTCAGTTCATTGACAAGTTAAAGGCAGGTGATGCGGAGGCATTCGATGTCCTGATAACCAGATATTCTTCGGATGTTTTTGCGCTCCTATATCGGTTGACCGAAAACCCGGAAGAAGCCAGCGACCTGACGCAGGAGACTTTTTTAAGTGCGTTGACGGCTATAAAAGGTTTTCGCGGCGACTCCGAGATCAAGACCTGGTTGTTTCGCATAGCCATCAATCACTCGCGAAACCGCTTCCGCTGGTGGAAACGCCGCAAACGCGACCTGACGGTTTCGTTAGACGCTGCAGTCGGCACAAGCGAAAC
Source organism: Chloracidobacterium sp. (assembly GCA_031402865.1). GTDB lineage: Bacteria > Acidobacteriota > Blastocatellia > Pyrinomonadales > Pyrinomonadaceae > OLB17. The sequence continues at coordinate 27,678 of JANNST010000065.1, read as the reverse complement.
TCGGGTGGTAGATACGATCGCGGACAAATCCGAGAACCCGGAAGACGCGGTAATGGCTCGTGAACGGGAAAGAGCATTGACCGCCGCCCTGAAGGAATTGCCGGATATTTTTCGAGAAGTGATAGTGCTTTGCGACATTGAAGGGATGAGTTATGACGAGATATCGCAGAGCCTGGCTGTGAACATCGGGACGGTTAAATCGCGGATTGCCCGCGGCCGCGAAGAGCTGCGGAGAAAGCTTAAGGATTTTTGAAAATTAGTTGAATGATTGGCTCGCCCCGGTTTTATCTTTGAAGACAAGACAAATCGGTGCCAAACGAGGTCGAAGAGAACGATGTCCGGAGCTATTCGTGAAATGCGCCGATCGGGTAATTATTTGAAATGGACCAGCAACAAGTCTACAAGAATCTACCCTTTCGAACCGCCGCTCATAAATGGCCTAGGACAACGCGTTGTTCTCTGTGAACAGAGAGCAGCCGGGGTCAGCCAGTCATTCAGCTAATCAAAGGTGGAGGATCGGATGACGGCGTTATTTTGCCGGATTCCGCTAAAACCAATGAAATGCACAGATTTACAATTTATTTTGCCGCTTTATTCGGATGACGTGTTGTCTGAAACCGAGCTTGCACAAGTCTCGGATCATCTCGTCCGATGTCCGCTCTGCAGACAGAAAGTTATCGATTTTCAGGAAATCCGGAACGGTATTCGAGCTGTCGGGCGGCCTGAGTTCCCGGCTGCCGCATTGCAGGCGCTCAGGAGCAATATTGCCGGAAGACTGGCAACGGCAACCCGGGCTCCATTGTTTCAATTGATCGGCGAAAGGCGCAAGTGGCTCGATGTCTGGCTGATGCCGTATGCCGTCGGTTCGCTGACGACGCTTATTCTCGGATTCACCCTGTTGTGGGTTATCGTGACGGGTGAAATTCGGCCGTTGCAGGGAATTGCTTCCAATCAAGGGTCCAGTTCAAATACCACTATTTTGGTTCCGTATGTGGCGCCCGACTTCAGCAGTGTCGAAACCGATCTCTCGCCGATGGGATATGCAAGCTCGCGATCGGCATATTCGGGTGAATCTCCGAGTATAAATCCGCAAGGGTCTCTGATCGAGCTTACAAAGATTTTAGTTCAGAATGAGGCCGAGAACGACGAGGTTACCGTGATTGCCGACGTTTACGGCAATGGTGTTGCCGAGATAACCGAGGTCGTTGAGCCTTCGTCTGACAGTAGGGCCATCGGAGAACTGCAAAAAGCATTGAGTTCCGCCCCTTCGTTTGCCGCGTTTGTTCCCGCAAGCTTTGACCATCGTTCCGAAACGATAAGAGTTGTGCTGAAAATTCAAAGCGTCAGCGTTAACACCAGCCTTCGCTAAAGTAAATAGAATTTTCTTATTTCTTGAATCTGCGCGCCCCGAAGGTTTCGAATAGAATCAGTTAGTCCTAATAATCGATTCTATTGGAAACTTCCGTTTATGAGCGAACAGACATTTTTCAGCAGATTTTTCACGGACGCCGAAAATGCCGCGTCAAATCTCTTCGAGTCAATAACCGAAACGGTCAGCGGAAAAGCCGGAGACCTGCGCGACGGCACCGAGCTTGAAGCGGTAAATCTTCCACGCGATCTTGCCGCCCACGCGAATGCCCAAACCGAATGGTGGTATTACACCGGCCATGCCGAAACCGATTCGGGCCGCGAGTTCGGCTTTGAGCTTGTTTTCTTCAAACGCCGTACGGATCTCGACAAATTTTCGGTCGTGCCGCTTCGGCTGTTCGGAAATCCGTTCTATTTTGCTCATTTCGCCATCACCGACAAGAGCGAAAAACTTTTTCGTTATGCGCACCGCAAGAGCTCCAATGGGCCGCTCGATTACCCGGCTTCGGCCAGCGAGAAACATTTCCATCTTCGCCTGGGTGATTGGTCGGCGCGTGCAGCGAATGACTCGCATATTCTGCGGGCAACGATCGATTCGGACATGACGTTCGAAGCGACGCTAACCCCTTCAAAGCCGCTAATTCTGAATGGAAAGGACGGCGTGTCTTTTAAGGATGAAGGTGAGGCGTCGAGATATTTTTCCTACACACGAATGGCGTTAGAAGGCGACATCACGCTTGATTCCGAAACCGAACATTTTACGGGCTCGGCGTGGATGGATCGTGAGTTCGGCACTTGGACGCCAACCGACAACCAAAAGGGTTGGGACTGGTTTTCGATCCAACTCGATAACGACTGTGAATTAATGGTCTATCAGCTTCGAAATGCCGAGGGCGAACGGTCTCCTTACTCGAGCGGCTCAATCTGTAATCAGAACGGCGAGCATTTCGCTCTGAGCAACGACGAATTTTCGATCGAGCCGACAGGAATATGGAAGAGCCCGACTTCGGGTGCCGAATATCCGAGCGGCTGGCTCCTATCGGTTCCGGAAAAGGACATCTCGCTTCGCGTAACGCCGGTTATCGAAGATCAGGAACTCGACACGAGGGGAACGACAATGATTGTTTACTGGGAAGGGGCTTGCGATGTTTCCGGAAAGGCCGGTGATCAAAACGTGACGGGCAACGCATATGTCGAGCTTGTCGGCTATGACCGGTCGCACGACCAGCCAAATCTCAGCCGCTTCCTTTTGGGAAATTCACTCGATTTCTTAAAAAAGATCTGAAAACGAACCGTCGGCAAAACTCATATTGTTTTGCCGGCGGCCTTTGTTATCGACTTGCCGAAACCTCAAAGCTTGTCTATTTCTGCCTTTAGCTTTCCGGCCAACACTTTATCGGTAATCATAAGACTATTGTACTGTTCCATCGCTGCGGCTTTATCCTTTTTGCCTATCTGAATGATCCCGATATTGAACCGGGCCTTGGCAAACTGCGGATTCAGTTCGAGGCATTTCTTGTAGGATTCCAGAGCCTTAGCGCTTTGCCCGTCTTCAGCGTATGCGTTGCCGAGAAGGTAAAATCCATCGGAATAATCAGGGTTATTCTTGGTGAATTCAACAAGCCCAACAACCGCACGCTTGTAGTATTTCTCGGCTTCCGCAGTCTTCTGCATAATAGCGTTAGCCCGTCCGAGATAAAAATTCGTTTCGCCGTCATTCGGATTCAACCGAAGGGCGGTATTGCAGTTCGATATCGCCATCTCCGGCTTGTTGGCATCGTTATAAGCCCGGCACAGGTTGGTATACCCCAACGCCTGTTGCGGAAGCAGCCGTGTAGCAGCACGTCCCGCCTCAATTGCATCATCATTCCTTCCGGCGAGGCTGTAGTACCACGATACGTCAGTAAAAATGTTTCCGTCGCTTGGGTATTGCCGAAGTCCGGCCTTCGATATCTCTATCGCGTCGTTCAGGCGGTTCTCGGCGCGGTAAAGCTCGGCCAGATTTCGGTAAGCCTCATAAACATCGGGTTTAGATTTCAAAGCCCTCTCGTATGCGTCAATCGCCTCGGGCATTCGTCGCTGCCGTATGCGGGCGTCACCGACAAGCCGGTAAGATTCCGCAAGGTACTGCGTGTTTTTCTTAATTGCTTCCTGTGCGGCGGACGCCTGTCCCTCAATGTCGCCGAGCTTGGACTTGGCTAACGCCAGCTTGTAAAAAAGATTGCCGTTTCCCGGAACTTTCAGGATCGCCTTCTGGAACGCATCCACAGCCTCTTGAAAAGATCCTTTTTCAAAATTGGTCTCCGCTATTCCTACCAAATAGTCCGCGTTGTTCGGCTCTGCGCTCGTAAGCTGCTTTAGATCCGCGATCGCAGCGTCATAGTTCTTTTTCTCGCTATGCAGCTGCCAACGCACCTTGAAAATCTCAACCGGCTTATAGCCCTGCGCAAGTGCCAAATCAAACTCCGGTATCGCCAGATCGATCTCTTTCAGATAGTAGTGCGCAAACCCTTTTCGATAATGGGCATAGGCGTTTTTTGGCACCAGCGTTACGGACTGGTTGTAATTGTCGAGCGCAACGCGGTAGTTTTTTTGGTTAAAGGCCTTATCCGCATCTTTGACGAGCTGCTCGGCGAGCTTTCGATCTTTTTTCGACTGCGCGGACAAATCAAGCGTCAGAGCGGAAAAGGCCAGCAACAAAAAAGCTAAGGCAGTTAGTTTTGAAAAATATCGATTCTTCATTTTACGATTTCTCCTGATCACTGAAGAACAGTCGGACGTGCGACCGGCGTTTTCCTGGGTTTCGGCGTAGGCCTGTCCTTCGGAGTCGCGACTGGCCTGACCGGTGTCGGGCCACCCTGAGGCGTAGGCCTCGTCGTTGTTGTCGGCGTCGTTATCGGCGTCGAAAACGGCGTCGGTGGAACGGTCGGAACCTCACTATTCGTATTTGTGTTCGTATTGCCCGAATCCTCAGTATTTGAATTGTTTGAACCGAAAAGCACATCGGGCGTGACTTCCGGTGATGGGGAAAACGCAGGGCTGGTTTCCAGCGAAGGCGACGGCGTTGGTTCCGACTCCGTCTGACCGGGTGCAAAATTCATATAGGCCCAGACGCCTCCCGCAACTACCACTGCGAGCAAGAATAATGCTGCAAGCCCGCCCAAGACGGCAAACATTTTTTTAGATGATTTCTTGGGTGCCGTTGAAGCCTGGCCGGCATGCGCGGCGGGTGCTCCGGCAGTTTCCGGTTCAGACCTGGGTTCTGCATCAAAATACGGAACGGCAGCCGTAGAAGCAGAAAATGTCTCATCCCACCCCGCGGCTCTACCTTGAGATTCCATCTCAGCCGGGGCTTCCTGATACTCTCCAGCCGTTTCGGCACCGGCCAGCGAAATGAATGGAACCGTGGCGTCGGGCGAATAGCCCACCGCGTCGGGAGTTTGACCGGATGATTTGTAATCGTTGGTGTCGAAGAAATTCTCGGCCGTATCCGAAGGAACGTTCGCAGGTGCTCCACCGGTCGGCGGAGAAGGCGTATCGTATCCCTGTTTTTCCGCAGCCGGCAGCGAATTGCCGCCCCCAATGAAGATCTCTGTCTTGACATCGGCCTGCTTAACGGACCCTGTGGGAAACGGCGAATCGTAGGCCATCGTCGCATCCAGATCTATCGGCGTGTCGCTGTCCGAGCGAGGAATACTAACGGGTGCGGGTGATGCCGCCGCCGTCTCTTGTTCATCCCGTCCGGTTGTTCCGGACGCTTCCGGTGCAAACACGGCAACAGGCTGATCGATAGCGGCCACCTGGTCGTCATTAACATTGAACGCGACCGTTTTGGCCATTGTCGCCTGCTGCATCTCATTGAACGCTTTTCGGAGCACCTTCTGCATTGTGCGGGCGTCCGCATAACGCTTATCCTGGCTAACCTCCATTCCTTTAAGAACAACGTCCGAAACCGTTCGGGGAATTTCCGGGTTTAATTCGAATGGAGGTCTGATCGGGTCCGGCATCTCGTTGAGCATCGAATCCGCCCGCGAAAGAGCATCGACCGGAACAACGTTAGTCATCAGCTGATAAAGCGTTGCGGAAAGTGAATAAAGATCACTCTTTGGGCTTGTCCCGATGCCGCGTATCTGCTCCATCGGAGCATAGTGTGGCGTGTATCCGACGACGCTGCCGGTGCTGCCCGCCTGCGAAATGTTGGTTTGTCCGGTGGATGTTTTCGACAAGCCAAAATCAAGGAGAATAATGTGATTCTCGTCGGTCAACTTCAGATTCTGGGGCTTGATGTCACGATGAATGATCGGCGGCTCATGAGTATGAAGATACGAAAGCGCGTCCAAAAGCTGATCTGCCCAAAAAAGCACCCAGCTAACCGGAAACGGCTTTTGAGCGGCTTCGAGCCTTTTTGCAAGATCTTCGCCCGAAATATGTTCCATGACGAGATATTGCTCTTCATTTTCACCAAAATGATCGCTGACCTTTGGCAAAACCGGGTGCCGCATTCGCGCCAAGGTCCTCGCTTCGCGCTCGAAAGCATTGCCGAGCATCTCATCGCCCGCAAAAAACGTCCTTTTCAGGGCAACCGCACTGCCTAATCTTTGATCGACCGCCAGATAGACTTCACCCATCCCACCTTTACCTATGAGGTGAACGATCAAATAGCGATTTTGGATCAACGTGTTTTGAGCTAATGGTTTCATTAAGTTTCAAGCCGCCGACAAGGAATGACAGAACAGCAATCCGTATGTCTCTCTTATTTTCAGCAATTCATGAACCGCCCCGTTCAACAATGGATATAGCTAAAAAACCTCGGGTATTTTTCGCGCGGGTACGGCAGATGGTTGTCCCGAATGCTGCCAGCAACGCTGATTGGATTTTACTCTGCGTGAGCAAGGCTTTCCCTTTTTTGTCATCGCACCGCAAAAATATACCGGCTCATCTGATGCCGATTTTCGAATGCTCGGTTGCTCTTTAGCCGCCGTAACGTCAGGGCCTTCGACCTTCGAAACAGCACCTGCTTGCATTTCATTCCTACCGCCTTCCAAACCGTAAGAACTCGTATCCGAAAGCAGCGGCTGCACCTTCGACTCAGCCACCAAAGTTCGTTTCGCAGTCGGCACTGCCAGGATTTGCGGCCGGACGTGGCCCACATCTACCTTGTTGCCGGTTAAATAACTGCCTATGCCAAAGATCCCGAACAAAACCGCAACGCCGACTATAACACGCGGTATAAGCTCATGTTCCTTCTGTTCGATCGCGCAAACGTCGCAAAATCGCCTGCTGGTAAATGCTCTCCAGTCGACCCTCTCGATCTTCTCGCCGCAATTGCAGCAAAACTTCGGCTTGTAGAACATTGCCAGTCAATTTCCGCGGCCGTAATTCGCGTCTTGTATTTCAGGAACCAATAAAACAAGGTCAACAACGAGTGAACATTTAATTATAGAACAAAAAGCAGACAATGTTAAGGGAAATATGAAACCAACCGCGATGCAACGGCGTTTCGTGAAATAGCGTCTGATTGTTAGAATTCTATATGCCCAAGATGTTGAACCGTAAGCCACTTGTATTTCTGCTTCTTATATTCGGATCGTGGGCTGTCCGCGCCCAGGTTGACGATCCGATCAAAGTCGATACGGCCATCGTTCGTGTCAACATCGGTGTCGTCGATCAACGCGGGCGTCCGATCATAAGTCTGGACAAAGACAATTTCACGCTTTATGAAGACGGTGTCAAACAGCAAATTTCACGATTCGAGTACACTACGTCTCCTTTCAGTGTTGTGATGCTGCTGGACATGAGTGGCTCGACCCGCAGTTTTCGTCAAAATATTCAGCTTTCAGCTTCTCGATTTTTAGACGCTCTCGGCCCGGAAGATCGTGTCGCCGTCGTCGAATTTTACAGCAAGGTCAATCTGCTCAACGATTTCACCACTAACCGCAACAGGGCGGCACAGTCGATTTCGGTCGCCAATGGCAGCGGCGAAACCGACCTCTACAAGGCATTGCTTTTCTCTCTCGAAAAGCTCTCTAAAGAAAGCACACGCAGAAAAGCGATCGTGGTCTTAACAGACGGCGTAGATTCCGATATGCAGGGCGAGGATCGTAAAATCTTGTCCAGGTTAACCGACGCTCAAATTCCGACCGCTATCAAGCCTGAAACGAGCGAAATACTGAATCGGATTCTAAACCGTTCCGATGCACAGGGAGTTACAATTTATCCGCTTGCTCTCCCAACTGGTGATCCGGCAAGGCTTGCTGACCCAACTCCGGCCCAAATAGCAATGTTCAAAGCAGCCCGCGTTCGATTGAAACTTGTCGCCGACCGCACCGGCGGTACCCTAAATACTATCGAACGGCTCGATCAGATGGCCACCCTTTATGCAATGGTAGCCGCCGATCTGCGCACGCTCTACACAGTGGAATATCAACCCATCAACGATAAGCGCGACGGCAAATGGCGGGCGATCAAGGTCGAAGTCTCCAATCCGGACCTGATATCACGCTCTCGGCAGGGCTATTTCGCAAGATAGGATAGCTTGACACCAACCGGATAGCTTTGTAGTCTAGTTATTCGCTTTGGGCACCCGTAGCTCAGCTGGATAGAGTACTTGACTACGAATCAAGGGGTCGCATGTTCGAATCATGCCGGGTGTACCACTTCCTTCCTTTTCTGGAAATTCATCTTAATTTTTTAATCTGTTCACGGCGGTTTGTTTGCGAAGATGTGCGTGAACGCATCTCGCGGTTTTGCGTGGCCTGTGGTCGCCGATCAACAAAAGAAAGTTTATAGCCTGACTTCTTACTTGCCGCCGACGGTTTTGGGGTCCAGGTTGGCTCCGATTTTTGCAAAAGGGCTGTTGGGTTTTAAGCGGTAGTCATGATTTGCGGCGTCGATGAAGCCGATCTGGGTTATTGATGGGAGAAAGAAGTTCGGCTGTGTGTAGAGCGTGCTGCTTCCGCCGATTATTACGTTGCCGGTGACGAGGCCGCCGGAGAAGAAGATGTTGATCGCCTGTTGGCCGGAGCCCATGTTGTCGCCTTTTATGCCGTATTCGTTTTCGAGAACGATATTGTTGCGGAAAATGAAATTTTTGATCGGCTTGCCGTAGGCATTGGCGATATTGCCGGTTTGGATGATCGTGTTGTTCTCGATAGTCAGGCCGTCCCAGTCGGTCGATTTCATGAAATGGCCGGCGCTATTCCATTTTTTGCCGTCGATGTCGTCGAAAATGTTGTTGCGGATGGTCAGCCGGTGGCCGCCCGAGCCTTCACCGCCAAGGATGTTCAGCCCGCCGCCGCTCGAACGAACGATATTGCCGGTAAACTCGATCTCGTCGATGATCGTGGCGTCGCCGTTATCCGCCCGCGTGGTAAAGAGGATCGCCATTCCGTCCTGCGCCATTCCCCAATTGTTGGTCATCAGGTTGTTCTCGACCTTGATCCGCTTACCGTTCTTGATCTCGAAAATATTTTTGACGACCCAGTCAGTTCCCTTCCATTCAACCGGCTTGTTGAGGTGATTCGAACGCACGATGCAGTCGGTCGGAACGAGTTTAAGAGTGGAGTCGGCACCACCGAAGAGGATGCTTTGCGCCGCACCTTCGATGTAGTTGTTAACGATCTCGATCGGGCCGTCCGTCGCCCACGCAGCGACACCCTGGCTTTCATCACCTTTTCGTTTAATATCGGAGATGTAACTATTGACAATCTTGATGTTACGACCGTTAGCAGCGATACCACGACGTTGGCCCTGCGTCGGGCTGCCGTGGATATAAACACGGTCGAATTCGATATGATGCGGTAGATCCTCGACACTCGTTTCCCGCCCGGTGCCGAGCTTGATGATGTCGTACATCCCCTCGATCGTCGGGCCGAAATCGATGCCGATAAATCGAAAATGATGTGCCCCGTTTACGGCGAGGATTGTCGGCTCGCCTTTTACGTCAGATTGCAGTTTCGGCAAGGCGGACTGATATTTAACTGGATCGAGCCGCGTGTCGGCGGGCGGAATCTGCGTGTCTGTTGCTGATGTGCGGATCGTGACAAACTCGTCGCCCGTTTTCTTGGGAAGTTTGAAAGCACCGCGAAACGTCGCTCCTGCTTCCAGGACGATCGTGTCCCCGGGCTTTGCGGCTTCGAGAGCAGCCTGAAAGTCACCGCCTCTTTTGACAGTTATCGCTTTTTCAGTAAATTCGAGCGGAGTGCCGGACCGAAATGAACCGCAGGCGTACACTCCGAAACCGAGCAAAAGTGCCAGGGCAGAAACTATCACTACGATCAATATTTGTTTCATCAAATTGCGACAGCCTCGTCCGCTTTGTTTGCCCCGTAAACTTGCAGCAGTATTTTCACGATCCGCTCGGAGGTATGGCCGTCCCATAATTCGGGCGTGGTGCTTTTTTTCCATTTGCCTCCGGACAGGCGTTTCAAATATGGCGCAAGGTCCTGAGGGTTTGTGCCGACCAGCTCATTCGTGCCTATCGTCACAGTTTCGGGCCGTTCGGTCGAATTCCGCAGCGTCATGCAAGGCACGTCCAGCACCGTCGCCTCTTCGGTAATGCCGCCAGAATCCGTAATAACGGCACGCGCGTATTTCAATAAATAGATGAATTCGAGATAGCCGAGCGGGTCGGTTTGGATCAGGCGGTCGTTGCTGAAACGGACATTTTGAAGCGTTTTGCGCGTTCGCGGGTGGACGGGAAAGACGACGCCATATTCTCCGGTGCCCTCCAAAATCGCGTTGAGAAATTCGACGAGTGTTTCGGCATCATCAACGTTAGCTGGTCTGTGCAGTGTCAGGAGAAAGTAGTTTTTCGACGCGAGACAGGCAGAATCCCAGACTTCCGGCTTTTGCAGACGATCAAGATTTTGTTGCAGCGTGTCGATCATCGTGTTGCCGACGAAGTGGATTCTTTCATTTTCAACGCCGGTTTTTCGCAAAAGATCGCCCGCTGAGACTGTAGTAGTAAAAAAATGATCGCAGATCGAGTCGGTGACGATGCGGTTGATCTCCTCCGGCATCGTCATGTCGCCGGAGCGGATGCCCGCTTCGACATGAACGGCCGGAACGCACAATTTTTTTGCGGTTATAGTACAAGCCATAGTCGAAGTTACGTCGCCGACGACTAGTACGACGTCGGGCCGGTTAGTTTCCAGTTCTCTTTCGAAACTGACCATTACAGCGGCGGTCTGCTCGGCCTGCGTTCCGCCCCCCGCTTCCAGGTTGATGTCGGGCTCGGGTATGCCAAGCTGATCAAAGAAATCGCCGCTCATCTTCTTGTCGAAGTGCTGGCCGGTATGGACGAGGCGGTATTCGATTATCTGCCCCGCAGCACGTGCTTCCTCGATCGCCCGAATGATCGGGGCAATCTTAATAAAGTTTGGCCGGGCACCTGCGACGATCGTTATCAGCATAGTTACTTTGTGTCTTCTAACTGAAAAACCATCTCGTTACAGCCAAGCCCGACGTTGTCGCATTTCATCGCGACGACCTTATAACCTCGGGCTTTGTAAAAATCGAACAACGCTGACGGTCCTGCCACTTCATACGGATAACCGCCGACCCAGTCGATGATATCGTGCCATCGGTTCATTCCGCGGTCGTTTTGATAATTTGCCCAATGCGCGAAGTACCCAAACGGTTCACCTTTGAGCAGAAAACTGAGGAACCGCTTAGCCTCGTCCGGCACTGAAACAAGAACCGCGAAGGGCGTTTTGAGAAATTTTGGAAGCTTGCAGTATGTAGATTTTATCCACCGCCAACGTTCGGCCTGGCTTCCGGTGTCATTGTAGATGGCGATAAACAGGTTGCCGCGGGGAGCTACGCAAAGACTAGCGTTATGAAGCGCGTCCCACATTTTGCCTGTGTGATGCAAAACTCCCCACGAATAGACGATGTCGAATTTGCCGAACGCTCGGACGTAATCTGCGTCAAGCACGGAACCTTGTTCAACTTTCCAATCGGGATCGTCTTCGAAATACCGGCGGCGAAGTTCTCTTGTACACGCTACCGAGTTCGTATCAAAATCAAACGAAACCACCTTTGCCCCAAGCCGCCGCGCGGCGAGTGAAAACAGGCCGCTTCCCGATCCGATATCGATAAATGTTTTGCCTGCAAGCGATTTGATATCCAGCATTTCACGGAGGGATTGCTCGGCCTTCGCAATCCGTTCGTCGTCCAGCACAGACAGAAACGCGCTCCAGTTCTTGCCGAACTCGAATCTCTCGCCCTTCAGCACTTCACTCTTGTGCTGAAGAGCAAAATCGTTGGCGGTCTCGGTTTTTGTAGAAACGCTTGTCATTTTTAATAAACCAACCTTCAGTAAAACAACCAATAATAGCCAAACTTCACATATTCCATGCCAACGCTACGCCAGCCGTAGGTACTCATCCACCAGTTCAAACGGCTTGGATACCTGTAATTTTCAGCGGGAGTCAAAACACCGATCGTCAGAGACGCGGAGTTCTTAGCAATCGCTCTTTCGAAGGTCCACACGGCCCTCCGAGAATGATATGGCGATGTGACCAACAAAATCGATCCGAGTTTCCTCTCGACCGCGATGGGAACGACAAGATCTGCCTCGTCATCGGTTCCATGAACAAAAGCAGGCAGTATCTCTATCGCTTCTCCCGGCACACCGCGATCTACCAATTCCTTGAACGCACGCTCGACGAAATAAGGATTTCGCTTCTCAGCTTCGATCCACCCGCCCTGATGGCCGTCGTTCGTCAGCAATATCTTCGCGGAAATTCCCGCCTTAAACGCCTCTGCCGCTTCACGAGTGCGGTCCAAATATTCCGACGAACCGCTGAGCACGAGAATAGCGTCGGCCTTTTCAAGCGGTCTATGTACCAAAAGCCCATCGGCGAGAAACGGTGCGACGGCGATCCAACATCCGATCAGGACGATGAGAAGTAGAGCGGCGATGTATTTCCTACGCTTCACGTTGATCGCAACCGGCAATTATCTCCCGCAGTTCATCGACCTTTGCTTCCCAGCTTTCATGCCGGATCGCGTCCGACACTTCAGCCCGCGGTTTTGGGGCGGACAAAGCATTTTCGATCTGGGCGATGAAATCCGCGTGATCCGTGCCGACAAGGCAGTCCGGAAGTATTCTAACCTCGGGAATATCGGTGGAAACGGTCGGCAACCCCGCCGCCAGGTATTCGCGTACTTTCAACGGATTGGCGGCCAGCGTCAATTCGTTTATCGCGAAAGGATTCACGGCGACATCGAACCCTTTACAGTATGCCGGAAGCTCGGAATACGGCTTGCGGCCAAGAAAATGGATATTGGGCACGCCTTCGAGGATCTTAATTTTCTGCTCGGCGTCCACCGCTATCTTACCAATTAGAACGACCGAACCGTGCGAGAAATGCCGGGCTGTTTTTTTTATCAATTCAAAATCGACCCAATCGGCGAGTAATCCGTGAAAACCTATTATTGGCTTTGGTAGGTTGGCGATCTCGGCCGGGATATTTGTATCGTCGGCCAATGCCGTTCGAAAATGGTTCCAATCGGTGCCGTGACGGATGATAAAAGTGTTTTTGTTAAAGTGGTGCTTTGATTCAAAAAGCTTTTCGGCGGAAACGATCACGAGGTCGGCCTTGCGGAAAAGATCTTCTTCGATTTCCTTCAAACCTTTTGACGCACCAGTAAACTTCGTGTATTCGTCGACGCAGTAATAGATCAACTTCTCTTCGCCCAGCTTTCCCGCTATCAATCCAGCGGCGGGATTGAATACCATATTTATGGGACGTTCGAATTTCAACCGCCGCATCGCCTTTTTGACCTGCGATATCAGGAATTTTTCATTAAAACCCCTGACCGCGGAATTTCCGTAGGCGGGAATTGCCAATGGATTTAGTACAAAGATATTCGGCTCGACCTCTCTGACCGGCTCTGTAAAGCTCTTCAGTTTCCTAAAGATGCGTGAAATGTCCTTTTTCGCGGCGGTCGGCATGCGGTTGGCGATCGCGTTTATCCAGAGAATTCGATTGTCCCGGGAAAGCACGCGCATGAGATGCGTTTTCGACAGCGGATCGCCTGTCCAGTCGTGGCTGAAACATAGAATATCGCGTCCACGAAGGGGTTGTGACAGATCCATTTCTTGCTGCGGGTTGGCGATCACTTACTATCTCCATCGATGAATCGCCGCTGCCACATCTCAAAATTGATAAGACGAAATAATCGAGTTGTGTGGTCCTCACCCGCTTGATGTGCCGCAGCCAATTCACGCACAAAATCGGGCTTAAATATCCCGCGGGCCATCGCTCGTTCGCTCAGAACGTATTCGTCAGCTACATGCCTATATTCATTTCGAAGCCAACGCCCAAGCGGGACCGGAAAGCCCATCTTAGGCCGTTCCAGAATCTCGCGAGGCAGTATTCCTTTCATTGCCTCGCGCAAAATCCATTTCGTTGTCCTTCCGCGAATCTTCATTTTTTCCGGCAGCTTAGCTGTAAATTCGACAAGTTTATGATCGAGAAACGGCACGCGGCTTTCGACCGAGGCCGCCATCGACATCTGGTCCTGTTTCATCAAAAGCTCGTGCAGATAGGTTTTGGTGTCGGCGTACAACAGCTTGTCGAGCAGGTCTTCGGCATCCGTTTCCGCTATCCAATTTTGAAGATGACCGTAGGGATTCGCTTCATCGATTCTCGCCTTGGTTTCATTGCTCAAAAGCCCTGACTGCATCGATTTGCCAAAAATCGCGAAATTGTCGAAGTAAATATCTTCGATGTTGGCGTCGAGCGTTAGAAATGTTCGCTTAAGCTTTCGATTGAGAGAATTCGGCAGCGTTTCCACGCCCGACCTGACTACTTCCCGCAAGAATCTGGGGGTAAAGGTCTCGTACTTTTCGCCATAGTTGAGCAAAGCCAAGGTCTTCCCGTAACGACCATAACCGCCAAGTATCTCGTCGCTTCCTTCGCCCGTCAGAACAACCTTGACGTGCTGCTCCGCCAGCTTCGAAACAAAATAAAGGGGAATCGAAGCTTCGAATCCGAGCGGTTCATCTTCGTGCCAGACCAGGTTCGGCAGCTCAGCGAAAAACTGGTCCGGCGTGATCGTGAACTCGTGATGATCCGTCTTGAAGGCCTTTGAAACAATACGGGCGAACTCAAATTCGTTTGCTTCACGCTCTGCAAAACCTACCGAAAAAGTCTTTATCGGCTGATCGACCATCTCGGCCATCATCGCCGCGATCGCCGACGAGTCGATTCCACCCGAAAGGAACATACCAAGCGGAACATCGGCCATCAGCCGCAGCTCGACCGATTTTCGGAACAGATCGAGCCATTCTTCGACAAAGTCGGCATCGCTTCGATCTTCGTGCTTTGGCTCAAACTCCAAATCCCAGTATTTTTCGATTCTTATCCGGCCGTCTTTCCATATAAGGAAATGTCCCGGCAAGAATCGTTTTACTCCGGCAAAAAGCGTTTCGTCATAGGATGTACCGTGATTGGCAAGCTGATCGGGCAATGCTCCGTAATTCAACTCCGCCCGGACGGCTTTCACCGCAAGCAGCGACTTGATCTCGGAAGCAAAGTACAGGCTTCCTTCGTCGTCATGCACATAATAGAGCGGTTTTACGCCAAAGCGGTCGCGTGCAATGAACAGCTCTTTGGAATTCTTGTTCCAAATGGCGAACGCAAACATTCCGCGGAGCTTATGAACACACTCCGCGCCGTATTCTTCGTAAAGGTGCAGTATGGCCTCGGTGTCCGATTGCGTGTTGTACCGGTAGCCCTTTTCGGTTAGTTCCTGGCGGTAATCGGCGTGATTGTAAACCTCGCCGTTGTATGTAATGACGCACGAACGGTCGGCGTTGAACATCGGCTGCTGTCCATTTTTCAGATCGACAATGGAAAGACGCCGGTGGCCGAGGCCGACGTTGTTCTCGACAAAAATACCGGCCTCATCGGGGCCGCGGTGATGCAGAATGTCGCGCATACGGGCAAGATCCGATACGTCCACGACCCGCCCGCTTCTCTCCGAATAAATTATGCCGTTAATTCCACACATGCAAATAAAAACTTCAAAAGAAAGCGGCGAGCTCTGCGTCCCACTCCGCGATCTCCGCGTTGAATAAAGCTGAATAGTCCGAGTTTTACGCGGAGTTCGCCAAGGTAATCGTGTTAATGATCCTCACTCCATCGTCAGTTTTAACCCTAAAGACAAGTTTGGTCGATTCGACAATCGATCCATAACGCGGCGATACGTGAAACGGCACGATGTTCCACACCCCTGTTTTGTCCGAGACCAAGTTAGTATCAATGGTCAATAGCACCCGATTTCCGGCTTTCGAACTAAGCAGGACCTGTAGATCCGCTGTAATTTCCGCTCTGATATCCGGCGAAAGAATGAAATTCACTTCATACGAATTCGAACGCTCACACCTGATGTTGTCGTCAATTATGATAATTCCCGTTTTGTCGAAGTTGATGCCGCGTTCATAACGAACCCCGAATCGCGCAAAGCCGTCATGCATTCCTCCGAAAATCACGGCGTTTACGTCCTGCCGCCACTCAAGTAATCTCGCTGAGGCAGATGTTTTCCAGGAAAACGGCCCGTCGGGAATAGAAGATGATTCGTTGTTAACGGTAATGCAATTATGAGCCGCCGTCGAACGGTATAGTTCTCTCGCCGTCGTATCGGACGTGTAATTGCATGTGCCCGGATCGACGAATACAGGAAAACCTTCGACCGATAGAACAAAACCGAGAGCGTCGGCATGAGCGTGTCCGCCTTTCAAAAAACCGTGTTCTCCGCAGTAGATAAGAACAAAATTTGAGTCATCCCTCCATGAATCGCGAATCGTAAAATATCCGCTGGATTCGAATGCTTTCGATGTTTCTGACGGCTCGACCGCCTGAATTTCGTCGAAGCTGCCCAGCCCTTTGGGTCCAAGCAGCCAGAGCAGCTCGGCGCTTGCTTCCCCTGCGACATATTTGAGATGAGCGTCGTCGAGCAACACCGCTCCAACGGCAAGCGTGGATCGAAAATCTACAAAAGTTCTCTCGTCCAGAAAGTGCAGACGCCCGCCATCGTCATCGCCGATTAGCGGTGTCTCACCGTTTGGTTGCGCAGTGTGCATCAAAAACTGAAGTAACTGCTTCAGCTTATCTCGATGCTTTTGATCCACCTCCGAGCCTTCGGTCCGCCGCAATATCATTAAGTTCGCGTAGAAATCGGTCGTATATCGATGATAAAGGCTGGTTTGCTCGCAATACACTCCGTCCGGCCGAACCTGAAACTCCAACGCATTCAAAAGAGTAGAATAACCCAACTGCTTCCACCGCCCGGCGGTCCTCAATTCCGGAAGGAATGTACCGAGAAAATAGAGGCCTAGAGCTTCCCCGGTCAGGTGCGTATTGGGGCTGCTGTACGTCGATAAATACGTTTCGATGTGGCGGCCATTAAGGTACAAACCTTTAACCATCTGTGAGAAAACGGCGGCGGTCAGCGCCGGAGAGTCCCTAAAAAAGTGCATTGCCCAGATCCACGAGATTGACCGAAAAGCAATTTCCAGACTCGATAGCCAGTTCAATCCTATCTTTGGCGGGTTGTTTTCAATCCAGTCTTCTAGGTGACGGACAAAGGTTTCCGCGTATTTTTCATCTCCGGTGATCCAATAAGCCCGGCCAAGTAGTGAAAAATACTGGTGGCGATTCAATTCCCAAACGATCTTCTTGTCGCCGGTTTGATCGGCATTTGTTTCATCGATCTGCGACCAGTGGGTCATCGGTGATGTCTTCTTTGAGATCGGTTCAAAATGCCAGTTCGGTAGAACAGATTCGAAGAAAAGGTTTTCATAACCCAGCAGATCAAAATAGCCTTCGCATATCCGATCGGCACGTTTTACTATGGCCTCTGTTTCTTCAGAAAAACGATTTTGCAATACGCGAAGTGTTTCGCCCGGATTCTCGAATGAATTGTAGAAGCCGGATATTTCTGGGGTACGGAAATGACTCAGAAGGCTCTCGGCGGATAATTCTCCATGCAGATCAAACATTCGGAAAAATTCTTCGTCCGACGGAACTCGCGTCTGCGGAGATGCGCCAAAGCGTTCCGCAAGTACATTCGCATTCTGGCGGCAGCGGTCGGCAATCTCGGGAAAACTTCTGCCCTTCAGTTTCTTGAGTTTTTCAAACATTCACTTCGCGAGCAGTTTTTCGTAAACCGCTAACACCGCCTCAATGTTTTGAATCCCATCGACAATTTGTTCCGCATCAACCGGCCGCCCTTTCTCGAAAACATCCGCAATTGTCTGGAACACTTCCTCCGCAGTCGGCGGCGATGCGACCAAACTCACACTTTTCGGCCTCATTCCGGTGTCCGTGGCGATCACCGGCGTACCCAAAAAAAGCGCCTCCCGCACGGATATCGCGTCGCCATCGTATTGCGTAAGGCGGAGCAGAATATCGGATTTTTCTATAAGGTGAAGCACAACATCATGCTCCACATCATTTACCAAAAGAATCCGTTCGGAACATTCCTTTGACGCGATCTGCTCACGCAACTCCTTCTCAAGACTGCCCGCTCCAACGATCATCAGTCCGGCGGCTGGCAGATTATGAAGTACCGTTTCCATCGCATCGATCATGAACCCGTGTGCATATTCCGGCTCAAGCCCGCCGACGGACAATAGAAACGGCCTGTTAGCGTTTGCAAAATCCAGTAACTTTTGCGGAACTTCGACGTTCGGATCCGGCTGGCGCAACGAAAATGGCAGGATCAGACTCATTTTATCCTCCGGCACGCCATACGCTCTAAACATCTCAAGCATTTGTGAATTTACGCCGATCAGAAAATCGACCGACCGAAAGGCGATGCCGCGTATCGAAATCGGTTCGGCAAATTTGACGCCTTCACGCGCATAGCCGCCCGAATGAAATGTCACGACGGACTTCTTGCCCGGCAGAATGTCGCAAAGCAACATAAGGAATGCGAGACGTAAACTAAAGTCGCCGCCAACATGAAAATGCACGATGTCAAAGTCGAGCGTCAGCAGAAGCCTGAGCAGTTGAAACGCCGAGCGGGGCTCGTGAGCGTTGGCGACATTTTCAGTTTGACTGCTGCTTGTGATCGCGATAATGTCCGCGCTATGCCCGCGATTGATCAAAAGGCTGTGGATCGCCTTGAGGTTTGTCGAAACACCGCCATGCGGCGGCGGCAAAGGGCCTAATTGAACAATACGCATTTTCTTGATCTCATCTGTGGTCGGCACGTTCGAGTTGATCCCGATACAGCTCAAGTGTCTTATCTTTTCGCGCATCCAATGAGAATTTCGCATCGGCGACCTGCCGGGCTTTGTTTCCCATTCGTTCAGCTTTCTCGCGATCAATCAGCAGTTCAATCAGCCTATCCGCAAGTGCTTCGTGGTCTTGCGACGCGACCAAAAACCCAGTCTCGCCCTCGACTATCGCCTCGGCGGCTCCACCGACATCGGTGGCAACAACCGGTTTCCCCGCCGCCATGTATTCAAGGATCGAATTCGAAAAGCCTTCTGATTCGGAAGTCAGAACGCATATACTTGAGATCGACAAAAGTTCGGCAACTTTTTCGCATCGGCCTAGAAAAAAGGTCTGCCCGGTCAACCCAAGCTCCGCTGCGAATGCCTTTGTTTCCTCGACTAAATCGCCCTCGCCCGCAATAACAAAACAGACGCTCGAAACCTCGCCGTTTACTTTGGCGGCGGCACTCAAAAACATTCTGTGGTTTTTCACCGCGCTTCTGAGGTTCGCGACGATGGTAACAAACTTTATCGAAACACCGGTCGGCAAACCGAGTTCCAGAAGGATGGTTTCGCGATCAGATCCGTTCAGATTCAATCTTTCGATATCGACGCCATTATAGATTACGGAAATCTTCGATCCAGGCACGCCAGACTCGATAAGGTAATCCTTGACCCGCTCGGCATTCGCCACGATCGCATGTGACAGGCCGAACGCCCGTCGTTCGGTAAACCTCTGCGTCGAAGATCGCATTCCGGTCTCGCGTTTTGCCGCGATTCGCACCGGAACTCGCGCCATTGTTGCAGCCGCCATTCCAAAAATATTTGTGTAAAAATCATGTGTCTGAACAATATCTATATTATTGTTCCGAATAAACTTACTGCAACGCCGCAACTGACGGGCCATATTCGCGTCGTAAAACGAGGTCAAAGGAAAGTCGGGAATGTCGGTAAATCCCCCAGTCTCGATCTCTTTCAGCAAAACCCCTTTTTTTTCAAGACAAGCGACGTGGACGCGATACGTGCCGTCCGCGCGCAGCAGCTTGACCAATTGCAATGCCTGCTGTTCCGAACCGCCCTGATGAAAGCTCGGGATGAGATGTAAGACGCTCTTTTGCACTTTTACTGGTTGTCGATATACTTCCGCTGCCAAAGCTCAAACATCCACAACACCCAAAGAGAGTGCGAATGATCGCGGCGTCCGGCGGAATGTTCTTTTAGAAGTGTTTGAATGTAGCCGACGTTGAAGAAACCGCGTTCCAATGTTCGCTTATCGCTCAGGTCGCCCACGATCCGGTCGCGCAGTTGAACATTTATCCATTCGCGGATCGGCACGCCAAACCCTTGCTTTTCACGATACAGGATCTCATTCGGAACTATTCCTTCCATCGCTTTCTTTAAGATGTGCTTTGTTTCGAGTCCTTTCATCTTTAGATGAGACGGTATCCCGACGACGAGTTCTATCAATTCGTGATCAAGCAGAGGCACACGGGCCTCGAGCGAATTCGCCATTGTCATCCGGTCAACCTTGGTCAAGATGTCGCCAGGCAGATATGTTTTGCTGTCCAGGTATAGCAGCTTGTCTATAGCATTTCCGGTTGAAACGCTCTCGGCAAACGTTCTGAAATCATCTTCAGTTTTGCCGAACCTACCATTCAAACGCGCCATGAAATTATCGGAATACAAAGAGCCTTTTCTTGGCCCGTTAAAGCACGAAACGCTGTCTATATAGCGGTCTGTCGAATCGAGCGAGATGTTGTAAAGATAATTCTTACCTCTCGCTCCGTGCGGCAGCATTTTGCTGATCGAACGCAGCATACCTTGCCGAACCAATCGAGGCAATTTTGCAAAGCCGCTCCGCTTTTCGTTGATGACGTATCGGCCATAACCCGCAAAAAGTTCATCACCGCCGTCGCCCGACAAGACGACGGTAACATGCTCGCGGGCCATCTTCGACAGCATGTAAGTAGGCAATGACGACGGATCGGAAAAGGGCTCGTCAAAATGCCAGACGATCTCGTCGACAAGATCGAAAAGGTCCGGTGTAACGACAAATTCGTGGTGGTCCGTACCGAAATGTTTAGCGGCGATACGCGCGTACTTTAGCTCATCGAAACTGTCTTCTTTGAAACCGATAGAAAAAGTTTTGACCGGTGCGTCGGAACATTTTGACATCATCGCGACGATAGTCGAAGAATCCACCCCGCCCGATAAAAACGCGCCAAGCGGGACTTCGGAAATTAGCCGGATTTTTACCGATTCTCGGATCTTTTCGCGAAGGATCTCAACGTACTCGCCTTCGGCCTTGATATTCTGAGGCTCGGCGTAATCGAAGTCCCAATATTTCTCAGTCGCTACCTGACCGCCTTTAAGGATAAGAAAATGGCCGGGCTGAAGTTTATGGACATTTTTGAGTATGCAGTTTTCTTCAGGCACGTAACCGAATGTCAGGTAAGCGTCGAGGGCAGCGAGGTCGATCTCGCGTTTAAACTCACCGTGGACTAGCAAAGTCTTCAATTCGGAACCAAAAACAAAGCTTCCATTTTCGGTCACGGTGTAGAAAAGCGGTTTCTTGCCGACGCGGTCTCTGGCAACGAAAAGGGTTTCATCGCGAAAGTTCCAGATCGCAAATGCGAACATGCCTCGCAGCCTTTTCAGACAATCCGTGCCAAACTCTTCGAATGCGTTGACGATCACTTCCGTATCCGAATTTGTCCGGAATTTGTGCCCCAGAGATTCAAGTTCCTTTCGCAATTCGCGAAAGTTATATATCTCGCCGTTATAAACGATCGCCAGGTGTCCGTCGTCGCTGAATCTAGGTTGTTGGCCCGTCTTTACATCGATGATCGAAAGCCGCCGCATACCGAGAGCGGCACGATCGCGGACGAGCATTCCCTGTTCGTCCGGGCCGCGATAAGTTATGCTCGCGCACATGCGGTCGAGCAGAGCCGTTCGCTCCTCGCTAGGAGCATTCCTGTCTTTAGAAATGAAACCGGTAATGCCGCACATTAGATATTCTCGTCAACTCAAATCGCCACCCACTCCGACAGCCGCACGTCGGCGCGTGAGCCTTCGCCACACGCCCACGGCTTTGTCTTTATCTGCTTGCTCGATAGCTCCAAGCCAGTTGGCAAACAGCAGGTAGATTGCTCCGTAAATCACGGAACAAATACCGAGGAACATCGTTCCGCCAATAAGGTCAACCCCTTTCTTGAGATCGAAAACCGATAACAATTTCAGGCTTGCATCCAGACAGGCCTGCAATAGAAAATCCCTCCCAAGAAGATAAAGGCCTAACAGTATCACGCCCGACATAACCGCGGCGATTGCTATTTTGCCTATGTTTTTTAGTAGGCCGATGTCGGCACGCTGCACTTCGAGCATTCTGCCTGATATCCATGCCGCGGCGATCTTTTCGAACAGGATCGCACCGACAACGATTGAGATCATCGTGATCATATCGAACCGACCGATACCCATCCAAAATACTCCGAAAAGCACAACGCAGATTCCGACACGCAGTTTCAGCAGCCATCTGCCGGCTTCCGGAAATGCACGCGTGATCGGATCGACCACCAAACTAAAAAGTGGCAATGCCAACAGATTTACACGAAAAATCGGAACGCTGGCGGCGTATTCTTTTGTGAAGAGCGTAGTGATGAAATCAAAGGCGACCACCATCAGAAAACAAAACATTGGAAAATAGAAAAATGTCAGTTTCTGAGTCGCACTGACAGTCATCACCAGCATTTCACGTTTCTTGTTTTCGTGCTGCAACTGGCTCATTCGCGGGATCATCACCGACCCGACCGATTCGTAAAGCATTGCGATCAGCGGAAGTTGAAAGCACCCCTGCGAATAGATCGCAAATTCAGCCGCACTGAACCCGTGACTGACGAAATAATTGTGAATGTCGGTCTGGCCGACGTAGAGCAGGACCGATAGGCCGAATGGCAAAGCGTACGCCATTTGACGTCGAAAGAACGACAGGTCGAAATTCTTCCAGAAATACGGGAACCGGCGATGTAGGTAAATTAAAAGAATAAACGCCTGAATAACAAATAATACGATCGTTGCGTGTATGAGCGAATCGACGGTTGCATAGAACAGCACCGCAGCCGTCATCATCGCCGTCTTCAGAAGTTGGGCCGAAACAATGAAAAATGCGGTTAACCGCGCCTCCTGCATAGCTAGAGCGACCGTTTCAAGGAAGCTGGAAAAGATCCAAAGCCAAATCAGAACTCCGATCATCGGAGCGAGCCGAGTCATTTGCTGGTTCTGAAATGCCGATCCGAGAATTTGCGGAAAGAAAAAGAGCGTGAGAAATGCCAGGCCGCCCATCACGAAGTTAAAGATCAGAATGTTGAAGACCGTCGCGGAGTGCTTTTCGGGTTCTCGATTTAAAAAATAATAGGCGCTCATCGAAAATCCGAGCGGCAGAACCAACACCGCATTCGATGCGACCAGGAACGCCTGCCGATACACACCGACGTTGTCCTGGGTCAAATAACGAACGATAAGGAGCGGAAAAAGCGTGTTCAGCCCAAATCCCGTGACCTTTGCAAACAAGATCCAGGCGCTTTGGCTGGTTAGCGAGCTTTTTCGTCGGGGCATTTCGTTCATTCGTAAATCGCGTACCATTCGGGGCTAACCGGCATCGCGGATCGGTTCCCAACTCGCATATCTCTCGCCCCGAAGGAATTGGAAAAAGCCGGCAATTGAAGCGACATTAGTAAGGACAAAATACAGCGGTATGGATAATGGGCCTACTTTTATGCCATTTCGTTCCAGTACCCAAGCGGCAAAAGCCAAAAGATAAAACGCGATCTGGGTCAAAAATATTCCGAGATAGAACTTGGAGTACAACGACAGAGCGGCGGATGCGACAAAGACAGCCGTTAGGAAAATAGGAACGCTGTATCGCAAGACTTTGTGCGAGATCAGTTCAACCGCAAAAAAACCGCGTCTAAACGGATTGAGCATTTCTCGGTTTCGCCAAAGGTCCGTAAACGTCTGCGAGATCACGCGGACCCGCATTCGCATTTCCTTATTGCTCTGCTGGTTCGTCTTCTCCGTACAAATGGCGTTCGGTTCGTAAACTGTGCGCATTCCCTGTTTGTAAATGACGGTCGCGATGAGAAAATCGGAGCATGCTTCCGGATACATTGGCCGATATGCCGATCGTCTTACTGCGTAGATACAACCGGATACGCCGATGAGTGAGCATGCATTGCTTTCGCCTTCTTTCAAAAGCGACTCATAGCTCCAATACGATTTCGCGGCATTTCCAACGGTCGATCCCGATTCGTCCACATAAATAAGCTTGCCTGCGACACATCCAACTGAAGCATCGGCAAAGTTTGGGAGCATTTCACGCAGCACGTTCGGTTCATACATCGATGTCGCGTCTGAAAATAGAATTATCTCGCCCGATGCGGTTTCGACCGCCATATTCTGGGCGGCCGTTTTTCCTCCGCGTTGGAGATGACGCACGAGTTTTACGTTTTTTTCCGAGAATTCATTGACGATCTCATCGGTTTTATCTGATGAACAATCCGAAGCGACGATGATTTCGATCTTTTCGGACGGATAATCGATCCGCAGCGTGTTTTCGAGTTTCATGCGAATGTGCCGCTCCTCATTATAAGCGGCGATAATAATTGAAACCGTCGGCTCGAATTCACCGCGTTTTACGTGCTTCGGCAGCAGACGGCTGACTAAATACACAAGAAGCGGATATCCGAGGTAAACATAGAAAACCAAGCCCATACTCGCCCAGAATATAATTTGTGGTGCATTTACAAAGTTCATCTAAGCAGGTTGCGGCTCCAGTTCTTTCTCGTTATTCTCGTTCAGACCTAGCTGATAAATACGCCTTATACCAATCGCATACGCTATCGGGTAATAGATGTACCAATGATAAGCAACCGAGCTAAAAAAGCTCGAGGCCATAAATCCTGCTATGCTCGCCTGTATCCCAATCGAAAGATAATATATCCATGAAAGATCCTCTTTTTCAGACATTTGACGCTCGACGGCGCCAAGCTTTCGAAAAGGATTGATAAGCAATATTAGATAAGCGGCAAACGCCAGCCAGCCAAGTTCGGAAGAAACCTGGGTGAATCCATTATGTGTGCCCAGATTATGATCGCCGACGATCTGAAAGTTACCTATGCCGATTCCTTGCGGGTTGCGCAATGTCACCAATATCGACCGCATCAAAAGCTCAGTCCGCTGATCCGACGAACCCACCGGATCAAGGGACGGAATAAAGATCGACATCACGCGCAGGCCGTAATTACCCGGCGCAAGCAACACAACTATTAACCCGACAACGCTTGCTATTAAAACAGCCTTAAACCTTTGCTTCCGCCCCAGTTTCCAAACCAACACCGCAAAAACGGCAACCATACCCAGAAAACCACCGCGCGATTGCGTGACAAAGCTTCCTGCGGCCATTATTGCCGCGCTTGCAAAATATAGGAATTTTACGATCTTGTTGCTGGCTGCGGCTCCAAGGACAATTGCTATCGGAATAAAGATCACAAGGTGAATGGACATATCGTTTGGATTCCCGAACATCCCACCAAAATCGACACTGACGCGATAACCCTCTGTCTTGAACTCGCCCTTTTGATAAAGATCAAGTGCCTGATAGCTAAGCATGATGCCAACGCCGATGCCCAGCCACATCAGCCCCTTCAACCGACGTTCGGTGCGAAGCGTGTTGACCATTATTACGAACATCAACACGACCTTGATGAACGTGTCGTTAAACGTCGCCCAGGCCATTCGCGGGTCTTTGGCGATTGGGATCGTAAGCAATGCCCACGCTGTAATAAACAAGACGCATTTAACTTCGGTCGGAAAAGCCGTCAGCGTTCCCTCGACCGTAAACTGAGATGGTAAATAAATTATCAGCGTCGCCACCGCTAAAACTAGTGCGATCGAATGAAAGCCCGAAAGAGCCGGGATCAACTCGTACGGCCGAAAATAAAGCACCAAAGTAAACAGGAAAATGCCGACATAGGTCAGCGAGTGCCCGTTACGAGCAAGCCAACGATCCTTGCCGAGGCCGAGTTGGTCGTTATCGCTTCGACGCTCCGACCGTGTTCGCGTCTGACCTACAATATTATCCGCCACGGTCCCATTTTGATCGTTAGGACCTGTTGAATCTGCGACGCTATCGTAAGTTTCGCTTTTCGAACTTGAAACGGTTTTCACCTGCTCAGGATCAATCGTCACGCCCTTTTGTCGCGATTCGAAAGCCGGGCGCGTTTTTCCTTTTACAGCGGCTGCCGCGGAAGTGAGAGTTTTGTATTGCGGCTGTTTGGTTTTCTTGCCTTTCATCGAACACAATATACACTCTCAATCGACGCTAAATACCGCATTCGCATCGAAATAACTGAAAAACAGCGAATATTTGTGAATGCGGATTACGCTTTTACCGGCTCGATTTTTACTGACGACACGACTTTACGGTGAACACGTTATTTTAGCACTAATAATGCTCTTTTTGAGGCTTGACAAGAAACTACGAATCGCGGTCTGCTATTAGGCGTGAATCTCCAATCAACCTCGCCTGCGTCGCCGCGATTAAAACTTTTAGCCGTCTCCCTTGCCTATCCGCCGCTTGCCTACCCGCGTTCGATTCAGGTCGCCCGACTGTTGAAGTTTCTGGATGCTTCGACCGTTCTTGTGTGCTGCGATGAGCCTGGTGCCCGAAAGGATTTGACGATCGAACCAGATGCCGAGGCGAAGCTTGCAGCTTGTCTTCGCGTTCCGTTCGAACTTAGCCGCGGCCAGCGTTTTTTCGACAGTATCTTTTACAGGTTTCATAAACGGCTTTGGAACCGCAGAAACATGGCCCCGGATAATTACGGGTCATGGAAAACGGCTGTTCTTAGTGAGATTGAAAGATATCGCCGTGAAAACGACTATCGGCCGGATGCGATCGTCACCTTCGCTCAGCCGTTCACGGACCATTTGATCGGCCTGGAACTAAAGAAACGGTACGGCCTGCCGTGGCTCGCCCATTTTAGCGACCCGTGGGTGGACAATCCGTTCAACAAATATGACGAAGAAACTCAGGCTCTGAACCTTTCACTCGAACGGAAGGTTGTGGAATCGGCCGATATTCTCGCATTCACCTCTCAGGAAACGATCGATCTTGTAATGGCCAAATACCCTGGCGATTGGCGGCTGAAAGCACAAGTTTTACCGCAAAGTTTCGACCCTTCGTTGTTTCAGAACGCTCGTTCCACCAAGGACAGAAGGATCACCATTCGATATGTGGGAAATTTCTATGGAAATCGGACCGCTCGCCCACTGATAGCAGCATTGCAGTTGATGGTAGAAAATGATCAGGCGTCATTGGACGACATTTGCTTTGAACTTATCGGCATCAGCGACGCATCGGTAATTCGCGATGCCGGCGGCGATGCTCTGCCTGCGGGATTGTTGAATGTTTACCCAAGCGTTGAATATAGTGAGAGCCTGCGACTAATGACCCAGGCGGATGGACTACTCGTCATTGATGCTCCGGCAGAGCTCAGCGTTTTTCTTCCTTCGAAACTGATAGATTACATCGGCGCCGGCCGTCCCGTGCTTGGTATCACGCCTCCCGGCACTGCGGCGGACTTTATTCGGCAACTAGGCGGACCAGTCGCTGATCCTTCGGACACTCAGAAAATAAGGGATATTCTTGTCAGCTTTATCGATTTACTTAGGGAGCGGCGTCAGGCATCAGTAAACACGCCTTGGGGAACACCGGAAGTTCGCGAACAGTTCGAAGCCGCGATTGTGGCAAAGTCATTCGAGTTTATGTTAAAACGATTAACCCACTACGACTGAACCGGACATCAAAAAACCGGCGGCTCCAAGAACGCGGTAATTTGAAAACTCTCTACACTCAAGTAATTTTGGCTAGTGGTTCATCTCTAAAGACGGTACCGTTGTCAAGACACACCTGGAGCGGGCCGCCGGATGGTGGTTGATTTCAGATGATGATCTTTGACAACTTGGATTCGGTCATTTTCTTTTCCCAGCGTCTCCCACCGCTCACCGCGAAGGTG
>JANNST010000064.1:0-112193 GCA_031402865.1 Chloracidobacterium sp. | reverse complement strand
AACCGAACCTATCGGGAAGCGGTTCTAGATATGTACATCTTTGAAAGTCTGGACCAAGTGAGAGAACTGACGGCAATGTGGCTCGATTTCTACAACCGCCGCCGCCCGCATGACTCGCTCGGAGGCGAGCCTCCGAGCGAGTCATGCGGCCAGTTCTCCCTTAACCCGGAAACTCCACTTTAAACTGGCGCTAAAACGGGGAGGTTTACAGTTAGGCGTGAGATGCATGTGTCATATCAGAAGAACCGTTGGAATTACCAGGCAACTAAATTTCGCTTACTTCCGCAATTTGATTGGAATTCCTTCGTTGGATCATACGGAGGAGCTGTGGTCTCGTTGGGCTGGAAAGACCCTGACAAAGGCGACAAAACTCCAATTCTCTATTTACAGGGGCAGCCATTTTCGAAAGTAAGGTAGAAAAGACTGAGACACACACACTGCGAAAAGCGGCAACGACTACTACGGCCAACCTTCGGCAATAACGCAGACGACCGTGAATCATTAGTTGATTTTTTTAATAATGGAGACAAATGAAACAAACAATAACTAGACTATATTTTTTTATTTCGCTGATTTTCTTAACAGTGTTGCAGGTTCACTCGCAGGTTGTTCTTGACGGCAACTGGGTCGGTGGAACAAGTATCGCCGGCAGCCCGAAGTTCGTTCAAGCTCGTTTTGCGGGCACCGGAAATTCGACCGCCGGCAGTATTGATATTCCGTCGATGAACGCGATGCGCTTGCCTATCCTGAAAATTAGTAACGATCAATCGGCGGTTCAGTTTCAAATTGATTCGCCCTACGGCTTGTTCGCTTTCGACGGCAAAATGACGGCTGGCGTGATTCAGGGAAAGCTTGTTTCGACAAGCGGTATGAAGGGTGACCTGCATTTGGTTAAGGCGACGAAAATCAGCCGAAAAAGTTTCGACGATTACGCCGGAAGTTATCGCAACTCCAACAATCAAAACGTTCTTATCACTTACAATCCATTTGACCAGCTCAGCGTTCTAATAACCGAAGCTGGTGGAAACGAGCCTGTTACGCGGAACGTTTTTCTGATTCCTGCCTCGGAAAACAGTTTCTTCACGTCACGTTCGGCAATCGCGCCCCCCGCT
Source organism: Chloracidobacterium sp. (assembly GCA_031402865.1). Classification (GTDB taxonomy): domain Bacteria; phylum Acidobacteriota; class Blastocatellia; order Pyrinomonadales; family Pyrinomonadaceae; genus OLB17. The sequence continues at coordinate 111,081 of JANNST010000064.1, read as the reverse complement.
GATAAGGATGAAATTGTAACTTTTGTCCGAAACGAAAAAGGAGCTGTTACCGGATTGGAATGGGAGCAGCCGGACGGGAAAAAGATGTCGGCGCAAAAATTTGCCGAATCTTATCGTCAGGAATCGGTCAATTTTCAAAACGGCAGCATTCATCTCGGCGGCACGCTCTTTTTGCCGGTCTCTGAGGGAAAACATCCGGCGATGGTCGTCGGTCACGGCGGCGGACCGCAAACGCGCGACAGCGCACCGATATTCCTACGAGCGAGACAATTTGCATCAATGGGTTACGCGGTTTTGGTTTATGACAAACGCGGAACTGGTGACGCGAGCGGCTCGCCCTGGTCAGGGGCGACTTTTGACGATCTGGCTGGCGATATGCTGGCGGGCATCGACTTTCTGAAAAAACGTTCAGACATTGACGCAAAAAGAATTGGCTTACAGGGCAATAGTCAGGCGGGTTGGACAGTGCCGCTCGCCGCAGTCCGCTCGAAAGATGTGCGTTTCGTCATTATCGCGTCGGGCGGCGGCATTACTAACGCCGACACTGATGTTCACGAAGCGCGTATGTATATCCGCGAAAACAAACTCTCGACCGACGACGCTGACGAGCTATTGAGTTTCGTCAAAGCGAAATGGAATTACGCTCTGACCGGCAACGGATGGGAAGAATACGAAGCCGCATTGAAAAAAGCTCAAAACAAAGCGTGGCTCGCTAATTTCGGCGGTGCGCCGGTTAAAAATCTCGATGCGTGGAGCAAAATGGGTTTGCGAAAAGACAGGGATTTGGAATCCGAAAAAACGATTGGGCAAATCAAAGTACCGATTCTATTGCTTTACGGCAACGCCGAGCTCGACGATAAAGTTCCGGTCAAAGAGTCAATGACAGCATGGGAGAGAGCGTTGAAAAAGTCGGGACACACTGACTACATGATCAGGCAATTTAACGGCGTCGGACACGCTCTTTTCTTGGGCATCGCGAACAATAAAACCATCTTAAATACGGAGGCGTTCGATACTGTGAAAATATGGCTACGAAGTCATCGCTTGTGAGTTTTACCCAAACGTCGGTCACGATTGGATAGCTGAATTGCGTATTCGGAATCGAAAAGATTTTTGCTATCGATGTTGGCCGAACAGCCTTTATCAAGGAATGCGTTTTAAGAAGGGTTTTTATTCGGAGCGTAGCCCTTTAAGGAGGATCTAGTGAAAAACAAACTTGAAAAGAAAGTTGGCTCGGCGGCAATGGTGGGTAGTATGAAACGAAATAGAAATCGTGAACTTCAATCACCTGTATTAACTTTCCTTTTTATTGCGAGCTGTATTTTGCTCGGCCTTCCAGCAGGGGCTCCGGCTTTCGGCTTATCGGGAGAGCTGAAGCAGGGGCCGCATGGGGTTGGCTTTAAGGTCATTCATACTTTTGATTACTCCCGTGCATATAAGGGCAAGCAGGGTCGGCCTATGCAGGTTGCGGTTTGGTATCCGACGGCAGTAACCGCTCCGAAAATGAAGTTTGTCGATTATCTGCCCCTGTATCTAACCGAAGAAAATGTTGCAAAACCGACTGAAAAACAAAAGCGGGACAATGTGCTGGTTTGGGAAAAAGAACTCGCCGCACGCTTATCTCCTTCACCAAATATTAAAGAGCTTTTGCAGGCCAATACCAATGTTGTCAAAGATGCCGGGTTCGCAAAAGGTCGCTTTCCAGTGATCATTTATGGTGCAGGATCTCAGGGCGAAGCTTTTGAGAATAGTGTTTTGTGCGAATATCTCGCCAGTTATGGTTATGTCGTTTTGGCCAGTCCTGCAGTAGGACAATTTGATCACCAAACAACGCTCGACGCTGTCGGTTTAGAAGCCGAGGCACGAGACATGGAATTTTTGATCGCTCAGGCTCAAAATCTGCCTTCGGCAGATCTGAATAATCTCGGGGTAATGGGCTGGAGTTGGGGCGGGATGTCGGCGATGCTCGTTCAATTGCGGAATCCTAATGTTGATGCTGTTGTTAGTCTCGACGGAGCGATCGCGATGCACGAGGAAAAGTTAAAACAAACCGCCTTCTCTAACATTAATAATATACGCGTTCCCGTGATGTACATGTCAGCCGGGAATACCACGCCGCGAGTACGAAGTTTCATCAGCAGAGTAAATTATTCAAACTCACTGCTTTTGGACATCAAGGAAGTTTCGCACGCAGATTTTAGCTCTTACAATTTTCTGGCTCGTAATTTTGCGCCCTCGCTAAGCGAAGCGGAGAAAAGTAAACAGCGAGCCTATGAAGTCGCGTGCCAGTACGTTCTCCGGTTTTTTGACTACACAATAAAAGGCGATAAATCAGCCAAGGATTTTCTTGAAAAAGAACCGGCGGACAGAGATCTGTTTGCCATGACGAGTAAAAAGTCCCTTCCTTTGCCGCCGTCGCAGGAAGAATTCTTCACAACAATACGTGAAAAGGGCTTTGAGACTGCCTATAAGATCTACAAAGAAGTCATCTCTCGCGACGCCGAGTATCAAACTTTCGAAGCGTGGGAAATGACCGCACTAGCCGACCAGCTTTTCAAATCCGGGAGAGCCGAAGATGCAATAAAGTGCGCGAAGCTTCGGTTAGAGGCGTATCCAGATGATTACCTCTCCAATGAATGGCTGGCAAATCTCTACTACAAGCAAAAAGACTGGAGTAACGCACTGAAGTATTACGAGATTGCCTACGAAATGGCACAAAAGCTAAAGAACACACCGGAATTGTCGGAAGAACTGGAATGGTATCGCAAACGGATCGAAACCGTTAAGAAAAATCTCTCGCAGGGTACGTAAATGTATGTCGAAATAAATCGACGGAATATTGGGATCAAACACTTATTAATTCACACGGAGGAAAATATATGAAATCGAAGAAATTTTGCTGCCTAATTTTGTTCACATTTTTGCTGAACGTAGGCGTATTTGCGGTTGCGACAAGATCGGGTGACCAAGACATTAAAGGAATAGATGTTAAAAATATTGTATCTAAGACCTTTAAGTTTAGTTTCACATCTCCCGAACAGATCGCTCGACTAAGCATTAAGGCCGATTTGACGCAAGGCCGAACCACCTGGACATTCGACCGGATGGGTGGAGGGGCGTTCAACCGCGGGAGCAGATTATCAAACAAGGGTTGTACGAACTTCTAGGCGATGAATCGGAGGTTGAACGGATCTTCATCATTATCAAGGCGCAGTCCGAATACTAGTTGTGACACAGATAAGGCTTGGCGAGATCACCGTGGATGTGGTCCGAAAAGACATTAAGAATATACACCTTAGCGTTTACCCGCCAACCGGCAGAGTAAGGATTTCCGCGCCTTCGCGGATCAAACTGGAAACGATTCGACTGTATGCCGTTTCCAAACTCCAGTGGATCAGGAAGCAGCAGAAGAAACTTACCAGTCAAGACAGAGAAACGCCGCGCGACTACATCACGCGAGAGAGCCACTATTTTATGGGTAGGCGATACTTGCTCAAAATCACTGAAACGGATGCAAAACAAACCGTTGTGCTAAGGCACCGAGAGATTGAACTGATCGTCAAAAAGAACGCGGATCTGAAGCAAAAACAGAAACTACTGGAAGACTGGTATAGAAAGCGACTAAGGCATATCGCCGGCTCGTACATTGCTTTCTGGGAAAAACAGATGAATCTCAAGGTCGCAGAATTTGGGATCAAGAAAATGAGAACCAAATGGGGTAGTTGCAACCGCGAAGCGAGAAGGATCTGGCTAAACCTCGAGTTAGCGAAAAAACCGAAAGAGTGTCTGGAGTACATTGTCGTCCACGAAATGGTACACGTGATAGAACGAAACCACGGACCTCGATTCGTAGCGCTTATGGATCAGTTTCTTCCGCAATGGCGCCAATATAAGGATGAATTAAACCGTTTGCCTGTAGGACATAGCAATTGGCGATACTAGCTTCAAAGAGAGCCAAGCTCCTTTTCTGATTGTCTTTGCTCGGCGTCCAACCGAGAAAAAAAGTGCGTGTCAGAACGAACTCTCACCAGCGAAACCTTCTACCTATAGTCTCCAATGATGTTGAAGCCTCCCCAAAAATAGGGTTCGTGAAAACCAGAAGACTTATCGTGCATCATCGAAATGGCAGCGTTTTGCAAGGCTTTGCTGGTGGATCGACCTCGGAGAAACTCCTGATAGAAAGTGATTGCAAATCGCTGGGTTGCTTTGTCGCTAGCTTCCCACTGTGATGAAATCACCGCCGAACTTCCGGAGCCCAGCAATGCCCAAGGAATACTAAGCAGTCCTTCGCCATTGTGCACTTTGCTTGTATCACAGGATGCAAGGAATGCTAGGCTGTCTGGCTTCAAGCGAACCGATAAGAGATCGCTAACGGTCAATCTCCCAGAGCCCGGAGAAGTTTGCTGAAAGGCAAGAAAAGAAGATAGAGGATTCTCGCTTTCGAGTTGGGCGTGCATGGAGAAATGAAGGATATCCGTTTTTGCTGCCGACTTGAGGAAATCGGATCTGGAGGCATTCAGCCGAGGCGAGGCTCCGAACAACTTTCCAATACTTATCGCCTCGCTGTTCACGTAGCCAAGTTTTTGACGGTTGAAAGTATCATTCGCAAAGATCTGTATAGTTTTTCTATTTGGCGGTTCATATAGGAGTTGCTGCTTTAGCAAATATACCGACGGCGAATACGAAATCGTTTTTGTCTCGATCAAGTATTTATTACCGTCTGGGCTTAGGGCATGGAATGGTATTCTCCACAATTGTTTGTCGGGGACGATAACTATGTGACTTGAGTTCAAGTCCAACGGTTTCAACAATAGATCGTAGATTTTTTTCCCATCGATTTTGAAGAAAATGCGATCCTTTATCTTAGTTTGGGTTTCTGAGGCGAGTTTTACCACCCGCTCTTCGTCAACGGTAGACTTAACCGCACGTAGCGGTTTTCCTGATTCGAGAACAAATGCGAGGAGCTGACCGGATGGCGTGAATTCGTAGGAGACGATTGCCACATCTTCCGGAAGTTTTAAACCCTGCGTCGAGAAATCCTGAGTCTGCTGACTCGCTGTTTGTTTCTCGCCCACGATGCCTTTTTCCAGCTTTGTTAGAGCCTCTTCATTTTCTTTTCCTTCGACGTAGTTGCGAGAAGTCGTAAAAAGTTGGTTTCGGATTGCGTCGGATAGATCAGGGCGTGGCTTAAGGGCCGATCGTTCGATTCTGTCTCTAAGCAGATTTGCCTTAAGAAGCTCAGAATACTCAAAGGCTTTCGCGGGATTGCCAGCTACCTCAATCTCGCTGAGTAGTCGATATAGGGAATGGTGAACCTCCATCATAGCAATCGAAAGATCAACGATAGGAGTGTTTCGAAAAGGCTCAAATAAGGAGAGTGATTTTGCCGCGTATTCCCTCGCAGATTGCTCTTCGCCTAGCCGCCATGAACCCAATGCGAGTTTGTAATAAATCTGGGGAATGTCGTCTTGAAAGTTCACTTGTTCCGTCAATTTACGCAGATAATGCGCATTCGTAATAAGTACTTTCCAATCCTGATCTCGCTCAGCAATCGTGCTTCTCCAATAGGGCACAATGAAATCGGAACTGCCTTTTTCGCTTGCAATCTTTGAAAAATACTCCTCGGAAAGTGATCGATTTCCATTAAAGTTCTCAACCAAGGCCCTTCCAAGAAGACGCTCAAACTTAAATTGCTTTTGTTTATCGATTGATTCCAATCTTACGAGGTAGTTCTTAGCGGCTTCTATATCATTCTCGTATAACGATCGCAGTAGTAGGCTAGAAAGAAACTGTCCGGAGTGGTAATTCACTCTAGCTCGAGTCGAAAGGTCAAGGCCCTTTAGATACAAGTCCTTCGCTCGCTGCGGTTGGCCGGTAACATCGAGTAGGTTCGCCAATTCGAGGTGTGCGATTCTGTTTCGATGTTCGAATTCTCCTATCGAAGATTTCATAACTAATTTTTCAGCATAAGTAAGTGCGTTGGCATAGTAGAATTTCGCAGTCCAGGCTAAGCTCAGAAATCGAAGTGCGTCATAGTAAATCGAAATGTGGCCGTTCGCCAGAGCCTCTTTCTCAGCTTTTTCCAACCATATGATCGCCGCAAAATCATGACCCGCTGAATATAGGGTCCGACCGACCTCCAACTGGTAAGCTGCGAGCGATGCTGAGTCATTTGCCGATATCGACTTCGCTAGTCGCAGGTTTTCAAGCGCCGCTCCAAAATCACGCTTTGAACGAGAAACTGCTGCCTTACATAGGTAAAGGGATGCGACAGAGTCGGGAAAGCGAGTTCGTAGTTTGGGATCGGAAATGAATGGATCAACAACCTCAGCAACTTCATCATATCGAACCAGTTGGATGAAAGTCCGACAAGCTAGAAAGGCTATATGAGATGCTTCTGCCAATCGTCCGGATTGTGAGAGTCGCGAGATTTGCGCAGGGGCGAGCTTGGCTACTTCTATAAAGTATCCCTTTGAATATAGCTTGGAAATGTTTCGTGAATCCGGTTGGCTGAAAGATATTTCCGACATGAGAACTAATGCGAAAATGACCAGAATTGATCTTGTCGCATTAGTCCACATGTTCGGTTTGTTTCTCATCAAGTTACTCCTAGTCCGGTGTAGGACGACAATCACCGTTGCCATTATCACCGCCCTCATTATTTGGCCGACAATTCGTACATTGCCGCAGTGGGCATTGATCGTTGCCACCTGCGAGCGAGAGCAGCGCGGTCAACGCATAGGTGACGATGCTGGTGGTTGCTGGCAACACCCCGCCAGTTGCGAAAATATTGCCGGCTAACACAGTTGTTAGGGCCATCCCCAAGAGAAGAGTTTTGATTCGTTTCATTTCATTTCCTCCGTAAGTGAGTCTTAATAAATTCATACATCGCCGCCGTGACGAAGCGTCCTCCAACGCCATGTCCCGCCTCGTTGGCATATATGAACCAAACATTGGCTCCCGCGTCTCGCAGTTGAGATTTGAGGCCGAGAACGTCCCCTTCCGGGACTCTTGAGTCGAGTTTTCCCCTGGTCAGGAACAACGGCGTCCCCTTCCACTTTGAAGCATTGTTCAGCGGAGAAAGCTCATCAAGCTTTTTCATTAAGTTTTCGTCTTTAGGATCGCCGTATTCATTCTTTGCAAATTCATCGATCCAACTTTGCTGTAGATAATTCCTGATCGACACGAGTGGATATTCGGCGATAACGGCCCGGATTCGGGAAGATTCCTTGAGCCCGGCCGCTAGAGCCACGAAGCCGCCGTAGCTTTCGCCACGGATGATCACGTTATCCGCGTCGAGGTCCGGCTGCTTTTCGATCCAATTGAGAAGCGATCTAATATCTCGAACTGCATCCTCTCTCTTGGCGCCGTTATCTGCATCCATGAATTCATTTCCGAATCCACTCGACCCTCGGATATTAGTGTGGATAATGGACAACCCCAGGAATGTCGCAAACCGGACGTCGAGAGAACTAAATGTAGGGCGATCAAGAACCTGAGGCCCACCGTGGATAAACACTAGCACGGGACTTTTCTTTTCAATTTTCGTGGGTTTGACGATGTATCCAGAAATTTCTTTACTATCAAAAGACCTCCAACGTATTGTTTCGGGAGGTTTCACGGTGCCCGTCAAAACCTCAGGCAAATGGGAGTTCGTCCAAGTGGTTGTCTTCTTCGATCTGAGATCGAACGACTGTATCAATGCAGGTTGACTGATATTTTCAATGGTGAAGACGACCTCGGTTTCGGAAAGCCAACGGGTGTTCCAAACTACATACGAGCCGTTCAGAAAGTTAGCAACGGTCGGAATAACTTTCCGATCTTTAATCTTTCCTATCCAAAGGCTGTCAATTCCGTCTAAGGCTTCTTGCACCAATAGTGATTTTCCATCCGGCGAAGGCTTTATATCCCACAGGTGCCCACGGACATTCTGAAGACTGATGATTTCCTTCTTGCTGGTGCGTGGATCAATTGAGATCAAGCATCGAGTACCCCGGCACTCCGGCGAATCTTCGGCTAATAGGAGTGCCGTTCCGGCCACGAAAAAAGCCTTTGTCGCATTTCCTGATTCAGATAGTGGGGTGAGTTTGCCGGTACTGATCGAGTAGTTAAAAATGTGTTGATTGCTGGATGATTTCCAGTATTTAAGCAAGAGGTTGCCCCGGTCGATGTCGATCACATTCCAAAGGCCCTCCAGCTCCATTGAGAAGCACTTGCTCGCACTCAAATCGGTATGACAGAGTTTCGTTAACTTAGTCTCGTAATCGTTGAGTGTGTAGTAGATGCTCTTACCATCTCGTTCCCAGAGAAACGAGTCAACTGAATCGTCCTTACCATTAAAACTCGATATCTTTCGAGCCTCCGATTTTCCGTCCCACAGAAATAGAGCGTAATTATCCGTGTCCTCTTTGTCGTTGTTAAATGCAACTACGGACGAAGTCGGACTCACTCGGAACGTGCTTGGCACCCTTCCGTCGATCACCAACTTTGGCTTGGCCAGTGGCGATTCTACTGAATAGATGGCATTCTTTTCATCGGTGACAAACAGTCGTCGCCCCGCTCGATCAACATCCCATATCAAATTGTTTTTTATCGCAGACGGTTCAAAGAACAAATGCTTGACATCTTCGTTCTTGATGCGCGGAACCCCCTCTAATCGGAAGCTAGCTGGCACTGGAAGATCGTCAGACTGCTGCCCGTATACTGAGACGAGAAAGCAAAAGAGGATAACCGCCAGCGACCGAAACTTCATTTGGTTGTGATTTATTCTGTTCATTTTGATGCCACACACCGCAATTCAAACGACCCCCGTTGCCTTTCCATGGCTCCGGATTTTATGTTGTCTTCCGTGGCTTTTCCCGAAGTAAGAATTTGGGGCGGACCAACGTTCTTATTGCCGTTCTTTAGCGTAATGACTAGCTTCCAGCGATAGGACTTTGCCGGATCAAGCCTCACCGCAGAGCGGTAATTGGTTTGAGATTTCGACTCGAAATGATCGATCAGGTTCTCATCAAGGTCGGAAATATAAATGTCGTAGGACTCAGCCCCTTTTACAGAATTCCATCTAAGAAAGACCTCTTTCCCATCGGATTTGGATTCAAGACTGATCGTGGCCCCGCCCGAGCAAGGGTTTTCGCTTCCGCGAGTTTCGGCGTTCTGCAACTTCGGCCCGCTTGCTGGAACGCCTGCCACTTTCCTTTGTTCGGTTTTTGTCAAGGGGGGCTTTGGTCTCGAATCTCTATTGGGCACGTCCACACTCTTTATCGGTAACTGTTCCTTATCGGGAGTTGTCTGATTGGCATCGGTGTCCGCGATGGAATTCAACCCACTTATTGTGGTCTTGTTCTCGATTTTTACAACAGCATTGGACTCACCGAACTTTTGAATACTCACAAAATAGATTCCCGCCAGAAGCAGAATTGCGAATCCTGCAAATGCCGTTACCCTTACAAAGGACAATATTGGAAGATCTAAAAATCGATATTCTTGTTCAGATTCATCAAGTCGTGAGCCGTCGGCACCGAGAACACACTTCCGGAACTCCTGCGGCGTTACTGACGGTAGTTTTGCTCGACATTCTTTGCAGGCGAGAAGATGTCGGCCGATCTCAATCGGTCGCGAAGAAAAACTGTCTTCCCGAAACATGGCGACCTCAGCAGCTGATAAGTGATCTTGATTCATTTATTTCATCAACTCCTTAAGTCTCTTGCGAGCGTCAAATCTCGCCTTCTTAACCGCGCCTGCGGTTGCCGATCTTTGGCCATTGGCCGAACTCGGGTTTGCTATCTCAGCTATTTCAATATCGGTTAGAGGCATTCGTGCTGAAATCCTTTCCCAAGCCACCTTAGTCAGTTCGAGCTTTGCTAACAGTTCATCCTCTTCGATTCCAAATTGGAAAAGATAAAGCACGAGATCTGCCGAATTGAAAATAAGCGCTTGGCGTTGATAAAGACTCAGCCTGCAAATACCTTGCCAAACCGTATTGACCAAAGCAAAAGTTTCTGCGGACGAAGCATCGATCCCGCCATCGAGCACCTCAGTTTCATCGAGAGATACCTCGATCCGTTTGTTTCGATTTGAGAGGGTTCGGTTTACTTCGTTGTGAGCGGTACGCGCGGTGAATGACTTCCAATCGCCTTCGGCCATTCGGGAGCTTTTATTTTCAAACTTCGTGAGCCACTTCCAAAGCCTTAACGCAGCCTCCTGCGAAATATCCGGCACGTCATCGGCCAGAACGGATCTACGACCAGCGATTACTTTGCGAATCAGCTTTAAGGATTCCGCAAAAAAGCCCTCCCGATCAAACGCACCGTCAGACCCACACGGTGGGTCGCCTGGTGAGGTTTGCAACTTGGAAAGGATCGGATTATCCACAATTCTATTTCGCTCTACCGGACTCGTTGCGACAACTTCATATATTTAACCAATGGCGTTATCCAGCATTCTTATCGATAACTAGCATTATTCGTAGAGACGCTTTTTCAGAGGTTAGAAAAGTTACCTTCTTTCTAACCGGCCATTGAACTCCTGTTCTGCTTAAGTATTGACTGTTATACAACTTACGACGCGCAAATGTAAACAAAAATTATCTAGCACGTCTCGAATTTCTCGATCTGTGTTTGCTCGGTGAATTGACAGACGCAAGACGTGTGCCGCGCAACCTCTTCACACTCCGTCCCTGATTTTATGCCCTGCGATCGGGTGGAATTGTATCTTGAGGGAATAGAACAAGATCTTCTCGGAAATGCCCTCGCGGTAAATAACAACGATCAGACTCGTGCCAGCTCAGCAGTAGGAACAAGCCGTTCCGGATTGATAAAGAAATTAAAGCGTATTGCTCATTGATCGGTGCATAAATACTCCGAAAATGGTTTATTTTTGCACCGATCGGCATTCTTGTGAGCCAGTTCGAAACTGCTCATTATCCATGAATATTCGTACTGAAAACCGCGCCTCCAGCAAATACGCCGACGGCACGGTCAGCGAGTTCTACCAGATCGGCCTGAGCCCAAACAAAACCCGGATCTCCATCTATATCCTCGGTATCGAAGACAAAAAATACCTTGCCGAAACATACGCCAGCACCCTCGGCAAAGCGACCGTGACCGGCTATTGCATACGATTCAAAACTCTAAAAGATATAAATATTGATGTTCTTGCAGAGGCTTGTGCGTTTGGGTTTGAGAATATGAATAAAAAGGTGAGCTGATGAAAGCTTGCCGTCCAGTTTTGCTCCCGAGTGAAGTGCGGGTGCGACGTTCTGTGGTTAAAACTCGCGTTGGGTGATCCAAAGTTGCATTTGCTGACACAAAATCTTCTCCTGTGGTGTTCCTTACCTAGAACGGAGATATCAATGAAGATCATAACCATAGTGACGATACTGCTATTTTGTATCACGGTTTCGTTAGCACAGATAAAGGAGATTAAACGAATCGATGGTGCTAGGATTAGCTCGCAGGAAGTAGATCGCTCAATAAACGAACTAATCGCGAAGGCAAAAGTCACCGGTTTGGCGTTGTCGATCCTCAACGACAATCGAACGGTCTATACCAAGACATACGGCTATAAGAACAAGCAGAAGCAGGAATTACTCAACAATTCAACCGTTCTCTATGGAGCGTCATTCAGCAAAGCAGTTTTTGCATTTTTGACGCTAAAACTTGTCGATGAAGGCAAACTGAATCTAGACAAACCGCTATATCAATATCTCGATAAGCCGTTACCTGAGTATGAAGATTACACCGACCTTGCGGGAGACGAGCGTTGGAAATTGATCACTGTAAGAATGTGTTTGAGCCACACAACGGGTTTTCAGAACTGGAGTTTTTTAAACGCTAGAACAGGTGCTTTCAATGCGGAGGGGAAACTCGCGATTCACTTTATTCCGGGAACTAAATATGCCTATTCGGGCGAGGGTTTGAAATTGCTTCAGCTTGTAATTGAGAAGATCACCGGCAAAACCTTGGAAGAATTGGCAGCAGAAAAAGTCTTTAAGCCAATTGAGATGACTCGGTCGAGCTACGTTTGGCAACCGGGTTTTGAGGATAATTTTGCGTATCCGCATAATGCGAGCGAGGAAACACAAGGAAAGAAAAGGCGAAAAAAGGCGGGTGGAGCAGGTTCTCTGGAAACGACCATCGCCGATTATTCAAAATTTGTCGAATATGTGATGCAGGATAAAGGCCTTAGCAAAAAAACGAGACGGGCGATGATCTCGCCACAGATCGGTATCCATTCTAAATACCAATTCCCAACTATTTCCGACGAAACCACCACCGACAATCAGGACATTCATTTATCCTACGGCCTCGGTTGGGGTCTATTAAAAACTAAGTACGGACGAGCATTCTTTAAAGAAGGCCATGACGACGGCTGGCAAAATTACAATATAAATTTTAAGGACAAAGGCATCTCGATCATCATTATGACTAACAGCGATAATGGCGAAAGCATCTTTAAGGAACTCTTGGAAAAGATCATTGGCGATACCGTCACACCTTGGGAATGGGAAAGATATACTCCATATGATAAGCGAACAAATTAAAACGTTGAGTTTTTAACGGGAGCGATTTCGGACGGATCAACCAGATCGGTGATCTAAACAACGTAAAGATAAAATTACAAAATAATGCGAGGCTAATTCTTTGAAAAAACTGATTCTGTTCATTACCTTGTTCATCATCGGCCTTTCGCCTGTATTGGCACAGAGTATTTCAAATGTTGTTGTCTCAAGGAACGGAGACAAAATATGTTATCTAAAGAACAATGACTCATTATTTGTTCGAGACCTAAATGGGAAACGCGACGAAACATTTGTTGACGACGGGCTTAAGGACAATGGAAATCAAAGACTCCTAAAATGGGCCCCTGATTCTTCGTACCTGACATATGAAAAGAAAGGACGTTTGAAAATATTTGATCTTAGAGAACGCTCTTCAAAGATCATTCCAAACGAAACAATCGGCACTCTAACTTTTTTTCGTTGGTATTTAACGAGACAAACGAGCGTCGACAATCGAAATAATTTGTATTTTTCAGCGGGTGTTGAGAAGGCCGGTAAATCGGCATTCCAACTGTTTAAGCTTAATGTTAGAACCTCCGAGTTGAAACAATTGACCGATTTGGATACTGATGCAAGCAATGTATCTGTGTCGCCAAGTGGAGATTATGTTGCTTTTTCCACCTATCAATATATTGATAGCCAACCCGAATCGATAATCCATATATTGGCCGCCGGAAATGAAACCGAGGTTTTTCGTTCAGATGCTTACAAAAACACATTCTTTACGGATTTTAGATGGTCGCCAAGCGGTCATAAACTTTTAGCAAAGGTCGATGGGGGCAATGCAAAGCTTTTTAATTTCAGTTTGGAAAGTCGAGAACTGCTCGAAGCAAAGCTACCTTTGGGGTCCGGTGAGAACCCTATTGATTTTTACGATGACGCAACGTGCGTATTTTCAAAGATGTATGAAAAAGACATACGGAAAATCGGACTTGTGAATATTGAATCGGGAAAGAGAGAAACCGTAATCGAGGAAAATTCAGGTTTTCTTGGATTAAATCGGAAAAGCAGTAAACCTCTGATTATGTATGTTACTGAATCGGGTATTGATCCAAAGACGATCTGGCAGAAGAATCCATCAGATCGAGAGTCTTCCCGGAAAATAAAGATTCTAAGTTTTGCGGACAAAAACCCTTTAGCAAAATACTCGTACACGCCATATTGGTATAAAAACAATGACGGTGGCTTAACATCCAGCTACATTTATCTTCCGGCTGATTTTCGCCGAGGCAATAAGAAATATTCCCTTCTTATTCTTCCTTATGGAGGATATTCGGATAACTTTCCTGATCTGGGTTATTTTCTATACCGTAACCTGTTCAGTTATTTGGACGCTGGATTTATTATCGCGTTTCCCAATACACGCGGCATCAATTCCGAAAGGCAAGTATCGAACTACGGCAAGACACAACTGGAAGATACTACAAGCTTCATAAAGGAAATTAATCCCAAATTTAAAATTGACGATAAGAAGATTTTTGTATTGGGACACAGCCATGGGGCAGCGATGGTTTTCTATTACCTAACCCATTCTAATATTTTTGCCGGAGGTATTGCCATAAATGGTGCAGCTGATTGGATCAAACAGGCCGATCGAAGATCTATGTCCGGCCTTCCACTGGGCATGGGCGGAACCCCTGTAGAAGCAAGAGAAAAATACCTTGAATATTCGCCGTTGGAAAATATTGGCAATTTAAAAAGTCCTTTGCTTTTGTTCGCTGGGAAAAAAGACACTCAAATCCCCTATGATATAAATTCGGAAGCATTTCAAAAGAAGGCCGCTGAAATCAAGAAATCGGTAAAGCTTGTGCTTTTTGATGACGAAGGCCACTTGATCGAAAGCCCCAAGAACAGCGAAATAATGTGGAACGAAATAGCTCTTTTTTTGAAAGGAGTCGCTGTTAAATATTGACACGGACTGAGCGTCGTCGTCTAGCTAGACAGGCTACTGCCCGAAGTATTGCAATGAGGAATGACTGAAATTATGAAGAAGTTTATTCTTCTAAGAAAAAGGAGTAATGAGTTAAAATCGCAAGTGATATGAAATTATTGATCAAGTTGTTAATCGGGCTTTTGTGTTCACTAAGTCTTGCCGCTCAAACTCCCACCAAGCAGAGCCTCGTTGAGTATGTCGTGCCGGACCAAGGCGATAGCATCCATTTCTATATTTACAATCCTCACAATGTCGTAAAGACAAAGATTTTTCTCTACATTCAGGGAAGCGGTGATTTGCCGATGGTCAACGGTGACGATGCCGAAGTCTGTTGTTACAACAACTATCCTAAAAAACTAATGGCGGCTTTCCCCAAGGAATATGCCTTTGTCTATATTCAGAAAATGGGTCTACCTTATTATGTAAGAAGCCTTAACGACTACAAGCCCGGTGATAAATTTATCGAACGCAATAATGTTATTGACCGGGCATATGTCGCCGATAAAGTCGTCAACTATCTGACAAAGAAGGTCTACCCACAGGCAAAGATCGTAGCCGTTTTAGGACATTCGGAGGGAAGCGATGTAGCGGCGAAACTGGCGGTGATCAATAAACGTGTTTCACATCTCGGGTTTTCATCGGGTAATGGTGCTTCGCAAACCTTTAACAACATATTATTTCTGCGGCGTCGGATGCAAAAGGGCGAGATCTCTGCGGCTGAGGCACAGGCAAAACTTGCCGCATTGTACGCCGGACTGGAAGGTGTCTATAAAAAAACTGAGTCGACGACAGATTACTATAATGGTGATACCTACAAATGGAATTCCGCTATCAACGAGCCACCACTCGATAATCTGCTCCGGCTCGATATCCCAATATTGGTCACGATAGGCAGCAGCGACGAGAAGGTTCCCGTCGAAACCAGCGACTACATCAGAGCTGAGTTCATCCGGCACCGGAAAACCAACCTGACTTACAAGGTCTACCTAAACAGCAACCATAATTATCTTGAGACTGCGGCCGATGGCAAAACGATCGACCATTGGAATGAAATGTTTATGGATTTCTTAAAGTTTGTTTCCGAGATCGATAGAAATAAGTCTGCCGGACAAAAAAACTGAAAAACTAATACAAGGTCAACAAAATGACTCCGCCGGAAATGCCCGCTCTTGGAGTAGAGAAAGCTTGGCAGAAAGCCTTTATATTTCTTATATTTAACGAGTTCACTTAATCAATAAACCTAACTTCGGACAACCACTTATTAGTTTTTTTGTTGTCCGAAAAGACGCAAAGGGAGTATGAATCCAATTGGAGTTTTCAACCGAAAGCATCTACAGATGTAGTTCGAGGCCTTATCCAAAATTTTTAGGAGTCACATGAAACCATTGCGATCATTAGCGTCCCTTGTCTTTTTGTTCTTTGCGTTATTTATTCCATCGTCCGGTCAGGATGCTTCAAGGATTATATTGTCGGCGGACCTTAAATCCGATCTCGCCGTTTTGCGGAGAGCTTACGAGCAAATACATCCGGGGCTTTACCGCTACAATACTAAAGATCAGATGAACGCAAACTTCGCCGAACTTGACCGGGAATTTAGCCGCGATCTCTCCTTGAGAGAAGCATATTTAGCGTTTTCGGTATTTCTCGCCAAGATTGAATGCGGCCATAGCTACGCGAATTTCTACAATCAGCCAAAAGCTACCGCCGCCGCTCTATTCAAGGATCAAAACCGTGTGCCGTTTTATTTTCGATGGCTCGACGGAAAGATGATCGTCGTCAAATCGTTCTCCGATCAACCTCAATTGGCTCGTGGCACCCAAATATTGGCGATAAACGGCGTCCCTACCAAAACTATTCTCAGCAAGCTAATGACAATCGCCCGGGCAGATGGTTCCAACGATGCGAAACGCGTAGCATCACTCGAAGTCCTCGGAGGCGATAGGTATGAAACTTTTGACATCTATTTCCCGCTTTTTTTCCCGCAAACATCCACAAAACTCAGCCTAGAGGTCAAACCCTTCGATTCAAATAAAACCGTGAAGATGGTCGTAGAAGCGTTAACCTACGAACAACGGCTAAACGCGATGCCGTTGGCAGCTGAGAGCACTAAGTCGGATGACCAAGTGTTCGACTTTTCGTATCTCGACTCTAAGACGGCGATTCTGCGAATGCCTACATGGGCGTTGTTCGACAGTAAATGGGACTGGAACAAATTTGTCAATGAGTCGATAGATGAACTGGTATCAAAGAATATACCAAACCTGATTGTGGACATTCGCCCAAACGAAGGCGGCATTGATGCGGGCGACGCCATAACGAGCAGACTTATTGAGAAGAATCTTCCCCAATCGCAATGGAAAAGGCTCGTGCGGTACCGAAAAGCTCCGGCGGATTTGATACCGTATCTTGACACTTGGGATCGTTCTTTTGACGACTGGGGCGCTTTTGCCGTCGATAACCGGACAGACGGATATTTCACGCTAACAAAGTATGACGATGACCCAAGCGGCATTGTGATCAAACCCTTTGGCACACGATACACGGGCCGGGTTTTTGTACTTGTCGGTGCGACAAATAGCTCAGCAACCTTTGAGTTTGCCCAATTGATGAAGAGCAAAAAGCTTGCCACACTTGTTGGTCAGCCGACAGGCGGGAATCAACGTGGCATCAACGGTGGTGGTTTTTATTTTCTCGGCCTTCCGAAGTCTAAAATAGAAATGGATTTGCCTCTGCAAGGGCTTTTTTCCTCCAGCGACGCTCCCGACTCGGGAGTCGAACCGGACATTTATGTCAGGCCGACCGTTTCAGATATTGCGAACGGCATAGACTCAGAGATTGTGGCGGTAAAACGCTTAATAAAGAAATCAAATTAGACTATTGTTAAAGGCCACTTTTCAATATTTTCACCGCGGTGCTTTGGCATCAAAGGCTCTACCGGCGTGATTTTCAGCATTTGACTTAAATCCTAATTTCGGCTAGATTTCTTCTGTTCACACTAATCGACTAAACATAACTTTGGACAGCCGCTCTTTTGTTTTTTTTGTTGTCCGAAATCGACAATAAAGGAGGCTTTGTAATTATTATGGCGGAAACTGGACATGCAAAGAACATAGAAAATTGGCAGAAGATGATCGCGGCTTGTACGGGATTTGGGGGTGACTATAAGCCATCGAATACCTCGATCCAGCTTGGGTCAATGACCACCTTGCATACCGAAGTCGAAGGGTTGATGGACGGCGTTCAGACCAGTATCGTGCCGTGGAAGAACAAGGTTGCGGATCGCGAGAACATCTACACGGGCGTCCGTCCGCGCACGACCCAAATGCTCCGGGCCTCTCGGGGTCTATAGAACGGTCGCGAAAAAGGTCGATCGACTTTCTCTGATAAAGCCGAGAACTTCGATCTGGAATATTCGCAAGTCAAGGGCGTCATCTTCGGCATTCGCGCCTAAATTCTAACCTCTCAATGTGCCAATCTCATACGAGTGATCCCTCACTATTCCCTTTCACCTTTTGACAAATAACGCCTTTCGGCCGGTAAGACGCTGCCGCGATGCTCAAAGTCCTTCCGTTGCCCATTATCAATCGATAAACAAACAAATAATCAGCGGCAGAAAAGGTGTGCCTTCGGAGAAGGATTCGGGGGGTCTCACTCAACGTGATCCTCGAAAAATTAAATCACACAGGAGAATTAAGAAAATGTCAGCAAATATTTCGATCATCGGCAACTTGGGGAAGACCCCGGAAACAAAGATCACGGACAACGGCACCCTCGTGGCAAGCTTTTCAATGGCCTCGAACTCGTTCAGGAACGGCGCGGAGGGGCGCGTTGAGAAGACGGATTGGTTCCGCGTGACGGCATTCGGTAAGCAGGCGGAGACGCTTGCACGATATGTGCGAAAAGGCAGTCGTCTTTACGTTCAAGGTCGTTTGACCTTTAACCCGTGGGTGGATCAGAACGAATCTCCGCAGGCAGGTGCAGAGATCGTACTGCAGGAGTTCCAGTTCCTGTCGGGCCGGCGAGATGAGGAAGGAGACAGCGCTGCAATGCAGCTGCCACAGAACGCACCGGTGGAACTTCAGCAGGCCGCCGCATACTGATCAATCAACAATTCAAATTCTAACTGCCGCCTAGAGATAACCTCTTTAGGCGGCATTCCTTTTTGAATCAGGATTTACAGCGATGCGTTATCGAGTCGTAAGAATGAAACGAATCTCCAGAGAGCTTGTAAGAGCCAGTCGCGATCGCATATTCCTGTTCGGTGACAACCTCGCCGGAAAGGGCTTCGGCGGCCAGGCTGCGGCCATGCGGGGCGAACCGAATTGTGTCGGGATACCGACCAAGAAACTCCCGAGCAATCGCGACGATGCGTTCTTTACGGATTTAGAATTCGAGCAAAACAAAGCCGCGATCGACCACGCAATCGAAGATCTATTTCACAGAATTTCGAAGGCTGAACAGACCATTGTTATTCCTGCGGACGGTCTCGGGACCGGACGGGCTCAACTTAAGAGCCGGGCACCGCTAACGTTCGCCTATCTACAAAAGTGTTTAAGAGATCTTTCTCACAAATGACCTGATCTTGTTTCCCCAAACATACTTCTCCCGCGAATTGAGAGGGATTTTCAAGCCTGAATGAAAGTGATTTTATTCAGGGTTTTGAAGATGTGGCCCTTAATTACACGCGTCTTCGATTCGGCAGGTCGCCAATCAAAGAGAGGAAGTTATGGCAGAAAGTATAAGTATTGAACAACTCAGAAAGCACGCTCCTAATAACCAGATGCTGGCGTTCATGCCGGTCAATACCGGTTCGCCGATGCAGGACTGGTGTGCGCATCTTTCATCGCATCCGTTGCGACGAAGAGAGCTTGAAGAGTTCTCGATCTTGGGCGATGTTGTCGTTCGAATCGCCGACGAAATTGAACCGGAAGCGTTGGACCGCGTGCGGATAATGTCGCTCGAATATGCGATGAAGGTTTTGTCCGACGAGACTGATGCCAAAGAGTTCGTCAGATGCGTAAAAGCAATCGCGAGCCCGGACGCCGGGCAGTATGAATTCGAACAGATCGCAGCCTACTACTACGGTGAGATTAGACGACGAGGTGTTGGCGAGGTTCTCCAAGAAATGGGACTGCTCGGCATGCAGTTAGAAGCTGTTACGGCGACTTCGGCAGATCGCGAGATCAGCTTCGAAGAATCTCGGACAAGAGACCAAAAACTTTGTGTTGCTGACCAACGCAGGGTTCAGGAAGTTGCTAAGAATCGCAGGCCGATGGCGCCAAAATGCCCGAACTTCGATGATGAAATGCGGGCGGTTCTGCGGCGTGTCGGACGCCATAAGGTCAGCCGCATGATGTTAGATGATTTCGCGGAATTCTATCTGGAAGACGGCGATAAATCAGTCGAAGAACTCGACAGAGACTTCACGACATTCGACCAACTAGAGCAGTTTGATGAGAACGGACTGATTGGCATAACGATGAGTTCAAGCCAGCGTTCGGTAGTGGTATTTGATCTCGATTGTGAGATCGATGCAAACTGTCTTCCATACGAATCAAGAGAGCTTTCGTCACAGCTTCCTAAGCTCTTTGTAGGCCATTCGTTAGGCGGCAACACCGTTCAGGACGGACGCCGGATGATCAGCTGTGCTGGCTGGGCAATGCCTTCGAGACATCCGTTCTCGGATCGGGAATTCGAGGAATGGCTGGCACTTTCCCTTGATCAAATCTACGACAGCAAAGTCATCCGTTCGGTACGCCGTATCTACTCATTTAAGCAAGGTAGTTTCGAGATCCTTGTAGATCAGGAAATCAACCCTGACTTTGAAGAGATGCAATACGCGGCTTCTGTCCTGCGCCTATTGTGGCAGCGTCAATACTCCGACTTTCATCTGCGAAGCCTTCGTCATGATTCGTATCAAGAAACTTACCTAGCGATTCGCGGAACGTCGGACACGGCTGATTTAGCCGAACTAAAGAAAAAAGCGTATGCGGATTTTAAGGAACACAAAAGCCTTTCCCTTAAGGAGTTCACGGCCCTTAACACCGTCGCAAAATCTCAGGAAGTTAGGTTGAAGAATCAACTTTCAATCGACGCGAAACGATGGCTCCGAAAGATCGACATGGCGACTCTTGGACAGCTACGTTTTCTGAAATTCGGTCTCTATAACGACCCGGCCGCGAAGGCATTTAAGCGGCAGGAGAAACAGAAATTGTGGGACGCGGTGAGGGCACGAGACGCGGAACTAAACGAGACCGTTCGCGAGAATCGCACGATCCAGGCGAGCCTCTTCACGCAACCCACTGTACAGCGAACACAGGTTAAGGTTGTGCAGGCGGCCTGAAAATTGAAGAGCAATATTCAACGAAAGGAGCGGCGGCCAGTATTTTAGGCAGAACGCCTAGAAAAACTCTCGCATATGGCGAAACGCCGTTCCGTTCGGAGAACAAATAAACCACAAAAGGAGCAAGAAAAAACCATGTCAGCAAATATCTCGATACTCGGAAATGCGGGCCGCGATGCGAGCCTGAAATATTCGGAAAAAGGCACCCCGGTCGCGAGCTTTCCGATCGCTTCAAACTCATTTAAGAACGGTCCCGAAGGGCGTGTACAGGTCACACATTGGTTCAATGTGATTGCCTTTGGCAAGACTGCGGAGACGCTCGCCGAGCATGTAAAAAAGGGAACGCATCTGCTTGTCCACGGCAGGCTCTCGTTCAGCCCGTGGAGCACAGACAAGGGCGAGCCCAGATCAGGTGCCGAGATCTCGCTCTTCTCATTCGAGTTTGTCGGATCGAACCGTTCGGGCGGCCAAACGGACCAGGAACCTGCTGCCGACAGCCCCGAGCCGGACGTTCCCGAATTCACGGGCACGGCTGTTCCCGAGGCACCGGTCAATGAGCCGTTCATCGATCAGTTCTGAGGTAGGTTGTTTTTGCCAGATGGGGCATAGCGTCGGTGCCGTGCCCCAGTCTCCTATAGAGAAAAACGAGAGGTGGACAATGAGCGTTACCAAGTTAGTTGAGAATAAAAGCGAGATAGAGAGTGCGGCGGAATATGCGCCTCTTGTGACGATCTACGCGGATGCATCATGCATTAGGAATGGCGCAATCGACTCGTCGGCGGGCTGCGGTGTGGTTATGCTTGATCACAACCGACTGGAGGTAAAGCTGGTTTCAAAATATTTGGGACAGATCACCAATCAGCAGGCCGAGATCCTTGCATGCACGTATGCGTTGGAGCAGCTTCGCAGATATTGTCGTATAGGGATCGTGTCAGACTCAAGATATGTAATAGATACGATGATGGGCCGAAACCACATGCGTGCAAACCGCTCGTTTTGGTCGCGTCTGGTCAAAGCATGCTACGGGCATCACGTCTCCTGGCGGTGGATAAAAGGACATTCGGGGGTGCAGTTTCAGGAAGTTGCCGACCGTCTAGCCCGTGCTGCGGCAAGAATATGCTGTGACGTTTCTGAAGCTGATATGGAGCAATTGGGCGGGCTTCTATATCACGGCTCAGACCGGTTGGATATCCGCGAATTTGAGATGAAGCTTGAAATGATTCTAGCCCAATACGAGTCATCTCATCGGTCATTCGTTCCCGCTGCAAAATTCGATGGGATGGGCACACTACCTTCTGCATTTTCCGCCTAGCTCATATTCTTTTAACCTTTAGTTTTAAGCCAGCTCTTGAATGCCGGATCGCGTTCAAAAAGGTGGTTTAGCGCGTACTCGACTACATCGTCATTGGTGATATCGGTATTCATGCTGACGGACGCGAACTGAAGATATTGTTTCAGTTTGCTGTCGGTCGCTTCGAGTACACGTGTGTTCAATTTTACGAAGTTCAAGCGGTTGATCTGCAGCAGCGGACGCTCGAAATTCTGCTTTGTAGAGGGGGTGATATTGCTCTGATCGTTCATTGGTATTTGGTCTCCTTGCTCTGGCAAATTTACTGGCTTGGTTGGTAAATCAATCGGCGTGCCGTAGCAGAGAACTGCGGTATTTGTGGCAACGGGCGGCGCATAAACGAACCGCTTTTGGCGTAGAAAAAGAGGCGGATCGAGGGGGCTCGTAAAAAATCAAAAATTACAGCGGCGGGTGTATGACAGGATAGACCAAAAACCAGCCCGTGTAATTCACATAAGTCTCACACTGTCATTAAGTTACGCGGTGTCATCAAAATTACAAACCGCAGTTCTTGCCATATTTCTCGCAAAAGGCACGTATTTTGCTCATGTCCAAATGGTCGGAGAAATTACAAGCCGACGAATTGGTGACAAAACGCCGCCACAAAAATCGAGAAATGAGAAAGCGAGACAGAGAAAAGATAGTAAAAAATATCGAGTTGGGTATCGAGTCAAAGCAGGGACGGCCGATCAGCGTCAGGCCCTACCAAGAGGACCACAAAAAGCTTGAAGAGATCGCAGCCGAAACCGGTGAGAATAAGTCGGCGATTGTCCGTCGAATGATCCATTTCGCCTTGAACAATAGACACCAGCATTTTGCTTCGGGTCGCTGTCAGGAAAAGCTCGACTGGCTTGTACGAACCGGTCGCCAGAACGAGACGGTTGATCTTGCGGTAAACGACAACATCGGCGAGATTCGAGAAAGCATTGATCGAATGGAATCGGAGCTCGAAATTGCTCTAGAATTGCTACGTCAAGCAAGCTCGCTGACTACCGAAATCTACTCGATGTCGAGCATGTCGATTTCCTCGTTAAATCTCGTTTTCACAAAGCTCATCGAATATTCGTCGCCCGAGACCAGCGACCGCAAACAGAGTGTTGTTATCGCCTCTACCGCAATGGCTGAGCTGATCGAACACGCCGTGTCCGATCTTAAGAAATGTCTCCTTTTCCACGAGCACGTCTCAGAAAACGAATCCCTTCACAACAGCTACCTTGCAACCAAGGTACGAATACTAAAACAGCGAATCGATTCCTTGCCTAAACCCGCGAATCAAATAGCGAGCGAATCATGAGAGTTATTGCCAGCGTTCAATCAAAAAGAGGCAGTTCTCGCGGTCTCATTCATTATCTAGCGCACCGTAAGATCGACCGGAATGCAGAGCCCGAAAACGGTCGTGAACTTTTTAACGAGTTTACCGAACACCTTACCGTAAGAAGCGCGAACAACTTTCTTAAATCCGATTGCGGCAAAGGCCGTCCCTCAAACAACGAACTTCACCATCTTGTTCTTTCATTTCGGCGGGAGGATTTTCAACAACTTGGTTCGACTGATGAGGAACGCCAGCGGCAAGTAAAAATCGTAACAAGATTTGCCATCGGAAAGTTAGAAAAGAGTCTCCAAAGCGAGCGACTTGCGTGGGCAGGCGCCGTTCATCTCAACACAGCAAACCCGCACGTTCATATCGCAATTCAAAAGCAATATCTGACCAAAGATCTTCAGGGTCGATCGCTGAACAAAATTCCGCGGGAGGCGCTTCCGCATTTTGAGATTGTCGATGGAGAGAAACGGATTGTCGATGGAATTCTGATCGAATCCGCGAAGAAAAAACTTCAGGAGTTTGTTGCGAAACGGACACCTTCACGGGAACATGACGATGACAAGCAGCACAATCGAAATGCTCTACAAAAACATGACGCTATTAAGTTTCAAAAGGGTGACGGAAATATTCACGAACGAGAGATTCTAAGCCGGGGTATTCTTGCCGAATATCAACTCAAATTTAAGGAAGAAAAAATTGCCTTTCTAATAGAAAATCGTGAGAGCCTCAAGTTTCCGATCAGGGATCCGGAGAAAGCAATAACGCTTAGAGTCTCGCTCTTGGAGCTGAGGCAATCAGCAACCAACTCCGAAGACTGGAGCAAAACACCGCAATCACGCCAGATCATAGCGATAACCAACAGCATACTCGCCCGTGAAGAATCGGAATTCTTCAAACTCAAAGAGGAAACTGCCTCTATTCGTGGTGAGGCAAATCAGATCCGAACCGACTATAGAAAAAGAGGAGTAAAAGTACCGCCGCCCTCATTCAATAAACAAGAAGTCGATGAACTTCAGAGTGAATGTCTAGCGAACACGAAAATGCGAGAATTTCGCTATCTTGAGCAGGTTAGAACCGACCTTGAGAACAATAAAGAAATCGCACCTAGAACCGTGTCTGATCTCGGACTTCTCGCTGGACAAAAGGCCGTCTCTGAACTGAGGATGCAGCTATATCAGCGGCAGATCTCGGACTTCAAAGACAACTCCTATTACCGAAAGGTGGAGGTTGGAAAGGATCGAGTTTCTTTGGCAATGATAGCTCGTCAAAATGATGTCAAGAACAATGGTCGCTCTGTTCTCCAAAGCATTCGCTCGGCAACCGAATATCTGACCAACAAGCCCTCAAGCCGAAATTCCAAGTCAAGGGAATTTTTTCTATTTGATTCGGTCAATAGTTCTCTGAGTGAACAATCCTTGCAAATGCGCAAATCGATGCGGCAGGAGCAAAAGATTTTTGGGGTTCTGAGTGAAGTCCTTGATCGAAGCAGCACCTTCGATACAGTTAAGCCAGTGTTTTCCGCCGAGCAGATCATCGAACTTGACACACTCTCAAGAAAACTCAAATTTCCCAAAGAATACGCATCGAATTGGAATCTCCAAAGGACGTCGATTCAAGGGGCGGTGCCAAGCCAAAACGGAGCCAAAGGAAAGATCGGCCCCGACGAAGCCGGGAATCTTTCTCACGCGATCGTGGGCCGCGCATTGGCCAGAGAAATTCTTTGCAATATCGGACTGAATAAGACAAAAGAAGACCTAGCTTTCTTCCGAAGATCGAAACGCTTTCACAGATTTGCGATCGAGGACAAATCGAACGGTTCGATGAGTTATCTGAGCCTCAACGATGTCGATCTACCACGAAAAGGTTCGATTCTTGACCAAGCACTGAATCTACTGTTAGAGGACAAGGATCACAGAACCTTGAGACGCGAGATCGAAGGCCGCGTAAAGGATCGCGAGAGATGTCTCAAAGCGGACGTGGCGGCCGCCAAAGAACTGTCGCTGAATGCGGCCAAAGAGGCTTCGGAGTTTAAGCAACTGTCCCTGTTGGGTAGTGCCGCGGATCTCACTTACCAGCCTATCTTCACAATAAGCGAGATCACTGAGATCGAGAAACGCATCACAGTAACATCGAGCAGCCGGGAAGCAAAGCGCCTGAACACGATCCTCAAACACTTAGCCGGAATTGATGGGACGAACTTCAAGGAGCTTCTAGTATCGGTCGTCGAGCTCAAAACAAAAGCAGGGTCTGGCGAAGAACGGGATTCGACTGCACATGGAAAAGGAGGATTCCCCGAGAGGGAAGATGTGTCGATTGGTCGAGGTATTAGGACCGGAATCGAACGGAGTTGATATCTAAATGTATAGAAAGCCAAACCATAGTTGGTTGGCTGACTTCTAGGCACATGATTTGCCATTTCTTCGGGGGGCGGTTAGCCAACGAGCCGAAACGGGGAGGGGCGAGTTATGAAATATGATCTGAGCAATAAGGTAATTGCTCGCTTGAATGAAGCAGAGTCTACGCTTCCAAACAGGAGTCTTGATCTCGGGAATATTAGCACTCCAGAATTGGGGCTTCTTTCACCCAAACGGAACGAAATTGCACCACGGGGTAGCGGTCGCGAAGCCGCACTTTTCGCTTACTCCGAACGGCTGCGTAACAGCTATAAACAAAATGATGGCGGACTGAGGGATGGCATGGTTTTGCTCGGCGATGCCTTCCGGAATGGACAGCCGATTTCGATCACCTGTTTTTGTCGGGCCGGGCAGATGTGTCACGCGGATGTCGTTAAGCTCGCGATTGAAAAAGTTGCGAAAGCAATTGAGGTCAAAGAACTGAATCGAGCCTCACGTCATACGATTACCCAAGATTCAAACTTTCATCCTTCTAATCCACGTACCGAAAGGGCAATCAACGAGATCCTTTCGGTTAGCCGAGCAGACCTTGAGCTTTCAAGACTTGATGACACAGATGGCCGCAACAGGAGCGAGCACGCTTCGTACTTGAACAGCAGATCACAGTTTCTCCGTGATACATACGAGCGTGGAGGAACCGTTCAGAATGGCGTTCTGATAATTCCGAAGGAGTCGCACGATCTAAAATCACCGCTCCAACTCGCAACTCTTAACTACGGAGTAATCCGGCTTGAACCATTGGTCGGGTTAGACAAAGCTCGCGAAGTTGCACCACAGATCCTTGACTATGGAAAAGCCATCGCCGGCAGCAATGCAGATCGAGAGACCGAGGCAAAGGTCTTTCGTTGGATCTATGACGCGCTGGACGGGAAACGAGAGTTTTTGGATCGGGATCGCGATCAGTCGAAAGCGGAATCGACGACAGAGCGATTCGATCGGACTCTAGCAGAAATCGCAATTGTTGCGGGTGAGATGGAGAAGCTCGAACCATCTGACCGTTCGATCCAGTATGAGCCGCTTCTCGAGCCTGATCTCCACGATACGGAACATCAATTTCGAGGATCGGTCGAAGAACCTGGTGAAACCTTCGAGCATCTTGCAACGGAACGAGATTCTGAACACGTTAATAGTACACTCGGGTTTGAGCGCATCGAACTTGAGAGTACACATCTAAACTTCCTCGCTTCGGAAATTACCGTGGAAGAGATGAAGCACTGGGCTGAGGTCAAATTTCCGGCACTGGACGATGCCCTGGAAAATGGCATTTCGCCCTCCATAATTCTAAAACTTTTTAGGGCAAAAGCTGATAAGCCGATCGAGAACCATGTGAAAGGAAAGGAGCTAAACTACGAGGACCTTCGATTCGCATCCGCATATCTGGAGCACCAACTCAAACAACCTGAAACGAGACTTCGACATTTCAACGAACGGTATCGAGACTACGCCCAGATGTTAGATCGCTGTCAGTCGCGTGAAGAAGTTATCGAAGCATCATCAAGGATACGGATTGAAAATGCCTCTGTCGGGCTTCAAAGGCTACAGAATGCCCAGAATCGAGGTACTAAGAACCTTCCTGCTCTGACACAGAAGGAGATGCAAATGTTGTTTACCGAACAGTCGCCCCGGCACTACACATCCGAAATGATCGTCGCGAAACTAAACTATGCGGGTGACCGCGAGACAACAAAAGCAAGAACTGAGGCTTTGAAAAGAGGCGAGATCGCACGCAGCCCAGAGGCCCAACAATTGATCGAAAGTCTGGAATCTCGAATGGAAAGAAGTTACTTGAACGATTCCTTATCAGCAACGAAGCACTTTCTCCAAAGTCTCAAAACCCCGAATGAGGAACTCCGCTTCAAAAACAACTTCGACCACAGTGAACTTTACAGCAAACTGCCGCCTGCGCAGAGGGATTTTGTTTATCAAGTCGCCACCGAGCAGAAGGAAAAGCTAGAAACAACGGCCAGACTGACCACCCAGGAATCGAAAGGTCCCGTCATCGACGGAACTAACCAATCCACGCCAGATCTCCAACCAGGCAAGCTTCAAGCAGCGCTGAAAACCGAGCTACTCGAATTGTCACTCGCAAATGCCGATCCGAAGCTTGTTGAGGAACGAACCAATATGATCCTAGACGATCATTTGAGTTTAGTTGGAGCAAGAAGTGCGAATAACGACGCGAGACAATTGCTGAATTTCGAACTCAGCGGCATTGTCAATCAATCTAATGACAAGGAGCTATCCAAAGATCGTTTTCCATTCTCCACGCATTCGGTGTCTGCAGGCATTCGAAGTCGGGATGACCATTTTCAAACTACGTCCGAGCGTGTTCGGTAGTCTAAGTGCCCCTTGATTTATTTGATCGGCAAACCAGAAGCCTAGAGCTTTTCAACAAGTTCATCCTTTATGAAATTAAATGCCTCATCAGCATCATACTGTTCCGTTGGTCTCAACAACGCCCGTGTGTCGCCTAGGAACTCGTTGTCCTCCATCTTGGTTTCGAGGTTCCGGACAAACTGTTTTCTTGTTGGCGGATTGTCTACGGAAAAAGCGATATACTTCCGATAAACTTCAATGATCTGTTGAGAATCTGGCCGTTGCTCTTGATACGCCTTGTAAAGATCGTAGAGGTCGCGCCCTTTGCGGCGCTGATACAGGGCCCTAAGCTTTGTTCCTAGAAGCTCTTCGATCCTATACGTGACAATATCGGTACTTCCGCTAAACCAGTCAGATTCCGTTGCAAAGGGAAACTTCTGCAAACCCATCACGTTAAAATGTTCGCGGCAATTTATTTCGACTTTTAGTTTCAAAGGTTGGACCGGAGGTATTTCCGATTCAAATCGAAAACGGAGAGTATTGTTGTCTTTCTTCTGAGCAACAGATGCCGGACCGACGAATTCAAGCCTGCTTTGAAGGCGAGCAAGTGTCTCTTTAATTGGTTCAGGTCTGATCTGAACGAGGTCGATGTCTTCGGAATACCGAGGTTGCGGATTCAAATAAAGTTTATGAAGAGCGGTGCCGCCGCGAAACGCTAGTCGTTCGCGTAGGAAATCATCCGAAAAGATTTCGACAATAGCGCGTGTGATCACAAGGTCCTGCTCGACCTGTTCATCTGTCTGCCATGGGACGAAATTGGCCCATTGGGTGATATATGCGCTCGGAATCACTATTCGGTATCTATCGTTTCATTTACAACTACATTCCATCTCGTTTCAACCGGAAATCCACGTTTCCTTTTTGTTGTACTTAATGGCACAGGAAAGAACTTTTCGACATTGAACGCTGCGGCTTTATAGAGCCCGTCGGCGAGTGACTCTGCACCTGTTGCTGTTTCGAGCAGATAACCGAGCCGCTGAATTACGGCAGTTGGAACGAACTGAATAAACTCGTTGTTTAGTTTCTCGATACGGATCGCTTCGGTCATCTCTGAGAGCACTTCAACTACTCGGTTCAAACCGCCGACTCTTTTATGGTGCTGCACCAAATCGACAGCGGTAAGTTCTGGCGAGGAAATCTTAACAACTCCAGTTTCGGTCTTTCGGTCTTCGAGAAGGTCATCTGGGATCTCCTTTCTGGTTATGTAATTTACCTTTATCCCCTTCTTCACGGTCGGCCGCATGGGCGGAAAAATCGTGAAAACAAAGAACTCTTGAGGCACCTGGTGTGCCGCGCCGTAAAATGCAGCAGCGTTTAGAAGGCCAACGTAATAAGAACGATCCAAGAAACGCATTAGTCCGTCAATAAATAGTGCCGGCGGAAGAATCCCACGTGAAGAGTATTGAGGCGTGACGATAACGTAGTAGCCCTTGTGGGCGGAAATTATGGTGCCCTTTCGCGATAATCGGTTCAGAGAACGTTTGATCGCGGTTTCAGAATACTGCGGCAGCTCACTCTCAACTCGATCCAGAGAGAAAGCGCTCCGGCCGAAAGCAATCTCCTTATCTACCCATTCTTCGACTCTAAGTTGCGAACTTTGTGATCTCATGAAAGTAATCCTTTGCACAAAGTACCACTTTTCGGTACTTTTCGCAAAGAAATACTTTACTTCGAATTCGAGTAGACCGCTTTGTGATCTACCTGCTCAACCATTCCTCTAAGAGCCAGATCCTGTTCGATCGGTAACAACCGGGGTAGTTTGCCGACATCTTCTACAGTGAGAGCGGCTCCTTTCCATGTTCTTTTTTTCATAGGCGTTCCTACTAAAAATAATGTTGATGCCTCATCACGCTCTTTGCCGATTGGGATGGCCCAGAGAGTGAACCGATTTTGATCAATTCTTGAATAAAGATAGAAGTAGTTTCTGTGGATCATTGAATGTCCGCCCGAAACGTAATTTCGATCCTTCTTTTCCCAGACGACGCCTTCGAGATCTTTCAGCGTTGCGGGGAACGAACCGCGTTTTTGGTGGAACTTCACCAGATCTCGGTTCATCGATGCGGTTGCGTCAACGGGGATTTCTGAGCCTCGCTTTCGTTCCTGCGACCAAAGGGAGTAGACATAGACGCCGATCAAAATTGTGAGGGCCAGCGGAGCTAGGATCAGCGAGATCTTGAGTCTATTTAACATAGGTTTTAGATCGATGCGTGTTCAATCACCAAAGAACCTCCATTGCCTTGGGCAGAAAAGTATCCCACCTCGACAGGAAGGTTGTTGAGAGCGTTGTAAACTGGGTCCTTTTTCACCGATTCGCCGTCTAATTGATGTTCCAGCGAGTCAAGTGCGGGCTCTTTTCCAGATGGAAAAGCCAGTTCTGAAAGGCGTTCGTTCGAACAGATTCGATCGACCTCAGATGAGATAACTTCTTTGAGAGCTGCCTTGTCATGTTCGGCAGCCTGGTTAGTATGGCCCGAGTCTGTAAATGAGAATTGAGGATCAATATCTCCAAGATGGATCTCGCGAGGTGTGCCTTTGGTCGCGGCGGAATAAGTGCTTGTATGAACGGCAAAGGGCGGGTATGCAGCGCGGATCGGCGGGGCGGTGTCGCTGATAATCAATACTTCAGAATGAGCTGCTGTTTGTCGAATCTCATTCGGCAGCATGAGGGCACGCTTTTGCTCCGCGTATCTGGTGTTGTCTTGTTTCTTTCCCGGAAAGTCCTGAAATGTTTTTGAGAAGATCGTCGTTTCGCCCAGCTGCTTTGAGGCGTACTCGGCAGTCACATCGTCAAGGCCCGGCAGAAAGATCTTGGTCATTATGGTACCGAGTATCGCATTCGCCTGCTCACGACCGTATTGGTCGTACATTTGAGGTAAGTCCTGATATCCGAGACCAAGTCCAACACCACGTCCGCGCCCGATACCTGATATTCTCTTAACCTCCGATACATTCAATTGGTAAGCCTCGTCTATGAGAACGAAGCACGGATGCTCTGGTTCATTTACACCATCGAGCCTCATTTCCATAACGGCCTGTCCGATGAAGGTAGCGATAAACTCTTTATAGATGTCGGCGGCCCCTTCCGAGACGACAAGGTAAATTGCTGTACCGGGTTTGCGAAGGTCTGCGAAGTTTATCGAGCGGCAACCAAGAGCCGCTTCGTCTTTGGTTGGCGGCATCATTACCATCCGAGCAGGTGCAAGTGTGAACGGTCGAAGCTTGTTGTACAAACCAATCAAAATGGATCCGCGAGTTTGAACCGGTGCCTGGCGAAAAGCCAAATACGCTTGTTTCGCGTAGAGGCTTGGCGAATTCATCATCGCATCGTTGAAAGCCTGATCGCCGTCGCCGCTCAGGAAGAGCAGAAAGTCGGCCGCGAACGCTGGGATAGCTTTCTCACGGTAAACTTCAGCGATGTGAAGCAAAATTGCCGTCAAAGCTATCTGTTCGGCATCACCCCAGAAAGGGTCGGCATTCGTCCGACGCCGGCCTTCTATACCGAGCATCATCCCGGCAATCTGACACGCAAACGCAGGATCGTTTCTGCATTTCGGGATGAAGTTCCATCGATCGCTTTTTGTCGGCTCGTTAAGGTCTAAACGGTAAATTGTTTTGGCGGAGCCTGCCGTCTGGGTGAAAAGCTCGCCTTTAGGATCGTAGACCAGACAAGAAGACTTGTTGAGGATCGCCCGGATCATGGACATGAAAAAAGTTTTTGATTTACCGGAACCGGTCGGGCCGAACATAACAAAGTGGCGAAGCCACTGACTTGCGGGTAGAAATACATCGCGACCCCAAAACGCTCTTGCAAGAGGAAGCGCATTCGCAGGTAATGGCAATCCTCTAATCCGATTCATCAGACCGCAGCGAATCAGATCGGATGCCTTGGCCCACCGCGCTGAGCCATGAGCGGTACTCATTCGTCGAACGCGGTACGCCCACATTAGTGAATAGGAATCTACAAGCGAGCCCGCAAGACAGATCAGAGCCATCGCCCAAAAGACCAAAGTTATCAGACCATAAACGTCTAAAAGATATCCCGCAAACAAGCAGACTATTGAACCGAATAATCCCAAAGCAAAGAAGAAAACACACATGCCAATGTCAGCCGACCACTGCCAAAACGCTTGATACGATGGCAGATACTGCTCATTTGCTTTCCTTGGAATACCGTAGGAAGCGTCGATTTTCTCAATCCATTCACGCGAAAACATAGCTTTATCGGTTACCGAGTTATACGAAGATAATCACTCTGTTCTTTCAGCGAATCATATGTTGCCGAAGTAATGGACAATACATCACCTCGCCAATGCCGTATCCTCCAGCCTGACGCACTCAATTGTTCAACAGTTGAAAGAGCTGCCGGAAAGGGTTTATCGCGGAGCGCTTCAAAATATAGAACGGTATTGGGTTCGCTTTGAGGGAGCGGAAATCTAAAAAGTAATTGTGAGCCTAGATCGGATTTTGGTACGGCCAGTACCTCAAATGAAAAGGGTTCGCGTCGATATATGATATGAAACGTGCTTCGCTCTGAAGTAATAGTTGCTGAATTTGATTGAACCCCGGGCGGAAGTAGTCGGGCGGCATTAAGGTGGCGAATTATCCGATCGCGATTCTCTGGGAGTCTTCCGTTTTGAGCATTCAGCGACAACACCGACAACGAGATCGCCATTCCCAAAGCCGACGTTTCTCTGAGTCTTACCGCATTATCATACTCGAGGCCGGAGAACGGGTCTTCGGTCTGCGGTCCGGTCGGCGAAGACTCTTTTTCAAATTCAGGCCCACGAGTTTCAACAAATCGAACCTGGGCCGTTTCGCTCTGCGGCATCAATATTCTGACAAATCCGTAGACGCCGACCACGCAAACGACTACCAGTAGGCCAGAGTATTGAGTGCGAACCACCGACTGTTTGATCGTCGAAAAAAGCCCCAATGTGGGTTCTGGTCTATTCATAGCGAATTGTCGGCGAGCTGCGGCCACCTAATCTTCCAACTGGCATCGCGCGAGCCTAGCCAAGAATCGATGTCCGGGTGGAAGGCGTGCGTCATCCCCAAGAGATAGTCGAGTTGAAGAGTTAGCAGTTCTCTGGACGCGCCGGTCTTCACGAAATAGCAAAAATATCGGACCAAGTTTTTCGAATTCAGAGACTCAACCGAGTCGCGTTCGAGAGCTGCAACGATGTCGATCGACTCACGGACACTCGGATGATCTTCCATTCCGGCGATTCCGCGAACAGCGTCTATTAGCTTGGTTGTAAGTGCTAAGTGGGTTGAAGTCGCGCGTTTATTTCTAGTCGATAAGATCTCAAGCTCCTT
Organism: Chloracidobacterium sp.; assembly: GCA_031402865.1. Classification (GTDB taxonomy): domain Bacteria; phylum Acidobacteriota; class Blastocatellia; order Pyrinomonadales; family Pyrinomonadaceae; genus OLB17. The sequence continues at coordinate 77,468 of JANNST010000064.1, read as the reverse complement.
TTCCAGCGAGGGGCTCGCGAACCGGCTGTAAACGTGTCTCGAAATGAACGGCGAACTGAGTTTGTGGCGCAGATCATTTGAGGTCGTGATCACGATCGGTCTCGAATTCCAGTCGCGAACGCCTATCGTTCCGCCTTCGAATCTCGGAATGTAGATCAGTCCACGTTCGAGCGGCATCAGAAGTGAATCTTCAATGCTGGCCCCAAACTTATCGCTTTCATCCAGGATCAACACCGGCGGAGGTTTCATTGGAGTGCTCGACGCCGCGCTTGCCGCCAAGATGTATGCAATTCCTACTTCACCAAGAATCAGAAATCGGCGCTGCCACTTAGAGCGTCGGGCATTGTCGAGAAACTCGGCCTGCTCTTCAAGTGGCCGTTGCTTTGCGAGTGCGAGGTGTTCTCTCATCCACACGGCTTGCTCTTCATTATCCCAGTCATAGAGGATTTCTTCCTGTTTTAACCCATCTCGTCCGGCAACAACGCACATCGAGAGATTGCAGGCGGCGGCTAACGCTTCGGGAAATGCAGTCTTCCCGCTACCGCGCGTACCGGAAATAAGCCATGCCCGGCCAGACTTAAGACTTTCGCAGAAGTCTTCGAATACTTGCTCGTCGGGCACGTATCCGTGTCCGGCCATCAGTTGGAACAGCTCACCATGCTTTCCGTCTGAGACAAGTTCGCGAGGGTTGATCTGTGGACGGGATGCGTCAAACGGAATCATTCCTTTTTTGCTCCCGTTTCTGTGTTGGCAATTGAAGTGTTCGGTTCGGGTAGTTGCGTCACAAGTACATATCCGGTGGTTCCGGCTAAGACCTCTAGGAATGTGTCCTCGGGTTCGTTTCCAAACAGTGACTGACTCGTGTCCTCGGAGAGTTTTTCGGACCCTCTGCGCAGCGGCTCAGATATTACTACTGTTCCACCTGAACGGAACGAACCGACCGATCCCAATATCGAGCCGGCAGTATCTTTTATGCCTCGAAAGAATCGGGTCCATTTTCCCGTGACTCGTTTCCTGTTTCCGGGAATCCCTGAGGCACCGTCAGTTCCCAATAGTTCGCCGGTGAACTTCACCAGTTCACCAGAAACCGGATCGATCAGGCCGATAATGTTGACGAACGCTCTTACGGATTCACCGCCCCGTAGATTGCCAATTAGAGTCGTGCCTGCCGGATAGGAGTAACCATTTCCTACAACCGGTTGCGTCAATTCCATACGGACGACTCCTCCGGAATTTCTAAGCGTGTAGATCGCTCCAATAAGGCGGACCGTAAGCAGTGAGCCAAACGGCAGTGAGCCACTTGCTTTTGGCTTCGGTGTGTCCGGGGTTGTCGCTATAGTCGCTGCAGTATTATTGCGAAATTGCTCGTCTCTGACCTTTGCGACTCCAAAGAACAGCGAGCGTCCTAAGGGTTCGGTTGACGATACAAACGATACAACGGAAAGCGAGTCTCATCCTCCCATCCCGACTACTCAAAGGCTCGATGGTGGATTTATAAGCGGCTGAAAGGGAAGGTCATTCATCAGAGTGTTCCCGAAGCGAAGACCAAACAGGAAGCTGAATTGGCCGAGCGGCAGATCATTAAAGCGTCCTTTGATCATAGCTATAACGTTACAGATACCACCACTACTCTTGCCTCGTTCATCGACGAGAAATATCGGCCCTATGTCCAGCAGAACAACGTCAACAAAGGAGCTAAGGAACTTTATATAAGGCTTCTACTTGGTCACTTCAAGAAGCAAACATTGTCTAGCATCAGTCCTCAGGACTGTCGGAACTGCCGAACAAAACTTCAGACGCGCCAGAACAAACGCAAGAAAGAAAGTGCACTTTCACCAGCATCGATCAATCGCATCATGTCCACACTGTCGAAGATATTCAGCCTCGCGTGTGAAGAGGGAATTCTGGAACGCAACCCGATGCAGTACGTGAAGGCCCTGCCGGAGCCGCCACCTCGGCGGCGGTTGCTCAATGAAAAACAAAAAGCAAGATCTGTGGAAAGAACTTGAGAAGGACACTCTGCTGTATAGACTGATAGTCCTGGCGGTCAACCTTCCGCTACGCCGCGGCCAACTAATGGCCATCACCGAAGATTTTATCGACTTTGAAAACGAGCAAGTTCTCGTGATCGGCTCAAAGGGACGGCCGCCACGTCTTGTTCCGCTCAACGCCACTGCAACGAAAGTTCTTAAAGCGATGATTGAGGACGAACAGCTGCCTTTCCCGGTAAAGGACTTTCGCAAGCGATGGTACACCGCACTCCGCAATGCCGGCATAAATAAGAAAGGCGGAACAAGGGAAGAGAATTACCACTTTCACGATCTTCGCAGCTACTTCGCGAGTGAACTCATCAAACGAAACACGAATCCGCTGATAGTGCAGAACCTATTCGCCCACTCTGACATGAGCATTACAACGGTTTACGCGCAAACCGATGATAAGTTGTTGCTAGAGGCGGTAAAACGGCTAGACGAAATAGCTGACAGCAAGGAACCAGGGTAGGAAGCGTTAGATCACGTTCATAATCTCTCCGAGCGATTTCCGTTTGATGTCGGGCACGTGAGCGTTGTCAGCTGGATAACCAACGGGTATCAACACGAAAGGAATCTCGTTTCTGGGTCTACCTAGTATTTCCTGCAGGAATTTCATCGGCGAAGGAGTGTGCGTTAGGGTGGCGAGGCCCATATTGTGGAGAGCGGCAAGCAATAGACCAACAGCGATCCCGACTGATTCCTGTGAATAATATGTCGGCTCGCTTTCGCCATCCTCGACGATCGTCGTAATGCGAAAAACGACAATCAGATACGGTGCGATGTCTAGAAAAGGCTTATGTTCGTCGGTTCCAAGCGGGGCAAGACGGCGTAGCCATTTCTCGCTCATCCGGTTATGGTAACTTTCGTATTCCTCCGCCTCGGCTGCTTCGCGGATCTTCCGCTTAACCTCGACGTCCTTGATAACCACAAACCGCCACGGCTGCAAATTGGCTCCCGATGGGGCGGTTCCTGCCGTTGCGATCGCACGCTCGATCAGTTCGATCGGCACTTCGCGATCCGAATACTCCCTCACCGTGCGCCGTCGCCGGAGCAGCTCAAAAAACTGTTTTCCGCGTTCAATCTGCTCATCCCGCTCAACCTCTGCAAACTGAAGCGGAATGAAGTGTTGCTCAATTCTTCCCATAAAACAATGCCTTGCACCCTAGTTCACAGAGGCGAACATTATACACTGAACAATAATCTACCAAGACTGTTTGGTTTAGCTAGCCTAACCACATTTGACGCGGAGTTATTCAGAAAGCATCACACGACCTGACTCAGTTTGGGTTTGAACCGATACCACCCCCATACCCAGATACGCACCATATACAATCAAGTCTAACAACAAAGGGTCAGTCTACTCTGACTCTTGTGCCTTTCTTTTTCGAGAGTAAAATGCTCGGGCCTTAGCGAGATTGCCGCAGTGAGCCATCGAGCACCAACGGCGAGAATGATTCTTTGACGTGTCGTGAAAAATAAGTACGCAGTCATCGCTCTCACATTTTTTTATCAAAGAAAGGTCGGCGTAGCAAAGCAGGTCAGCGGCTGAATTCGCGATTGCGGCAAATAGCTGTTCCGGATCAGAACTATCAGTCAAAAAACGCTTGGCAAAGCCTAACTCGTTCCTTACGATCTCCATCCGGCCCATTTGTCTCCCCAATGCCTTATTAAGAAGTTTAACCGATGCATCGCCTACCGTTGCGTCCCGCCTGATCCCTTCGAACATCTCATGCAGCGTCGTTCGAAACCTTCTTGCTCGGACAATTATCTCGTCACCTTCTGAAGACCACTCATCCTCAAGCTTCGTTCGCTCTGAATTCTGTATCAGTCCGGCCGCTGCCGCCCAGTTAAGGAGATCGTTCGTGTGTTCAAGCAGATCTACTGGGCCTGCGTTCGATGCGACCAGAGAATTCACAAAATCGAGACTCAGGTTATTTCCAACAAAATAGAACTTAGTATTTTCTTCCATTAAAACCTCAAAACCACCAGAAAGAATTCTAACCTGCTTTATTCTACTTGACAAGTTAGTAATTGTGTTCTAACTTGTCATTAGCTGGTTAGCCAGTTAGAAAGTATAAAGGGGAAAAATTATGAACAACTTCAATTCAAATCGGCCTTATTCACTCGCCCTATTTACAGGGATCTCAATCGCGAAAGGTATTCTCGTCAGTTTATGCCTCGTAACACTTGCCTTCGGAAATGCGCCGGCCGAATCAGGCCCGACACTAGAAGGGACCCGGTCGACATCGCAGATCAAGTCGTTTCCAATAACATACAAGACTATTAAGGTCGATGGTCTCGACATCTTTTACCGCGAGGCCGGAGATCCGGCCAAGCCGACGATCCTCTTACTGCACGGTTTTCCGACATCGTCGTTTATGTTTCGCAATTTAATTCCGCAATTGGTGGACAAGTATCACTTGGTGGCACCGGATTACCCGGGTTTTGGACAGAGTTCGATGCCGAAAGTCAACGAATTTGAGTACACGTTCGAGAATCTAACGAATGTTGTTGATAAATTTACGCAACAGTTAAAGCTAACGAAATACAGCATCTACGTTCAGGATTACGGTTCGCCAATTGGTTTTCGGCTCGCCGTCAAACATCCCGAACGAATTCAAGCAATTATCGTCCAAAACGGAAATGCCTACGAAAACGGCCTTTCGGAAGCTGCAGCACCTCTCAAAACCTACGGCGAAACCGGCGACGAAAAGATCGGTGAAGCCTTGAAAGGTTTTCTTAAATTGGAAACGACAAAGTTTCAATACACGCACGGTGCGAAGAATCCGGATTTGATCTCGCCGGATAGTTGGACGCTTGACCAGACCGGGCTTGATCGCGAAGGCAATCAGGCAATTCAGCTCGCACTTTTCAAGAATTACATAACAAATATCCGTCAATACGATGACTGGCACAAATACTTTCGCAAGTATCAACCAGCAACGTTAATTGTATGGGGCAAAAACGATCCTTTTTTCAAGGTAGACGGCGTTGAAAACGGTTTCAAAAAAGACTTGAAAACCATTGAGGTCAATTACTTCGACGCCGGTCATTTCGCCCTGGAGGAATACAACCAGGAGATAGCGGCTAAGATATCGGTCTTCCTGAAAAAACATCTTAAGAAATAAAGAGTTGGGAATAAAACCTAACTAACGATAGATTATATAGACAGTTAGAACAAAACGTTTTGGCTCTTTCAAATTAAACCCGGAAACAGGAGAAAATAAAATGTCACGAATAACAGCAGTCAATCACGAAACGGCAGAAGGAAAAACGCGGGAATTGCTCGACGCGGTCAAGGCGAAAGTTGGCTTTGCACCGAATCTCATGAAAACATTGGCACACTCGCCAAATGCTTTGGAGGCTTACCTTGGATTTAGTGCGACGCTGGGCAAAACGCTCAACGCAAAGCTTCGCGAAGAGATCTCGCTCGTAACGGCCGAGGAGAATGGCTGCGGATACTGTGCTTCGGCCCACACGGCGATCGGCAAAGGCGCTGGTTTGAGCGATGACGACACGCTGGCTGCACGAGGCGGTAATTCGTCCGATTCCAAGCACGACGCTGCGCTGAAGTTTGCTCAGGTCGTTATCGAGAAACGTGGATCTGTGGGAGAAGGCGACTTAGACGCAGTTCGAAAGGCTGGATTTTCGGATGCGGAGATCGTCGAGATCGTTGCGAATGTGGCTCTCAACATCTTTACGAACTACTTCAATAATGTAGCAGCGACTGAGATCGATTTTCCGGTGGTAACACTTCCGCTGGCGAAATCGGCCAATGCCTGATAAATACAATAACTATGGGAGCAAAACGATTTGGCGCCCAGAGTTCACATCTAACCAAATCGTAGTCACAACTTTAAGAGATATAGGACAAGGTGGAAATCATGAGTCGATTTAATGGAAAAGTAGCTGTAATTACAGGCGGCAATAGCGGGATCGGGCTGGCGACGGCAAAGGAATTGATCGCCAGCGGAGCAAAGGTAGTCATCGCCGGACGCGACCAGACAACACTGGATGACGCGGTCCAGACTCTCGGCGAGAATGCCCTGGGTGTAAAGACGGACGTCACAAGCAAAAGCGATCTGACGGCGTTGTTCGAGAAAGCGAACGAGCGGTTTGGCAAAGTTGACATTCTTTTCGTCAACGCCGGCATCGCCAAGTTTGCACCGCTCGAGCAGAGCGATGAAACGTTGTTTGACGAGATCGTCAACATTAATTTCAAGGGCTCTTATTTTACGGTAAAGTATGCATTGCCCTTTCTGAATGACGGAGCGTCGATCATTTTCACGACGACCGTCGCGGCGAAGGTTGGTATGGCCGGAGCGAGCATTTATGCGGCCAGCAAATCGGCGATTCACTCGCTAGTACGGATCTTTGCCGCTGAACTTGTCGGGCGTGGAATAAGGGTTAACTCAGTGAGCCCCGGCCCGATCGAGACTCCGATATTTGATCGGCTCGGAATGCCGGCCGACCAGACCGCCGACGCTAAGGCGGGAATGGCCGCCGGTGTGCCGATGAAACGTCTGGGAACCGCAGCGGAAGTCGCTCACGCGGTTGCGTTTTTGGCCTCAGCGGAATCGTCTTACATCACGGGCGTCGATCTCGATGTCGATGGCGGCATGGCCCAGATCTGATAGACGACGGCCAACTATTCGGAGCAACATCGTGTGGCTCGACGTAAGGGGCGGCCACACGATCTTTTTCTGAGGAAAGATAGATGTCACACAAATTCTACGATCTGACATTCACGCCAAGCGTTAAGGCGACGCAGGAGCATTATGGCACGCGCCAAAACTACGCAAGATTTGAGGGCGGTGAACCGGATTTTTACGGGCTGATGGAGGCTGAGAACGATTTTATCGAGACACGCGACGGATTCTATATGGCAACCGTTGGTGAAGACGGCCAGCCGTACATCCAATTTCGCGGTGGTCCGCCGGGATTTCTGAAAGTGCTGGACGACAAGACGCTGGGCTATGCGGATTTTCGCGGGAATCTGCAATACATAAGCGTCGGCAACCTCCGAGCGAACGATAAGGCCGCAATTTTCCTCATGGATTATGCCAATCAGAGGCGGCTAAAAATCCTCGCCCGAGTCGAGGTTAAAGACGCAAGTGACGATCCGGATATGATCGAACGGCTAGAGATGCCTGATTACAAGGCAAAGATCGAGCGAGCGATGATCCTGCGCGTCGAAACGTTCGACTGGAATTGCCCTCAGCACATCACGCCAAGATTTACGTTTGAAGAGATCAAACAAATCACTAAGCCGATGCGGGATCAGATTGAAAAACTCGAAGGCGAATTAAGAAGTTTAAGAAACAGATATGAACTAGAATGATTGCTTAATCTGGGCTCTCAGATTCTGCTTAATGTTGAAATCGAAGATATCTGGCCGCTGATAGTGGCCGGAAACGTCCAGAGTCATCTTTTCTCCAGCGATCTTCGATAGATCGATTTCAGCAGTTATGGTTGTTTCTAGATCAAAAACAGGCTCAACAATAAAACTACCATCGGGAGCGATGACGCAGCTTCCGCCTCGAAGCAAGAGTGGGTCACCCGTACTCGTTTCGGACAAAAACTGTCTTGGTAAATCCGAGGCTCTTAACATTGACCCGACCGCGAGCACAAAACACCGACCCTCAAATGCATAATGGCGGCTGGCAACCTGGTGCATATCGTGAACCGTCGGATAAACAGCAACGTGTATCTGCTCACCAGAATTGTGCATTGCCTGTCGTGCCATCGGCATCCAGTGTTCCCAGCACACAAGTCCGCCGACACGTCCGGCTGACGTGTCGCTAGCTTTCAGGCCATCGCCATCACCCTGTCCATGAACGAGACGTTCGGTGTACGTCGGTATAAGCTTGCGATGATGATTGACCAGCTTTCCCGTTTCGTTAAATGTCAGCAAGGCGTTATAGAGCGTTCCATTCCCGATACCTTTGTCAACTCTCTCGTTGGCACCTATCACTAAAACGATGCCGTTTGCCCTTGCCGCTTCCGATAGGACTTCAGTTTCGCGGCCACCCACTACCAAACTGTTTTGACGCATTTCCGAATACACTTCTTTTGTTGGCTCATGGTTCCAAAGTGCGGCGTTTGGGCTATGATCGAGCCATGCGGGATACCCGGCTAACCAAGTTTCGCCAAAGGCGATTAGCTTAACGCCATCGTCGGCGGCCGACGAAATAAGACCGACCGCCTTGTCAAGACTTGCCGGCAAATCGTTAAAAACGGGAGCCGCTTGAACAAGCCCGACTTTTATTATGTTTGCCATAAGTTAAGGTTCAGCTCTAGGCCTTCTCGATCTGTTTCCCTTCTTTGCGAGCTTCGGCCCATGTCTTGGGAAAAAAATGCACATCGCCGCTGATTTGGGCGGCTTCTATACGAGACAGGGCCGACATGATTATTTCTTTCTGTAAAGCGCTATGGAAGGGCACGCCGAACAGATGACCCATCATAAACGGTACAAAAACTGCCCGTGGTGGTTTAATATGATGGGTGACGTCGAGTGCGACTGAAATTGAGACCGTTGGAATACCCCTTTTTTCGATGGCGCGCTGAACTAGCGCGATGCTCTGGTGGCATATCGGTCAGGCAGGAGCCAAGAGAACAACATCCGGCTTTTCCGCTTCAACCGCTTCGGCTATATCTTCCGCGAGAGTTCGTTCCAGTCGTTCAGCATCCATATTGTAACCGATAAAGGAAAAGAAGTTTTTTGTGAGTGCTCCTATATATTTATCGCTAACTAATTCTTCAAGCCGTTCGATCGGGAAAATTACGTTCAAATCCTCCTCGGCTCCCGACGTTGGATATTTGAGCTGATGAATGTCCAGATCGGTGACTTTTGAGTCGGACGGGACTCGGCGAAAGGTATAGTCGCCGACCGGATGAGATGTGTCGAAAGGCAGACTATTCCTCAATTGCACGCCAGCCGTACTCACGAAAGTTAGTCGCGATTCGCCGATCGGCTTTTTCAGCTTTGCGAGCGGGACAAGATCGCCCTTCGAGACCATCGATCCCGGGTATCGTTCGTTGACCGTTGCCCACAAACCCGGGCGAAGTTGCTTTTCTTCAAATTTTTCCATCGTGAATCCATTCTCCTGAACGACCGACAAAATAAAAATGTAGTCTGAAATATAGGTGAGCCAATGTTTCGGGGTCGATCGTGATGATCGTTTTTTCGATAAATTCTCGGTCCGTCGGAGGTACATCAAGAAGCAGTTTTAATGCTTCAACCCAAGCCTTATCAATCTCGTGAGATCCCGTTTGTTCATTGCCGTCGCCAAAGTGCAGCCGAACATACCGAATCAGCTTGTCCGTTTCGCCAGCTTCGAGGGCGTCTTTCAAATACGATAACGACATAATTCTCCCTGAGAAACCGAGCACTTGACGAAGATAACCTCTTCGAACAGAAGATAATTGCCACAGCAGTCATAACTATTCCAACATACTTTACGGGCGCAACATCTTCGGTTGTCCTGTCCGATAAAGGCGTATTGCGAAGTTAGCTAAATACGATCACCAAAAACCATTGCGGCGGAGTATTGGTTTATTTGTATTTGTATTGGATTTGCGGCACTCTCCGATCGATGACGACAATCGTAACCAATAGTATAGTAACGGCCCGTTTGGGCAATAATATCAGCGACAGCGCTTTTACTGTTGGATAAGCTGCTTGTATTGTAGAGGTCAAATCGCACAAAAATCGGAATAAACCCGCCATCACCAGGAATTCATTAATCAAACGGTCGTTCATCCTTATTTCAGGATTCGCTAACGGTCCGTTTACCTGTAACGGTTCTAATTGATTTGTCGCCTTTAAGATTGTATGAAATCAACACTTGGATTTTCGGTGGTGTCGGGACCACCAGTTAATGCGATCGTGCGGGCAGCATTTACAGGCCTTTCAAACGAACGCTACACGGTCCGGTTCGCCGAAAATCACCGTGAAATTGAATCCGCATTGCGATTGCGTTATGACGTTTTTAACGTCGAACTGGACGGCCGCGAAATCGCCCAGGGCGAAGCACGTCTCGAATTCGACAACCACGATTTCAAATGCCGTCATCTGATAGTCATTTCGAAGGAAACGGACGAAACGGTCGGCACGTATCGCCTGAATTCAATCGAAACCTCTCATTCGACATGCGGTTTCTATTCGGCAAATGAATTTACGATCGAGGATCTGCCACGCGAGGTGCTTCGCGACGGTATCGAGATTGGCCGTGCGTGTATTGCCCGTGAACACCGCAATACGAAAGTACTGTTCCTTCTCTGGAAAGCACTGCTTGCCTACCTCGAACAAAGTGGGAAACGGTACTTTTTCGGCTGCTGCTCAATTTTCACACAGGACGCGAATCTTGGCCGAAGCGCTTACAGGCAGTTGACCCGAGACGGTTACCTTCATGAAGACTTCAGCGTACTGCCTTGTCGCAATGGTCTCAGCCTCATTGGCGTAGATGGCGATGCTGGCAAGATCGAACTCCCGGCGCTTTTCAACATGTACCTGCGGATCGGTGCACGCGTCTGCGGCCCGCCGATGATCGACCGCGAATTTGGCACGATCGATTTCTTCGTCGTGTTTGATGTCGAGACGATGACCGAGAAGTATCGAAGGTTGTTTTCATGACAGTTTGTCGGAAGCCCGACTTAGAACACTCCGGCGTGCAGAACGCACTACACGAAAACCCTTTCTTCAAAGCTCCATTCCGAATTCCTTTCGAATCTCAAAATGGTTGAGCATCGGGTGCCATAGCCGGGCGTTCTTATGAAAATCGCTGAGATCGCCTTTTCAGCTTCGTAGGGTATTCCGGTTGAAGGCAGGTCTTCGTCGGCAGCTAATGATTCGTCCGATAGAACGTCAAAGAAATTCGGGTTCGACATTTCGCCTGATCGAACCAACTCCGCGAATCGGGCCGTTCCTTTTACTACCTTTGGCCACGGTGTATCGAGTAGACCGTTGCTCAGTCCGTAAATGCCGGGAGTCAATTCACGAATGCCTTCTGCGCGGTTCGAATGATAAAACAGCTCTCGTTTCTTGCCGATTTCTCCAATGAGCAAATTAAAACCTGAGTATTCGTTTCGGTTTCTTTCGACTTTCACCAAATATTCTCTCGCCGGCTGATCGGACTTAAGATAGTCGGCGACTAAATCTCCCCGCGAGCGGGTTCCAGGCGGAGCACTTGGATCGCGAAAATTTGTCACGGCTGAAAATCGACCGCTTTTAGTCACACCGAGCCAAGTCCCGCCCCCTTGCAGGTCGCGGCCACCATAGACGTTTGCGAAATCTTCCCAATAGCCTGCTGCTTTCGTCGGACGGTCGAAAAATTCGTCACGGTTCGCGAGCAATATGAAGGGATGATCGGGATGTTGTTCGAATGCAAAAAAGATGACACACATTTATTTAGAGGCGTTCTCGACCTCTATACGACCTGGCGGTCGGAGATCGTAGCCAAGCGGCTGTTTCCGGGGCCTGAACCCGACGACCATTCTCGCAAGTTCCAGGATGGGCGTTGGAGCTGTTCCGCGATCGCGATTTGCGGCCCCTATCTCAAACGCGATCCGCCATTGCCTGAACAAAATTCGATAAGCTCCTAACAAACTGTATTGCGGATCGTAGATATTCGTTGATTCGCTCGTCACGCCGTTGAGTTCGATGATCTTGAAATTATCGCCCCTTTTCAGATCGTCCAAAGATGGAGTTCGGATATCAAATCGGCCGAAATAAAAGCCATCAAACTTACGACAAATTTCGTCGATCTTTTGTGCTAGAGCATTAGTCTTCAACCATCCGCCGTCGAGGAAAATCGCGCCACGCGAATGAGTTCCGATGTCGACTATAGTGATTCTGTCACCACTAGCCGGAACGTCCGCAATTCGTTGACGATTTTGCTCGAAATATTTTTCGGCAAGGCAAACAGCTCGCGGATCATTCAAAATTAGCTCTTCGATCGTCGATCGTCCGTCGCCGATGAGTTGCGGGAACCGTTTTTCGGTGATCGAGTAGATTTGACCGTGATCCTCGTTCGGATAGCGGTAATAGAATACGCTGATCTCGTCGCCGGCGGCAAATTCCTGCACAATCAGGTCAGTTTTGCTGTTAGATATCCCTTCTTCCAACTCACCCATCGAGTGCACGATAGCCACGTCTTTGCCGCGTTCGCCGGCGTCCGGCTTCAGAACCAGAGGAAAATTTAAGCCGAATTCCTCGATAAAACGCGCGGATTCCTTAATTCGCTCGTCGATTGGCCTATCAAATTCCAGCAATACGTGACTAAGCAGAAAAGGTGAAATCCCGTCCTCATTTCGCAGGCCGCAATAGATCTCATCCTTCGATTCACCCTTAAATCCGCCCGCCGGCAATGCTGGATTGACCGCAGTGAAAACAGTCATGCCTCGATGTCGTAGACCGAGGAACAAAACATACAGAACAACCGGCGCATAGAAAACCTGTATCGGCCAGAACTCCCATTGCCAAACGCGTTTCAGACGTCCGACGAAGAGCCGCCTATTACGCCATGATGAAAATTTGAGGGTAAATCGGAGCACCAAGGCTATTACAACAAAACCGAGGATGGCGTTTTCCGGAAACAAAAATCGCTGCGAAAAGGCGGTGGAGCCAACAAGGATCGGTGTCCAAATGAATGACGCAATCAGAAACCAGGCCGCGAATTTCGTAAAATCCGTCTTCAATGCTCCGGCTGCCAAATAGGTTGGCAAACGCAAGCCCGGTATAAACCGACTCATGAGCACGGCGGCGGCCGCGTTATTCCCAAGCCAGGAAGACGCTCGGGATGCGGCGCTCTCGGAAACAAAACGCCTTACAATTCGATTTTCGAGTGCCCGTGGTCCAAGTAATCGTCCGATCCCATACAGCAGGACGTCGCCCGTGAAAATTCCCAGAAAACAGGCTGAGGCTGCGAGGGCAAAGCTGGCTCGACCGCTCGCGACCGCCGTTCCGGCGAGTATGCACGCACCGTCTTCGCTGACAAACGTTCCGAAAAAGAAGACAAAGAACAACGCGGCCGCTGACCATTCTGGCAGGCTGTTTTGAATTTGGCCGAAGAGATCAAGCATTTAGTTGCTGAAAACCGTGCCGACTACCGGCAGTTCGCGGCGATGGATGAGCAAGATGGTCGAACTCAGGACAAAAACGACGACGGCTAGACCGAATAGCAGCCCGCCGTCGTCCTTTACAACGATTCCGAGCATTGTCAGGTGACCAATGATCGCCCCGGAAATGGTCCCGAGAGTTACTACTGCACCCAACCATGCTTTCGAGGGTGTTAGCAGCATGACTACCGCAAAAAGCTCAACAATGCCAGAGCCGATCCGGCCGTACGCCTCGAGGCTCGGTCCCATCAGAGTTGTGAAGATATATTTAGATTCTTCGGCCCCGGTAAACTTAAAAAAGAGTGTCTGAAATAGAATGACCGCGACGATGACGCGGCAGATCCAGCTAATAACCTTTAGACTTGATGACATTATTTTCTCCCAAACGGCCTATTAGGCTTTCGTTTCCCAATACTTAAGTGTTGATCGCGCGATGCCGAAGTTCTCTTGCACGGGGATGCCGTATCCAGCCAGCTTTTCCGCGATCAGTGCGTGATGATGCACCGTATGACTGTGGACAAACTCGACCTCGCGAATGAGACTCGACGGCAACCACGCAGCTTGGTTAAGCTCGGATCTAACTAGCATCTGCTTTGACAAATCGCTTCGCGTCAGTCGGTCGAGGCGGTCTATCGCATCGTGGAAACGCTCAATGGCGAACTCGCGATTGCCTTCTACCAACGGATTCCTTTGCCGCCGATCGTAATCTATGCGGCCATCATCGATAGGGTTTAGCAGACAATTCACGAAGTCCAAATTGTGCCTGAACTGCGCTCCCACGCTTCCCGTCGAGTTTTGCACACGCCGAAAGCTGAGGTCGTCAATGGCGGCAATCATTTCGATGCCCCTCTGAAGTTCAGCTTTCAAAGCCTTTATCAAAGTCATTTGGTCGCCGGCACTGGCACGATCTGTTTCGGGTACGTATTTCATTTATCCAGCAAAATTCCTTTATCGGAGTATACATTCCTTCCTTGAGTCGGACTATTCCAGCAAAGATTGCTGGAATAGCGATCATGGTACGCGGGATTTATCGGCTGAATCTCGCATAGAAGCAAACATGCTTCCCGCGAGGAAGTCAATATTAACTAATCGGAGAAAATAATATGCTTAATCAAAAATTTATACTTAAGGTCGCGGTATTAGCGACATTTGTTTTCGGGGCATTTGGATCGGTCTTTGCTCAGACGACTTTCAAGGTTCGCATTGAAAACATCTCAGACAAAGGCGGCATCGTTGCCAAAGACGGTTCGAAATATCCCTTCGTTCTCTCACCCGGCTTTTGTGTCGTTGGCAATGGAAAAACAGCACTTTTAACGAAAGGCCAAAAGGCCAGTGCCGCCCTCGAGGCTCAGGCCGAGGACGGACACCCCGATATGCTATCGAAGATGTTTCCTACAGTGGCCGGCTCGCTGATGTCGGATGTCTTTAGCAGCCCGATCGGCTCAGAAATGACTTCGATGGGTACGATGGTCGGGCCGATCCTGCCGGGCGGTGCTTACGAATTAGAGTTTATGGCCTCAAAAGGACAGCGACTGCAGCTGACAACGATGTATGGCCAATCGAATGACCTCTTTTACTCGAATGAAAAGGCCATCGCTTTGTTTGACTCCACGGGTATGCCGTTGACCGGAGATATCACGAACAAATTCAAGTTATGGGATGCCGGAACCGAAGTCAACCAGGCTCCGGGCCTCGGACCCGACCAGGCTCCCCGCCAAAAAGCAGCGAATACAGGCATGGCCGAAAACGGCGTGGTACATCTAGTAAAGGACGGCTTCTCTTATCCGAATACAAAAGACGTAATACGAATTTCGATCACTACAAAATAATGGATCTGGAGTTCCTGCCAGGGCGGGAATTCCAAAACGACTGTTTTACAAGAAAGGAATATCACATGAAACATATTTTCATACTTATCGGAATACTCACTCTTTCGTTCGCCGCTGTAAACGCTCAAACCGCGGAGAAGAAATCAATTACACTCGAAGGTGCTCGCATCGTCATTGCTGCGGCCAAGACTTACGCTGCGACAAATAAGGCTCCTGGAGGAGTTATCGCGGTCGTGGACGACGGCGGTAACCTTGTCGCTCTCGAAAGGCTCGACGGCACTTTCACGGCGGGTGCAAACATCTCGATCGGGAAAGCACGAACGGCCGCGATGTTCAAAAAACCAACTAAATTTTTCGAAGATATTATCAAAAACGGACGGACGGCAATGGTTGCTCTGACCGATTTTACGCCGCTTCAGGGCGGTGTACCGATCATGGTGAATGGTCAGATCGTCGGTGCCGTTGGCGTTTCCGGTGCAATGTCGGCGGCACAGGATGAAGAGTTGGCGTTGGCGGGAGCCGAGGCCTTGAGCAACGCAAAGATGCTGCCGGTTACGTTCTTCGACAGCAAAACCGTCTCTGACGCCTTTGCCAAAGGTGCCGTTCTCGAGGATGGTTCGAATGGCGAGAACTACATGGTTCATGCCAGCCGACGTGAAACAGCCGGCATGAGCGAGGTCCACGAACTCGACACCGACATCATTTACGTGCTCGACGGAACTGCGACATTTGTTACCGGCGGTAAGTCGGTAGATCCAAAAATGGTCGCTCAGAGCGAATATCGCGGCAGCATGATCGACGGCGGCGAAACGCGGGAGCTGAAGAAAGGCGATGTCGTAATCGTGCCAAAGGGCACACCGCATTGGTTTAAGCAGGTTGATGGCGTTTTCAAATATTACGTCGTCAAAGTTCGGTAATTCTCACGAAAGAGGCACGGGGACACGGAGTCAGAAGCCCCTTGCTAGGAAAGATGCAGGTCGAATTCTCGTACGAGTTGTTTTTGCTCCGCGCTCTCTGTGCTTCTTTAGTGATTTGTTTTCGGAGTTACGCTATGAATAAATTTATAAACGCCCTCATATTTACATTAATTTTAACAGTACACTTTCTCGGTCAAGAAGTTCCAAGCGGCAAGCCCGAAGCGGCGATCGATCTCGCAACCATCGATGGCGTCAAAGCCGTTCGCGGTCAGTGGAAATACAGCGATACAAAGATCGTCGATGTTGATTTCAAAGCCGCAGGTGCCGACAGTCAGCCGAGCGGAACGGCGGTAAAGACCTATGATTATACGCCCCATGCCGGTGTCGCGGGTTTTGATGATTCAGCCTGGGATCAGATAGGGGCAGCCGAGCTTGGCAAGCGTCGTGGCAACGGAAAGCTGTCGTTTAACTGGTATCGGATCAATCTCACGATCCCCGAGACGGTCAACGGCGTTTCCACCACGGGAATGACGGCCGTTTTTCAAACCGCACTCGATGACTACGCGGAGATCTGGGTTGACGGCGAGATCACTCGTTATCTTGGCCAAATTGGTGGCTCGGTTGTTGCGGGTTGGAATGCCCCTAATCGCCTGATCATCGGACGGAACGTAAGACCGGGACAGAAGATCCAGCTGGCCATCTTTGGTATAAATGGCCCGATCTCTAGTTCACCAACAAATTTCATATTTATCCGTGAAGCAAAGATAGAGTTCTACAAGGGCGAAACCGGTCCGCTTGCAATAACGCCGAGCGAGGTCAATGTTGAGGTCGTACGCAATGACGCCGCGATTGATAGGATAATCGGGTTTAATCCGAAAGTGTTCAAGCTCGCCGAGGGGTTCAAGTTTACAGAAGGCCCCGTGTGGACGAAAGACGGCTTGCTTTTCAGCGATCCAAATGCTAATACGATCTACAGATATTCGACGGATGGCAAGCTATCTGTATTCAAGACCCCGAGCGGCTATAGCGGCGCGGACATCGTTGCCTACGGCCAACCAGGATCTAATGGCATCACACTCGACCCTACGGGCAATATCGTTGTCAACCAGCATGGCAATCGTCGCGTCATTCGCCTCGAAAAAGACGGCACCGAAACCATTCTGGCCGACAAATTCGAGAGCAAACGGCTCAATAGCCCGAACGACCTCGTTTACCGCTCGGACGGCACGCTATTCTTTACCGATCCGCCGTTCGGCCTGCCGAAGGCTTTTGGCGATAAAGGCAAAGAACTGCTGTTTTCAGGCGTTTACTCCTTGTATAAAGGAAAACCTCAGTTGCTGGACACAGAATTCACGGGCCCTAACGGAATTGCGCTTTCGCCAGATGAAAAATATCTCTACGTCAGCAATTGGGATGAGAAAAAGAAGGTCGTCAAACGCTACGACGTGCAGTCCGACGGAACGCTAGCGAATGGAAAGCTGTTTTTCGATTTCACCGCCTTTCCTGGTGAAGATGCTCTTGACGGGGTTAAGGTCGACACAACCGGCAATGTATACGTCTCGGCTCCCGGCGGCCTGCAGATCCTCTCGCCTGAGGGTAAACATTTGGGAACTATCCGAACTCCACAGCATGTCCATAACATGGCTTGGGGCGACGATGACGGAAAGACGCTTTATTTGTGTGCTAGAAGCGGATTGTACCGGATAAGATTGAATATCGCGGGAATTCGACCGGTTGTTAGATGATCAAACTTGATCCGGTTGAAACGAGCATCCTGAACACGCGACGAGAAATGCCGAATGAGCACCAAAGCTCTTCGGCATTTCCCGCATTTACTGTACTGGATACGACAGATGCACAATAGCTTCACCGAGTTATCCCACGACCTATTTGTAACAAGAAGTTAAATCGCTCCGCTCGCGTTCTATTTTTTTGCCTTCCTGACGAGCTTTCGCCCACGTCTTTGAAAAGAAGAAGATGTCCCCGCTTTGCGTTGCGTCGGTTATGCGACCGAGTGCCGACATAATTATTTCGTTCTGCAACTTAACGTGAAACGGGACGCCGAAGAGGTGGCCCATCATAAATGGCACAAAGACAGCACGCGGCGGCTTTATTTTCAGTGTAATGTCGAGTGCTACCGAGATCGACACAGTTGGAATTCCCTTTCTTTCAATTGCACGCTGAACTAGCGCGATGCTCTGATGGCAGATCGGTCAGGCAGGGGCCAGTAGAACAACATCGGGCTTTTCCGCTTCTACGGCGGCTGCGATGTCTTCGGCAAGCGTCATTTCAAGCCTTTCGGGATCCATATTGTAGCCGATCATTGAGTAGAAGTTTGAGGTCAACTCACCCACGATCCGCTGTCGAGCCAACTCTTGTAATCGTTCGATCGGGAAGACAACATTAAGATCTTTTTCGGCCCCGAATGTCGGGTATTTAAGCTGGTGAATCTCCAGATCCGAAACTTGGGCGACCGTCGGCACTCGGCGAAAAGTATAATCACCGACCGGATGGCTGGTATCAAATGGCAAGGTACCGATCGGCTGAACGCCTGCAGTGCTGACGAAGCAGACCCGCGATTCGGGTAAGGCCTTATCCAATGTAGCGAGCGGAACGAGGTCGTCCTTGGTGATCATCGAGCCCGGGTAACGCTCGTTCACCGTTTCCCATAACCCCGGTCGCAGTTGTTTAGTATCAGATCTTTCCATCGTGTATCCAATCTCCGGAACGCCCGGCAAAATAGAAGTGCAGGCGAAAATATAGGTGAGCGAGAGTCTCAGGTTCGACCGTGGCGACCAATTTCTCAATGGTGGCTTTATCCGTAGTTGAAACATCAAGAAGGAGTTTTAAAGCTTCGATCCACGCCTTATCGATCTCCTTTTGCCCGACG
Organism: Chloracidobacterium sp.; assembly: GCA_031402865.1. Lineage (GTDB taxonomy): Bacteria > Acidobacteriota > Blastocatellia > Pyrinomonadales > Pyrinomonadaceae > OLB17. The sequence goes on along the minus strand of JANNST010000064.1, from coordinate 58,681 downwards.
TCCTCGTTCCCGTCGCCAAAATGCAGTCGAACATAACGGATCAACTTATCGGTTTCGCCAGCTTCGACCGCTTTTTTTAGATATGACAGTGACATTGGGATACCTTCTTTCTAACCCTGATTCCGAACCTGCGACTTTTTATTCCACTGGTTTTGGCGTGAGTCGGCAGATCGTCGGAGCATTGCTAATTTCAGTCAAACTTCTCGGAATTTTGGTGGTCCAGCAATCGATCAATGAAGGATTACTGCTAATCAACTTCGACATCAATTCGATTTCGTCCGGGGAGAAATAGTCGCGCCGTTTTTTTAGGGCAGTCTTGGAAGGAATATTCTGATAGAGCCATGAACGATAGTCGATCAGTCCGGCACCGTAGCCACGCTTTATCGAATCCAGATCAGCTCCACGCTCAAAGCCGGTAATAAACGATCCCGAAAGCAAGCGCACCAAACCCAGCAGCTCGTAACGGTTATGGAAAACAAAGTACCGAACATGTGCGAGTTCATGTGCGATTATGGCCCGCAAACCTTCGGCCGGGGCATTAAGGGTGAAGACTTTTGGATTGACAAGGATAAAGTACTTGAGTCTTCTAAACGTCAAGAACCGCGAAATTGAAAATTGGGAGCGAAAAAAATCTGTTCGGCTTCTGAAAGACTTTACCTCTATGTTGACACCTAGAAGTTCCGGATACGATGCGTTAATAACCTCATCGACAATTTTTCTTGTTTTCTTAACGGTATCTCTATCGTTGGAGCCTTTTTCTCCGTGAGTCTCAGAAAATTCGGCATCGCAATCCGGACATTTAACCGAAGTAGTTGCACTCGCGAAACAAGGAAAAAGCAAAAGGATCAATAGCGAACAAAAAATGTATTTTCCGAATCTCATTATTACAAGGTGCTCAACTAGAGAGTCCGTTGAAAAAACTCAAGAAACAGTTTTTGTAATCCAAGGCCGGAAGCCAGCATCTGCGTGCCGTGTCCACCTTTGGAATAGATCTGTAACTGGTGTCTCTCGCCCGCCACCAGTTTATCAAGATCCCTGGCTGCTTGGGCCGATTCTTTGTCGCTTTCCGAAGCGACTAGAAGAAGCGGCCGCTGGGCATACTTTTCTACCGCCGGTTCGGTCGGCAAAGTGCCGAAATAATTTATGCCCGGCGAAAGCAGGGCAACGGACCTTATTTCCGGGTCCCTGGATGAATAAATTATCGCCAGACTGCTACCGTAGCTTGCACCCAAAATACCGATCCGGCGGGGGTCGATTGATTTTTGCTCACGCATCCATTTCAATGCTGCGCCAACATCCGCTATCATCCCATTGACTGCCTCATTTGACCTACTGACAACGATTCCGGTGCCGTCAGTCCTAGATGTAGAATCGCCAAATCCTCTTCCGTCAATCGCCAGCACGGAAATACCAGCGGCTCGAAATTCGTCCGCTAACGCCTTGTAGGCTCCCCGATCGCTTCCGAACTGGTGAAGCATGAGAACGGCGGGCGAATTTTTATTTGCCGTTGCGAAAAACGTCCCTAAAATGATCACATTGTCCGCCGACTCAAATTTCACCGTTAACGGCGCCGCCATCGAAGGGAGCACGTTTGAACTCGCAGGCCCAGACTGATTAGCAGGTGGAGCAGAAGTTTCGTCATTCTTTTTCTCTTCGATACGTCGGCAACCGACGAGGCAGAGAAGTGTGCATGTGCCGAGGAAAAGAAGATATTTTTGCATTTTCTCATGAGCTAAGCCCCGAATTAACAGATCGGGGCTCAGCATACTCCTAGCGGATCTTGGCGGAAACGAAGGTGGAATTTATGCGGCGGCTCCGAGACTAGCGGATTTGATTCCGTACGAGCGGGCAACCCCGCCAAGAGATTTTTTCAGTTGATTTCTCGCGCGGTTCAAGCGAGACATAACGGTTCCCATCGGAATATCGAGGATATGGGCTACTTCTTTGTAGTCAAACTCATGCACGTCCGCAAGAAGAACCACAGAGCGGTAATGCTCCGGCAGTTTGTTCAGGGCCGAAATGACCTCGGTATCGGTCAAATGTTCTGGGACGGGCTGTTTCGAAGCGGAGACATCATAAAGGAATTCGTCAGCTTCCTGAAAATACTTTGATTGCGTGTATTGTTTCCGGCGGTGATGGTCGAATTTGTTGAACAATATCTTGTAAAGCCAAGCACGGCAGTTGGTGCCGAGCTCATAGCGGTCAAACGATTTCCAAGCCTGCATGTAAGTCTCCTGGACTAGGTCATCGGCCTCGGTTTCGTTTCGCGTCAGGCGTTTGGCAGTGCGGTAAAGGTCGTCGATGTGGTGCATCGCTTCAGCTTCGAAAATTTCTGGTGTGATGGCGGTCATGTTATTGCTCCTGATAAAATGTAAAAAATTAATGCGTACAACCATTAGTCGAACGACCAGCGAAATCCTTACAGGTTTTTTCGATTTATTTTTGTAGTCGAAGTGAATCGAGCAAATAGCGAATATGGAAAGTTTGGGGAAGTGGTTTGTTCGATTTTGATGGGTGTTGTATGAGGGGCGATACAGTGCTCAAAAACACACCTTGTTCTTCCTGTGCTTCTAATCTTGTGCTTCTAAGGCGATCGCGGAAGTGTCGGCAATAAATAAAATAAATAAATTCGGAATAAAATTTTGCTTATCGTTGATAAAAACTTTGTGACAGAAAAAATTGTCACGACGAAGAGGAAATGCAATGAAAAAATTTTCAAGAATCTGCCTAAAGCCGAATCCAGTTGAAGGGAAACGCGGGAAATTTGAAACGCCCACTTTTTGGGCAAACTTGAACAAGACGGTCGCGAGCGACTTGAACGACGAGCGACTCAGGAAACATCTAAAAAGAGCAGTGAACCGGGAAGTTGCCCCTCAAAGCCTAATCGATTCGATCAAATCCGGTGTAAGAGGATGATACGATGCACGATGTCTCTCTGAAATACGATTCCGCTAAAGGCGATATGAAGTCCCAAGAACCGATTCAGTCACTTGCGAAGGATGCCACCAGACGAATGGATCCGGGGACGTGGGTGGATGCGCACGGCGATTTCCTTTTTCGATTTGCTATGATGCGTTTGCGTGACGAAACTTTGGCAGAGGATGTTGTGCAGGAAGCCTTGCTTTCCGCGATGCAGTCGCTGGAATCCTACGGCGGACAAGCTGCCGAACGTACCTGGCTCACTGGAATTCTCAAGCACAAAATAGTCGATCATTACCGGAAAAACTCTAAGCAAGTTCAGATCACGGACGAAGACACTGACCTTTCGGGAATAGACCATTTTTTTGACCGCCCGGATTCGTGGGACGGCCATTGGGCAGTAACGATGCGGCCGGTTGACCCGGAACAGTCGCCTGAGCGAGCAATGGAACTGAGCGAGTTCTGGCGGGTTATGAATGGGTGTCTGTCGGCTCTGCCCGAGCGGATCGCAAATATTTTCAGCCTGCGAGAAATAGACGGAATGAGTAGCGAAGAAATTTGCGACGTTCTAAGCCTCTCGCCAAGTAATTTTTGGGTTATCATGCATCGAGCTCGAATGCAGCTAAGGCGATGTATTGAAATAAAATGGTTTCGTAAGGCGATCTAATTTGCGATGAAGGAAGCGAAAGTAACACATACTAAGTTTAATCTCTGGGTTTGGCGAAAACTGCCAGAGTGTAAGCAGATGGTCAAGATAATTACTGCCTCGCTTGATAACAAGCTTTCGTGGACGGAGTGGCTGCTGATGAAGGTCCATCTTTTGGCATGCGACCCGTGTGTCAATTTTCTAACCCAGATCAAGTTTATAAGAACAGCTTTAGGCCATTGCGAAGAGCGTCTTGTACAGGAAGATACGTCGGTCAAGTTGAGCGACGATGCCCGGGATCGAATGAAGAAGGCCCTGGAATCCTCGATTTCGGCCTAGAACGTTAGGCTAAATTACAACCCCATTTACCGAACCGGCCTTATTATATTTTACCACAGTGGCCCGTGAGACACATGAACAAGCGAAAAGATAGATACACCTGAGAGAGCGGGAACCATTAGGCGTATGGAAACTACCAACCAATTATCGATCAGCAGGCACTTTTACTTGGGTCAATTCGGTAACACGCGCGTTCGCAACGAGTTAACGCGATGTCGGCGATGAAAATTGTCTCCGCCACATGAGCGGAAGGTGTTTGGCTTTATGGCGACACAACGCTTAACAGATAAAGGTTTTAAGCTTTTTAATACGAATATAATTGACGTAAAGTCCGATCACCGATGAAAGATAAAGTAGTTTTGATCACGGGAGCAAATGGTCTGCTGGGCAGAACTGTTACAAATTTGTTTTTGGGAACTGGAGCGATCGTGGTCGGCGCGTCGCGCTCGGTCAAGAACGCCGAATTCAATCACCCTAACTTTGCCGCGAGGGCAACTGAGCTCTCAAACGGCACCGCGGTCCGAACTTTAATTGAATCTACGATCGAGCAGTTCGGCACGATCGATGTTTTGATCCATACAATAGGCAGTTTTGCGGGCGGCGAATCGATCCAGGACACGGATGACGAAACATTCGAGCAAATGTTGACGGTTAATTTGCGGACTGCTTTCTATGGTTTGCGGGCCGTGATCCCCGTAATGCGAAAGGCAGCCGCGGGCAGGATCATCGCCATAGGCAGCCGTTCCGCCGTTGAACCGTCGCCATCGGCGGCGGCGTACGGAGCTTCCAAAGCCGCTCTCGTCTCCTTACTGAAAAGCGCCGCAGCGGAAAACACGGACGCGGGATTTACGATCAATGCCATTTTGCCCGCTACGATCGATACGCCGCAAAACCGAGCCGCAATGCCGGACGCTGAATTTTCAGAATGGGTGTCTGCAGAAAAAATTGCGGAAACCATTCTATGGCTCTCTTCCGATGCGGCGGCGGACACTAACGGAGCAATGATTGAAGTTTATGGTAAGAGTTAACGAGGACTTTAAAGTCAAAACCAGCCCCGCAAATTATGAACTTTGAAGACAATCAGGAAATTATAAGAACGTTCGCCGTTTATCCACGCGACGGCGTTGATCGCAATCGTCGCCGACCAGACTTTAGCCGATGACGAAAATTTGCCGGATACCGGAATCGGAATCGAGCGCGAACGAGCATTGTCTTCGGCCTTTATAAAGACGGTAGGTACGGCACATGTTCAACGACCATTCTGACAATCGATCGGACTGGTTCGCTTGAATTTGGGGAAGAAACCTATGTCGGATCGGCGGGATCGGTAACCTACAAGTTTAAAATTTAGTAAGCAGTTTACTTTTGAATATATTTACGATTACAAAACATCAAAAAATAGGTAAAGATAAGTTCAGTTTGTCTTGATACACGGATCGTCGATAACCGACATGTGAACAACAGGTAGATCGGAATTAGGGCGTGAGAATAGACTTTCCGCCTCCTAAGTTTTTGTTAAATATAAGTTTGCATGAACTTTGCACCTTTTAATTTTTCTTTCCCGACGGCAACTGGCTTATACGTTGCGTGGTTACAAAACCTTATCCGGGAGTAAAAATAATGAAAACAGAGCAGGCCCCGCCGTTAAAAGCACTCCGGCTGCCGCGTCAAGTCAGAGGCACGATGCCTGGACTACAGGCAAGCGCAGGCAAAATTCCAGAAATAGAAATTGTTGACGGGCGTTACACGGTTCGACTTGCGCGAACACTGCAGGAAGTTGATGCGGCTCTAAAGCTCAGATATGAGGTTTTCAATCTGGAGCTTGGAGAGAGTATGGAATCTTCGCACATCGTGGGACGCGATGAGGACAGGTTCGATTCGGTTTGCCATCACTTGATCGTGCTCGACAACGCAAGTGGCAGAACCGTCGGGACATACCGGCTGCAAACCCTCGAAATGGCGAAGATCGCGTCCGAGTTTTACTGTGCCGGTGAGTTCATGATTGAAGATTTGTCGCACTCGGTTTTGGCAGAATCGTTGGAAATAGGCCGGGCGTGTATTGCTTCGGATCACCGCAACACCAGGGTTTTGTTTCTTCTCTGGAAGGGGTCGGCCGCATATGCCGGCGCGCACCGAAAGCGTTTTCTATTCGGATGTTGTTCGATCACGTCACAGAATCCGTCGGAAGGATGGAAAGCCGCGAGGCGAATCAAGCAAGACGGTTTCGTCAATAATGAATTGTTCGTAAAGCCGCGTAAAGCCTTCACCTGCGCAAAGGAAACCCGGGGCGAAAGCGGGGCAGATTCGGTTTGGCAGCTGCCGAAGCTACTTCTTACTTACCTGCGTTTTGGAGCAAAAGTCTGCAGCGACCCCGCGATCGACCGCGAATTTAAGACTATAGATTTTTTCGTGATCTTCGATTTCGAGATGTTGGAGGACAAGCACCGGAAACTAATTTTTACTTAAAACCGCCTCATCTTAGGTGACTTTCGCTTTAATTCTTCAAGGTGGTTAAAACCTGCGCCGCGTCCCCTAAGGTTCAATGGATCGGACATTTGATGGCAATTTCTAGAAGGCGCGGTCTTTGCTCAATAGAAGTTCATCACGACAGCCATTGGCCAAGGCGATGGGCGGCTCTTACTGGAAGAAACGTCAGTAAAGCAGAGAGATGATGCAAGGATCACGGAAGAAATCTATTGAGGCCTCGATTATGGTTTATGAGCGTTAAGCGGATTCGAGACAATTTCTTTGACGGGCCCTGCGGCCCTTTTTTTATGGAATAATCCGGGGCAATGACGCGATGTTAATTTCGAGAAGTTTACATGACAATTGAAATGCCAGAAACACAAAAACCGAATGGAAGTCACGAGCATAGTCATGCTCAGAATCGCTTTGCCGTCATACCGACAGCCGAGAAGTTGAGGGCCAGCTCCGATTTCTCGGGGCGTGGCGTGACCATTGCCTTCCTGGATTCGGGGTTTTATCCTCACGCCGATTTTGCCGATCGGATCGTCGCTTTTCATGATGTTACAGCGGGCGAGTCATCGCTTGACGAAATCCATCAGCCGAAGGAACATCATTGGCATGGAACTCAGACAGTGGTTTCGTGTGCGGGTGACGGTAAGCTCTCGGATGGCGTTTATCGCGGCCTCGCCTATTCTGCAAATCTCGTTTTGGTAAAGGTTTCCGAAAACGGCAGCATCAGGGATGCATCGATCGAAAAAGGCCTGCAATGGGTGATCGAAAACCGGCTGAAATATAACATTCGTATTCTAAACATGTCGCTTGGTGGTGACGAGGATCTGCGCTCGGCTGAAAGCCGCCTGAATCGCCTAACAGAAAAATTAATCGCTGCGGGCGTCGTGGTGACAGTTGCAGCAGGTAATTCTGCCGACTCTCATTCGATTCCTCCGGCAAACGCTCCATCAGTGATTGCGGTTGGTGGATATAGTGACGAAAACCAATTCGCCGAGGAGAATTTCGATCTTTACCATTCTAGTTTCGGTCGTACAGCTGACGGGCTGATCAAACCTGAGATAGTTGCACCCGCAATGTACGTTGCCGCGCCGATCTTGCCTGAAACGGACGATTACCGCTGGGCCGAGACACTCTCGCTGATTGCAAACTCGCCGGATTACCTGTTTCGCCAGACCTTCCTCGACAATTGGAGAGATGTAGGGCTGCCGGAGTACATCCTATCGACCGACGTTTCGACCGCCAGAGATTTTGTGGAACAGGAGATGATCCGGCGAAAGATCGTAGCCACGCACTACCAGCACGTTGACGGTACGTCATTTGCGGCTCCGATCACAGCGTCTGTGGCGGCACAAATGCTCGAAGCCAACCCGAACCTGACACCAGCGGCCATCAAGAACATTCTGATCTCAACTGCTGTAAAACTCGGCGGTCATCCATCTATCCGGCAGGGATTTGGCGTTCTTAACGCCGGCCTTGCGGTCGAAAAGGCCTGTTCTGAGGAACATTTACTTACCGGCGAAAACTATTTTCCACCGAGGATCGAAGGAAAGCGAATACTCTTTTCATTTCATGATGACGACGCACATTGTGTGGCCCTCGTCGGCGACTTCAATAGATGGCGCTCCGATGCCGTCATGTTCAATAAAACCGCGCACGGCCTTTGGGAAGCCGAGATTCCATGTCAGCCGGCAGGCGAGTATCGTTACAAGTTTCATATCAACGGCGAGAGATGGACCGAAGACCCGAGCCACGGCCTCAAAAATGACGACGGTCACGGCGGTTTCAACTCGATCTTGATGATCCAATAATTTGCGGGAATAAACGGCAACCGGGAAAGGATTTTTATTTGCGTGAACTCAATGCTGAATGCACTTCAAGAACACTGGCAGGAATACGCTATTGAAGCGTGCTGTCTGGGCACCTTTATGGTCTCTGCCTGTGCATTTGGGGTTGCGTTGTTTCATCCGGCGTCACCCGTGGCGGGTTTCAGCCTGGGGCTTCGAAGCATCGCAATGGGCGTTGTGATGGGTACGACGGCCGTCGCTATCATTTGTTCACCGTGGGGCAAACGATCGGGAGCCCACCTCAACCCGGCGGTGACACTGACCTTTTTGAGACTCGGCAAGATCTCCGGTGTGGACGCAATGTTTTACGTGCTCTCTCATTTTGTCGGCGGCGTGATTGGCGTGTTTATTTCCTGGCAAATCTTCGGCGGACTGCTCGCTGACAGTATGGTCAATTTCGTTTCAACTGTACCAGGGAAATACGGTCTCGGCGTTGCCTTTATCGGTGAGGCAGTCATTTCCTTTTTGATGATGACGATGATCTTGTGGACCAGCAATTCGGCCAAGCTGTCTTGGCTGACACCTTATCTGGCGGGAGTCTTCGTCGCGTTTTTCATCTCGGTCGAGGCTCCTCTTTCAGGCATGAGCATGAATCCTGCGAGGACGTTTGCGTCGTCGGTTTTTTCGGGTGGTTGGACTGGATGGTGGATCTATTTCACGGCACCGCCACTCGCGATGCTTGTAGCGGCAGAAATATTTGTCCGCGTGCGAGGGTTGAAGGCGGTGCTATGCGCAAAGCTGCACCACAACAATAGTGCGAGATGCATTTTTAATTGTAATTATTCCTAGGAGATAACATGGCGAACCTAAATTTTGACGTAATAATCATTGGCACCGGGGCCGGCGGCGGTACGCTCGCTCGAAAGCTTGCAGAGTCGGGCAAGAGTATCCTTATTCTCGAACGCGGCGATTTTGTTAAACGCGAGACCGACAATTGGAATTCACGAGCCGTCAATGTAGACGGCAAGTACAACACGAAAGAGGTATGGTATGACCGTCAGGGCAAACCTCTTCACCCGCATACGAATTACAACGTCGGAGGCAACACCAAATTCTATGGCGCGGCACTCTTTCGCATGCGGAAAGAAGATTTCGGCGAGCTGAAGCATTACGACGGCGTTTCTCCTGCCTGGCCGATCTCTTATGATGAGCTTGAGCCGTTTTATACACATGCTGAGTCGCTTTACTTCGTGCATGGCCAGCAGGGAGAAGATCCTACAGAACCGCCCCGAAGTGCGGAGTTTCCACATCCGGCCGTGAGCCACGAACCGCGGATCCAACACCTGGCCGAAGACTTTGCGGCGATGGGCGTAAAACCATTTCACGTTCCGCTTGGCATTCAGTTAAAAGCAAATGACCGGTCAAGCAACTGCATAAGGTGCGCGACTTGTGATGGTTTCCCCTGTCTTGTGAATGCAAAAGCCGATTCTCACATTTGCGGTGTTGACCCGGCAATGAGTTTTCCAAACGTCACGCTGATGACGAATTCGCTCGTTACCAAGCTCGAAACTGATGCCACCGGACGCCGAATCTCGGCTGTCGTCGTAGAGCGCGATGGGATCACCGAGCGATACTCTGCCAATATGGTTGTCGTTTCGGCCGGAGCGATAAACTCAGCCGCTTTGCTCTTAAGATCTGCAAACGAGCAGCACCCGAACGGCCTCGCAAATAGTTCCGATCAGGTTGGCCGCAACTATATGGGCCACGTCAATTCGGTAATGCTTGCGGTATCAAAATGCCCGAACCCTACGATTTTTCAAAAGACGCTCGGGGTCAACGACTTCTATTTTGGCTCCGAAGATTTTCCATATCCGATGGGCCATATTTCGTTTGTCGGCAAACTTGACGGCGTAACGCTGTCAGCCGGAGCTCCGGCGATCGCACCCGGATTTACACTCGATCTAATGGCGAAGCATAGCCTGGATTTCTGGCTAACAACCGAAGACCTGCCGCGGCCTGAGAATCGGGTGACGCTTAACGAAAACGGCGACATCGTCTTGTCGTATACGCCAAATAATCTCGAAGCTCACAAGCAGCTTCAAAATCAGCTCAAAAAGCTGATGAACAATCAAAGAAAATGCGATATGCATGGCGGCGAATGCCACCAGGGGATATTCGCTCGTAATCTTTATCTGGCGGAGCAGATCCCGCTCGCCGGAGTTGCCCACCAGAATGGGACTCTTCGCTTTGGCGACGATCCGGCGACATCTGTGCTTGACCGCAACTGCAAAGCTCATGACCTTGATAATCTGTATGTCGTTGACGGAAGCTTTTTCCCGTCAAGCTCCGCCGTAAACCCGGCGCTCACGATCATGGCCAATGCTCTTCGCGTCGCGCGGCATTTGCTGGAGAGGCGGCATTTGCTGGAGAGATTGCACTAAACAGTAACCGCAGCGAAGTGTGAGCGAATATGAAAATAGAGCAAAGAAAAGTCCTCAAGTTGGCGCACGTTTTGTTCGTCGCAATGTCGTTGGTCATCTTTCTGACTTCGGACGGGTACACACAATCTGTTACGCGTGTCGAGACGGTAGGCTTTACAGTTTCGGAAATGGACAAGGCACTCGAGTTTTACACTCGTGTCCTGCCATTCGAAAAGATATCGGACGTCGAGATCGCAGGCACACAATTTGAACACTTATCCGGTGTTTTTGGTGCTCGCGTACGGGTCGTAGATCTAAAACTAGGCGATGAAAAAGTCGAGTTGACCGAGTACCTAACGCCGCAGGGACGGCCGATCCCGGTAGATTCGCGAAGCAATGACCGTTGGTTTCAGCACATCGCGATCATAGTTTCCGACATGGATAAGGCGTATCAAATGCTCCGGTCAAATAAGGTAAAACATGCTTCTACCGGACCTCAGACATTGCCTTCGTACATCAAGGCAGCGGCCGGCATCAAGGCATTTTATTTTAAGGATCCGGACGGCCATGTACTCGAAATTCTCTCGTTTCCGCCCGACAAAGGTGCCGCCAAATGGCGAACGCTCGCGAATAGCGGCAAGTTATTTCTCGGCATAGACCACACGGCGATCGTCGTTAGCGATTCGGATGTGAGCCTTCGATTTTATCGCGACATGTTAGGCATGACGGTTGCCGGAACGAGTGATAATTATGGGCCCGAACAAGAACACCTCAACAACGTTTTCGGTGCGAAACTGCATATCACAGGGCTAAGGACATCGCAGGACGGGATCGCGGTGGAATTTCTCGAGTACGTGGCACCAACCGACGGACGACCATTTCCACTCGACACCAAGAGCAACGATCTTTGGCACTGGGAAACGACCTTCGCGGTTAGCGACGTTGATATGTTGCTCAAGCCCTACAAATGGAAATATGTCTCAAGCGGTTCGGTTCTTGTCGACCCCGTCGTATTTGGGTTTCGAAAGGCTGGTCTAGTCCGTGACCCCGACGGCCACGCGGTAAGACTAACGGAAAAATAGAGTTTTTAGCGAAATATTCATCATGAAATACTCTAATCGTAGATCACCATTCTTTTTAGCCATTTTGGGAATTTCGATTGCGGTGACCGCTTGTTCATCCGCCGCGAACTTTGCCCCGGTCAACACAAACGGCAGCGGACTCGCCGTCAGGGGCTATGATCCAGTCGCGTTTTTTGCATCGAACGACGCCATCGTCGGCGACAAGAAATACGAGTTCACCTGGAACGGAGCAAAATGGCATTTCGCGAGTGCGGAGAATCTCGAGAAGTTCAAAGCGGACCCTGTTGCTTACGCTCCTCAATTCGGCGGCTATTGTTCCTATGCGGTTTCGCGCGGTTACACGGCGGATGGCGACCCGATGACGTGGAAGATCGTTGAGGGCAAACTCTACCTGAACTACAACCAAGAGGTGAAAGAGGAATGGGAAAAGGAACAACTCCGATTCATAGAGGACGGTACGAAAAACTGGGTCGAATTTCGAAAGAAGAAGCCTGAACACAAAGGTTAAAACGAATCGTTCCACGATGAATGGCGGCTTTTTTAGGCCGTCGTTTTTATGGATGGGAATAAGTTAGCCCTTTGAAATAATACACAAGCAGACAAATCATCCGATATGAAAACTACTAACGCTGAAGAAGTTCGCCTTACTGAATCGAACGAACGGACAGAAGATTGGAGACGTTGGGGGCCCTACGTAAGTGAACGCGCCTGGGGCACCGTTCGCGAGGACTACAGCTCCGATGGTTCGGCATGGGACTATTTTCCGCACGACCACGCACGATCGCGTGCCTACAGATGGAACGAGGACGGTATCGCGGGAATTTCGGACCGGCATCAGAACCTTTGTTTCTCGATCGCGTTGTGGAATGGCAATGATCCGATCCTTAAGGAACGGCTTTTCGGCCTAACGGGCAGCGAAGGGAATCATGGCGAGGACGTCAAAGAGATTTATTACTACCTCGATTCGACTCCTACCCATTCGTACATGAAGTATCTGTACAAATATCCGCATGCGGCGTTTCCTTACGGGCGACTGATCAACGAGAATCGCGATCGCAGCAAGACCGAAGGCGAATTCGAATTGATCGATACAGGTCTGTTTGACGAGGACAGATACTTTGACGTGTTTGTTGAGTACGCAAAAGCAGATGTCGAGGATATTTTAGTCAAGGTCACCGTCGCGAATCGTGGGCCGGAAGCTGCGTCGATTCATGTTCTCCCGGCTGCCTGGTTTCGGAATACGTGGACATGGTCCGGCGAAGCCGCAAACTGCGGGATGCACAAGGTCAAAGATGATGTGATCGGAATCGAAAGCGATGACCTCGGCAAACGCTGGCTCTATTGTGACGGTTCGAACGACCTGCTATTTACCGAGAACGAGACAAACAACGAGCTTTTGTTCGGATGCGAAAATCAAACCTCTTACGTCAAGGACGGCATAAATAATTATGTTGTCAACAGCATGACCGATAGCGTCAATCCGGCGCAGACCGGAACGAAAGCTGCGGCTCAGTTTATTTTGGATATTCCGGCCGGTGAGAGTAAGACAGTTCGGTTAAGGCTGTCGGACATCAACCTGGCCAAATCTTCGGATGCCTTCAAGGAATTTGACGCGATATTCGCAAAACGAATAGCCGAGGCCGATGAGTTTTATTCAGCCATCGTACCTGCGGAACTTTCGGTGGACGAAAAGAACGTGCAACGTCAGGCGTTCGCGGGAATGCTCTGGTCAAAGCAATTTTATCATTACGATGTAGATCAATGGCTCGAAGGCGACTCAAATCAGCCGAAACCGCCCGAAGATCGCAAGAAAGGCCGTAATAATGAATGGCGGCATTTGAACAATGCAGATGTGATCTCGATGCCCGACAAGTGGGAATATCCGTGGTATGCAGCCTGGGACTTGGCGTTTCACTGCATTCCGATTTCTTTGGTTGACGCGGAATTTGCGAAGGAGCAGCTTATTTTGATGCTCCGCGAATGGTATATGCACCCAAACGGGCAAATTCCCGCCTATGAGTGGGCTTATGGCGATGTAAATCCGCCGGTTCACGCTTGGGCAGCTTTACGGGTTTATCAAATTGACAAGAAGAAAAGCGGAAAAGGCGACACAAAGTTTTTGGCACGAATTTTCCAAAAACTTATGCTCAATTTTACTTGGTGGGTAAATCGCAAAGATTCGGAGGGAATGAATGTTTTCGAAGGCGGATTTTTGGGACTTGATAATATCGGCGTTTTTGATCGCAGTCAGCCGCTTCCAACCGGCGGAAAACTCGCCCAATCGGACGGCACAAGTTGGATGGCAATGTATTGCTTGAATTTATTGGCAATTGCACTTGAACTTGCCGTAACGGATGATTCGTATGAAGATGTCGCCACAAAGTTTTGGGAACATTTCGTCTATATTGCCGATGCGATGAATAATTTCGGGCAGGAAGGAATCTCGCTTTGGAGCGACGACGACGGCTTTTATTACGATGTGTTGCATATCCACGGTGGAATTAATATGCCGCTCAAAGTGCGTTCGATGGTTGGCTTGATCCCGCTTTTTGCCGTTACAACAATCGACACGGAAACATTAAAGGCATTGCCAGATTTCAAAGAACGATTCGATTGGTTTATCAAAAATCGTCCGAATCTGACCGTAAATGTCGAAAAAAAGGGCGAACGACACCTTCTTTCAATCGCCTATCGAGAACGCTTAGAAAAAGTTTTAAAAGTAATGCTCGACGAAAATGAATTTCTTTCGCCCCACGGAATTCGTGCGTTGTCACGGTTTCACAAAGATGATCCGTATGTTTTATTTGTGAACGGAAGCGAACATCGAGTTGATTACGAGCCTGCCGAATCATCGAGCGGCCTTTTCGGCGGAAACTCCAATTGGCGTGGTCCGATTTGGTTTCCCGTAAACTATTTACTGATCGAATCTTTGCAAAAATTCCATCATTTTTACGGCGATGATTTGAAGGTGGAATGCCCGACCGGATCAGGGAATATGATGAACCTGTGGGAAGTATCACAGGAGTTGTCGAGGCGTATGTCTCGTATTTTCCTTCAGGATGCCGATGGGAAAAGGCCTGTCTTTCTAAACTCAGAAAAATTTCAAACAGATAAGCATTTCCGCGACAATATCTTATTCTATGAGTATTTTCACGGAGACAACGGTTCGGGCGTCGGTGCGAGCCATCAAACAGGCTGGACGGGACTTGTCGCCAAGCTTTTGCAGCAAAGTGGAGGATCGATAGCGTAATGATTGAACTCGGCTCTGAGATCTGCAGCAATTTCGAACAGTCAGGCTCGAGAGAGTGGCTCGAAACCAATGGCATCGGAGGTTACGCGTCGTCAAGCGTATCCGGTGCCAACACCCGGCGATACCACGGACTGCTTGTCGCCGCGACCCGGCCGCCGCTCGGCCGTATCGTGATGCTGTCAAAATATGAAGAGATACTGACCATCAATCGCGAGCAATTTGAACTCTCGTGCAATCAATATCCGGGCAAAGTCCATCCGGAGGGCTGTAAATGGCTCGTTAATTTCCGGCTCGATCCTTTTCCCATATGGACGTTTAACGTGAAGGGGCTTGTGGTCGAGAAATCGGTATTTATGGTCAACGGTGAGAACACAACCGTTTGCCAATGGATGCTCAAAGCCGAGTCGGGGACCGGGGATATTGGAACACGGATCGAAGACAACGTTGTTGAAATTGAACTCAAGCCGTTGCTAGCATTTCGTGACCACCATCATTTGCGCAATAAGCGTGACGATTTTGACGAGAGCTTTAAGATTGAAGACGGCCGGGTAGTAGTTCAGCCATCTCCAGACTTGCCCGAGATCGATTTCGCTCATAACGCATTCGACATTGCGCCGACAGGCTTTTGGTACCGTGATTTCGAATATGAGATCGAGCGTGAACGTGGATTTGACTATCGCGAAGAGTTGTTCCAGCCGTTCAGTTTTAAGTTTAATTTGGCAGAACCTGCGACCGTGATCGCTTCGACTGAAAGACGCTTTGCATCCGACGCTGACGAATTAAAACTTTCCGAGACGAGGCGCCGCGACCGGCTTGTGGCCACCTCAGGCGTGACCGACACTTTAACGAAGCAACTGATCCTCGCCGCCGACCAGTTCATCGTCTCGCGCAATTCCGGAAAGACGGTGATAGCCGGTTACCATTGGTTCTCCGACTGGGGGCGCGACACGATGATCGCGTTGCCCGGGCTAACACTTGCGACGGGCCGTCCCGAGATCGCTAAGAGTATCTTAACCGAGTTTTCAAAGCATATTTCAGAGGGAATGATTCCGAACAGGTTCCCGGACGCAGGCGAAACACCTGAGTACAACACGGTGGACGCAACGCTCTGGTTTATTGAGGCGATACGGGCGTATTCCGAAAGCACCAACGACTTTGAATTTGTCCGCGAAACGCTCTTTGGCAAGCTCGTCAACATCATCGAGTGGCATGTCAACGGAACCCGTTACAACATACACGTCGATTCAGACGGATTGCTGTTCTCAGGTGAACCAGGCGCGCAGCTTACGTGGATGGATGCCAAGATCGGTGACTGGGTGGTCACGCCGCGAACAGGGAAGGCGGTTGAGATACAGGCTCTCTGGTACAACGCTCTTTGCGTGATGGCTGATTTTGCATCGCGTTTCGGTGAAAAAGACCGGGAGAAACAGTATTCCGAGATGGCCGAGATGGCGAAAGCTAGTTTCAATGGGCAGTTTTGGAACGAGGACGCTCAATGCCTGTATGACGTAATCCATAACGAAGAGCGTGACGCATCGATTCGGCCCAATCAGATATTTGCCGTCAGCCTGACCCATTCGCTGGTCGAGCAAGACCGGGCAAGAAAGATCGTGGACAAGCTAGAAGCTGAATTGCTTACTCCGTTCGGGCTTCGTTCGCTTTCGCCAAAGGATTCGAAATACATCCCGATTTATGCTGGATCGCCTATGGATCGTGACGCTGCTTATCATCAGGGCACTGTTTGGGCCTGGCTGATCGGACCGTTCGTTGAAGCTTATCGCAAGGTGCACGTCCGCGACGAAAAACTAGACAAGCGGGTGGAAGGCATCCTGGCAGGTTTTCGATCGCATTTATCCGCCGCGATGGTTGGTCAGGTGGCTGAGATCATTGACGCCAATGAGCCGCATCTGCCGCGGGGCTGCGCTGCTCAGGCCTGGAGCGTCGCTGAACTAATTCGTGTGGTCAAAGCGATATGACAAATCACATATCACAAAAATCCCCAACGGTGGAATAATCCGGTCAGCTCGCACAATTAAGAGAGTGCAGAGTAATAAATGTAGCAAGCCAGATTATGATCGATACTAACTCTAGATCGTTTCAAACGTATGTTTCACCGAGCATAGATCGTTACGCCGTGATACTCGCGGGAGGTGAAGGTTCGCGTCTGAAGTCGCTTACGCGGGCTATCGCCGGCGACGAGCGCCCAAAACAGTTTTGTTCGTTCCTGAACGAGACGAGTTTGCTTGATGAAACTCGAAAGCGCATATCACACTCTATCTGCCCGGGCAACACGCTTTTCAGCTTGACCAAGAGTCACAAGAGGTTTTACCAACGCCCGCTTTGGAATGTTTCCGAGCGGCAAATGGTCGTACAACCGGAAAACAAGGGCACAGCACCGGCAATCCTTTACAGCCTGATGCGCCTGGCCCAAATCTCCTCGGATTCCACTGTTGCCTTTTTCCCCTCTGATCATTATTTTTCGGACGAAGAAGCCTTTATGCAGACCGTCGAATCGGCCTTTGCTGCCGCCGAGATGAATTCAGCCTCGATCATCCTTCTCGGCATTGAACCAGAAAAAGCAGAAACTTCTTATGGTTGGATCGAACCGGCCAGATCGCTTTTCGGGGATATGTCGCGTTCATTCACCCGAGTTAGTCGTTTTTGGGAGAAACCAACACTGCGTGTAGCGGAACGACTGATGCGATCAGGTTGCCTTTGGAATAGTTTTGTCATGATCGGAAGGGTCGAGACATTCATCGGTATGTACCGTAAACATTTACCCGAAATGTATCGCATATTTGCCGCTCAATCTACACTTCTTGATACCGCTGAGGAGCCGGCTGTCCTGGATTCGATATACGGTTGCATGAAGGAGACCAATTTCTCGAGCGAAGTGCTCGAGAAATCGTCAGACGAACTGATGGTGATGCGTGTCAAGGACCTTGGATGGTGTGATTGGGGCGAGCCAGACCGGGTGATGGGAACACTAAACACATTGGGCGTACGAATGGAATGGATGCAGTCTACGCCCGCCTAGTGCAAAAGAAGAAGAAAAGCCAGAGCATGACTCAACCAAAAAATAAACATATGAAAGCAATTGCCGTTATACCCGGGATCAAAGATTCCGTTCACCTTGTGGAAATGTCGAAACCCAATATCGAGGAAATCATGAATGGGCGTGGCGTCCTCGTCAAGGTCTTGCGTGTTGGCGTTGACGGTACTGACAAAGAGATCAACAACGCTGAATACGGGGCCGCACCCGTTGGTAGCGATTTTCTTGTGATCGGTCATGAGGGTTTTGGCGTGGTCGAAGAAGTTGGGTCAAATGTTAGCGAATTGAAAAAGGGAGATTACGTAGTCGCGACCGTGCGCCGCCCCGGATCGAGCATCTTCGACATTATCGGAACTAACGATATGACGACGGACGACACATACTTCGAGCGCGGCATCAATCTAAGGCACGGATATCTTTCTGAGTTCTATGTTGACGATGCCGAGTTTATTGTAAAGGTTCCTCGCGGATTAAGAGATGTTGGCGTCTTGCTGGAGCCGATGACCGTCGTTCAAAAGGGAGTCACGCAGGCGTATGAAATTCAGCGAAGGCTGAAGGTTTGGAAACCGAAACGCGCGGCGGTGATGGGAGCTGGTACGATCGGCTTGCTCGCAACGCTCGTATTTCGTCTTCGCGGTATGGAGGTTGTAACATTCGGCCGGACACCAAGACCGTACCTTAACTCCGACCTGATCGAAGAGTTGGGGGCGACATATGTTTCAACGATCGATGTCGCCGTTCCGGACTACGCCAACGAGTACGGAGGTTTCGACATCATTTTCGAGGCAACGGGCTTTTCGCCGATCGTTTTCGACGCCATGCAGGCGCTTGCGAAAAATGGTGTCCTCGTTCTGTCCAGCGTAACCGGTGGTGACAGAATGGTCGAGATCCCGGCCGACAAGATCAATCTTGATTTCGTCCTTGGGAATAAAGTAATGGTCGGCACTGTCAACGCCAATCGGGAATACTTCGAAACCGGGGCAAAAGATATGGCGCAAGCTGTTCTCGAATACGGCGATTGGCTTTCGCGGCTATTAACGCATCCGGTGAACGGCTTAGAAAATCACGCCGAACTTTTTGAGGTTCTTACATCGGCTAATGGAGCGATCAAAGTCTTTTGTGAAGTCAGTGATTAGAAAACAGGCGAATAGTGTTCTCCGAGGCGTCACAGCAAATTATGGAACGATTTAACGACCTAAAGGAACCTGTCAAAATCGCGGATCACAATGACCTAACAGACCGTCAACCTGCGGCCGCATTGGTTGAAAATTTGGATTTGGTAATCGTTCGCGATGAGACGCAGGTTTCCGTTTTATACGGTAGATGCTTGCATCGCGGAGCTTTGCTCGCGGATGGACACATTGACGGACACAATTTGATCTGTGGAGTACATGGTTGGGATTACCGATATGACACCGGCGTTTCAGAGTACAACAATAGCGAGGTCTTGCGGAAATTCACGGCGGTTGTAGAAGACGGTGCGGTCTATGTTGATGCGGCTGAAATCAGAGAGTTTCAACGGGAGCACCCGCAACCTTTTAAGCGTAATGAATATCTTGGCCAGTATGCTGACACGCATCCTGATAACATAGAGCCGTACACTAACTACATCAAAGATCTGGCGCAGAACGGCCTGAAGAAATACGGGCACCACGGGCCGTCCGAAGCAATGGGCGTTGATCGCAACACGTTGCCGAAGTGGGAATCAATACAGTTTCTACCCGCCCAACTCTCCCGAAGGCCTTTGCTGGATGAAGAATCTGTCGTAACAAAGACTGTAATCGGGAAAAACGCAAAGAAGCCGCTTGAACTCGAAATGCCGATCTTCGTTTCCGATATGAGTTTCGGTGCGTTGTCGCGTGAGGCAAAAATTGCGCTCTCAAAAGGTGCAGAAATGGCCGGAACGGGTATCTGCTCGGGCGAAGGTGGAATGCTTCCGCAAGAACAAGAAAATAACAACCGATACTTTTACGAGTTAGCGTCGGCGAAGTTTGGTTTTTCCTGGGATAAGGTTCAAAGGTCGCAAGCCTTCCATTTCAAAGGTGGACAAGGTGCAAAAACAGGAACGGGCGGGCATCTTCCTGGTGAAAAAGTCTCGGCGGAAATTGCGGCCGTACGTGGGATAAAAGAAGGCGAAAATGCAATTTCACCGGCAGCTTTTCCCGATTTGAAAACGGTAGACGACTTTCGTGAAGTTGCGGCCGAAGTTCGAGAGAAGACAGGCGGAATTCCCGTGGGATTTAAGATTGCCGCGAGCCGCATTGAAGAAGATATTGATTTCGTCCTGGCAGTTGGCGCTGATTACATTATTCTGGACGGGCGTGGCGGCGGGACGGGCGCGTCACCGAGCATTTTGCGAAATAATATCAACGTCCCGACAATTCCTGCACTTGCAAGAGCACGTAGGCATCTCGATTCAAGCGATGCAAAAGACATAACGCTGGTAATCACCGGCGGGTTGCGTGTTGCAGAAGATTTTGCGAAAGCCTTGATGCTCGGCGCCGATGCGGTTGCAGTTGCAAACTCGGCGATTCAGGCGATCGGTTGCCTGGGAATGCGTGCCTGCAACACAAACAATTGCCCGGTCGGGATCGCCACTCAGAAAGAATCGTTGCGTAGCCGGTTGATAATTGATGATTCGGCAAAACAACTTGCCAATTTCTTCAACGCGACAAATGATTTAATGAAAGTCGTTGCGAGGGCCTGCGGACACGATGATCTTTCAAAGTTTGAATTCGACGACTTGAGTACGTTCGATCTCGATATGAACAAGCTCACCGGAATCAAATACGCTGGAGTTGTGCATGATATGTTCGAATGAGACTCAAAAAGTGCGGTAGTGAAGATGGAAAACAAGATCAGTTGGCACAAGGTCCTGGAAAAGCCTGAAGATTTGGCTGAAGGAAGAGTCGTCAGCGTCTGGGCGGGCCACAAAGGAATTTGCCTTTCGCATTTTGAAGGTAGATTTGCTGCGCTCGATAACAAATGCCCGCACCAAGGCGGGCCTCTTGGCGAAGGCAGTATCGAAAAAGGCTTTCTCCGATGCCCTTGGCATGGTTGGGATTTTCATCCGACGACAGGTGAATCGCCAGGCGATTTTGGCGACCGTCTGGATAATTTTGCGGTAGATGTTCGCGAAGACGGAGTTTTCGTCGGGGTACCGGAAGAAGCTCAGCAAGAAGCGACCATCTCGGATGTAATCGTTGAAACACTTGTAAATTGGGGACTTGATACAGTTTTCGGAATGGTCGGACACTCGAATTTGGGGTTGGCCGACGCGTTGCGAAGGCAAGCCGAGACCGGCAAGATCAAGTTTATCGGAATTCGTCACGAGGGTGCGGGAGCATTTGCAGCTTCGGCCTACGGTAAACTGACGGGGAAGCCCGCAGCCTGTTTCTCGATCGCCGGTCCGGGAGCGACAAATATGTTTACCGGCCTTTGGGATGCAAAGGTTGACCGTTCGCCAATCCTCGCTCTGACCGGACAGGTTGCTACTCAGGTTGTCGGCACAGGAAATTTTCAGGAAGTTGACCTGATCAGAGCGTTCGAGTCCGTCGCTGAGTTTAATCAGCGTGTTCACGCGACCAGCAGACACGCTGAGCTGGCGACACTGGCGATGAAACACGCGATTTTGAAACGTGATGTCTCGCACCTGACATTTCCAGATGAAATTCAAAAACTGCCCGCCAAACACGAATCTTCGCAGAATCCGAAAGGCAGAATAGCTCCATTGAAGATCGCTCCGCCAAAAGTGAGTCTGGATGCGGCGGTTGAAAAAATTGCGGAATCAAAGCGTCCGGTGATTATTGTCGGACACGGTGCCAGATTTGACATGACGGCGATCACGGAATTTGCGGAATTCCTGAACGCTCCAGTTCTAACTACATTCAAAGGAAAGGGCCTGATCAGCGATTCGCATCCGCTTGGCTGTGGAGTTTTGGGCAGGAGCGGAACGCCTATCGCTTCCTGGTTCATGAACGAGAGCGACTTGCTGGTCGTTCTTGGAGCGTCTTTTTCAAATCACACTGGAATTGCCCCAAAAATCCCAACGATCCAGGTTGATTTTGATCCGCTCGCACTGGGTAAATTCCATCCGATCGATGTCCCAGTTTGGGGCGAAATTAGCGTTACTGTTGATTTGTTTAGGAAAGAATTAGCAGGAAAGATCGATACCGCCGACCAACGTGAAGAAGTTGCCGAACGCTGGCGAATTTGGCGGGAAGAAAAAGCAAAACGTTTAAAAGAAGATTTTGGGAAAGGTGTAAGTTCGATCGCCGTTTTCGATGTGTTGAGCGATCTAGCCGCGGAAAACGCCGTTATGTGCGTTGACGTCGGCAACAATGCTTATTCGCTTGGCCGATATTTCGAACCAAAGAATCAAAGCTTTTTGATGTCTGGCTATCTCGGATCAATTGGCTTTGCCTTTCCGGCAGCAATGGGAGCCTGGGCCGCAACAAGCGGCGAACGGCCGATCATCGCGGTTGCCGGCGATGGTGGGTTTGCCCAGTATCTTGCGGATTTCACAACCTCGATAAAATACGGAATGAACATCAAATTGATCTTGATCAATAATTCCGAACTCGGAAAGATCTCAAAAGAACAACGCGCTGATGAATTGGACGTTTGGGCGACGGATCTGCACAATCCGAATTTTGCGGAATACGCCGAAAACTGTGGAGCTTTGGGAATTCAAGTCAACAAAAAGGATGATCTGCGCACGGCGATGGAGAACGTCTTGAACTACGACGGAACAGCATTGCTCGAAGTGATCGCCGATGTGAAGTTGATCTAGGTGGCGGATTATCCGACAACAAACCGAAAAGGAGCCTATGCTTTTTGCTCAGATCATTGTTTATTCAGCCTTCGCTTATTTCTTGGCAGGCTTTCTGTTCTCGATCTATTTTTCTTTTTTTGCTGTAAAGAGTTTCGATAAGTCGGCAACACATGCGGGGATCGGTTTTCGCTTGATCATCTTTTCGGGGGTGATGGCTCTTTGGCCGATTCTCGCGTGGCGAATTTTCAACGGGAAGACGCAGCCGAAAGAATTGACGGCACACCGAAGGGTGAGAGGGGAGAACTAAAGGGATGATCCGTTCGATTCGAAAAAGACACAAATTCATTTGGCTTGTCTTGGCCGTTTTATTGCCGATTCTTTTTGTTGTCAGCATCGTCTTTAGGCATTCGGAGCCGACAAACCAGAATATTCCGGCAATAAACAAGAAAATTAATGAGTGAAAGTTACTTAGCAGTTAGCTGGAATCGGCAGAAGAAGATTTACGATGCAATAGTTGGCGGGGGCGTATTGCTTTACCTTGCGCTTTTTCTCGGGCTTGGAAGCGTTTCTCACCCTACCGCAACTATCGAGACATTGCTGATCAGAGGATTTGGAACGGCTTCGATCTTGCTGCTTCATATTGTATTGATTATCGGTCCGCTTTGCCGGCTCTCACCCAGATTCCTGCCGCTGCTTTATAACCGAAGGCATCTTGGGGTAACGACATTTTTTCTGGGGCTTGTACACGCCGTTTTGGTGGTGATCCAATTTCATTCGTTTGGTGATTTGAACCCGATAGTCAGCATCCTTGCCAATAACGGTCGCTTCGCCAGCATACCGGATTTTCCGTTTCAAATATTGGGGTTGGTCGCGTTGATTATTTTGTTCCTGATGGCGGTCACGAGCCACGATTTTTGGTTGAATAATCTATCTGCTCCGGTCTGGAAAACCCTGCATACACTCGTTTATGCTGCCTATGCTTTACTGATCGGACACGTCGCACTCGGAGTTCTGCAGGCAGAAACGAATCCACTGTTTGCGGGCTCGCTCGGTTTAGGAATAGTTCTGGTTGTGGGATTACATCTTTGGGCAGCATTCAAAGAAACGGAAACCGACACAGAAAAATTACTGATTGAAACGGGCTTCATAGAGGCCTGTGAAGTGGATGAAATTCCGGAAAATCGCGCTTGTATCGTAACTGTTTCCGGCGAAAGAGTAGCGATATTCAAATACGACGGTAAGATCTCGGCAGTTTCAAATGTTTGCCAGCATCAGAATGGCCCGCTTGGGGAAGGCAAGATTATTGACGGCTGCATAACTTGTCCGTGGCATGGGTTTCAGTACGCACCCGAAACCGGTGCTTCGCCACCGCCATTTACCGAAAAAGTGCCAACGTTTAATGTGAAGGTTGAAAATGGGAAGGTTTTTGTCGATAAAACTCCGAATGCGCCAGGCACGCACGTAGAGCCTGCAAATGTAGCTGATTGGAAATGAAAGATAAAGAATTTTACATTGGATATTTTCCCAAGATGTCGGCAGGGCTTGCAAAGATAATGGGTTCAACTGTCGGTCTGCTTCTTGTTTTGGGAGTTGCATTCGCCCTTATCTTTCTACTGGGACAGCAGCCTTTTGCGAAAAGCTTCTTCGAGTTTGGTAACGTAAAGGATTTTGAAGGCACGATTCATGCTCATCCAGTTCCATTTTTGCTCGTTGAAACGGAAGAGAAAAATAGCGGTTTGCCAACATTTGAACGTTTCGCGTTAGTTGCCGAGTTTAAGGTAGGTGCGGACAAATTCGTCAAAGGTTTTGACGGTCAGCGGGTTAAACTCAAAGGCACAAAGATCTATCGTGATGATATGCAGATGATCGAGGTTGCTATGGGCTCGATTGAAAAATCTACGGGCGAAGCTCTAAAAAATGATGCGAACGAAGAGATTCTCGGCATACAAACGCTCAGGGGCGAAATCGTTGATTCAAAGTGCTATCTGGGCGTTATGAATCCGGGAAACCACGCAACACATAAGGTCTGCGCAATTAACTGTTTGAGAGGCGGAATTCCGGCACTTTTTGTGGTCAAAGATACGAAAGGAAACACCTCCGCTCTTTGGCTGCTATCCGACGAAGGCAAGCCGATCAATAACCAAATTTTGGAGTACGTTGCCGAACCCGTGGAGATGACGGGTGAGGTAAGACGAAGAGGTGATCAACTTTTCTTTCATTCAAGCCCGAGTTCCGTTAAAAGGTTGCCCTAGCGCACAACGATTTCGGCGGCGGCAGTTATTCAATATTTTCATTCTTTCATTCTTTCATTCATTCGTGCGTGTAGGCGGGTTCAAGAAAAAGAGAATATCTTACAGCCTGAATTTCAGAGAGTTGGTTGCAAGATGGTTGCACTTTTGTCTACGCTTACCCATTCATACGTTGTGATTTGTATGCAAAAAACCCATTTTTAAGGTGTTTTGAGCAATGTTGAGAA
Organism: Chloracidobacterium sp.; assembly: GCA_031402865.1. Lineage (GTDB taxonomy): Bacteria > Acidobacteriota > Blastocatellia > Pyrinomonadales > Pyrinomonadaceae > OLB17. The sequence continues at coordinate 33,461 of JANNST010000064.1, read as the reverse complement.
CTTATAATTCACCCTCAGGTTGGTTGGGGTGTGAGAGGTCGCTGGTTCGAATCCAGTCGACCCGACCAATAAAAATAGGACTTTCGATGAAATTCGAAAGTCCTTTTTTCATTGCCTTCGCCTAGCTCGCGAGAGGACTATATCCTATAACACTGTAACGCAACGGTTTATCGTTCTAAGTCGTTTAAAAAGCTGCCACCATCCTGCAACCATAGGAAGAAGTTTGAGAAAGGTCCATGAATTTCGAACCGTAGATGAGTAGCCGACACCGCGGTATTGGACGTTATCAATTGTGACTTGGAAGACTGAAGCGAGGATAATCGAAGGTATGCGAAAACGGCAATCCGTCAGTCCTTGTTAGCCGTGATCTTTGCCGGATGGTGCGAAAGCACCCGATATGCGTGGACTTTCAATTAGTTCTCGAAGGCGATTCGCATTCATTCGCGGGAGCTACAAGTGATTAGTCGCAGTCCTCAAAACCGGACAACCTGTCAAACTTATAATAGCGTTCGCTTAAACGTAACTGGCTACCACCTCCTGCCAAATTCCGCGTGAATTAGCTTAGGTGTTTGAAAACAGACATTGACTGTCTCTTTTTACGCATTGGAGCCCGCTTCTTTCCTACCAAAACACCCTAAACCGAAACAAAATTGGCCCGACCGAGCCCTCATTTTTACTTCTTGCTGATATAACGACTGGAGAAAGTACTAGAAAAAATCTTTTTCCTTTTCCCTAATCTATGACCCTTATCCATCTTCGGCAAGCAGTAATTCAACGTCAGATCTAAGGGTTGACTCAAGAACGATCCCAGTATATTTTTTCGCCAAACGTCCGCCTTTGTCGTAGAGAAAAGTCGTAGGCAGAGCGACGCCGTCCGAGTCGACATTCGGATCATTGCCGGGACGCAGGATCGGATATTTTATCTGATATTTTTCGACGAAAAGCGGCACGGCGGTTAAATCGTCATCCATCGTTACGCCGACAACCTCCACGCCGCGAGCTTCGTATTCATTGGCGACGTTGACCAGTCCTGGAGTTTCAAAACGGCATGGCGGACACCACGTTGCCCAATAGTTAACGACAACTACTTTTCCTCTCTGTTTGCCAGAATTCCAGTCGCCACCGTCCATCTTTAGAAGTACAAAATTCGCTGACTCTTTCCTTCCGGAAACTGGAGAAACACCAAACTGCCACCATGATGGAGGAGCGAAAAAAAACAGTATCGCAGCTGCAACCGCCAAGAAACCAAGCCAGCCTAAAATCCGTTGCCGGATAGTCTGCTGTTTAGCTCCCCTCCGGGTTTCTGATCCATTTTCTTCATTCATTTTATTACCTAAGCCACTGCTTTGCCGTCAAATTCCGTCGATTCAGATGACCTTTCGGCAGTAGCAATAAACAAACTCTTGTGTTGTCTCAAAGGGCGTATGATGTGTTTCGCTCAGACTGTTGACAAGCTGGAACCCTTGACCGAATTCAGTGTGCATCGTTTCAGGAGTGTATTTAACAACATCAAGTCCGCTGCACTTGTATGGGCCGTTTATGCCGAAAGACGCGACGATGATATGCCCGCCGACCTTCAAAGAACGGATCGCGAGGTCGACATATTTTTTTCGGTCTTCTACCTTCGTCAAAAAATGAAATACCGCTCGATCGTGCCAAACATCGTAATAATTTTCTGGCAGAACGGCATCGGTGATATCGGCTTCAATCCAACTTACGTGGTCGGACTTATTTCCAAGACGCTCTTTGCTCTTTTCGATGGCATTGGCTGAAATATCCAAAACCGAAAGATTAGAGAATCCCTTTGCAATCAAGTCGTCAACCAAGGTCGAACTACCGCCTCCAACATCAATTACGGCTCCGGATGTTTCCGTCTTTGTCTGTAAGATCATGTCGAGGGAACTCTCCAGATGTTTCCGGTACCAACTGACCTCCGTCGATTCCTTTACAGCATAAATATTGTCCCAATGCTTTTTATTGCCCGTCATTTGCTACCCCTCATGCGACTCTATATTTTGTTCAACCGACTCATTAGCTGTTTTGTTTTTACGCCGAGACTCGACGTTGCACGCACCGCGGAGTCAGGTATTTACGCCAAGTTTAGGCAAAATTACTAGCTGTAAGAGCAACCAGACAACGACAAATCCACCGATCCAATATATTTCATTCATTCTATTTCTCCGTTTGAAAGCCAGCACTTACCCAAGCTGACGTGCCGCCGCTGATATTGTAGATATCGGTGAAGCCTGCTTTTTGCAGAATTTCCGCACCTAATTGGCCACGCTTGCCAGTCTGGCAGATAACATAGACAGGCTTGCCTTTATCGAGGGCTCCCAGATCCTTTTCAAGAGCATCAAGGGGAAAATTCGATGCTTTTACCGCGTGCCCGGCCGCATATTCTTCGGTCGTGCGAACGTCAATAAACTGCACCTCTTTTTCATCCATGACTTTTTTTGCGTCAGTGACGGTTATCTGCCGTATATCGGCCGTGGTCATCCTCGCGGGTGTATTGGCCGTGGCTTTATTCTCCACTGTTTGGGTTGGCGCCGTCTGACAAGCAGAACCGGCAAAAATTGAAAGTATAATGGTAAAAAATATTGTCATTTTCATATAATTATTGTGTTGAAGGGCCGGCGGCTGCGCCTGCCTAATCCAATTTATCTGGAGGCGGTGCATGCTGTTGCACCCACTTCCGTGTCGAAACCCGCGTCCATCCATGCTTTTGTTCCGCCAGTAATATTGTAGATTTTGCTGAATCCTGCGTTTTCCACAATGCTGGTGCCAAGGCTCGAACGATACCCGCTTTGACATATGACGAAGGTCGGCTTCTCCGGATCGAGTCGTCCAACCTCCTTTGCCAAACTGTCCAAGGAGAGATTGATCGTATTCGGCGCGTGCCCGGCAGCATGTTCGGCGGAGCGCCGCACATCTACGAACTGAACACCTTCGTCTTTCGTCGCTTCCTTCGCATCTTCGACAGAAATCTGTTCGACAGTCTTGATTTTGCCTGCGTAGTCATCGATCAGTACAAACCCCTTAACCGTTTCTATACCGACGCGAGCCAGACGCATAAAGGCTTCGGAAACTTGCTGGTTATCGTCCGCGACGATCGCGACCGGCGTTCCGATAGTGACAAGTGTTCCTGCCCATGACGCAAACTGACCACCAAGTCCTATGTTGATCGAATTTCCAACATGACCCGCCCCATATTCCGTACTCTGCCGAACGTCAATTACCACACCATCAAAATCATCGATTTCTTCGCTGGTCAGTGGGGTCGGCTTTGGCAAATCTTCCAACGCTAAGGAACCTTTTAGGTTTTGAGCCGCGCTTTGCTCAAAGTAAGCTGGTACCGTGGGTTGATCGGCAGCGACCACCTTAACAAACTCCTCTTTGCTCATTGGCTTCAAAGCGTAATTTGTCTTCCGCTGCTCCCCAAGCGTCGACCAGGTCTCCTTTGAGAGAGATTTTCCGCATAAGCTCCCCGCGCCATGAGCCGGATATACTTCGGTTTCGTCGGGTAGGGGAAGTATCTTTCCGTGCAGACTGTCAAAAAGCATCCCGCCCATTTCCTGGGCCGTATATCCTTTCGAGCCGATCAGATCTGGTCGACCGACATCGCCGATAAACAGCGTGTCGCCTGTAAACATTTTTATCGGTTGCGACGGATCTTCCTTGTCCTCCGCTAAAACTGTTATGCCTTCCGGAGTATGTCCGGGGGTCTCTAAAAATCGAAGTCTCACATTGCCGACGGTCAGCTCGTCACCGTCGTTAACCTTATGCGTCGGAAACTCCGTGTTCGCTTTGGAACCGTAAACGATCTCGGCACCGCTTTTTTCGGCAAGTTCAACATGTCCGCTGACGAAATCAGCGTGAGAATGCGTTTCGATGATGTACTTGATCTTTTGATTCTTCGATTCAGCTTCATCCAGATATTGCTGAACGTCGCGCTGCGGATCAATAACAACGGCTTCTGTGCCCGAACCAATGTAATAAGAGGCATGTGACAGACAGCCCAGGTAAAATTGCTTGAATTGCATAAACTTATCCTCCAAATAAAACTTCGTAATTCTTCGTAACTAAAAAAACAGCGACCAGCAATACGAATACCGCAAAACTTGATTGCAGTTTTGAAGCGGCGATGCGATGCGAAAGCAGCGTTCCAAGGATCGTCCCCGAGACCGCCAAAACCGTGACCAACGCCGTCAAGCCCCAATCAAACTGATTCTGGCTTGCATGTCCGACAAGTCCTGCTACGCAATTCAAAAAAATCACAAATAGTGATGTTCCAATTGCGTCCTTCATCCCTAACCCCCCGAATATCACGAGAGCCGGAACTATTAAAAATCCTCCACCAACACCTAGAAATCCAGTTAATATGCCGACTCCGAATCCTGCCAATAGAGCTTTCCAGACGCTCAAGCCTTCCTTGGGCACGTCAGTGTCAACGCGCCTAGCAGGTGATTTGCGCCGAAGCATCAGAATTGCAACCACAAGCATCAACGTTGCAAATGTCATCATCAATGCGGAGGCTGACAAGAGTTTTGTTAAGGGCGATCCAAGCAATGCTCCGACTATTCCTGCCGCACCGAAGATCAGTCCGGTTTTTAGATGCATCGTCCCACGTCTATAATGCAGAAAGGAACCTACAAGACTGGTTGCACCGACGACTGCTAGGGACATTCCGACGGCATTATGCGCCTCGACGCCAAGTACGTAAACCAGCACAGGAACGGTAATAATTGAACCGCCACCACCTATCAGGCCAAGTGATAACCCGATCGCCGCACTTAACAAGAGTCCAAGAATAAATAATACCGACATGGTTCAAATGCTCCCCAAACCTTATTTTGTCGATGTGGCGGTCTCGCAAACGATCGGTGCTTTATTCCAAGGCATCCGGGCAAGGATCATTCCCATGCCGCATGTATCTGTCAGGGCCGAAAAGGCCAAACCCGCTCCTACGAATCCCGAAATCAGAATCGCGTATGGGCTGACGACGACGCTGAGCAGAACACCGGACAATACGAGAAGTCCGGCCACAAATCTTACCTGCCGTTCAAGAGACCATATCTTTGAGTTACCCTTGATAATCGGCAGATTTGCTCCCGACCAAGCCGCCATACCGCCCTCAATCACATGTATATCAGTAAACCCTTTGTTCGAAAGTTTGTCGGCAGCCTGTTTCGCTCGGTTTCCAGATCTGCACATCAGGTACACTGGTCTCGAATGATCGATCTCATCGACGTGCTTTTCAAAATTTGAAAGGGGCATCAACTGTGCATTTGCGATCCGCTCACTATCGAATTCCGAAAACTCGCGAACGTCGATCACCTGGCATTCATTTCCACTGTCCAGAAGTGCATTTATTTCGTTAACTGTTGTTTTTTTTATCATTGCTCTTGAAAATTCCTCTTTGTAATAATATAATCTATCAAAACATAAGCATATAACTATGTAGTTATGTCGTCAAGTATGGAAAATAGAAATCATTGGTCAATGACTCCGGCAGCCGTCAATCAGGTTGCGGCTAGGTTTAAGGTACTTGGGGAACCTGTTCGTCTTCATCTCTTGCAGAAGCTAGAGGCGGGTCGGCTAAGCGTTACCGAGCTTGCCAAGGCGGTAGATTCCACTCAGCCCAACGTAAGCAAACATCTCAAAATACTTCAGGAGGCTGGACTCGTTGCTCGAATGCAGGATGGCAACACTGTTTACTATTCAATCGCGGATGAATCTGTTTTTGCATTATGCGATGTCGTTTGTAACAGCCTTAAGGAAAGTTATGCTGAGCGCAGTCTAATTTTCGGCTAAAGCACCGTCCTATGATCAACGGGGGAATCAACAGCCGCTTGTCATACTTCTTCAATTAGAAGGAGGCCAAAATAGTTGACCCTTTCTTTTGTGTGTTCGTGCAGAATCTTTGTGGCTATCTCCTTCCGATGATGGTCAGCCGCGCGAACCATGATCAGGCATTGGCCTTCTTTCAAATCTTTTTGATATTTTTCAAGAAACGACTGGTCCGGCCCCAACTGCTGGATTTCACGTACAAATGTCGTCCAGACGCCGTGTTTCGTGCCGTCGAAATCAATCCGCTTCGCACCGTCAATTCCACAAAATGATTCTACTTCATCGGTTGTAAAGTTTTGCCTGTGAAGTTCCGCAACGACCGCCCTGACCGTCTCATCGTCGCTAAATACGGCTACCGCCTTGTACAAGGGATACAAAATAAAGCCGTCATTTTCAGTGCTTGATCTTCGATTCGGGCCTATATTCATTGGATTTTCTTAGAGTTCATGGAAGTCTTTCCAGACTGCATTTTTTGTCCGTATTGCTAGTCTATATATTCACTGAACCGAGGGATGTGCGTTAACGCACCGTTTACGGTCTCTCAAAGGCGTATCGTTAATACCAAAGGTTCGAGGGGTGATAGAAAGCGCAAGGAAGATGGGCGAACCTTAGAAGTGCGGTTACTATTACGGGGAAAATAAAATGAAAAGTGAAATAAACAAAGAAGAATGGATCGGGTTTTTCGATTCCTTGAGCAAACGTCGGTTCGAATGGCTCACAAAGGTTGAGGTGTTGAAGGCCGATATAGGCGACCAGGTACTGACGGAAGGTTTGCCGCTGAATGGGATCACCGTCGAAAGGAGAGGCGACAACATTACGATCGATCTTTCCGTTGGTGAAAATACGGATTCTTTCTTCACCCACCTGATAAAGGATCCGGCGTGCGTAGAATTCGTCGCGGCTTTCGGGAGTCATGGCGATGTCATCAACATCGAGGAACAAGACGGCACCAAAACATTGATCCAATTTATCGAACCGATGGGCATTGTTGTTGGATATACGGAGATCGAGAGTATTTCGGTCGCGGCCTGAAAATCGGTAGTAAGCTATTTGAGCGGTTGTAGTCGATTCTCGAAAGACAGACCGTCGAGAATACAGATTTTCGACGCATCCCTGTATGAAACCAGTTCAAACTCGAGAAAACGATAAGCTTGCTCTGGCAATACCTGAGCCTTCCGTTGAACTACAACCAAGGAGGGATGAGGCTCTTGTGCTCCAAAAGCGTTCGAAGAGCGTGAGTAAGTGGATCGTTCGGAGCGTCGTGGTGATATTGGTTGTATCAATTGGTCTATTCGTATTCTGGTACACGCAGCGACCAGTTCAGGTAGCGCTCGTACATCCAACTCAGTCCTCGATTACCGAAACAATTACCAGCAGTGGCCGAGTTGGCGGCGTTACCGAAACGAATGCCGGATCGCAAACGCAGGGCATCGTTCGAAGTCTTTATGTTGATGAAGGCTCAATAGTTGTTGCTGGTCAACAGCTAGCGTTAATAAAAAACGACGTTGCCGAGGCCCAAATTACTCAGGCACGAGCATCGGTCAACACCGCTCGAACGCAACTTGAACAGGTTTCACGCGGGGCTTTGGCGTCTGATATTGATGCGGCAATGGAACAAGTTCGGCAGACCCAGGCAGTGGTCGAGCAGCAAAAAGCCGCGATTTCTCAGGCTCAACAGAATGTCCTTCAAACCCAATCCCTACTGGCCCAAGTCGAAGCTGAGCGCGATCTGGCAAAGAAGGAACTTGACCGCAGCACCACTTTAGTCAAAGCCGGGGTAGTTTCACGCGCTGAGTATGACCGGACCAACACGACCTATCTGGTTGCTGTCAAAAAGGTGGCTGCACAAAAGCAAGCTATTGCGCTGGCACAGGCAGGAGTGAGGTCTGCTCAAGCCAGCTTGAAGTCGGCGCAGGCTAATGTTAGAACTCAACAAGCACGTCTCAAAACGATCCAGTCGGGAGCAAGGCCCGAGGACGTTTCAGTGGCAAGAAGACGTATATCCGAGGCGGAAAATGCCCTCAGCGTCGCGCAGCAGCAGGCGGCAAATGCAAGCGTAGTTGCTCCTTTCGGAGGAACAGTAATTAAGATCAACACCCAGATCGGCCAGACGGTCGGTGCGGCTGGTGTCCTTACCATGGTCAGTAGCCAGTTGGAAATTCGTTTAGACGTGGACGAGAGCAACCTTTCCTCTCTAAAGGTTGGGCAGGACGCAGTTATTTCCTCGGAAGCCTTTGCCGACAATAGTTTTCGCGGAACGGTTTCGGAGCTAGGTGCAGCAGTAGATCAAACGCGCGGGACGATCGAGATAAAGGTGATTCCGAACGAATCTCCCGACTGGCTCCGTCCCGGACAAACAGTCGATGTCAATATTATTACCGCCGAAAATGTAAGCCGGTTATTAGTTCCTGAAAGTGCGCTGACCCGTTCCGGTGACGAAGCGGTGGTTTTCGTTATTGAAGAAGGAAAGGTTGCCAAAAGAGCTGTCGTTACAGGACCTCCGACAAAGGAAGGGGTTCCCGTGATTTCCGGGCTTACTCCGAATGATTTTATTATCGCCGATACCGCAAGTCTCAATGTAGGCGACAAGGTTCAGGCTAAGTAAGATCGTGAATTCATTTTTCGACATATTTATTTCTGCTTTCATCCCGAAAAAGTTTCGGTTTGAATTTCAACTCGCCCTGCGGCATCTTCTTTCGGGGGGATGGCAAACGATCTTGACGATCAGTGCGGTGGCGGCGGGAGTGATAATCGTAATTTTTATCACGTCTTTGATCTTCGGTTTGCAGGAGATGATGTCCGATCTCTTAACGGAATCCATTCCACATATCGTGTTGAAGGTTGAAGATCCAAAACCGAAACCGATTCAAGACACGGAGAACCCCGTTTCAAGCAGGATCGAAGAGCAAGCGTCGCAATTAAAGTTCATAGACAACTGGGAAAATGTGGCTAGGACGATTCGCAGTTTGCCAAATGTTCGAAGCGTTGCTTCCGTGGTCAGCGGGCAGGGTTTCGCATCAAAGGGAGCAAATCCGATTGGCGTGTCGGTGGTCGGAGCAGACCCGGAACTTCTCGATGCGATTACGCCGGTTACCAAGGATCTGACAAGCGGAAAATATAGAGGGTTGGGTAGCGATGAGATCGTAATAGACGTCGAGCTTGCCAAAGATCTGAACACCGAAGTCGGCGAACGAATCCGCCTTACGTCGAGTTCGGGGCAATCCGATTCCTTTACGATCGCAGGAATTTATAGTCGCGGGCAAGGACGCGGAAGCGCCTACGTTACCTTGCGAAACGGACAAAGCATGTTTGGATTTGGATCCTCCGTCAATGCCATTTACGTCAAAGTGTATGACATTTACGATGTTGAGAACCTGTCAAACACGATCATGGCATTAACGCCCTACGAAGCAGCACCGTGGAAAAAGGACTTCGCACGGTTTCTGGTCAATATGCAAATGATGGGAGCTTCGGCTTACTTGATCTCGATCTTCAGTTTGATAGCTTCCGCATTTGCGATTGCTTCGGTGCTGGTCGTTTCGGTCCTTCAAAAATCAGCACAGATCGGAATCTTAAAAAGTATGGGCGCACGTCAACGGCAGATCCTGATGGCATTCATTTTTGAAGGCCTGGGAGTGGCGATTCTGGGAAGCTCCCTCGGAGCAGTGGTGGGAATAATGATCGTCTATTTCATTGGCTTATTGGAACGACCGGATAGCACCGGTTCGGGAGCGTCTTCCGCAATGTTTCCAGTAAAGATTCTGCCATTTTATATTGGTGCTGCAATCTTTGCCGCAATCATTACAACATTAATAGCCGCGGTTCTTCCAGCGCGACAGGCCGCAAAACTTAACCCGGTGGACGTGATGCGCTAAAGGATTGGATGGATATTATTGGTGAATCAGTAACAACTCACAACAGTACCCTGACAGTAACTTCGAATGGCGGCCCTCCGCTCGTTATCGAAACCCGCGGTCTAAAGAAAACCTATTTTGGCAAAATTGAGGTTCCTGTTTTGCACGGCCTTGATATTCAGATTCACGCGAGCGAATTTGTTGCCATTATTGGTCAATCGGGAAGCGGAAAGTCAACCTTGCTTAATATCTTGGGAGCATTGGATGTGCCAACGAGTGGCACGATTTTGGTCAACAATACCGATATTTCTACGCTTGATGAAGATGGATTGGCAAGCTTGCGGAGCGATGAAGTCGGTTTTATCTTCCAGTCACATTATCTGCTCAATGAATTTACCTGCTTAGAAAACGCTCTGATGCCGATCACAATTCGCCATGGCGAGGCTGACAAAGATCAATCAGGCCGGGTTTTAGGCCTTCTCGAAAGAGTCGGTTTAAGCGATCAGATCAACAAGCACCCTGATGAGATGAGCGGCGGACAAAATCAACGATGCGCTATTGTCCGCTCGCTCGCAAACTCCCCTAAAATTATTCTCGCGGACGAACCAACGGGAAACCTTGATCGAAACTCGGGTGAAGAAGTCTTTACGCTTATGCGTGAGATGAACCGTGAAAGCGGCGTCGCGTTTGTGATGATTACCCACGACGACCGACTCGCACAACAAGCTGACCGCATTTTACTTATCGAAGACGGGCGGATCATTGAAATGAGCAAAGCGGAACATAGTCGTAAATATGCTTAAACACTTTTTGGCCGTGTGTTGGCGTACTAATGGATAAGGATTCCAACAGTCGATCACTCTATTAACTTATTCCGCCCAGCCGCGGGCGGGGCTGGTAGTGGATGCATCGGAGCCAATAGTTCCATCGCCAATTTACGTTGGAAGAGTTATGTTTGAGCGGCCCGTGAGCAGGCCAAATTGTAATTTGCAGTAATACATCGAAAATGAAATAAGCTTCATAAGATCCGTATGCTGGTTCGAAAATACTTGGTCTAACGCCCGGGAAAAAAGTGAATGACGACCGGCCTCACCTGCCCGCCGTCACTCAACGTAACACCGATCTCCCAAATATATCGGCAACACTAACAAGCCCGAAACCTAACAAATGCGAGAAATAAAAGAGAAATATATCTGAACGCATACGAGGTGAGGCGCCCAGCCTCTATTCATCGGTTTCGGGCTTACCTTATATTTAATCGGTGCAAGCAACGGCTGTCTGTTTGTTGGCACACAATGCAAGAAATCGATTTGGACTCCCGACGACCCAACGAAGTCGGTCACAGCTGATATTGACCTTCTTATTCATTAGTTCCCGAAAATAAACCTTTTGATTCTGCTTTGGGTGGCAGCCGGTCAAAGTGGCAGTGTCACAAGTTTTCACTGACGAATACAAACGGCTCCGATCTTCGAATTAAGTGTGCGATAAAGCACAGACATTAGCCATTACGTTGACTAACCTCTAATAGTCGGTTAACTATCGTTGACGCCCAAAGTCTCCACGGTCAAGTTGAGGGAGGCTTTGTTTTTTCAAGGGGAAGCGGCGATTGCCGCTCTTAATTAGCAGGTAACGCTGCCTCATCGGGTGGTTTAGGGTAATGCCTGAACCACCCGTTTTTTGCTTACAGATTTAGACCCTGAGTATGGAAAGGTTTGAAAAGGAAACGTAGTTTCTACGATCCGGTTGAATGAAATGGCAAAACTATCTTTCCCAAAGCGCGATCTCCTGAAGGGTATTTTCAGTAAAAGTGAGAATTACGATCCGATCCGCAGAGAGCTTTACAGTGTCGAAAGACTGGAGCAGTTTGCGGCAGCAATTGCGGATGAGCATCAAACGGTTGACTACCCAAAACGATTTCAGAAATTACGCCCGAGACTTGAAGATAATCGTGAGGTTTTAGTTGCTGCCTACTATTCTTTAACGAACGCAATTCGTGATGATCGATCCGTATCTCAGGCGGCGGAGTGGCTAGTAGACAACTTTCATATCGTCGAAGACCAACTGCGAGAAATCCATGAGGATCTCCCAGCAAGTTATTATCGTGAGCTGCCTAAACTCGTCGAAGGTGAGTTCGCCGGGTTTCCTCGCATTTACGCGATCGCGATATCGATCATTGCCCACACTGACAGCCGCCTTGAGGTTGACACGCTGGCAAGATTTCTTCGGGCTTATCAGGCGGTTACTCCGCTAACAATCGGGGAATTATGGGCGATCGCTATCACCCTCCGTTTTTCCTTGGTAGAAAACCTGCGCAGATTGGCCCAGCTCATCGTCGTCTCGCGCGAGGAACGCGAAGAAGCTGACAATCTCGCTGACGAGTTGCTGGATCTGGCGAATAAGCGGCCGGCCGAAGTGTTGCCGCTTACCGTAAGACGCTTAGGCAAGCGAAAGACTTTTGGAAGCGCCTTTGTGGAGCAGTTTACGCGACAATTGCGCGACCAGGACCTTTCGATGGCACCGGCGTACGAATGGTTGGTAAAACGACTAACTTTAGATGGTTCGAACATTGAGCAGATCGTTGACTCGGAATTTCAACGACAGGCGACGACACAGGTTACCGTCGGAAACGTTATTACGAGCATGCGCCTGCTCTCGACGATCGACTGGAGGACGTTTTTTGAGAATGTAAGTTTGATAGATCCGCTCTTAAAGACTGATCCCGCGGAGGTCTATGCGGAAATGAATTTCGCCACGCGCAACCGCTATCGAGAAGTGATCGAGCGAATCGCGAGACGTACAAAAACAGATGAACTAAAGGTAGCAAGCAAGGTTATCGAATTTGCGGTCGCAGCACAGCAAAACGATGTCGCGGATCCGCGGCAATCTCATATCGGTTATTACCTTATAGATAAAGGCGTCAAGTATGTCGAAAAGGAGTTCGCCTACCGTTCTCAATTGTCAGAAATGATCGTTTCCTCGATCCTTAAGTATCCCGCTGCGGCCTACCTCGGATCGGCCGCGTTCCTGACAAGTTTAACAATCACTTTGCTCGTTTTTACTGCAGCGTATTTTGGAGCTAGCTCGCCGCTACTGGTGATCTTTGGCCTGATGTCACTTATCCCGGCGAGCGAGCTGGCGTTAAACATTCTGAACTGGGATTTCGCATTGCTGGTCCCGCCTCGTGTTCTGCCGCAAATTGATACGTCAATTGCAATCCCGGCGAACGCCCAAACTTTTGTTGTTATACCTACTCTTTTGACTAGCGAATCAGTCGTTGCGGAGCTGCTCGAAAAGCTTGAGGTTTACAGCCTTGCAAATCAAGATGACAGAATATATTTCGCTTTGCTCAGTGATTTTGCGGACGCCCCGAGCGAAGAATTGGTTGGAGATAACGCAGTTTTGGGTGTGGCCCGCGACGGGATCGACACATTAAATCAAAAGTATAGACTGGCATTTGGTAAAAAGTTTCATCTCTTCCACCGCCGCCGCCAATGGAATGATGGTGAACAATGCTGGATGGGGTGGGAACGCAAGCGCGGCAAACTCGAGGAATTCAATGGATTACTGCGTGGTGAGGAAAATACAAGCTTTACAAACATCACGGCTGGCGAAGAATTTCTAAAGCGAACCAAATATGTCATCACTCTAGACTCGGACACGCAGTTGCCTCGTGATTCGGCACGAAAGCTAATTGGAATTGCGATCCACCCGCTAAATCGCCCGCATTTTGACGAAAAACTTCAAAGGGTAACCAAAGGTTACGGCATCTTACAGCCGCGAATCAGTATCTCTCTGACAAGCGCATCACAGTCGTACTTTGCACGTATATTCTCCGGGAATACCGGCATCGACCCTTACACCACGGCCTCGTCCGACCTCTATCAGGACCTGTTTGGCGAGGGAAGCTTCACTGGGAAAGGGCTTTACGATGTTGACGCCTTCGCGGCATCTCTTAAGAATCGAGTCCCCGAAAACTCTATTCTCAGCCACGACCTTTTCGAAGGTCTATATGCCCGATGCGGCCTGGTAACGGACATCGAACTCCTAGACGATTTTCCGACAAATTTTGATACTTTTGCGAGGCGTTCGCATCGGTGGGTTCGGGGCGATTGGCAGATTGCCGGCTGGATTTCGCCGTGGGTCAAGAACGACAAAAGGAAAAATGTACGAAATGAATTACCTCTTATCTCACGTTGGAAGATACTGGATAATCTACGCCGCAGTCTAGTTGCACCGGCAATATTTCTCTGGTTCTTGGCAACATGGATTATCATACCCGGATCCCCGCTGATATGGTCGCTTTTCATCGTATTTGTATTGGCCTTTCCGGTCTACGCCCATTTGCAAACCAATATTCTTACGCATCCGCGTGGTATTCCGTGGACAAGTCATTTTTGGAGTGTTTTGGGCGATGTCAAGACCAACACGCAGCAACTATTTATCGTCATAGCTGTTCTGGCTTACCAGGCATACTCAAACACTGATGCTGTCGTTCGAACACTTTACCGAGAACTTATCTTGCATAGGAAATTGCTCGAATGGAAAACGGCCGCCCAAAGCGAAAAGGACACCTCGCACAACCTGCCTTCCTATTTGCGATTAATGGGAGTCGCGATTATTTTGTCAGTTATCAGCCTGACGCTGGTATTTTGGCTTCGTCCGTTAACGTTATTGATCGCCGCGCCATTTTTACTTGTCTGGATATTTTCTCCTCTCATTGCTTATCGGATAAGCCGTCGTCCGCCAAATATCCAGGTACCGCTAAGCAGTATCGATATAAAAATGGTCCGGATGATCGCCCGGCGCACCTGGAGGTTTTTCGAAACGTTTGTCGGTGATGACTCCAATTGGTTACCACCCGACAATTTTCAAGAAGACCCTCAACCAAAGATCGCTCATCGGACCTCACCGACAAATATTGGCTTGCTGCTACTATCGACAATTTCTGCGCATGATTTTGGATATGTAGGAACGCTTGAGCTAACCGAAAGACTCGGTTTCACGTTTGCCACGCTTGAAAAACTTGAAAAATTGAATGGTCATTATTTGAACTGGTACGACACTGAAACGCTCGCACCGCTTTCACCGCGTTATGTTTCAAGTGTTGACAGCGGGAATCTTGCCGGACACTTACTAGCGGTAAAACAGTCCGTTACAGAGATCGCGAACCGAAAGTTGTTGGATTCGCATGTAATTGAAGGGCTAACCGATTCGCTCGAAATGATGCGTGAGGAAGCAACTCATATGAATGTCGCTCGTCGACGGACAGAAGGCGTGACGATCAAACAGCTTCATTCCGAGATTGATTTCTGTTTGCAACTATTAGGGCATCAACGAAGTGAAACACCCGATGCCTGGGTCACCTTGCTCGAAACGCTACTTTCCCATATCGAAATAATCAGGGACATCACCGGGGCACTGACACTGGAACACGGTAGTGAACATTTTAAAGAGCTGGGATTCTGGTCGGCGGATCTGTCGCATCAGGCTAAGACGTTTCTGCGTGACGTCAAAACATTTATTCCATGGCAGGAAAATGACTTTTCCCATTTGTCCGAAATCATTAGTCGCGACTTTCCCGCAATTCAGAATGAATGGCGGGAGGTAATGGATCTGCTAAATCTATTCCCTTCGTTATCCCAACTTACAGAGTTATACGAGGCTCTCCTACTTCGGCTTTCGGGCATTAATGCAGAAATCGAGCGATCCCAAATGAATGAGCTAGACTCCGCAGCGGCAATTAACGCTCTTAAAATTCTGACTGCGAAGGTAAAACAGGCTGAACAGTCGGCCGAAAGAACCGTTGCAAACTTACGCTCGTTTGCACTGCAAAGCGAAGAAATCGTCAAAGAAATGAACTTTGATTTTTTACTCGACGAGCAGCGCAAGGTTTTTGTTATCGGTTACAACGTGGACACGGGAAAGCGTGACAATTCTTTTTACGATCTACTGGCTTCCGAATCTCGTTTGGCGAGTTTTGTGGCCATTGCCAAGGACGAGATCGGGCAGGAGCATTGGTTCCGGCTGGGACGATCCCTTACACCTGTAGATTCAAGCAGGGCTCTAGTCTCCTGGACCGGCACGATGTTTGAGTATTTGATGCCGATCCTTGTCATGCGCGACTATGAACAAACACTTCTCAGTCAAACCTATAAGGCAGTCGTTCAAAGGCACATTGAGTATGGAGCAAAGAACAACGTGCCGTGGGGTATCTCCGAGTGTGCCTTTAACGCTCGCGATCTTCAGCTAAATTATCAATATCAGGCATTTGGCGTTCCCGGACTCGGATTAAAGCGAGGCTTGAGCGAAGATCTGGTCGTTGCTCCGTACGCTACCGCGCTGGCCGCACCGATCTTCCCGCAAGCCGCGATGGCAAATTTCCGCCATTTGACAGATGCGGGCATGCTTGCTCGTTTCGGTTTCTACGAATCGATAGACTATACGGCGGAACGCCTGCCGCGAGATAAAACATTCTCGATCATCCGGGCCTATATGGCTCATCATCAAGGGATGGTTCTGGTCGCCCTTAATAATTTGGTTCACGCCAATATTATGCAAAGGCGCTTCCACACTGAACCCCTCGTTCGATCTACTGAATTACTGCTTCAGGAACGAATTCCCCAGGGAGCTCCGGCATCTCATCCGCGGGCAGAAGAAGTTTTATCCAGCCGGTTGGTGCGGCAGCTTTCCGGTCGGGTAACAAGGGTTTTCAATACGCCCAATATCTCGACGCCGCGCGTGCAGCTTCTATCGAACGGTGCCTATTCAGTTATGGTAACCACATCCGGTGCCGGCTACTCGATGCACAAAGATGTAGCCGTAACACGCTGGCGCGAAGATACCACCAGGGATCCCTGGGGCAGTTTTATTTACTTGCGTGATGTGGAAAGCGGTGAGGTTTGGTCGAGCGGTTACCAGCCGTTGGGACGGAAGGCCGACTTTTACGAAGTTGCATTCTCGGAAGACAAGGTGGTGATCAAGCGGCGCGACGGTAACACCGAGACGCGGACAGAAATTATTGTTTCACCCGAAGACAATGCCGAAATTCGCCGTGTGTCGATCACGAATAATTCCTCAAAAGCCAGAGAGATCGAGGTTACGAGTTATGCTGAAATTGTCTTGGCTCCGCCAAAGGCGGACGCCGCACACCCGGCATTTAGTAACCTTTCCATTGAAACCGAGTTCAACTCCGATGAAAACGCTCTGATCGCCAAGCGCCGTCCACGAGCCGAAACCGACGAGCCCATTTGGGCAATACATACGATCGCAACTGAGGGAGACACCATCGGTGCGATGCAATATGAAACCGATCGTGCGCGGTTTCTTGGGCGTGGACACGATGTTCATGGACCGATTGCAATAATGGAGGACCGTCCACTTTCGAATACAGCGGGAGCAGTGCTGGATCCGATCTTTTCCCTGCGTAGCTGCGTCCGTATCGAGCCGCATGAAACGGCCTGCGTCACGTTCTCGACCGCCGTTGCAAGTTCTCACGAGGAGGCGTTAAGACTAGCGGATAAATATCATGATGTAAGCATCTTTGAACGCGAGGCTGCTCTAGCGTGGACGCGGTCACAGGTTGAAATGCGGCATTTGAACATTGAACCTGAGAATGCGTACCTCTTTCAACGGCTCGCAGCCCACATCCTTTACCCAGACCTTTGCCTACGCTCCCGTCCGGCAGTGCTGGCTCTAAACACTAGAGCACAGTCCGACCTTTGGCCCTATGGAATTGGCGGTGATCTGCCAATAGTCCTTGTTCGGATAAACCGAGCAGAAGATCTGTCCTTAGCGCGTCAGATGTTAAACGCTCACGAATATTTACGCCTCAAGGGGTTGATCTTTGATCTGGCGATCTTAAATGACAATGAACCCGGGTACATGCAGTCGTTGCAGGACGAACTGACAAGAATTGTCCGCACCAGCGGCGAAGCGAGTCTGCTGGATACTAATGGCGGAATCTTTCTACGACGAACTGATCAGATACCGGAAGCAGATCGTATACTTCTCCACACTGTTGCACGTGTTGTTATCGTTGGGGAACGCGGCGGTCTGGAAGACGAACTTTTACGTAAGACGGTCGAGACAACATTGCCAAGGCATTTCGTTGCGAAAAGTCCAAATCGTCCTTACCCCGAACCTTCGACTCCGCAGCCGGTACTTACCTTTTTTAACGGGCTTGGTGGATTTGGAAATTCCGGGAAAGAGTACGTCACGGTTTTGGGTGACGGACAATGGACGCCTGCTCCATGGTTGAATGTAATAGCAAATGAGAAGGCTTTTGGCTTTCAGGTTTCGGAAACCGGCTCGGGATTCACCTGGTCGGTCAACAGCCGCGAAAATCGCCTCACACCTTGGTCAAACGATGCCGTCAGCGATCCGCCGGGCGAAGTGATCTATTTACGAGACGAAGAATCCGGGTCCGTCTGGACATCCACGCCGCTACCAATTCGGGAAGCCGAACCTTATACGATCAAACACGGGCAAGGGTATACAGTTTTTGAGCATCTGAGCCACGGTATTTCCCAAGATCTACTTCAGTTCGTTCCGCTCGATGCAAGCGTAAAGATCTCGCTTTTGCGTCTGCACAATCGAACGAACCGCAAGCGAAAGTTATCGGTTACGAGCTATAGCGAACTTGTCTTGGGGTTTGACCGGAGCCAAACCTCGCCGTTCATTATCACCGAGGTAGACGATAATGGGGGCTGTGTCCGGGCTCGCAATCCATACAATAATGAGTTTGCAGGACGTGTCGCATTTGTCGCGACTAACGCAGACATAAATTCTCTTACGTGCGACCGCAAGGAGTTTATAGGTAGGAATGGAAGTCTAAAAAGCCCAGCAGCCTTGTCCCGCGAAAAACTATCCGGTCGAAGCGGTGCCGGACTTGACCCGTGCGCTGCACTACAAACCATTATCGATCTCGAACCTGACGAGGTGCGAGAGTTAGTATTTTTGATCGGCGAAGGCGAATCGAACGCAGAAGTAGAAGAAATAGTTACAAAGTTTCGCCGACTAGACGCCGTGAAGGAATCATTCGCCGAAGTAACAGCGTATTGGGACGAATTGCTGGGGGCGATCGAAGTGCGTACCCCGGATACGTCTCTTGACACATTAGTGAACAGATGGCTTTTGTACCAGTCGCTCGCTTGCCGAGTGTGGGCCCGCTCTGCCTTTTATCAATCGGGTGGAGCTTTTGGTTTTCGGGATCAACTTCAGGATGTGATGGCGCTGATGTACTCCAAGCCGGAAATAGCGCGGGAGCAAATCTTGATCGCTGCGGCCCATCAATTCGAAGAAGGCGATGTGCAGCATTGGTGGCACCCGCCTTCGGGACGAGGCGTCCGGACACGCTTTTCGGATGACCTGATGTGGCTCCCATTTGTGACAAGCTTTTATGTCAAAATTACGGGTGACAGGTCAGTTCTCGACGAGATGGTGGCATTCATCGAGGCTGCGCCGCTTGCTGATGGACAAGACGATTCATACACGCAGCCGACGGTTTCCAAGCAAACCGCAAGTGTATTTGAACATTGCGCACGCTCCATCGACCTCAGTCTCGCCATTGGAGCACACGGACTGCCATTGATGGGATCCGGTGACTGGAATGACGGGATGAGCAGTGTCGGTAACGGCGGACAAGGCGAAAGTGTTTGGGTGGGTTGGTTCCTGATGAATACTTTGACGGAATTTACGCCACTTTGCGGTGAACGCGGTGAAAAGGATCGCGAGGCGATATATCTAAAACATATTGACGATCTAAAAAGCGCCCTCGAAAAAAATGCCTGGGACGGTAACTGGTTTCGTCGTGCATATTTTGACGACGGCACACCACTCGGATCGGCGGAAAACGAGGAATGCAAGATCGATTCGATCGCGCAGTCATGGAGTGTGATATCGCGTGGGGCAAATCCGCAGCAGGCAACGCGGGCGATGGCCTCAGTCGATGAGTACCTGATCCGGCGCGGTGACGGGCTGGTGCTTTTATTTATTCCGCCTTTCGACAAAAGCTCAATGAATCCCGGTTATATAAAGGGCTATCTTCCTGGTGTCCGCGAGAACGGCGGACAATATACACATGCCGCGATCTGGACGCTTATCGCATTTGCAATGCTCGGCGATGGTGATAAGGCAGGTGAGCTTTTTGCGTTACTCAACCCGATCAATCACGCTTCGACGCGTGCTGGGCTTCACAAATACAAGGTCGAGCCTTATGTAGTTGCGGGTGATGTCTATAACGAACCGAAGCACATCGGACGCGGTGGTTGGACATGGTACACGGGTGCGGCCAGTTGGATGTATCGGGCCGCTCTCGAATCAATGCTCGGCTTTCATCTTCAAGGCGAAACCCTAAGAATTGAGCCTTGCATCCCGCGCAGTTGGCGCAGTTTTGAAATTGATTACAGGCGCTCAAATACGCTTTATAAAATAAAAGTTGAAAACCCTTCAGGCATCTGTCGAGGAGTTGCCGAGCTATGGCTTGACGGCGAGTTGTTATCGTCAAATGAAATTCTCTTGAGCGCTGACGAACAAACGCATCGAGTCGTAGTCATACTCGGTGAAACTAGAAATGTTTGAAAGCGGTTATGCCAGCTGAAGGGCAGGTTTGCCAACAATTAGAGATTTCCGTCTACCCGAAAGTTCTGGAAATACCCCTCCCGAGCAGACGGTTGTATTCGTTATTGACAACGTCGTAACATTCGCAAACGGCCTCCTCCAATCCGCGCCGGTCGAGGATCGTAATCGAACCCCGAACATTCTTGATCAATTTTCTCGCGGCCAGTTTTCTCGCAGCCATCGTCACCCCTTCGCGGCGGACTCCAAGCATGTTTGATATCAGGTCATGGGTCATCACTAGCTTATCCGAGTTCAAACGATCGTGGCTGAGGAGCAGCCAGCGGCAAAACTGCTGATCGACCGAATGGAGACGATTGCAAACTGCGGTCTGCGATATTTGCGTTATCAACGCTTGGGTGTAACGAAGCAGAAGATTGTGAAACACACCGCCCAACGTAAATTCGGCCATAAGATCTTTTGCTTTCATTCTGAATGCTTCGCCGGCACTCTGAACTACCGCCCGGTTCGGCGTCGTGTCGCCGCCCATAAACAGCGCGATTCCAAGTATCCCGTCGTTGCCCACCACGCCGATCTCAGCAGTCGCGCCGTTTTCCATGATATACAGCAGAGAGATAATTGCGGTCGTAGGGAAATAGACATAATCCATCTTATCGCCGGATTCATAAAGAACTTGCCCAAGCTTTAGAGATGATGGCTGTAGATGAGATTGAACGCGGTCGAATTCGACGTCTGGCAGAGATGCAAGCAAAAAATTCTTTCGGCCCGTGTTTTGCTTGGCATCAAGCGGCATGCTGACCTCTGTTTTCTGAAAATACTGAAATGAAAGCGATCTACGGAAGATCGGTACGCAAACAATATATCAAACCTACAGAAATAGATACCTCGTTAGTGCGATAAAGCACTAAGTTGGTGCGATGGGGCATATAGGCGTATTTACTGAGCGTAAAATCGGGGGATCAATTGATTGCCTTATCGGCTACCGCTTCGTAATTTGGATCGCTTTTTGAAATGATCTTATAGCAGTCACAGGCAATGGTCTTCAGACCCTTTACATCGAGGATCAAAAGTTTACCCCGGTTGTAGCTGATCAGGCCGCGGGTCTGGAAACTCTTAGCTGTTTTATTGACCGCCTCGCGCCGGACACCGACCATGTTCGATAAGAATTCCTGCGTGATCTGAAATACACCTGTTTTCATTCGGTCATTTGTCATCAGCAGCCAACGGGCCATGCGTGATTCGATAGGGTGAAACCGGTTGCAAGCAGCGGACTGAGCCGTTTGGGCCATTAGCGATTGGACGAAGCGTTTTACAACTTGCTGCAATTTGTTACTCGTTTCGCACTCTTTGAGAAAAACCGCCGTCGTCATTCGCAGAGCGGAGCCAGCACCTTGCACAAGGGCAATATTGTTTGAGGTTTTCGCACCGAGAAATGCCGGGACGCCGATCATCCCTTCATTGCCGACGATGCCGACTTCGAGCGTCTGATCGCCACCGACGGCGGAGAGCAATGACACAATCCCGCTCTCAGGAAAATAAACGTGGCGAATGATAGCTCCGGTTTTGTAAAGGGTACTGCCATAAACCAGATCTGTCCGTTCAGAGTGTCCGACTAGATTCTGATAATCCTCATCGGGTAATGAGGCGAGAAGCCGGTTAGTCGTTTTTCTGTTAACGGTTTTCACTGTGCTGGACATTGCAAACTCCTTGCTTCAGTCGGGCGTATGAAATAAATAGACCGCGAGTCCATACTGGCTGACGAATGAATCTCCTATAAAGATAGAATGCAAAAAGAAAAATAGCTGTGCGCTAACACACCTGCCCTTAAACAAGCCAAAAATCCAGATTTTTTCAGACGTTCGTAAGCCTTGATAAGCCCCAAAACACGATAACATCAATAAACACTGCACTAAGAACATCACCTTCAACATCCATGCTTATGATCGGTTCTGTTGAGAACTGGCAAATGCCGCCCCTTCAATGTGTGTGCAAACAAACCGACCGACTGATTTTAAACTGTTGTAATTACAAGTAGCCTAAGTCCATTGAATGAAGATTGAGTGCCTTACCAAATCCGCATTCAAATAACGCTCCTGAGTTAACCAAATTCTGATGGAATAGGCATTTTTGGCCGCTGTCGATTCATATTTTCATATTGATAGTTGCCAGAAGAACAAGGGGTGGGGCGGACGAAATATTGAAATTATTTTCAAGATTTCGTCTATCCCGATGTTCCGCCGGAAAAAAGATCTTGTGATCGAGATCATATTTTGTAGGCAGATAGTAATGAAAACAAGGGGTATGGATCATGAGACACGTCAAAATATTGTTACAGCTGCACAGCATAAAATTAATATTATTCTTCGCTTTAGCTGCAGTTTTTCTAGCAATGACGGCTGCTAATAGTTCGAATAAAACCAAGGCTGCCCAAGCAGATGTGTCGATTGCGAACGAAGAAGCAAACAGTTTGGCCGTCGTTGATTCCGGTAACTAAAAGAATAAAAAATGGGGGTCGAACAAATGAGTGTACAACCACAACAGCGGAAATATGGGTTCAGCAGGACGGTGGAAATTCCTTTTGACGCTGCCATTGAGAAAACACGTGCCGCTCTCAAAGAAGAAGGGTTTGGTGTGCTTTCAGAGATTGATATCAAAGAGAAGCTAAAAGAAAAGCTCGATGTTGATTTTCGTCGCTATACGATCCTCGGTGCGTGCAACCCGTCGCTCGCCTACAAAACATTGCAAGAGGAACTGGAAATTGGGCTGCTTCTGCCGTGCAACGTCATCGTTTACGAAGCAGACGATACCACTAAGTCTGTGATTTCAGCCGTTGATGCGAAGGCGATGCTCTCGGTTGTTGGAAACAACGCGACACTTAATCAGGTCGCTAGCGAAGTCAACGAACGCCTTCAACGCGTGATCAGCAGTCTATGAGGCATATTCAATTGTCCGGTCAGATAAATTGACTTTAATAAACTCGATAAAACAAGGAAAAAATTCATGAAAACGAAAACACATCTATTCACTTCGGTCTTAACTGTCGCAATGCTGGTTGCTGGAGCTATTGGAATAAACGCCCAGAGCAAAATGGGCAAAATGCAAGGCAAACCGATGGACATGTCAAAAATGATGAAAGCGCCGCATCACATGCTGATTATGGCTCATATGAAGAGCATGTCTGAGTTCACTAAGACCCTCCATCACCAGGCAATGATGCCTATGGCGTTGGATGCCGAATCCGCACGAGCAGCCGTAGCCCAGCTAAGGCATGATTTAAATGCAATGGCCGACATCCATAAAAAGCACATGGAATCGATGAGTCCTGAGATGAAATCAAAAATGGATGCTATGAGCGTCGAGATGAAGGCAAAAATGCAGATGATGATGGAAAAGATGGATAAGGAACGCTCGCTGATAAACGATCAGGTCAGTTCTCTCGAGGCGGATGTACAGGCCATTGCTCCAGACTCTAAGCAAGTGGCGATGCACGCCACCGCTCTGCTCAAACACCTTGACATGATGTCGAAAATGCATGGCGGAACCAAAGCAGGTATGAAGATGGCGATGAAGTAAGGACATTGCAGTCGCGGGAAGTCCTGTCAACCGTACGGAGATGGATTTAAGTTATGGAGCGTCGTAAATTCTTACAGTCTGCGTTAGTTGGCACAGCAGTGTTGAGTTCGACGGGCGGAGGAATTCTGTTCAGCTCGTGTAGGCAGCAACCATTAGAAGCGAAAACAGAGTTCATACCGGACGTTGATTTGGTCTTGACCGCGGCACCTGACGAAGTAGTTTTGCTGCCGGGTCGGCCCACGCCCGTATGGCGATTCACCGGCCAACTCACCAAAGGGCCCGCAGACACGCTTCAGACGATACCGGGTTCCTACCTTGGGCCGGTCATTCGCTTACGGCGCGGCCAAAAGGTTCGCGTTCGTTTCGCCAACAAACTCCCCGAACCTTCGATCGTCCACTGGCACGGGCTGGACGTGCCAGAGAACGCTGACGGCCACCCACGACTTGCGGTCTCTGGCGGTAAAGAATATGTGTATGAGTTCGAAGTGACCAATCGAGCAGGCACTTATTGGTATCACCCGCATCCACACATGCGGACGGGAGCACAGGTCTACCAAGGGTTGGCCGGGATGCTCATCGTCCGGGACGATGAAGAAGACGCTCTCGGTCTACCCTCGGGCGAAAACGAACTCTTGTGCGCACTCCAGGATCGAACATTCGACGGACAAAATCAGCTTGTCTTTCACGGCGGAAGCATGATGGAGATGATGAATGGCTTCCTTGGTGACAAAGTAATGGTTAGTGGCAGGCCGCAGCCTACAACGGAAGTGGACGCCGCGTGGCAACGAGTCCGTTTATTGAACGCTTCGAATGCGCGAATCTACAAACTTGCGTGGAGCAATGAAGCAAAGATGGTCGTGATCGGCGGCGACGGCGGGCTTCTGGAGCATCCTGTAACTCAGCAAGTTCTCACTTTAGCCCCTGGTCAGCGAGCGGACGTATTGTTAGATCTGACTGCCCTTTCCGCCGGTACTGAGGTTCACCTCAACAGTCAGGGATACCCCGAAGACGACGCTGGCGTGGTAGGCAGGGGCGGTATGGGTGGCATGAGAGGCGGTGGTGGTCGGGGCCTAAGTTCAAGTACTCCGAATGGTGCTCCGCTTCGTGTAATGACATTGCGCACAAGAGCTCGAAAAGGTCCGGTCTTTCGCGTACCGGAGCGTCTCTCCTCGTTTGACTCATCTTGGTCCCCAAGTGGCGATATTCCCGTGCGGCGCGTTCCCTTAACGTTTCAAAGGATGGAGTGGTCATTCGGTGGGCGCACTTTTGAAATGGCTGACGTAGCTGCTGATGAGACGGTCAGGGCAGGCTCAACAGCCTACTGGCAATTCGAGAATTTGGCGAACCCGATGGGCATGCAGGCCGCCCACCCGATACACATTCACGGCCGTCAGTTTCGCGTGGTGGCCCGGACGGGTGTCGGCACCGCGAACACGCTGAGCCCCGGTATCGTTGATGCCGGTTGGCGCGACACAGTGCTGGTCTTGCCCGGTGAAACCGTTCGTGTGCATGTAACATTCACGCGTCATCCTGGTCTCTACCTCTACCACTGCCACATTCTAGAACACGAGGATATGGGAATGATGCGCAATTTTCGCGTGACGTGATTCGCCCAAGCTGCCTTACCGGAATCACCAAAAAACCCTGGCCAGCGAGCAGGTCCACGCCGTCTAACCCATCGTGGCTTTTCATAATCGAGATAAGACCAAACTATGGTGACAGAATTAAAGCCGCTCTCCAAACATCTGCTACATATGGTGAACGCCTACTGGCGGGCCTCCAACTATTTATCGGTCGGGCAAATTTATTTACTAGCTAATCCGCTGCTTCGAGAACCGTTGAAGATCGAGCACGTTAAACGCCGACTATTGGGTCATTGGGGAACTACGCCCGGGCTGAATTTTATATATGTTCACCTCAATCGACTTATCAAAGAACACGATCTGAACGTCATTTACATAGCGGGGCCGGGACACGGCGGGCCGGGAATCGTTGCTAATACTTATCTCGAAGGCACCTACAGTGAGTTCTATCCAAACATCTCCCAAGATGTTGAAGGCTTGAAAAACTTGTTCAAGCAGTTTTCATTTCCCGGCGGCATACCGAGCCATGTCGCGCCGGAAACTCCGGGATCAATTCATGAAGGAGGTGAGCTAGGTTATTCTCTGGCACACGCATATGGGGCGGTGTTCGACAATCCCGATCTGATCGCCGCTTGTGTTATTGGAGACGGCGAGGCCGAAACCGGTGCCCTGGCAGCAAGCTGGCACTCGAACAAATTCTTAAATCCGGTTCGTGACGGTGCGGTGCTGCCGATACTGCATCTCAATGGTTACAAAATCGCGAACCCGACGGTGCTCGCCCGATTGAGTTCCGATGAGCTGACCAGTCTCTTGATCGGCTTTGGGCACAAGCCTTACTTTGTTGAGGGAGATGATCCTGAGACTATGCATCAGCTCATGGCTTGTACTCTCGACACCGTACTCGCCAAGATTCAAGCGATTCAGCGAGAGGCTCGAGAAAATGGTTTTTCGGGCCGGCCGCAATGGCCGATGATCGTCTTGCGCTCGCCAAAAGGCTGGACGGGACCAAAGTTTGTCGATGGACTACCGGCTGAGAATTCATTTCGCTCGCATCAAGTTCCGTTGTCGGAACTCGCGACCAAACCCGAACATCTCAAGATGCTCGAAGAGTGGATGCTCAGCTACAAGCCGGACGAACTCTTTGACCCTGACGGCAAGTTAGTTCCCGGATTGGCCGAACTCGCGCCAAAAAAAGATCGGCGAATGGGGGCAAATCCGCACGCGAACGGCGGCCTATTACTCAAGGATCTGGTGATGCCGGATTTTCGGGATTACGCTGTTGACGTACCTAGACCCGGTACAGTCAAAGCAGAGGCGACTCGCGCGATGGGCAAATTTTTGCGTGACGTGATGAAAGCCAACGACGACGGTCACAACTTCCGCGTTATGGGACCCGACGAAACCGCATCGAATCGCCTCGGTGATATCTTTGACGCGACTGATCGAGTCTCTGTCGAGCCGATACTCGCGACCGACGACCATCTATCGCCCGATGGCCGCGTAATGGAAGTCTTAAGTGAACATATGTGCCAAGGCTGGCTCGAAGGCTATTTGCTTACGGGACGGCACGGACTGTTTTCGTGCTATGAGGCGTTTATCCATATCATCGACTCCATGTTCAACCAGCATGCAAAATGGTTAAAGGTGACTCGCAATATTCCCTGGCGACGACCGATCGCCTCGCTCAATTATCTGCTCACCTCGCACGTTTGGCGACAAGATCACAACGGGTTCTCGCATCAGGATCCGGGTTTTCTCGACCATGTGATCAATAAAAAGGCCGAGGTCGTTCGTGTTTATCTTCCGCCCGACGCAAACACGCTCCTCTCAGTGACCGACCACTGTTTGCGAAGCCGCAATTATGTCAATGTAATCGTTGCCGGGAAACAACCTGCGTTGCAATATCTCGATATAGATTCGGCCGCAAAGCATTGCGCGTCGGGGATCGGCATTTGGGAATGGGCCAGCTCTGGCGATAACGATGAGCCAGACGCGGTGATGGCCTGTGCCGGAGATGTGCCGACACTGGAAACGCTGGCGGCTGTAGAGATTCTCCGTCAAAACTTTCCCGACCTTAAGATTCGGGTTGTCAATGTGGTTAATTTGATGAAATTACAGCCTGTTAAGGAACATCCGCACGGACTGTCCGATATAGATTTTGATTCAATTTTTACGGTTGATAAACCCGTGATTTTCGCGTTCCATGGATATCCCTGGTTAATCCACCGCCTTACATATCGCCGTACTAACCACGGCAATATCCACGTTCGGGGTTATAAGGAGGAAGGGTCAACGACGACACCATTTGATATGGTCGTCCTAAACGACCTCGACCGTTTTCATTTGGTGATGGACGTCGTCGACCGCGTTCCGCAACTTGAAATTGCAGGAGTTCAGGTCAAACAGATGATGCGTGACCGGCTTATCCAGCATCGCGAATACATCAACGAGTACGGCGACGATTTGCCGGAAGTGCGCGATTGGAAGTGGAGTTTCTAAATGCCCAAGGGGAAACCATTCGGGAATAGGCTTGATGGAGAAACAGTCTAAGAATTCTAACGGAAAATCTCTGACACATGAAAAGTCGCGTGATGAGTTCTTACTCGCGCCCTACGCCTATTCTTCGACGCAAATCACAAGTTTATTGGATGTCGACGCTTCGAGGGGTTTATCGAACAAAGAGGCTGAAACTAGGCTGGATAGGGATGGGGCGAACACTCTGGAAACCGCGATCGGACGCCGCTGGTGGCGGATTTTACTCGATCAGTTTAGAAGCATTGTGGTCTGGCTCCTAACTTTTGCCGCAATCTTCGCTTGGTTCACCGAAAGTCAGATCGAGGCGGCGGCGATTCTCGCTGTCCTAATTCTCAATGCCCTTATCGGATTTGCAATTGAATGGAAGGCCGGACGTGCCCTTGACGCTTTGCGAGAAGCGACGCATACCATGGCGAGGGTGCGCCGAAATGGAAGCGAACACGTCATTAACTCTTCCGAACTCGTATCGGGCGACATTATTATATTGACGGCGGGTGACCGCGTTCCAGCGGATTCGCTACTAATCGAATCGGTCAACCTATACGCCGACGAATCCACATTGACGGGCGAAAGCGTCCCGGCCGAAAAAATCAGTACACCCGTACAAATCTCCGCCCCGCTTGCCGAACGCACTTCGATGCTTTGTCTCGGAACAAATATTGTTCGTGGTCGTGCAATCGCGGTCGTAACTGCAACTGGAACCCAAACCGAAATCGGTCATATTGGGCAATTGATCAATCAGACAAAATCCGAACAAACTCCGCTTGAGCGAAAGTTGCAGCAGCTGGGAACAACGCTCGTATATGTCGTTTTGGGGGTCGCCGCCATTGTGATGCTGGTCGGCGTGGTGCGCGGCAGCGACTGGTGGCTGATGCTCGAGGTTTCCGTCAGTTTGGCGGTCGCGGCAGTTCCCGAAGGACTCCCCGCCGTAACAACTTTGATTCTAGCTCTTGGTGTATTGCGAATGGCTAGGCATAACGCGATCGTCCGTAAACTTTCGGCGGTTGAAACGCTTGGCAGTACCACCGTCATCTGTTCGGACAAAACCGGGACTCTGACCGAAAATCGGATGACGGTTAAGGAATTCCAACTATCGAGTGGGCAGGTTATCCAACTTTCCGCAAAGTCCGGAACAGTTTCGCCGGATAATGGTCTTGCTAGCCTTTTACGCGTTAGTGTCTTGTGCAATGAAGCCTCATTCAACCCGAAAAATGCAGACGGAAAGCAAACGATAGGCGACCCGACCGAAACAGCTTTGCTTGTCGCCGCCGATAGGCTTGGATTAAACGTCCAGACAGAGCGAACACAATATAAAAATCTGTTCGAACAGCCGTTCGACGCCACCACCAAAAGAATGGTAACTGTCTCCGAAGCTAAAGACGGAAGACAATTTGCGGCGATGAAAGGAGCTCCCGGCGTGTTGCTAGATGCTTGTAGCAGCTATATAACCAAAAACGGGGAAATTGGCGTTCTCGACGACGGAATACGGCGCTCCTTTCTAGAGATTAACGAATCCATGGCGAGCCGGGCTTTGCGGGTTTTGGCGTTTGCCGAGAAACCCTTAAATGGGGAAATTAATTTCAGTTCCCGTGACGAAACCAAATCCAAAGATGGGATTAAGGACGGCTATACTTTTTTGGGCTTTAGTGGAATGAGTGACCCGCTTCGCGAAGGCGTTGTTGAAGCGGTCCGAAACGCCCAACAAGCCGGAATTCGTGTGGTGATGCTGACCGGCGACCAGTTGAATACTGCCCGAGCTGTGGCCCAAGAACTAAATTTGAGTGAGGGCTCGGATATTTTTGCACTACATTCCGACGATCTAGCGGATTCTGACAGCGAAAAAATAGCTCAAATGGCGCGTGAAGCCCACGTTTTTGCCCGGGTTACGCCTGAAGACAAACTGCGGATAGTCGAGGCTTTACAGAAAGCAGGGGAAATTGTCGCAGTGACGGGTGACGGCGTAAATGATGCTCCCGCACTAAAACGCGCCGATATCGGAATTGCAATGGGAATGCGCGGAACAGAAGTGGCAAAAGAAGCCGCCGACATTGTATTGACTGATGATAATTTTTCGACAATCGTCAGAGCCGTAGAAGGCGGACGCGCGATCTATGCCAATATCACTAAATTTGTTCACATGATGTTTTCGCACAATCTGGGCGAAATTCTTGTGATTTTCATTCCGATTGCCGCCGGGTTCCCATTGCCGCTACTTCCACTGCAGATTCTTTGGATAAATCTCGTGACAGATATTTTTCCGGCCCTTGCTCTTGCCGTCGAACCTCCTTCGCCTAAAACGATGACTCGCAGCCCTCTGTCATCCCGTGAAAACTTATTGTCCAAGCATTTCTTACTTTTGATCTCTTGGCAGGGGGCAATGCTTGCCATCATTACGCTGGCGGTATACTTCTGGGCTTTGCAGAATTACGGTGATGGAGCACATACTCGAACGGTCACACTCTTGGCAGTCGTGGGATCACAACTCGGACATCTATATAACTGCCGTTCGCGTACCCAGTCTGCGTTCACGGGATTTTTTCGTAATCCGTATATCTTTGGGGCAACCGGTGTGGTGGTTGTTTTGCAAATGCTTGCGATCTACTTTCCGCCACTTGCTCGAGTGCTTGATACCACGAAACCATCAGCAACTGATTTTGGGGTAATTCTTCTTACGGTGCTTTTTCCGATCGTTATTGTAGAGATCACAAAGTTAATTGCTCGACGGGAATCTGCTGGTTAAATTGTCAGGGAATTTGCTAGCCTGTTAACTAGGATCGAATGCGCTTAAACCGTTGATAAGAATGGACGATGCAAACGCCAAGGACAGGCGCATAAGATTTTAGAACAATTGAAACGATGAATATTCTGGTCTTAAATTGCGGCAGCTCGTCGCTTAAATTTCAGCTCATCGCGACCGACCTCGAACGCATTGAGCAGAATGACGATAAGCGTTTGGCTCACGGTACGATTGAACGGATCGGCGGTGCAGCCATCATCACGCTAACGTCTGAAGGAAAAATCTCTCAGCGCTCAGCGGCTCCAATAAGAGACATGAGATCGGCGGTCGAGACGATTGTCCGATGGATAGTATCCGACGCTTCCGGGATCGCAGAAATGAATGGTCTCACTGACATTCATGCAATAGGTCATAGGGTTGTTCACGGCGGGGAACACTTTTCTGAGTCGGTAATTATAACTGAGGACATTGTTAGGGGCATCGAAGACTGCATTGAACTCGCTCCGCTTCATAATCCGGCAAACATTAGCGGAATTCTCGCCGCTCGTGAAATTTTCGGGAAGGGAATAACCCAAGTTGCCGTTTTTGACACCGCTTTTCACCAGACCTTGCCAGAAAAATCATTCCTTTATGCGTTGCCGTATCAGCTTTACCGGCGTCACAAGATTCGCCGGTACGGGTTTCACGGTACCTCAAATCGTTACGTCTCTTATCGCTACCGCACGTTGCTGAATATTCCGAGAGAGCAGGTAAATGTAATTGCACTCCACCTCGGCAACGGTTGTTCAGCAACTGCAATAAAGGGCGGAAAGTCGATTGATACTTCGATGGGAATGACACCTCTCGAAGGTTTGGTTATGGGAACTCGCGCAGGCGATTTTGATCCAGCGATCATCGATTTTATTGCGGCCAAGGAGGGCTTGTCGGCATTGGAGATCGAATCCCTAATTAATAAGCAATCTGGTTTATTGGGACTTTCTGGCCTGACAAACGATATGCGCGAATTACTTGCTGAGGCGAAAGAAAACGGAGATCGGCGCTCTCGCCTCGCAATAGAAATTTTCTGCTACCGTGCGAGCAAATATATCGGTTCGTATTTGGGGGCTATGAACGGTTCGGACGCGATAATTTTTACCGGCGGAATTGGCGAAAATTCGGCCGAAGTTCGGCGGTTGATATGTGAAAACTTATCGTGGTTTGGAGTAGAACTAGAACCACAATCCAATGAATCGGTAACGGCCGGACTCGAAGGAATCATCAGCAAGGACGGGTCGCGTCTCCCCGTTTTTGTCATTCCAACCAACGAAGAATTGTTGATCGCCCGCGATACCGCGCGTCTGATTGCCGCCAGTACCTCGAAAGATTAGAACGTTAGAATCATTTTGATCCAGGGTTCGTGAATGCTAAAAACTGATTCGGGAATTGCAAAACTGTTAATTGCTTACGACGGTTCAGGATCCGCACACGGAGTCCTCAGTGAACTCCGGTCCAGCGGGCTGCCGCAAAAAGCGCAAGTAATCATCATTTCGGTGTGTGAAATTTGGCTACGACTGATTACTCCGACACGGGAAGCCCCCTTGGATAGGAAGCTGGCTGAGTATTTTCAGAAACACCGTGAGCAGGTTGAACGAAACCTAGCAGAGACAAGTACGATTGCCTGTGAAGCCCGCGAGGAATTACTTAGATATTTTCCTGACTGGAGTATTGACGTTGAGGTCGTTTCGGGTTCGCCCGCTCTCCAGATTTTGTTGAAGGCAGAAGCGTTCCATCCAGACATAATCGTCGTTGGCGAACGGGGACTTTCATCTGAGAAAGATTCAGCACTGGGGAGCACGGCTCAAACGGTTTTATCCGATGCGAAATGTCCGGTGCGGATAGCACGCCTCAAGCCCCAAATGGAGCGCTCCCAGCCAAGAATAATTATCGGTTTTGATGGTTCTCCGGGATCCTTCACCGCAGTGAACAGTGTCGCTTCCCGCGCGTGGAAAACAAAACCTGAAATTCGGCTTGTCACTATTACCGACCCATTTACTTTATTGAAACCCGGTCGGGCGTTTGATCCCATTCCCGGTATGTCCGAAGGAACAATGGAGGGCGAGGAAAAATGGGTCCAAATGCTCGCGAAAAGTGCTTTGCAGCTACTAGACGACTCTGGTCTTTCGGCGGCCTTACATTCTTATTCCGGCAATCCTCGGATGCTTTTAACCCGTGAAGCAGAAACATGGGACGCAGACGCGATCTTTCTCGGAGCACATTCCCTAGAACATCAACTCCGATTATCTTCTCTAGGTTGCGTCGCGCTGGCAATTGCGAACCGTGCTTATTGTTCTGTGGAAGTTGTCCGGTAAATCCGTTAAGTTTTTCTGCTTGCACAAAAGCAGGACTAGTTCGCCGGAGACTGGCTCAACTCTGAAGAAAAACTAAAAGTCTATTAGGAAAATCTTACTCTCCAAACCTCGGTTTTGTGTTGGTCCGCTCTCAGTTGCCTAGTCGTGGCCGACGACGGCACCGCGACTTGCTTGTTGATCGTCAAACTAGGGACACTGATTAATAGACAAGCAATGAACAGCGGTTTCAGTCGCTCAGGACCCAACCACATAAGGAAGATTCGGAGGTGTGCTGGCGCACCGACACCGGACATTCTCGATGATATTCTGCAATTTATAGGTATAAAGTTCGCGGTGTTATAAGCGATCTTAATGACAACCAGTAGGTCGGGATGGGAGATTCGTTAAGCTTAACGGGGGGGGGGGGGGG
>JANNST010000063.1:0-2445 GCA_031402865.1 Chloracidobacterium sp. | reverse complement strand
GAAGGTTTTGCGAGACCAGATATCGTTGCCGGACATAGTTTAGGTGAATATTCAGCTTTGGTGGCCGCAGGTGTTCTCGATTTTTCCGATGCGGTTCGAACTGTCAGAAAACGCGGAACGTATATGCAGCAAGCCGTACCGGTTGGTATCGGTGCGATGGCGGCTATTTTGGGTGCAGATATTGAAACTGTGGAGCAGGCTTGTTCTGATGCTTCTGATGGGCAAGTCTGCAGCCCGGCGAATTTTAATTCGCCATCGCAGATAGTGATCGCGGGCGATTCCGATGCTGTCGATCGTGCTTGTGAGCTTTTGAAAGAACGTGGAGCAAAACGTGCGATCCGGTTGAATGTTTCTGCACCGTTCCATTGCACCCTTATGATGCCCGCACAGGAAGGACTCGCGGCCGACCTTTCTCAGCTTACATATTCGGATTTTGTGTCGCCGATCATTCATAATGTCGACGCGACGCTGAACAACGACGCATCAAAAGTTTGCGATGCTCTTACACGACAGGTATCATCTCCTGTGAGATGGCTTCAAACAGTTCAACAGGCGGTTGCA
The DNA here is from genome assembly GCA_031402865.1 of Chloracidobacterium sp. Classification (GTDB taxonomy): domain Bacteria; phylum Acidobacteriota; class Blastocatellia; order Pyrinomonadales; family Pyrinomonadaceae; genus OLB17. The sequence continues at coordinate 1,884 of JANNST010000063.1, read as the reverse complement.
GATGGAGTTGATACGTTTATCGAAGTCGGGCCAGGGAAAGTTTTGTCGGGGCTTGTAAAGCAGATCGATCGCGATGTTCGTTGTCTGAACGTCAGCGACAAGCAAAGTTTAAGCAATACTAAAGACACGCTATAAAGGAGAATATAAATGTCAGAAGTTCAAGATAAGATCAAACAGATAATTGTTGACGAATTGGGTGTCGATGAGGCGGAAGTTACAGAAAATGCCCGCTTTATCGAAGATTTGGGCGCGGACTCGCTCGATCTGGTCGAGCTTGTTATGCGTTTCGAAGAGGAATTCGATATCGAAATTCCTGACGAAGACGCAGAGAAGATCCAGAGCGTTCGCGATGCTTACGCCTACGTTGAACAGCACAAGGCAGCCTAGTTTTTAATGGTGAATGGTGAACGATGAATGATGAATTTTTCGTCCTTCACCATTCACCATTCACCATTCACATTGAATATGAAACGTCGAGTAGTTGTAACAGGACTCGGTTTGGTAACGGCGTGCGGGAACGATGTTCCGACTACGTGGTCGGCCATGATGAATGGCGAGAACGGGGCGGATTACATCAAAAAATTTGACCCGGAGAAGTTCTCGGTCCAGTTTGCGTGCGAGGTCAAGAATTTCGATCCGTTGAGCTTTCTTGATAAAAAAGAAGCCCGGCGGATGGGTGCGTTTACGCACTTTGCACTTGCGGCGGCGGATGAAGCGGTAAAGGACAGCGGTCTCGTTATCGATTCGTCGAATGACGAGATGGTCGGAACGTATATCAGTTCCGGCATCGGGGATTTCTGGGCGATCGAGCGTGAGCATGAGAAATTGCTCAACTCCGGTCCTGATAGGGTTTCGCCGTTCTTTATCGTGTCGGCGATCGTCAATCTGGCGTCCGGCAATGTTTCGATACGTCACGGAGCAAAGGGGCCGAATTCGGCTACGGCGACCGCCTGTTCTGCCGGAGCGCACGCTATCGGCGACAGCTTCAGGCTGATCGAACGCGGTGATGCGGACGCTATGATTTGCGGCGGTGCCGAGAGTGCGATCACGCCCATGTCGGTCGCGGGATTCGCTTCTATGCGTGCTCTCTCGACGCGGAACGATGATCCGAAACGAGCTTCGCGGCCATTCGACGCCGAACGCGACGGTTTCGTCATCGGCGAGGGGTCGGGGATCATGATTCTCGAAGAACTTGAGTTCGCAAAGGCTCGCGGTGCGAGGATATACGCCGAGATCGCGGGATACGGAATGAGTGGCGACGCCTTTCACGTGACTATGCCGGACGAGACCGGTTCGGGTGCGATACGCGTTATGGAGAGGGCGATCAAGGATGCGGGAATCACGCCGGAGCATATCGGATACGTCAATGCTCACGGCACTTCGACGCCGTATAACGATAAGTTTGAAACGCTTGCCATCAGGAAGGTTTTCGGAGAGCATGCGGATAAGCTTGCTGTCAGCTCGACCAAATCGATGACGGGCCATGCTCTCGGTGCGGCCGGCGGTATTGAAGCGGTCTTTTCCGTGTTGGCCATGCACGAGAACAAGCTGCCGCCGACGATCAATTACGAATTTCCCGATCCGGACTGTGATCTGGATTACATTCCTAACGTAGTCCGCGAGGCAAAAGTCGACTACGTTTTGTCGAACAGCTTCGGCTTTGGCGGAACGAATGCGTGTTTGATATTTAAGCGTTACGCAGAATAGGTTTGGATCGTTTAGAGGCGGGCTTGCCCGCCCTTTTTGATGTTTAAACGCGCCGAGGCGGGCAAGCCCGCCGCTAAACGATCCAAACCAATTCAGCGTAACGCTTAAATATCAAACACGCATTCGTTCCGCCAAAGCCGAAGCTGTTCGACAAAACGTAGTAGACTATTTCCTCGC
>JANNST010000062.1:0-8602 GCA_031402865.1 Chloracidobacterium sp. | reverse complement strand
CGAGCCACGGTTGCCGGCTTCGATCGCGTCCTCGCCCATCCATTCGTTGCAGACGCGTGTGCAGCGTTTGCATAGAATGCACCGCTGCGGGTCGTTTGCGACTATAGGCGAAAGGTATTTTTCCGGCTGGGCATTCTTTTTTTCGGTGAACCGCTCTTCAACATCACCCCAATCGAAAATAACTTCCTGCAGCTCACATTCGCCGCCACGGTCGCAAACAGGGCAATCGAGCGGGTGATTTACCAGCAAAAACTCGCCCATCGCCCGCTGTGCCTTCTCGATCTCCGGGCTGGCGGTCGTTACGATCATGCCGTCAGTGCATTTGATCGTGCAAGATGTCTGCAGCTTCGGCATCTTTTCAATGCGGACCAAACACATGCGGCACGAGGCTTGGAGTTCGAGGTCTTTGTAGTAGCAAAACGAGGGAATGCTGTATTCGTTCTCCCGGCACACGTCTATTAACAGGGCGCCCTTATCGACCTCAAACTCCTTTTCGTTAATGGTTACTTTGATGAGTTCTGTTGACATCCTTCGATTAAATCTCTTTTCGTTTGCTAACGTGCAAAATCGTTAACCCTATAATTTCGCTATCTTCGTAACGGATTATCACATCATCTTCAGTTAATTCGCTATCGGTTGCCACGCTCGGTTTTTTGAAATTGATATATAAAACATCAGCTTCGGAATCATAAGAGGACCACAGATATCCGTTCGGCGCGGATAACATTGCCGGAGCAAGTTTTAAATAATTTCTTATTTCTGTGCTGACCATACTAAATCTCTTGATTCCAGCGATTTGACGCGACGCGTTAAATAGGCCGTTATGATAAATCCATCAGATTCCAATTCACGATAAATCGCGACCAAAAACTTACCTGATTCTATTTCTCGGATCGCAAACAATTCTGCGCTCAAGGCTTTGTAAACGCGTGTTGGTAACGCAACGGTTTCCAAAACTTCAAACCGCATTCCCGCAAGCTCCGAATGTTCCTCGGTGATATGTGCCCATCGCTCATCGGTCAAACGAATTGCGATACGGTTCACGGATGTTACGGTTTCCGTCATGGGTCAGGGCAGCCGCTTTAACCCTTTGATTTTACCTTCTTTTCTTTGACTACAGCATCAGCAACCGCTACAGCTGCCTTCTTCTTATGTCTCGGACGTGTTTTGCCATAGCTTCCGGCAAATATCTTGCCTCGACGCGTTCTTTTATCACCTTTTCCCATAATTATTACCTCTCAAAATCTAACTTTATTAGTGAATCAAAAATACTACCTAATTTTCGTCCAGATCACGAACCCCGGGATATCCTCCATCGAAAAACTGGCGGGCCTTTAGCATTGCCGATGGAACGGCGGTGACGTGATTTAGAGTCGAATCTCGTATTACAGCCCTCCGAAGCGAGTCGCGGCCCACTCCTCGCCGCCGCATTGTCTGAAACGCAACTTGTGTGTTTTTCGGCGAGACGATCGTGTCGCCCTCAAGATTGATCAGCAGCATTTTGGATCGCGGCGACCAATCGTAGGTGTCGTTGTCTTTCAATAATTTGACAGCCGGATCACGAAGATCCATGGTTTCCATCGCCCGCTTGAATTTTGGCGTGACGACATTAAAAATATTGTTTTTTGCCCGCATCAGCATTGCCGTGACGCCGATCCGCTTTATGATATCTGCATCCTTTGTCTTGCCGCCATATGCGTTGTTTATCGCAAACGCCATCGAAGGCTTAAAATAATCGGTGATCTTTATGCCTTTATTCTTGTGCAGAAAATATACAAGGTCACCAAGAAGATAGGTACGCACTACGAAACCGGCTTGATCCGTCGGCTGCTCCAACATAAAATCGCGGGTCACGCCGGATAGATCGTATGGGCCGGAAGCTGGAGCTGCCGCGGTTACCCGGTGAGCAGGATCGCTCGAGCGTTCAAGTTCTCTAACCTGCGCCATTGCGATGCCGCCGCCTTCGGAATATCCCGTGATGTACAACGAATTTCCGATCTCAACATTGTTTCGGCGTCCAACAGCCCGAGCAGGTTTTATAAGGTCCATGCCGGCAAAACTATTGATAACGTTTGCCGGATACGGGTGCCCGCCCGTGTGATCACCTTGGCCGATATAGTCCGGCATGGCGATGGCATATCCGCCCGAAGCAAACGCAAGCATCGCCGTTTCGGGTTCTGTTCCGTTAGCGGCGCCGACAAATCGCGAAGGCATGTTGTTGTTGTAAACGGTCGTTCCGTGATTAAAAACAACCAAGCCGTTCGGCGCACCATTTGCCGGAACGACGACAAGGCCGGACAGCACGGCGTTTCTGCCGTTAGCGTCACGCGAGCGGTAAGTTACTTTGTATAAATTCAAAGATCCCCGAAGAGCTTCGGGTGCAGACGAGCCATAAACCGCAGCCATTCGCTTGTTGAACGCGGCTGCCGTAATCGTCGCGGTCCGCTGAGAACTGACTAGGCCTGCTCCTTGAGAAAGAACAGAAACCGAGAAGGCGGTAATAAACGCAGTCGCCAAAATGAAACTTTTTATTGATCTAAATCTAATCATTCTCCGTTGCCCTTCATATATTGATCTCTACCAACCTTTCAATTCTCAATCACCTTTTTCCCTTCTAGTTTTCTCTTCTTCGGTGGTAGTCAGAAAACCGTTAACCACCGAGCAAGATGAACAAGAATGAATAAGAGGAAAAAATCGGTCGACAGCACTGAAAACTAAACATTCGCCTCTATGCTATGACCGTTCGTTTTATTCAACAGCCATTTCTTAAAATCTTCCGGAAACTGCTTTACCGCCGATTGAATCGGCCAAGCGGCTGCATCACCGAGCGGGCAGAAGCTTTTTCCTTCGATGTTGTCACAGATATCCAGAAGAAGTTGAGCGTCTTCCGGGCGCCCGCCGCCGGCAGAGATGCGGTCGAAAATTTTAACGAGCCAATCGGTGCCTTCTCGGCACGGCGTGCACCAGCCGCAGGATTCGTGTTTGTAGAATTCGGTAAGGTTTTTGGTCGTCTCCATTATATCGACAGTCTCGTCCATCACCATCATGCCGCCGGTGCCGAGCATCGAGCCGCCCGCTACAAGGCCCTCGTAGTCGAGCGTGACATTTTTGCCGAGGATCTGGCCGGCGTTCATGATGTAAACACTCGATCCGCCGGGAATTACAGCTTTGAGCTTTTTGTCATCACGAAGCATCCCGCCGCAGTCTTCCATGATGAATTTTTCCATATCGGAATAGCCCATCGGAAGCTCGTAAACGCCCGGTTTTTTGACATGTCCGCTAACCGACCAAAGTTTAGTGCCGCCCGATTTTTCGGTGCCGAGATCGCGCCATGCTTCGCCGCCCATTTCGATGATCTGCGGGATCGATGTGAATGTTTCAACATTATTCACGACCGTTGGCGAAGCATAGAGGCCCTCGACGGCGGGGAACGGAGGCTTCATACGCGGGTGGCCGCGAAAACCCTCGAGCGATGACAGCAATGCAGTCTCTTCACCGCAGATATACGCGCCTGCGCCCGTATGCGTGTGGATATTGCAAGAAAAATCTGAGCCAAAAATGTTCTTGCCAAGGATGCCTGCCTCGCGAGCTTCGGCCAGAGCAGCATCCATAATATCGATCAGATACTTGTACTCGCCACGCGTATAGATGTAGCCGGTCTGCGCCCCGAGCGTGTACGCGGCGATTATCATCCCTTCGATCATCGAATGCGGATCGCGTTCCATCAAATAGCGGTCTTTGAACGAACCCGGCTCTGATTCATCAGCGTTGCAGACGATGTATTTTTCTTTCGGCGAATCTTTCGGAACGAACGACCATTTCATCCCGGTAGGGAATCCGGCCCCGCCGCGGCCTCTTAGCGAAGATTTTTTCACTTCCTCGATAATGTCCGCCGGAGCCATTTTGAGAGCTTTTTTCAACGATGCGTATCCGCCTGTGTCTTGATAAACCTTTAGCGTATGCCCATCCTTGATGTGCATTCGCTTTAGCTGAAGCGGCTCACAGCCGATTGCTTTGATTTCCATAGTCTAGTGTCAGTAGCCTGCACGTAAGGGCTTATTTTCTAGTGTCAGTAGCCCGCACGTGAGTAAGGGCTTTATTCGGTTGCTGGCGAGAAATCCATTACTTACATGCGGGCTACTGACAAAAAGTTATAGTCCTAAGTCCCGTGCAACAACCAGCGTATCCGTGTATTGAATAAATTTTACGATCTTTCCGTCCCGCAGTGTCCACGCATGAGCAAAGGGAGCTGTCACGCTCTTACCGGTTTTGAGATATTTGCCGGAATATGTTCCTAAACCGACAACAATGTCACCTCCGTCAACTATTTGATCGGGAACCGCCGAGAACCCTTCCCATTCGGTCCCGAACTTCATAAATACGTTTTCGAGAACCGCGTTCGGGCCGGTGTACGTTCCACCGTAGATAAATCCCTCGGCCTCGGTCCATGCGATATTCTCATCCATCGCACCCAAAACTCCGGGAATATTGCCGGTTGCAAAGTCGTTGTAGAGACCTTTTATTATTTCGCCGTTGCTCATAGTGTGTAAGTGTCAGTAGCCCGCACGTAAGTAAGGCTTTTCCGGTTAGCAACAACAAGCCCTTACTTACGTGCGGGCTACTGACACGAATCTAAAATCTTATCCACCTTCTCCGTCGTCAGATCTTCGTGATAATCAAATCCGACCTGCATCATCGGTGCAGTGCCGCAGCTTCCGAGGCATTCGACCAGCGAGACGGTGAACTTACCGTCTGGGGTGGTCTCGCCCGCGTGAATACCGAGTTTCGAGCAGATATGCCCGGTGATATCCGGCTCGCCCATAATCCTGCATGACAAGGTTTTGCATATCTGGATGTGATGCCGCCCGACTTTCCGCAGGTTGAACATCGAATAGAACGTCGCCGTTTCCCAAACGTCGGTGACTTCCAGCTTTAAGAACTCCGCGAGAAAATTAACGCCGGGATTGTCGATCCACCCGCGTTCACGTTGGACAAGCATCAGCAGCGGTATCAACGCCGAACGGCTCCGCTCCGGCGGATACTTCGCCACATGTGCGTTCATCTCGGCAATGATCTCCGGTGAAAACTCCGCCACCTCGTCCGAGACGAGGACTTGATCCGTGTAGCTTGTAGGTGTAGCTGTTGCCATTCGATTAGTGCGCCCCGGCTTCGAGGACATCTACCCGTCCCTCCAAATTATCGACGCGGGTATGATCTTTTATCGCCATTACACCGACGTCGTTGAACTGAGAGGAAAGTCTGTCTACTTTTTGGTTCAGAATCTTGACGTTGGAGTTGGTATCGCGGAGCTCGTTTCTGATATCGCGAACTTCCATTCGCAATTCGTCCAGCCCGCCCACCGACTTCTGCATCTTTTGCAGAATCCCGGTAATTTCCTCAAATTTCTTGTCGTATTCTCCGGCCATAATAATTTTCTACGCAGATAACTTTTCTTCCAACCGAAAGACGCGAACTTCAAGCTGGTCCAGTTCTTTACGAAACTCAACATGCATTCCGGCACTCTCGTTGAGTTCATTCATCTCAAGCCGGATTTGTCTGGCCTCATTTTCTAGAGATGTCAGTTTGGTTTCCATTAGGCTTAGTTTCGCCTCGACCACGATGAGGCGCTTATCGATCTCGATCACTTCGAAGCGATATCTGTCACCTTGCCGTCGACGATTCGAACTTGCTCGCTCAGAACCTCCAGACGCCCGTCAATCATTTCGAACCGTTTGTCGTGTTCGCCTGTCTTTAAAATCAGCGTCTGCATATGACGCATCATTTCGGATTTGAATTGACTGTCAGAAATTTCTTCCGGCATCTGTTATCTATCGATTTCTCCCAAAACAATATCCAAACTCCCAATAATCGCAACAACATCCGCGACCATTTCGCCTTCGCTCATTACGGGCAGTGCGGAGAGATTCACAAAGCTCGGTCCTCGGAAGTGGACGCGTTCGGGTTTTGGGCCGCCGTTGGATTTCATGTAGACGCCGAGTTCGCCTTTTGACGCTTCGATCGGCATATAAACTTCGCCGGCCGGGACGTTGAAGCCTTCGGCGACGATCAGGAAATGATGGATTAGCGAATCCATGTGCTTTCGCATGTCGTCGCGGTCGGGCAGGACGACCTTTGGTGCGTCGGCTTTGATCGGGCCTGGTTTCAAACGCTCAAGAGCCTGGCGGACGATCTTGTGCGATTCGTTAAGCTCGCGCATCCTCACCTTATATCTCGACCATACGTCACCGTCGGTTTCGGTCGGAATATCGAAATCGTAGGTTTCGTAACCTGTATACGGGTTTACCTTGCGGAGATCTAACTCAACGCCGCTGCCGCGAAGGCACGGCCCGGTCAGGCCCCAATTTATCGCTTCTTCTTTGTCTATCACACCGACGCCTTTTGTACGGCTTTGCCAGATCGTGTTTCCGGTCGCGAGCGTGTCGAACGTGTCCAAAGCCTCAGGGAAATCAGCGCTAAATTGTTTGCACCGGCTGTCGAATCCCGCCGGCAAGTCCATCATTAGGCCGCCGATACGGAAATAGCTTGGGGTCATGCGTCCGCCGGATGCGGCTTCGATCAGGTTCAGTATCTTTTCCCGTTGGCGGAAACAGAAAAAGAAAACGCTCATTGCACCAAGATCGAGTGCGCTTGTGCCAAGCCAAACCATGTGCGACGCGATCCGCTGCAGCTCGCACATCAGAACGCGGATCACCTGTGCACGTTCAGGAATCTCAAGCCCAAGTAGCTTCTCCGCCGCCATCACATACGCGAGATTATTGCCAAGTGGATTAAGATAATCCATCCGGTCGGTTATGACGATGCCCTGCTGGTATTTCTTGTATTCAAAGAGCTTTTCCATTCCCGTGTGGAGATAGCCGATGTCCGGAATAGCCTTGACGACCAGTTCGCCGTCGAGACGCAGATCGAGCCGCAAAACGCCGTGCGTCGAAGGATGTTGCGGCCCCATCGACAGCGTCATCTCGGACTCAAGCGACTGGTCCATGACCTCGAACTGGCTAGGAATGTTTTCTACTGCTGTGCTCATAGGTTCGTCAATCGTGATTCGTAAATCGTAAATCGCCGCATTTTCGATTGACGATTGACGATTATCGACTCACTAATTCATGCTGTACGGCTCGTATCCACGCAACGGGTAATCTTTTCTCAACGCATGCCCGTCAAAATCGCTTGGAAGCAGAATGCGCCTGAGATCGGGATGTCCGTCAAAAAGGATTCCGAACAGGTCGTATGTTTCCCGCTCGTGCCAATCGGCTGTTTTCCAAAGCGTTGTGACGGTCGGAACTTTCGGTTCATCTTCAGAAAGCAAAACTTTTAGCCGCAAGCGGCTGTAGTGGGTCGTCGAGAACAGGTGGTAATTGACTTCAAACCGCGGTTCTTCCTCAGGGCCGCGATCGGCACCGCAAAGGTCGGCAAGCATATCGAAGCCGTGTTTGGACTTCAGCGACCAACAAACATCTACTATCGATTCGCGCGGTACGATCACCGTTACTTCGTCGAACGCCGCGATTACGTCGGTAACCCAGGCCGCGTTTTCTTCCTTCAATTTTTCGACAAATTCGTGAAGCTTTTCAGTCATAAAATATTTGCAGTAGCCTAAACGTGTCAGTAGCCCGCACGTAAGTAAGGGCTCAACGTGGCCGAGAGAGCCCTTACTTACGTGCGGGCTACTGACACACGATTCCAATTCTTAGGACGAGCGACGCTTTTCGTGCCGCGACGGAATTGAATACGGTCGTGACGTTTGATTTTGTGCTACTTCGATCTCCGTTTCACGCTCAAGGGCTGTACCTTCGGTCACCGGCAGCGTGCCGGGCACAATAGAAACACGCGATTCCGGCTCGAACGTGTCGCGTCGATCCTTGACCGATTCGCCCATAATCTTGTCCTGCAGCATCATTATCGCGTGCACCAGCATTTCCGGACGCGGCGGGCAGCCGGGAACGTAAATATCGACCGGCACTATCTTATCGACGCCCTGGACGATCGCGTAATTATCGAATACTCCGCCCGAAGTGGCACACGCACCCATCGAGATTACCCATTTCGGCTCAGGCATTTGATCGTAAATGCGGCGAAGCACCGGGGCCATTTTTCGCGACACACGGCCCGAGACGATCATCACGTCGGCTTGCCGCGGCGATGCGCGAAACGTCTCCGCTCCAAATCTTGATAGGTCGTTGCGTGCAGAAACCGTGTTCATCATCTCGATCGCACAGCACGCCAATCCAAAGGTCGCCGGCCACAAGCTGGATTTCCGTGACCAGTTGACGATGGCGTCGAGCTTGACCGTGACAACATCAGGCAACGATTCGAATAATGTATTTTCTAAACCCATAAATAATTAGTCGTGAGTCTGGAGTCGAGAGTCTTGAGCAGGAGCAAGATTAAATCGAAGAACTTCTAACTCAAGACTCACGACTCCAAACTCTTGACTATTATTTATGGGTTTAGAAAATACATTATTCGAATCGTTGCCTGATGTCGTCACGGTCAAGCTCGATGCGGTCATCAACTGGTCAAGAAAATCCAGCTTGTGGCCGGCGACCTTTGGATTGGCTTGCTGTGCGATCGAAATGATGAA
>JANNST010000061.1:0-14741 GCA_031402865.1 Chloracidobacterium sp. | reverse complement strand
CAAAACCACAACCGAATTCGGCCTCATCGCCCTCGCCCACAACCTCCAAAGATTCAGCACCAACCACTAAACCACCCTGCCCAAATCTGACAACAAAAAAAGAGGCCGCCCGAATCACTTTTCAGACGACCTCTTTTTCATCTAGGCGGGTTTTCCGCTATATACTTTTCAAACTTTGCTTTTTCGGGATGCTCGGGCACTTTTTCAAGGAATGCCTTGTACTCAGCTGAGGCCCTATCCTTCATTCCCGCTGCATTGTAGAGCATTGCAAGCCTAAGGTGAATCTCGGCTTTTTCTTTCGGGGCAAGCTCAATAGCCTTGTTTAAATGCTCAACGGCTTTTGTTCCTTTCTTTGCCTGTAAGTATGATTCCCCAAGGTAATGATGGGCCTCAGCCGAATTTGGCTCGAGTTCAACAGCACGGCCCAAGGTCGCAACGGCAGGCTCGAATTGTTTTTGACTCAATTGCAGCTTGCCCAAATTTACGAGCGCCGGGATAAAATCCGATTTGAGGGTGATGGCCTTTTGATAGGCACTTTCCGAGTCCGGATATTTCTCTTCCTTGAAGAACAAATTTCCGAGCTCCGTCCATGCAACAAAGTCTTTATCATCTTTTTCAAGAACTTGTTTGAAAAGCTTTACGGCGTTGGAACTGTTCCTTTCTTTGGTGGCGGCGATGGCCTTTTCGAAAGCCTTTTGATTTTCTTCCGTCCGCGAATACGCATTGCGGACCGAGAGAACCTCATTCTTTGGAGGCGTTGCGGTGGCAGCATTGGACCATGTGAGGAAGATATCCTTGCGGTTGGACATCGGCGGCGGCGTTAGCGTGCCCATCGGATAGCTTCCGATCTCTTGATTATCAGCCTGAACGACCAGGGTCACACCGTTCCTTGGAATCCCCGTAAAACTGAATCCTCCTTTGTTTTTTACAGTCTGGCGAGCGACCACAACACCGTTTGCGAGGACCATCACGGAAAGTACAGGCGCCTTATTTGCGTCGATGAAACCTTGAATCTCAACCGTTCCGGAAAGCCGTGCATCCTGGCCATTTCCTGGATTAGTTGATCCACGACTTCCAATGAATCCCGGGAGTCCGCTTTGAGATCGGGCTTCGTCGTCTTGGGCAACGGCCCCGGTTACACTGATGGCGATAAGAGCCGAGATCGTCGACAACTTCATTATTAATTTCATGGCACTTCTCCGAATAGAAAGATTTGTAAGTTAGTTAATTCAAAACTGGCCCAAAAGTCAAGTGTTTGCCGTATTCACCGTGCGGCAAACGAATCGTTGCCGGTAATGTGAGCCAGGTGGCGGGTGTCGTTCAGGGCGATTACCCGGATGTTGTTTCGGCCGCGAATTTCGAAGCGGTTAATGCCGCAGTTCGAGGTGACGATCCACGGGGTTTGTTTTGTAGTCCGGTGAATCGCTCCCATAAGGTGAAGTGTGAGAAAACAAATCGCTCCTGTGTGCGAGTAAACGGCGACTTTTTCGCCCTGATGGTTGCGTAGAATTTCCCAGAGTTGTCCCGTGCTGCGCCGAAGCAGATTTCGGTAGCTTTCTCCATCCGTGATGACGTGATGGATATTGCGGTTTACGAGGGCGTAATAATCCTTGGGAAACTGCTGTTTCGATTCGTCGAAGGTAAGCCCTTCGAGTACGCCGACATGCCGTTCGCGAAATGCAGGCGTCTTATAGACCGGAACGTTAGTTAACGCGGAAAGTGGTTCTGCCGTTTCGACCGCACGCATAAGATCGCTGGCATAGATAGCCGAAACGCCCTCTTTCGCAAGCATCTCGGCCGTGCATTCGGCCTGCCGCCGTCCAAGGTCTGAAAGCGGAGTCGGCCCATGCCCGCCAAATCTCCCTTCGGCGTTTCCGGCGGATTGGCCGTGTCTGACCAAGTAAAGACGAGTAGGCGAGGGCATTATTAATCTTCGATCCCAGGAGCTTCATCCAACAATTCTGAAGCAGCCGAGCGAATAGCGTCTAGTTCGTTATTGAGAACGTCCCAAACAACGGTGAGTTTTACACGAAAATACTGATGCGCGATTACGTCCCGAAAGCGAGCCACGTCCGTCCATTCTATTTCAGGCCGCAAAGCAAGAATCTCTTTTGGAATATTTTTTACCGCTTCTCCAATTATCTCCAGATTGCGGGCAACGGCATCAATCGTCTTATAATCCTCAGAAAACGACTCGAACGTGTGCTCAATCACATACTCATTAATCCGATCACAACACTGGATGATGTCCGCGATGTAAAGCCTAGAATCCCGAGACATAAATTGTTTCTTTCAAAATGCGGTCCCGGATAATCGGCTTGATCGAATCTTTCATAACCAAATCTACCCTCCGACCGAAAAGTTTTTCAAGAAAGGAGAGCAAGCCCATGAAATCGCGAAATGTCTCACGTTTAAGATCGACCAGAACATCTACATCACTCTCGGGTGTTTGTTCGTTTCGGGCAAATGATCCGAATATCCCCAGCTCTCTAACGCCGAATTGGCGGAGAGATTCCCGTTGATTTTCGAGCAGATCGAATACCTCGCTTCTCGTTTCCATAAGAGCAATCTAATGCAAGAGAGGGAATAAGACAATCGCTGGGATCATGCAGTGACTGCCTCGGCTTTCAGCTTTTCGGTTTGGTAATGCGTCGTCAGGGCCTCAATAAATTCATCAAGCTGGCCGTCCAGCACCAGATCGAGCTGGTGAACCGTGAGGCCTATACGGTGATCGGTGACGCGGTTTTCCTTGAAATTATACGTTCGGATCTTTTCCGAACGGTCGCCGCTGCCGACCATCGATTTCCGTTCGCTGGCCTCAAGGTCGTGCTGCCGCTGTTCTTCAAGCTCCTGCAGGCGGGCACGCAAAATGCGCATTGCCTTTTCCTTGTTCTTGATCTGCGATTTTTCGTCCTGCATCGATACGACAACGTTGGTCGGTAAGTGCGTCAGGCGTACGGCTGAGTACGTGGTATTCACAGATTGTCCGCCGGGTCCCGAAGAGCAAAAATAATCGACGCGAAGATCCTTTGGATCAACTTGAACATCGACTTCTTCAGCCTCCGGCAGAACCGCAACGGTAATAGCGGATGTGTGAATGCGCCCGCTCGTCTCTGTCTGCGGCACACGCTGGACGCGATGAACGCCTGATTCGTATCGCATTTTCGAGAAAACGCGATCTCCTTCTATAACGGCCACGGCGTCCTTGATACCGCCGACGCCCGTGTCCGAAGTCTCGAGAATCTCCATTTTCATGCCTTGCCGTTCGGCATAGCGGGCATACATTCTAAGAACTTCGGCCGCAAAAAGCGTCGCTTCGTCGCCGCCAGTTCCGGCCCGGATTTCGAGGATTACGTTCTTTTCATCCTTCGGATCCTGTGGCAGCAGAAGCACTTTTAGGTCTTCTTCGGCGGTCGGAAGTTTCTCTTCGATCTCAAGAATCTCGGCTTGGGCGAGCTCGCGCATTTCCTCGTCGTCGGCCGCCATCATCTCTTTGCTTTCGGCCAGGGCCTCGCGCATTTTCTTGACTTCGCGATATTTTTCTACGATTATGCCGAGGCTGCGGTGCTGTTTCATCGCCTTCGCGTAAAGCGACATGTCGGTCATAAACTCCGGCGAAGAGATCTGAGCGGTCAGGTCCTCGTAGGATTTCTCGATTTGTGCCAGCTTTTCTAACATAAGAATTATTCACCACAGAGCCACAGAGTGCACAGAGATAAGAAGTTCTTTTTTTGCCTTCTCAGTATTTTCTGTGGCTCTGTGGTGCAAATTGCTTTAAGCCGTCTGCGGCTCGAGTTTTAGCGATTCATCCAGTGCCCTTATCGCCACTTCAAGCTGTTCGTTGTCCGGCTCTTGTGTCGTAATGTTCTGGAGCCAAAGGCCGGGCAGAGTCATTGCCTTAAATATCGCGGACGATTCCTTTTTCGCCGCGTAGCGGATGATCTCGTACGAAAGGCCCGCTACCAAAGGCATTAAAGCTATACGCACCAGCAGGTTCCACAAAAAGAACTCGAAATTGATAAACGAGAACAGGACGATTGCGACAAGCATTACAACCATCAAAAACGACGTTCCGCATCGCGGATGCTGCCGCTTCATGGTCGTAGCGTTTTCGGGGGTCAATTCCAGTCCCTTTTCCCACGTAAAAACAGTTTTATGTTCGGCCCCGTGGTATTCGAAAACGCGTCGTATGTCTTTTAGATAAGACATCGAAAGGATCATGACGACAAAAAAGAACATCCGAATCACGCCGTCGATCAGGTTGAACGAAACCCAAAGAGGGAGTGAATCGAGTTTAATATGCCAAATATAAGCCTTGATCGTTTCCAGCCACGAAGCGTCGGCAACCAGCGTCGGGGCCGCCGCCCAGCCGAGAGAGATAAATAAAACATTCGTCAGCAAAAGCGGTGCGACGATAAACAAAAGAATGTTAAACCCAAGTGCAAATATGATCGAGCCGACGGCGCCGGCGGATTGCGAAGCTTTTTTCGCTTTCGAATCTTCCTTCTTTTCCGGCATGATGACCTTCACCCGAGCCTTGGTGAAATTCTCGTCCAGCGTTCCGTCAACAAGTGCGGCCTCGGTTTCAAATACTTTTTCTTTTGTCAGCTCTTCCTGGGCCTTCATGTCATCTTCGTAAATCTTCGCGGAGAAATTCAACGCTTTAATGCCCAACGCCATCGATTGGATCAGCGTCGCACCGCCCCTTAACACAGGCAGATTAAGCCATTTATACGTATCGCTCCATTTCGGCAGCACTTCGGCGGTCGTAACTATCTCGCCATCAGATTTGCGGCAGGCGATTGCGTACGCGCTCGGCGTACGCATCATCACGCCTTCCATAACGGCCTGCCCGCCGACGATGAGGTCGCGTTCGACAGCGAACACCGTGTGCAGGAATTTCATTGTTCTTGTGCGGTTTTTCAAATTCATACGCTTAATTGACGGCTTTTTTAGACGATTTGTTGCCCGGAGCATCGCCATCATCGAATCTTATCACGCTAAAATCTCCGCTGCCCTCTAAACAAGCCAGTTTTACCTTGCCAACGTCATCAATACCTTGCAGCCGTAATTGACTCATCAATTCTTCCTCGGTAATCAACTCACGCTCCAAATTGCGGCGAAGTATACGGCCGTTTCTCACTACCTCAAGCGGCTCAGCTTCCAAAATTCTCGCCACGAGTTTGGATTTGAAGCCCAGCCAGTCGAACACCCAGTCCCACAATACGATTACCGTAATTACAACAACGGCATCGGTTATGGAAAATCCCTCGCCGGTCATGCCGTTCGAACCGGCGTCGGCAATCATGACCACTACCAGGAGGTCGGCGATCCCGATCGTCCCGGCCTGACGGCGGAAAAGACGCAGCAAGGCATACATTGCCATGAACATCAGCGTTCCGCGGATAACCATTTCCAGAAACGTATCGTGCGGAGTGAAAAGCTTTTCCCAGTCGATCTTGTAGAAATATTCCATAGGATCGAAAAATGACTAACGCCGGCCTTTTTTTCACCTGTCGCGGGCGTATTCTGAGTACACCGTCAGCGACCGGCGCTCAAAAGAGCCGGCGTCGAATTTTGTCTGGCTAATACTGGTTTGGCAGTAGGTACACAGTGTCTAAACTTCCGCAGTTTCAGCGACTTCTGCGGCCGGGGCCTCCTCTGCCGCCTGGACCGGTGCGGGCTCGGCACCGCGTGCGTATCGGCGTTTAAACCTGTCAACGCGTCCTGCCGTATCGACCAGCTTTTGCTTGCCGGTAAAAAACGGGTGGCAGTCCGAACAAATTTCCACATGCAGATCGTCCTTCATCGTCGAACGAGTCTTAAACGAATGGCCGCATGCACAAACTACACTGATTTCCTGATAATTAGGATGAATTTCTTGTTTCATAATCTCACTTCCTGTCGCCGTATATAAGCGATGTGCGATATAACGCAATCCTTGATCATACGCCGAACCGTGAGTTCGGTCAAGTATTTGGGCTAGAAGGTCAGTGTCCTAATTTGTGTTGCCCGACCGCAGGACAATTACTGGCTAATATTTTTTCGCTCTGACCTTCTACCCAGCAGATAACCCGTAGTAAACCCTGTAATGAAAAAAAAGAGGACGATAGCCAATCCGGCAAGGATAAGGATGAGTTCAGTGCGTTCGGTTACTCCCATAAATTTTATCTTACTCTTATTAAGTATAAAGCGATTATTGACACAGAGTTCACAAAAGGGAAGAACACGAAGCTCACAAAGAAATTCAAACTGCCAAAGTTTCACTTATGTCCAAACTGGGACGGCCTAAGTGTTAGGATCACTGAGCTTATCGCCAAATATCGTTCCATAACATGAAAGAATAATTCTAAATGGAACGATCTGCGATAAACCACGCTATTTCAACAGTTACAGCAAGAACAATGTTTTGAAGCGATCACCGACACAATCTCTGACATTCCGGCGATAATCTCGTTTCAAAGACCAAAAACTCAGTGACATTTTGCCATGGCGTTGCACGTATTGTCAATGATTTCTTGCATGCAACACGCTTTGTGGAGAATTCAAGTGGTAAGTGCAACTTGAACCGGAGAAAGAGGTGTTGATTCTCCTGTACTTGGTCGTCCAAGCTTATCAGCGTCCGGCGGGCTTGACGCTTTCGTAGAGGTCTATCCACTCCTTCGGCGTCATTTTTGAGGCCAGTTCGCCGATCAGGGCGACGGGGACATCCGCGGGTTTCCTGAAGCGTATGCACGATTTCCCCATATCCAGCTTCTTGCTCGAATGCTTCGGCCATTCGGCATTGAACCAATCGAGCAGTTCCGTCGAAGAATATATGCCCATGTGATAGACGGCGATGTGATTTTTCTGCGACGCGATACCGAGAAACGGAAGCGGCTGCTTCGGGTCGCAATGATACCCGGCTGGATAAAGCCTATGCGGCACCACCCAGCCCATGCTGCCATAGCCCATCACTTCTTCAAACCCTTTCGGTAAGTTCTTTTTTATCGCCGAGCGGAGTTTCGTCATTACGTCCTTCCGGTCGTTCGGCAGGCTCGCGATGTATTCGTCAGGTGTAGCGGCGTTTGATTGCATAAACTGTAACCTCTCGCCGAAATATTAGCGCAAAAAATCCTAGTATGAGAGGCCGTTAAACTTAAAGTAATGGCGAAATAAAAAAAAGACTGCCGATATTGAGCGACAGTCTTCGTTAACGAGGTGAACATTTAGTTTGGTAATACGGTAGCCGGTATCACCACGCCTATGTTTCCATCGGAGACATTCGTTCCGCCATTGTCAGTCAAAGTTTCAGGTTCACGGAATGCCCCTATAAATGAAGCACTGATATTTTCGTTAAAAACATTGAAAACAGAACCGGAGCTAATTGCGAATGCGTATCCGAAACGCGTGATGTGGTTATTGTAAATGTTATCACCGCGCGGCCCTTCGGTTCCCGCACCTGATGCCGGATTGTAACAAATACCCAGCAGGTTGCTTGACGGCGTTGCTCCGCCAATAACCACGTTTTCGAAGATTCGATTGCCGGTAGAGTTTCCGCCGCGAATGAATATTCCAAGGTTTACCGAGGATATTGTATTATTTTCAACATACGCCCCGCGAGTTTGGAGCAGCAGAACACCGAATTCTCTTGGGCCCGGTGCGGGTGCAAGACCTTTTCCCAAGATCTGGAGATTTCTGATCCGGATATTTACGCCATTTGTAACATTCACGTTGAAGTTGAAACCGGAAACTTTGCCATTCCGGACTTCAACCCCACTTACTCCATTTACGAAAATCCCGTTGCCTGACCCGAATTCATCCGTAGACACTGTGTGCCCGCCGAGATCAAGAGTTACATTAGACGCCGTAATTGTGAAAGCGTTGCCATTTCGTACGTTGACATCGTCTGTTAGCCGATAACTGCCGGATCGATTTAGAACGATTGAGCGATTTCTCGGATCGAAATCTGAACGGCTCAGTTCAGTGACCTTTTCTTCGTTCTGGGCTGTGGCAGTTTGCACCGCCGTCAAGACAAAGATTGAAGATAACACCAATATCAGACCGACAAATCGGAAACTTTGTAATTTCATACTTTACTCCCTTTTTACTTCTGTTTAATTTGTTGACTAAGTTTCTCGGCATAAGGTGAGCGAAGTGCAAAACACACCACTAACCTCGCCGAATGGTTCAGCTTTTACGTTCTACAAATTGCTTGAGGACTTAACTTGAATATGGAAAAGTAAGGCGGATTTATTCCCGAATCCGAGAAGCGCGAAAGTTAAAATTTAAGCAAGGTTGATAATCTCTGACTTTTGATACCGAAGAGGTCTGTAATCTCCTGAATCTGTTGGTCGGTTTGCTGACTCATCTTGTTTAAATTACGTGTTCCGACGAGCATGTTGTTTTTCGGCGTGTGTTCGGTGGCGACGAATTCGAAGAGTTTGGTGGTGTAGCCGCTGCGTTCGAGGAGGAGCGAGCGGAGGCCGTCGGTTATTGTTTCGGCGGTGCGTTCGAGCATGATGCCGTGTTTTAGGATGCCGGCGAACATTTCGGGCGGGGTGATCTGCGGACGGATCTCTTTGTGGCAGCAGGGAGCGGCGACGATGATCTCGGCTTTTGCTGTTATGCCTTTGAACAGGGCGTCGTCGGTCGCGGTGTCGCAGGCGTGAAGGGCGATGAGGATATCGACCGCGCCCGGATCGAAATCGGCGATGGTGCCCTGGACGAAATTCAGGCCGTCGAATCCGCCGGCTTTGGCGATGTCGTTGCAGAGGGCGACGAGTTCGGGACGTTGTTCGACGCCGGTCATTTGGACGCTACAGGCAGAGACGCGAGTATGAACAAGCGCGCTGGCGCCACATTCGGAGGCACGCTCCGTAACAGTCGCGTTTCCGCCCAACAGGCCGCCTCCCACCACCCCGTCCGCGAAACGCGTCCACCCCTCCTCAGGCAGGAGGGGAGTTGCGTCGTCTGCCACCCCTCCTTTGAAAGGAGGGGAGCCGTTAGGAGGCCGGTCGCTACCGCTCGCGGTTCTGACAAAGTAGTCGTAGGCGGCGAAGGTCAGGTAGCCTTTGCCGGAGCCCATGTCTACTATTCGCAGGGTCGTTTTGTCTTTCAACGACGAATTTTCGACGAGACGGGCGAGTATCTCGACGAACTTGTTGATCTGCCGCCATTTGTCTTGTTGGGAGGCACGGATCTCGCCACTGTCGGTCGCGATGCCGAGGGCTTTTAGATAGAAGGCGTTTGGGTCGATCAGCGTCTTTTTCTCGCGGTCGTGGCTGACGGAAGACCGTTCGGAGAATGTCGGTTTTCCGGCTTTTAGACGCGAATTCCGTTTTCCGATCTCTAACTGGAAGTCGCTGGCTGTTGTGAACAAATGGCCGCTGCGGAAACCCGATTCGAGATGTTGTCTTACCGATCGAACGGCTTCCGCGAAGTCGAGATTTTTCACGACATCCCGCGATTCGTGGCGATACTGGAACAATAACCGCGAGCCTTTTTGGGTATCGACCTGACGCACAAATATCTTTTGCGGATAAGCCTCGCTGCCCTTATAATTGCCTAACGTCAGTTTAACGAAAGTCCGGGCGGCGAGGTTCTTTTCCAGCTCCAAGATAAATTTGTCGATGTTATCGTTCACGGTTAGATCACATTCTCCCATGCAAAGCCCGCTAAATAGAAAGGCAATTATGAAGTTAGCCACGAATTACACGAATTGCACGAATGGTTTTTGTGCCCTCATTCGTGTTATTCGTGTAATTCGTGGCAAATAATCTTATGCAAAACTTATTTCACTTAGCATTTCCTGTTCACGATCTGGACGCTGCACGTGCGTTTTATGGCGGTTTGCTTGAATGCGAAGAAGGCCGTAGTTCGGAGTGCTGGATCGATTTTGATCTTTACGGCCATCAGATCGTCACTCACCTTGCGCCTGAGTTTAAGCGGCAATCGGTGAGCAACGGCGTCGATTCGGACGCGGTGCCGATCCCGCATTTCGGGATTCTCCTGCCGATGGACGACTGGAAGGCCCTTGCCGAAAAATTGAAATCGAATGGCGTTGAGTTCATTATCGAGCCTAAGATCCGCTTTGCCGGCGAGGTCGGCGAACAAGCGACGATGTTCTTTCTCGACCCTAGCGGCAACGCGTTAGAGTTCAAAGGTTTCAACGATTTTTCGCTTGTCTTTTCGAAATAACTTGTCAGCTATCACTTATCAGTTATTCCGAGCTTAACCATTCGGAATAAGTGACAAGTGATAAGTGATAGGTGAAAGCACTCTGATATGAAGTCTATTTTATTCTTTATAGTTTTTATTTTAGCGGCCCCTGCCTTCGCCCAAACGCTGAAACGTACTGTTGCTGTGACGATCGACGATCTTCCGGTCGTTTCGACTCGTCGCGATCTGAAAAATCGGCAGGAGATAACAAAAAAACTTCTCGGCCATATCACGAAGGCAAAGGTTCCGGCCATTGGGTTTGTTAATGAGAACAAACTGTATGACGGAGATAAACGCGTTGAAGCGGAGATCGATCTGCTGCGGATGTGGCTCGATGCCGGGCTGGAACTCGGGAACCATACGTTTTCGCACCGAAGTGCAGATGCCATCGACGTAACGGCCTATCAGGCGGACATTTTGCGTGGCGAGATCATCACCAAAGAGCTGCTAAAAGCGAAGGGACGCGATATAAAATATTTCCGCCATCCGTTTTTACAGACGGGCTCCGATATGGCCATTAAAACTTCCATCTATAAGTTTTTGGCCGAGCACAATTACATCGTCGCTCCGATCACGTTCGACAACGCGGATTACATATTCTCGCGTGCTTACGATATCGCTTTTGATAAAGGCGATAAGAAGCTGATGAAACAGGTCGGCGACGCGTATGTGCCGTACATGGAGGCGAAGCTTGCATATTGGGAGCGGCAGTCGGTAAAGCTGCTGGGCAGAGAAGTGAGCCAGACTTTGCTGATCCACGCTAATTTTATTAACTCGGATTATTTCGACGACCTTGCCGCGATGTTCAAAAAACGCGGATATGCTTTCGTCTCGCTGGAACAAGCTTTGAAGGACGATGCCTATCGGCTGCCTGATAATTTCACGCGGCGTGCGGGTATTTCATGGCTGCATCGCTGGACGCTCGATAAGGGAAAAGAATACGTATTGCCCAATGAACCGATGGTTCCAAAATTCGTGCTTAAGCTTTCCGGTTTCGAATCCGAATAATGAAAAAGGCTGAGATCGTCATCATCGGCGGTGGTGTTGTAGGTGCGAGCGTCGCGTATCACCTTGGGGAGCGTGGGGTTCGCGATGTGCTGATACTCGAGCGCGAATCGCAGCAGGGAATGGGATCCACCGGCAAGGCAACCGGCGGCGTTCGTGCCCAGTTTGAGACGGACATTAATATCAAAATGTCGCTGTATTCGCTCGGCTTTTTTAGCGAATGGGAGTTCGACTGCGAATATGAGCCCCGTGGATATCTGTTCTTTGCAACGACCGACGCTCAATTTGATTATCTGAAACGTAATGTCGAAAAACAGCGGGAATTGGGCGTGAAAGATGTCGAGATCGTTGATGCCGAAACTATCAAGAAGATCGTGCCGGGAATGAACTGCGACGACATTACCGGCGGAAGCTTTGGCAAACATGACGGCTTTATCAATCCGCTTGCCGTGATGCGCGGATTTACCGAAAGTGCTTTGTGCGGTGGTGCCAGGATCGAATTGGGCAGACGAGCCTTATCGATAGAAACCCTTAACGGAAAGGTGGTAGCTATCGAGACCGATCGGGGCCGCGTCGAATGCGAAAAGGTTGTGCTTTGCACGGGTGCGTGGGCGCGGGAATTGGCGGAGACTGCCGGGGTCGATCTTCCGGTCGAACCGCAGCGGCGGCAGATCGTTTGGGCGCGGTCGGCGGTGCCATTGCCGGCAGATTTGCCGATGGTCATTGATATCGGGAGCGGCTTTCATTTTCGGCCCGCCCGCGAGTGGACTGGTGACTTGAAGGAGAGAACCACCCCGTCCGCGAAACGCGGCCACCCCTCCTTCGTAAGGAGGGAAGCCTTGAGGCACGATATCCTTTTCGCCTATGCCGACCGGGACGAACCATCATCAACCAACACCGAATTCGACGAGTCATTCATCGCGAAAGTTTACCGGCGGGCAAAGTATCGCGCTTCGTTTCTGTACGAAACCGAGGTCGTCCGCGAAAAATGCCGGGCAGGATTGTACGAAAATACGCCCGATCACCACGCTATACTCGGCGGCTGCGAGGTAGACGGACTGTATTTTGCCAACGGGTTCAGCGGGCACGGTGTAATGCATTCGCCTGCGACAGGACGTGCGTTGAGTGAGATAATTCTGGACGGGAAGGCTAGCTTTCTAGATGTTTCGTGCCTCGGACTTAGCCGGTTTGCAAAGGGCGAGTTGCTTCACGAAACCGCTTTCATATAGCTGATTAAACGCAGAGACGCAGAGGCACATAGAATTTTTGCAACTTGTCGCATGAACTGTGTTACCCAAACTCTGCTTCGCAGCGTCTTTGCGTTAAAATATTTTATGGCTACAGCGATCATCCACCATCCGATCTACGAAAAGCACGACACGGGCCCAGGCCATCCGGAGATGCCGCAGCGTTACCGTGTTGTGATGGATGCTCTGCAAAATGACGAAAAACTTTGGGGCGAATTGCTGGAGATCATGCCGGAGAAGGCTCAGCAGGGGATCGTGCAGGCGGCTCACACGAAGGAGCATTTTCAGCGAGTTGAGAACGCGTTTGCCGCCGGGAATGACCGGCTCGACGCGGATACGACGATCTCGATGAAATCTTTCGATGCTTCGCTTTTTGGCGTCGGCGGAGCGTGCCGTGCGGTCGATGCGGTGATGACGGGCGAGGCGCAAAATGCGTTTGTTGCGGTGCGTCCGCCGGGGCATCACGCGACTGCTGAGAACGCGATGGGCTTTTGCATTTTCAACAACGTCGCGGTTGCCGCTCGATACGCCCAGAACAAGTATAAGGATATTGAGCGGGTCGCGATCATCGATTGGGACGTGCATCACGGCAACGGGACGCAGGGCATTTTTTACACCGACCCGAGCGTTTTCTTTTTCTCGATGCACCAATATCCTTGGTATCCAGGCACTGGAGCCAAAGGCGAAACCGGGCACAGTCGCGGGCTGGGAACGACTCTGAATGTTCCGATGCGAGCGTACACGCTAGCCAGTGTTCAAAAGGAAATATTCGAATCCGCGATCGGCGAAATTGCTTCGAAAATGAAGCCGGATATGATTTTTATCTCCGCCGGTTTCGATGCGCATCTGACCGATCCGCTCGGGCAGCTACAACTCGAAGATCCCGACTATGTTTCATTGACGCGGACGGTCAAGGAATGGGCTGACGAAACTTGCGGCGGCCGTGTCATTTCATGTCTCGAGGGCGGATACAATCTCGAAACACTCGGCCAGACGGTAAAGAGCCACGTCGCCGAATTGGCCCGATCTTGATCTTTAACTGTTTCGCCCTATGTTGTGATAAGATTTATTTATCAGCTACATCAGACAGGAGAAACTGCTATGCCGGACGTTGAAACATCGTGTGTTCAGTGTAAAGACACCTTTCTTTTCACCGAAAAAGAGCAGGAAACCTTCTATCAGCGCAACATGATGCCGCCGCAGCGGTGTCCGAAGTGCCGCGGCAAA
Source organism: Chloracidobacterium sp. (assembly GCA_031402865.1). GTDB lineage: Bacteria > Acidobacteriota > Blastocatellia > Pyrinomonadales > Pyrinomonadaceae > OLB17. The sequence goes on along the minus strand of JANNST010000061.1, from coordinate 1,062 downwards.
AAGGCTGCGGTTGGTGCCGATGCTCCAAGGCGGTTCGAGATCGTCTGCGACCACTGCGGCAAGCACGATCAAGTACCATTTCAACCTAAAGTAGGACGCTCCATACTCTGCCGCGAATGCCACGAGGCAAGCCGGTCGCGCGCAAAATTTGCTTGATTTATAGCCGCAAAGAGGCACAAAATGCTCAAAAAAAGCCGTACGTAATTTACAAGTGGGTTCTTCTTATTTGCGTTTTTTGAGCCTTTTTGCGGCCATTTGTTTCCTATGAGTTTTGAAACTGTAAACTACACATTTGAAAACAACGTCGCTACTGTTCAGATGAATAGGCCCGATGCGTTGAACGCTTTGTCGCTGCAACTCAGCCTTGATCTAAGAGGCGCTTTCGAAAAAGCGGTTGCTGATAATGCGCGAGCGGTAATTCTCACTGGTTCCGGCCGTGCTTTCTGTTCGGGCGGAGACCTGCGCGAGATGCAATCGATGTGGAAAAAGGAAGGCCGCATTGAGGCTTTTCTTGAAGATCCGCTAAAGGCTCTGCACAATGTGATCGTTCTTATTCGCGAAACACCAATTCCGTTTATCGCCGCCGTGAATGGCGTCTGCGCCGGGGCGGGAACAAACTTTGCCCTTGCCTGCGATCTTATTGTTGCTGCCGAAGACGCAAGCTTTAATGAGGCTTTTGTACGCATCGGCCTTTCCCCGGATTGCGGCGGAACGTTCTTTCTGCCGCGAGCCGTCGGCGAAAAGATCGCTGCTGAATTATTTATGACCGGCGGGACCGTCGATGCCAATCGTGCATTGCAGATCGGCATGATAAACCGCGTCGTCCCGGCCGAAGCGCTGATGGACGAAGCAGGGAAGTTCGCCGCAAAACTTGCCGCCGGTCCGACGGGCTCCATTGGCCGCATAAAGAAAATGCTCTACGCTTCATTTTCAAATACACTTTTCCAACAGCTTGAACTCGAACACACCTGCCAGGTCCAATCGGGCAAATCTGCTGATTTCAAAGAGGGCGTCGCCGCATTCTTTGAAAAACGCCCGCCGACTTTCACCGGCGAATAAATT
>JANNST010000060.1:0-28547 GCA_031402865.1 Chloracidobacterium sp. | reverse complement strand
TCATCGGCTGGCAAGCCGCCGCAGACTATTCTCGTAACGTCGTCGCAGCCGTCCGAGGGCAAAACGACGACGGCCATCAACACGGCGATCACGCTCGCGCAGTCCGATGTTGACGTTATCCTTATCGACTGTGACCTGCGTCGGCCGCGTCTGCACAGCTATTTCGATATGGAGAACACGCGCGGGCTGACCAATTACTTGTCGGGCGAGCAGGACACCGAGCATCTGATAAAAAGGTGTAAAGGCTTGCCGAAGCTTAGGGTAATTACGAGCGGCCCGATCCCGCCGAATCCCGCCGAGCTTTTGAGTTCCGACGAGATGAAGAAGCTGCTGCAGTTTTTGCGCGGGCGCTATAAACACGTGATCATCGACTCGCCCCCGGCAATCTCCTTTACCGACGCCGCCATCCTTTCGACATTGGTTGACGGCGTGGTTCTGGTCGCAATGGCCGGCAAGAGCTCGATTCACCTGATGCGGCGCTTTAAACAGCGTCTCGGCAATATCGGCGCGAGGATCTACGGTGTCGTGTTAAACGGCATCAAGTCGAGCTCGATCGAATACGATTATTACGGTTCGGGTTATTACGATTATTACGGAAAGAGCGAGGCCGACGATACGCCGTATTTTGAAGAGGCTGCACCGGCATCGGTGCCAAAAAAGAAACGCTAGCTGTCAGAACCGCGAGCGGTAGCGACCGGCCTCATGGAAGGATGAGGGATGAGGCGGAAGGATGCATAAGGCGATTTGTGACGTTTGTCCCGATTCATCCCTCATCCTTCCGCCTTCATCCTTCGCGGAGGCCGGTCGCTACCGCTCCCGGTTCTGACATGAGATAACAAATTCCTTGAGGGCCTCTTCCCAGTTTTGCAAGGGAGAAAAACCCAGCCGCTCACTCAATAAACAAGCCAGTTTCGAATTCTCCGGCCGCGGTGCGGGACGCTTGAGATCGCTTTTCGACGCGGGGTGAATGAGTCCCCGATCGAATTCGCCGATCTCGCACACCTTTTCTGCAAATCCCAGATAGCTGGTTCCGTTTCCCGAATTCGTTACGTGAAACGTACATGGCAGGTTCGATTCTGCCAGTTCGCGGAGCCGTTTAGCCAAATCGCCGGCGTACGTCGGTGTTCCAAACGAATCGCCTATCGCCTGGATCGATTTTCCATCCGCAAGTAACTTTGACATTACACTTAGAAAATTCGTCCCTCCGTGTCCATAGATCCAGCCGGAGCGAACAATGATCGACCGCGAATAAGCGAAGCTGGCCCGAATCTCGCCCTCACGCTTCGACCTCGCATAAACTCCCTGTGGATTCGGCGTGTCCCGTTGTGTGTAAAAGCCTGTCTTTAAACCGTCAAAAACGTAATCCGTGGAAATGGTTACGAATCCCGCTTCTGCGAATTTGCAGGCGTTGGCCAGATTTTCTACTCCATCCGCGTTTGCCCCAAAGCACGCGTTTTTATTCGTTTCCGCCCCATCAACGTCGGTGTAGGCCGCGCAGTTCAAAACGGCATCCGGCCGGTGATTCGCTACCGACGCGAAAACCGCCTCGCGGTCGGATATGTCGAGATCATCTCGCGTTGAAGCAATCACCTCATCGCCGATCGATCTGCAATGCTCGACCGTGGAACGGGCGACCATGCCGTTTGCTCCGGTTATCAGTATTTTCATGCGCCGAGGGGTTTACCGTACATCGACCGGTAATATTCACGATATTCGCCGTTTCGTATGTGATCGACCCAGCCTTGATTCTCGCGGTACCAGCCGATGGTCGTACGGATGCCTTCTTCCCAAGTTGTCTGCGGCCGCCAGCCAAGCTCCGTTTCGGCTTTTGTCGGGTCGATGGCATAACGGCGGTCATGGCCGAGACGGTCGGTGACGTAACCTATCAGGCTGTGCGGCTTGCCGAGAGCGTCGAGGATCGAGTGGATTACCTCAATATTTTGCCTTTCGTTCCTTGCCCCGATGTTATACGCCTCGTCCGATCGTCCTTTTTCATAAGCAAGCCAGATCGCGCGGCAATGATCATCAACATATATCCAGTCACGAACGTTCTTGCCGTCACCGTAAACCGGCAACAAGTCATCGTTCATCGCGTTGCTTACCATTAACGGGATCAGTTTTTCGGGGAACTGTCGCGGGCCGTAATTATTTCCGCAGCGCGTTATTACAGTATCCATCCCGAATGTTTCCCGTGCCGCCCTAACAACAAACTCGGCACCCGCTTTCGACGCCGCGTAGGGCGAATTGGGCTGCATCGGCGAGGCTTCGGTAAAGAAGTCATCGCTGTCGTCCGGCAGGCTTCCCATTACCTCGTCGGTAGATATCTGCACAAACCGCTTCGCCCGCCGTTCGCGTGCCGCATCAAGCAAAACCTGCGTGCCGATAATATTTGTCCTTAGAAACTCGTCGGCAGATTGAATGCTGCGGTCCACATGTGATTCGGCGGCGAAGTTGAAAACGGCGTCGCAATCTTCCGGCATCGCTTCAAGCACGGCCTTCCGGTCACAGATGTCGCCCTTGATAAACGTGTGGCGGGTCGGATCGATATCGGCGAGGTTCTCCAGATTTCCGGCATACGTTAAAGCATCATAGTTTATGACGTTCACATCAGGCTGTTCGCTTAAAATAAGGCGAATAAAGGCAGACCCGATAAATCCTGCCCCGCCGGTTACGAAAATTCTTCTCATATATGGACAAAACCAAAACAGGATTTACAGAATTATCAGGATAGATTATCTCTATTCATCCTGCGTATCCTGTTTAAATTCTATCAAGCTGCCGCATTTGCTTCAACAAGATATCCGCGTATTTTCTGGGTGAATCTATGTTGTCCAACGTTACCTTGCTGCCCGTTTCGCTGGCGTTGTCCACCACAATGTCGCCGAAACCCAGAATCCGTTGCAAAAATGTAGACGAAACCGTCACATCCTGAATACGCCTGAGCGGGATATTCTGTGTTGAACGCGAAATAATGCCTTTGTCGATCTCGATCATCGTATCCGTCAGCGTGTAGCGTACAAGCTTCTGTCTGAAATGATAGAACGCGGGTATCAGCAGCAAAACCAATCCCACAAGAATTGCGATGATCGAAGAGATTGACGGAAGAAAAATGCTCATTAGCGCAACGAGCAAAAATGCCCCGATGATCGCCAACAGATAACCCAATTTCACAAACTTCAACGTCGGTGTGATCGAGAATATCGGCGATCCTTTAGTCTCGACAACCGACACGTTCCTGGCAGCAACCCGCGTTTCTTCTTCGCGTTCGAATTGATTTCCGCACTTGAGGCAATAAACCGCTTCGTTTGGGTTGTTCGCGCCGCATTTTATGCAAAACATACGCGAATGATACAGGATTTATCCGAATCGAACAAAAAACGGCCGGGTTGGCCCGGCCGCATGTCCCGAAAGACAAGTGGAGAAATTTTGGCTTACTGGCTGTAGAGCATCATCTGTCCGTTCGGCAGCTTTACCGCAATCGGATCGGCTTCATAAACCGTCAGCGGCCTCGATTCCTTTTGGCTCAGCTTCGACGCGACCTGGCCGGAGATCCGACGTGCCGATTGAACGTAGCGCGGGTCGGAGATCGAATTGTATCGGGCTGAGATGCGCCTCACATATTCCTGTGTTTCACGGTACGGCGGGACATTGCCGCCATATTTCATCACCGCGCCTTCGCCGGCGTTATAACCCGCCAGGGCCAACACAACATCGCCGTTAAACGTATTGAGAAGCCAGCGCATGTATTTAACACCCGCATCGATGTTCTGTTTCGGATCGTATATGCTCGTCACGCCAAAGCGACGGGCCGTCGCCGGCATTAGCTGCATCAGTCCGCTGGCTCCTTTGTGTGATGTCGCGTGCAGTTTGAACGACGACTCCTGATGCATCTGAGAGTAGATCAAAAGCGGATCGATGCCGTAACGCCTGCTTGAATCGACGATGTACGAGTCGTAAAGAATATTACCGGTAGTAAAACCTTTTAGGTGAGTACTGGTACCCATCGCCAGCCTGTTACCGCCGAATGACTGCACGGTCTCACGATTGGCCAGGCCGTCCGTGACAGCGAGTACCGGGCCTGTTTTCGCGGTCTTCCTTACGAGTTTGTCCTCGACAACAACTTCCCATTTCGAGCCGCGCTTCCGCTTCACCGTGGTTTTACTGGTGAATTTTGAAATCGGAACGACGGGCGGATAATAGACCAGAACACCTTGTGCACGGTCAAAATTGTCCATTGCTCTCGGCCCATTTTGGGCTGAAACCGACATTGCGAGGCAGGAAGAAAAGAGGATGATAGGTAGCAGCTTTTTCATTCTGAACGGTTAAAGGCTCTGGAAACTGAATAAAGGCCCGTTGAAATGTGTGTTTGATTTTTGTGAGGCGAAACCTAAAGCCCGAACAAAATTCGACTTTCGATTCCTTTAATAAGGAAATGTCGAATAGGCGAACACTTCCAAAAACTTTGATAGAGAGAAAACAATGTTGATGCTGACGGAATTCAGAATATCATCTATTTCGCTAAACGTACAGTTAATTTCGTCCCGACTTCAACCTTTGCAAAAGTTACGTTATCTTTAAGCCGATGCTCTATCTTTCGCAAATCATCGGCCGGCCGATTTTCGATGCTAGAAGCGAAAAGATCGCTTCGATCAACGATATCCTGGTGAAATACGGTAGCGAGGAATATCCACCGGTCATCGGTCTCGTTGCCCGGTTTCGCCGTCGGAATTTCTTTATACCACGGCGCAATATATCGACGATCGGCTTGCACGGTGCGAAGATGAGCTCGGCGAAACTTGACCTTACGCCCTTCGAACGCCGCGAGGGCGAGGTTCTGTTGGGGAAGGACGTGCTGGATAATCAGCTGATCGATGTGGACGGTAAGCGCGTCGTTCGCGTGAATGACGTCCAATTGCTCGAAGTGGGTGATTTTTGGCGGGTGACGGGAGCCGACGTCAGCCTACAGGGTTTCGTTCGGCGTCTGATGCCGAAAGGGTTCTATGGCAGCGACCGGCCGGTAGAGGTGCTCGATTGGGCTGATGTCGGGTACCTGGCCACTGATACGGCGACCGTAACCGTTCAGCTAAAATCCTCAAAGGACAAGCTTTCCCGCTTACATCCGGTTGAGATCGCGCAACTGGCCGAGACGCTTTCGCCGATACATCGTACGGAGGTTGTCGAGAGTTTGGACGACGAGATCGCAGCGGACACGCTCGAGGAGATGTCGACCGAAGCACAGGCCCGGATTTTGGAGGATATGGACGAGGAACGTGCGGCTGACATTCTTGAGGAAATGTCGCCGGATGATGCCGTTGACGTGCTTGGCGAACTGTCGGACGAAAAGGCGGAAGAGCTTTTCAACTTGATGGAAGACGACGAAAAGGCCGATGTTGCCGAGCTAATGCACTTCGACCATGACACGGCAGGCGGATTAATGACGACGGAGTTCGTCGTGTTTCCGAAAGCTCTTACGGTCGGCGAAACCATCGCCCGGCTTCGGGAAATGGCCGAAACGCCGAACATGATCTATTATCTCTATGTCGTCGAGGAAGAAGGTTCGTGGAAGCTCTGTGGTTTGATCAGCCTTCGAAGCTTGATCCTCGCCGATCCCACGCGAACGCTCGCGGACGCGATGCGAAGCGAATTTCGTTTTGCACACCCCTCAGATTCCGCCGAAGACGTCGCACAAACGATTTCCGAGTACAATTTGCTCGCTCTGCCCGTTGTTGACGAAGAAGGTGATATCGCTGGAATCGTTACGGTCGATGACGCGATGGAAATACTCTTGCCGAAAAACTTACAAAGAAGATTACCGAGACTGTTTGGTTAGTCATTCCGCCAAATTCGTGTGTCTTAGAATTGCCTTGAATCGCACGTCGGATTCGCGCGTTGGGATTCCTGCTCCGCACCGGCCAATTCATCGACTTCACAGGGTCGCCGACTGTTCGGAGAGATCGGCCGAAACCGGTTGATCTGAAGCCTCGTTGATTACCTTTTCAAGGCTCAATTCACGCCCCGCATTAAAACCTACAATGACCTCATCCTCCGACAATTGCTGTTTAATTCTTGTGACATAGGTGTCGCGAAATCTGCGTTCCGCGGGCTCTATTTTATAGCCTATCAAGTCGCGCAAACTTTCAGCGGCTCCTGATAATCGGGCAGCGCGTTCGAAATCGCCGTTTCCAACCGCGATAGCGGCAAATCCATCAAGCGAGAACGAAATAGTTATCCTGTTTGCCAAACCTTCAGCGATTTTCAAAGCCTCGGAAAAATGTACTTTGGCCGTTTCAGAGTCGCCTATTCCGAAAACAGCCGCTCCAAGATTATTTAAAGCGTCCGCCAAAGCCGGTCCTTTTTCCAACGCTCTAAAAAGCTCGACCGCCTCTTCAAACTGAGGACGAGCTTCGGCATTCCGGCCTTCGGTCCGGGCCAGATCTCCAAGGAAACTAAGCGAGATCGCGATGCCGAATTTGTCATCCAACTCGCGGCTTATGGACAGTCCCTCGTCAAAATGACGCTTCGCCGAAGCAAAATCTTCCTGCTGCATCGCGATAAGGCCAAGCCCTCTGTTCGACAACGCGATGCCTTGCTTATCGCCGGCCTCCTGTCCGGCCGCCAAGCCATCCTCATAGGCCAGGCGGGCGGTTTCGTAATCGCCGCTAAATCTTGCTGCGAGTCCGAGCCCGTTCAGAAGCTTGAAACCTTGTTCCGGGTCAGGCTTGAAGCCGGTCTCCGAAGCGGCTTTCAACCAACTAAAGCCTTCTGTCAGGTGGCCATGAACTAGCCAGAAATTGCGAGCCGCGACTGCCAGCCGGATAGCCATCGACGGATCATTGGCCAGGCACCATCGCATTGCAGCCCGAAGATTATCATGCTCTTCTTCAAGCCGGCTAAGCCACAAATCGGAGTGGGCGGTCTGCAAAAACGGTTCGGCGGTTTCGCCGAGCGCGAGATAAAACTCGGCGTGTTTCCGGCGAACGGCCTCTGTCTCGCCATTTGATTCCGACAACTCCGACGCGAAATCACGAACCACTTCAAGCAGCCGGAATCGCGATTCACCGCCGGAAAGTTCCTTTTGGATCAGAAGGCTCTTGTCTATCAGCGAACTTACCGCATCCAGAACCTCCAGACCATCCGAAGCACCGCAAACAAATTCGGCTGCTTCGATCCTAAAGCCGCCTGAAAATACGGAGAGTTTGCGGAACACTTCTTTTTCGAATTCACTCAGTAGGTCATAGCTCCAAGAGACCGCTCCGCGCATTGTCTGCTGGCGTTCCGGCAAGTCTCTCGCTCCGCCGGTCAGCAGGTTGAGGCGGTTTTCCAATTTTGAAAGTATCGCGGCCGGGCTGAGAATCCGCATCCGGGCGGCGGCAAGCTCAATCGCAAGCGGCAACCCGTCTAGACGGGCGCATATCGCGACGACGTCTACGATGTTCTGCGGCGTCAATGAAAATAACGGTTTCGCCAATCTCGCCCGCTCGGCAAACAGTGAGACAGCTTCGTTGTCTTTAAGCTCTTCGAACGGCAAAGCGGCGGCGGCTACGGGAATATCGAGCGGCGGAACGGGAAATTCGGTCTCGGCTTTGAGATGTAAGATTTCACGGCTCGTGACGAGAATCTTCAATCGATCGGCTGCTGCTAAAAGCTCCGCAATCTGATAAGCGGCGCCGACAACTTGCTCGAAATTGTCGATAACAATGAGCATTTGTTTGTCGCGCAAGTGATTCTTGAGCATTGCCAACGCCGGTTTTCCGCCTTCTTCTTTAATCCCAAGCGGTTGGGCGATCGTCGATGCAACCACGTCTGGCTGCGTGACGGCCGCCATTTCTATAAAAAACACGCCGTCATCAAAATCGACCAGCATTCTCTCCGCGACGGCACGTGCAAGCGTCGTTTTTCCGGTGCCGCCGATCCCGGTCATGGTCACCAGGCTGATGTCGTCTTGAAAAAGCAGTTCTGAGATTGAGGCAATCTCATTCTCACGGCCGATTATGCGGGAATATGTCGCCGTAAGATTATTCGGGCGCAGATTTGCCTTACTCAGATCGTCGTCCGTCACTCTGGGAATGTCATAGTCGGTCGAGGCACTGGAAAATTCTTCAGTTTGTTCGTCCGAGGAGGCAACCGCGGGGCCGGACCGCTCGTCATCAACCTCGAGACGCTTGTTTAGTTTGCGCAGATCCGCCATCAATTCGTGGGCGCTCTGATAACGGGAGATCTGAGCCTTTTGCAAAGTTTTGAGAACTATCCCTTCCAGGTCGGCCGGAATCTCGGCGAAGTGTTTTGAAGGCTTGTCGGGCTCGCGTGTAAGGATCGCGGCAAATGTGTCGGTTACGGTGTCGCCGGTAAAGGGCTGTTTTCCGGTCAGCATCTCGTATAGACAGACGCCGAAACTCCATATGTCCGAACGGTTATCAACCTCCAGCCCGCGTGCCTGTTCGGGCGACATGTACGATGCAGTGCCGAGAATGACACCGGCGTGCGTCACTTGTTGATTCGCGGCTTCGGCACCGTCCATCGCGGTCTTTTTTGCTAAGCCGAAGTCCAGGATCTTGACCTGTCCACGCAGGTTAACGATCAGATTCGCGGGCTTTATGTCCCGATGAACAATAGCGTTTTCGTGTGCGTCCGCAAGCGCTCCGGCGATCTGGATCGCAATATCCAGCGTCTGCCGAACATTCCGGCGGCGCCGGTGGATCATATCCGCGACCGTTTCACCCTCGATGTACTCCATGGCGATGAACGGAGTTTCGCCTGTCTCGTTGATCTCGTAGATAGTACAGATGTTCGGATGGTTCAAGGCGGACGCTGCACGCGCTTCGCGAAAAAAGCGGTCCAAATGCTCCCGTTCCGAGGCAAACTGGGCTGAAAGGAATTTCAGGGCTGCTTTTCGTCCAAGACTCTTGTCCTCAGCGAGAAAAACCTCGCCCATGCCGCCTGAACCTATGGCGGAAATTATCTTATATTGTGCGAGGTTGTCACCGATCTTTGGCATGGTTATAATCCTCGAAAGTATAGCATTTATCGCCCCGCCGATGCCGGGTTACCGCATTCGCCACACTTCCCAACATCATACGTTTGCTCACGAAACACTTATCGGTTTAGGATCGTATTAACTTGCAAAAGCTTGTTTCAAAATGGATGGCTTGATAAACTATCCGATGTTACTGATCTCAATTTAAGGAGTAAGAAATAATGAGGCAGAAAAGCGCTGTTCTTTTTACCGTTTTTGCAATGCTTGCGTTTGTGTTGATCCCGACAACAAGCGAAGCCGGGGATTTTGCGGTCGGCACTACGCTGGAGAATTTTTCGTTGCCGGATACGGCAGGGAAAACTCATTCGTTCAACGATTTGAAGGGCAAAAATGGTGCCGTCATAGTATTTTTGTCGGCCCAGTGCCCGGTCGTCAAGGCCTATAATGAGCGCGTCAGCCAGATAGCGGCCGACTACGCCGCCAAAGGCATCACGTTTATCGGTATCAACTCGAATTCGACCGAGTCGTTGGATTGGGTTAAGTCGCACGCCGCCGAAAATTACAAGTTTCCTATGTTAATTGACAAAGGAAACGTATTTGCCGACAAACTGGGTGCAACCGTCACGCCCGAGGTTTACTATTTCGACGCCAAGAATGTTTTGAAATATCACGGCGCAATCGACAATGACCGGTCTGGCAAGGCGATCACCGATAATTATCTACGGACGGCATTCGATGCCTCGTTAAGCGGCAAACCTATCGCAAAGACAAAGGCAAACGCATTTGGTTGCTCGATCAAGCGCATAGCTGAATAAAGTACAAAAATGAGAGTATCCATTTTTACATGGACGAAAGCTTCCGTAAAAGGTTGGCTTTTCGTCCTTATTTTGTCTGTTGCGGCCTCTGCCCAGCGGCCAACAGCTCCCGCTCCCAAATCGTCCGTTAGTCGATCTGCGGCTCCCGTGGTCGTAAAGCTTGTGGATGAAGTGGCATTCAAAAAGCTGATCGTGCCTAACGGAAAGCCGCTTTTGATCAACTTTTGGGCGACATGGTGCGATCCGTGCCGCGAAGAATTCCCGGACCTCGTCAAGCTCGATAATGAATACAAAGGCAAGATCGATTTTATCACCGTTTCGCTTGACGATCCGGAGGATATAGCGGTTGCGGTCCCCAAATTTCTTGCATTGATGAAGGCCGAGATGCCGGCTTATTTGTTGAAAACCGCCGACGAAAGCGCGGTTATCTCATCCGTTTCAAAGGATTGGCAGGGCGGAATGCCGTTCACGGTCCTTTTCAATGAGAAGGGCGAGACGAAGTATTTCCGGCAGGGAAAGGTTGTTCTAGAAACGCTGCGCGTCGAATTGACCAAGCTTACGCCGCCCGCCATTCCTTAAAAATTCGTACGGGCCGTTTTGCTTTTTTATGTCTTTTGTTTTAGTGTCATCGGTGCAACATTTGTGCAATTTCAATACAAAAGGAGGATTTTATGTTACGAAAGATAGAAGATTTCCAGAAGGATTGGGCATACGAGGCCGAGGCAACAGGCAAAATTCTTAACGTCCTGACAGATGCATCGTTAGATCAAAAGGTTAATGAAGGCGGGCGTTCGCTCGGCTTTCTCGCCTGGCACCTGACGCAGACGCTTGGTGAAATGCTCGGCCTTGTCGGGCTCAAGATCGACGCTCCGGGGTTCGACCTCGAATGTCCCACCTCTGCCGCAGAGATTGCCGCCGCGTACGAGAAAGCGGGAAAATCAGTAACGGAGCAGGTTGCTGCAAATTGGAACGACGAAACGCTTTTACAAACCGATGAGATGTACGGCGAAACCTGGGCACGCGGCCTGACGCTCTTTTACCTGATCGCCCACCAGGCACACCACCGCGGCCAGATGACCGTCCTGATGCGACAGGCAGGGCTTCCGGTTCCAGGAGTTTACGGCCCGGCTAAAGAAGAATGGGCCGCAATGGGTGCCCCTACAATGGCCTAAATATCAAATCCGGCCACAGAGTTCACGGAGCAGAAGATACTGAATGGACCAACACTGACTCCGGGTGCTCTGTAGTGGTGAACTTGCTACCAATCCGCTAGTGACCGTTTAGTGGATATGGATTTCTCGGTACTCTCCCGGACGCGTAACTTCGATAGCGCTACGGATAGTTTCCGTATTCTTCCGGATTCGTGGCCAAGACGTTGAAAGTAATACTACAACCGCAATTCGGCGATCCTGAAGATTTTGTTGATAACGCAGGTTTTGGTCAGTTGTAAAAAGAACTTCAAACTCGGCTAACTCTGCTGCTGCGAGGAGTTCGCGGTTTTCGAGCGCATTCCAACCTCGTTCGTATGCAGTTTCGACGGAATGTCCGACCAGCGTCTGTCGCAAGGGAACCGGCGTGCCTTGATCGAATAAAATTTTCATGCGGTCGTCAATTGACCTAATATCACCATTTCATGGTCGAGCACGGCAATCACTTGTTCACGCTTTACACCTGGGAACCACTCAAGAAACTGGTCTATCGACGCCCCGTCTTTTAGATTTTCAATCAAGGCGGATATAGGCACTCGGGTATCACGAAATACCCATACACCACTGACCTTCGCCGGGTCGCGCTCGATCGCATTATGCAAGGTTAGGTGTTCCATAGCGGTGTCTCCGGATGCCAAAAGTTATTATGCCATAGTTCGAGGCGGTAAATCGAGAGTTGGAAATCGACATCACACGGCCAAAACGATAGAGTATTTGTTTTGTTCCAGCTACAGAAAGTTAACAAGAGATGAACGAAGCAGCTATCACGCCGGAGATTGTCAGCCAACACAACCTGACACCCGAAGAATACGAAAAAATAGTTGCGGTAATGGGCCGCGAGCCGAACTTTACCGAGCTGGGCATTTTCAGCGTAATGTGGTCCGAGCACTGTTCTTACAAATCCTCACGCGTTCATTTAGGACGGCTTCCGACGTCCGGCCCGCGTGTCATCGTGCCGCCGGGTGAGAATGCGGGCGTCATCGAAATAGGTGACGATTGGTGCGTTGCGTTCAAGGTTGAATCGCACAATCATCCGAGCTTTATTGAGCCATTCCAGGGAGCGGCGACCGGCGTCGGCGGCATTCTCCGCGATGTTTTCACGATGGGAGCGCGACCGATAGCGGCAATGAATAGCTTGCGGTTCGGCCCGCTCAATGACGAGAAACACGGAAACCGCAACAAGGCGATCCTAAAAGGCTGCGTCGAAGGCATCGGGCATTACGGAAATTGCTTTGGTGTCCCGACTGTTGGCGGCGAAGTCGTCTTTGACGAGTCATACAGTCTTAATCCGCTGGTCAATGCCTTTGCGTTGGGGATCGTAAAGAAAGACCAGATATTTTTCGGCAAAGCTGAAGGTGTAGGTAATCCCGTACTTTATGCCGGTGCGAAAACCGGCCGCGACGGTATTCATGGTGCAACGATGGCGTCGGCGGAATTTGACGAAGCGGCTTTAGAAAAGCGTCCGACTGTACAGGTCGGCGATCCGTTTTTGGAGAAACTGCTTCTCGAAGCATGCCTCGAAGCAATGCGGAGCGGTGCGATCGCCGGTATTCAGGACATGGGAGCGGCAGGGCTAACCTCGTCGTCCGTTGAAATGGCCGCACGCGCCGGAACAGGCCTCGAACTCGATCTGACGCTTGTCCCGCAGCGTGAAACCGGTATGACGGCGTATGAAATGATGCTCTCCGAATCGCAGGAGCGTATGCTGATCGTCGCCCGCACCGGCCGCGAAAAGGAAGTTATCGAGATCTTCAATAAATGGGAGCTCGACGCCGTCGTGATCGGGAAGGTCGTCGAAGGCGACCGTCTCCGTATCGTCCACAACGGAACAGTCGAAGCCGATCTCCCCGTGATGGCTTTAACGGATGAAGCACCCAAATATAACCGGCCGATGGAGAGAGTTGAGAGTCGAGAGTCGAGAGTGGAGATCAAGAATTCTCTCGACTCTCGACTCTCGACTCTCGACTGCAACGACGTTTTGCGTCGGTTGCTTGCATCACAAAACATCTGCTCCAAACACTGGGTCTATGAACAATATGATTCGATGGTGCGGACGAACACGGCCGTCTTGCCCGGATCTGACGCGGCGGTTATTCGGGTGAAGGAAACCCGGCGGGCGGTCGCGATGTGTCTGGACGGGAACGCTCGATATGTTGCGGTCAATGCCAAGGAAGGCGCGAAATTGGCCGTTGCAGAATCAGCACGAAATGTAGTCTGTGTCGGTGCAAAACCTATCGCGGTCACAAACTGCCTGAATTTCGCATCGCCCGAACGTCCCGAAGTGATGCAGTCATTCTCGGACGTCATCGACGGAATAAAGGAGGCGTGCGAGATGTTTGAGACGCCTGTCGTCTCAGGCAATGTCTCGTTCTACAACGAAACCGACGGCCGCGGCATTTTGCCGACGCCGACTATCGGCATGGTAGGTTTGATCGAAGACACCCGAAAGATCATAACTCACGGTTTCAAAAATGAGGGTGACATCATTGCCCTTCTCGGCATAACAAATGCCGATCTTTCCGTAAGTGAATACGCTCAAACAATTCTCGGCCTATCCACGGCGCAGCTTATCGGAAGCGGCGAAGTGCCGAAACTTGATCTGACACTTGAGAAGAAAGTCCATGATACGCTGTTGATACTGGCTGACGAGATGCTGCTCCATTCAGCCCACGATTGCTCGGATGGGGGGCTTGCGGTAGCGATAGCCGAATCGTGTTTTTCTTCACTCGGACGTGATGCCATCGGAGCCTCGATCGCACTTGTCTCGAACGAACTTTCGTCGGAAGCATTGCTCTTCGGTGAATCACCTTCGCGCATCGTAATAAGCTTCGCACCCGAAAATCTCGATGGCGTGAAACACTTGGTTGGCGATTGTCCGTTTATCGTGCTCGGCAAAGTAACGGATGACTCGCTGAACTTCTCAATTGACGGAGCAGAAAGTATCTCGTCACCAGTCGCCGAGTTTGAAGCCTCATGGGAGACCGCACTAAAACAGAACCTCTCCTAACTCTCCGGAATAGGTGATGAGTGATAATGAAGACAATGTCAGATACTGTCACTTATCAGTTCTCACCTACCAGTTCTTCCGAAGCAGTCATATACTTTATCTAATGTCTGCCGGAGTTTACCTTCACATCCCATTCTGCAAATCGCGTTGTTCCTACTGTGATTTCGCGACTGATGTTTACCGGGATTCAGGTGCGGTTGAGCGATACGTTGACTCGCTAATCAAAGAAATCGAGCTGTTCCACCTTGTCCCAGATCTTCCACTGTTCAGACACGGTGCGGAACGGAACAAGACCCCCGTAGATACGATCTATTTTGGCGGCGGCACTCCGTCGTTATTGATGGCAAGTCAAGTTGAAAAGATCTTGAACGCCGTTCACGACAAGTTTGCCGTCGCTCCAGACACCGAGATAACGATGGAAATGAATCCGGCCACAGTAACGTCGGAAACTTTATGCGATTACAAATCGCTCGGCGTTAATCGTGCAAGCTTCGGTGTTCAGACATTCGACGATGTCGATCTTAAGCGTCTTGCACGAGGCCATAACGCGGAAGACGCCCGCACGACTTTTCGAATGCTCCGCGATGCAGGGTATGACAATGTAAGCTTCGATCTCATCATAGGGTTGCCGCGACAAACACTTGCTGACTGGGAGCGAAATTTAGATGAGGCACTATCAATGAACCCGGAACACATCTCGATGTATCTACTCGAGATTCATGCGGGTACGCCGCTCGCTGAACAGATCCGAAGCGAACGTCAGCCCTTGCCGGACGCTGAACTCGCGGCCGAAATGTATGAACTGATGATCGACAAGGTTGCTGCCGCGGGTTACCGACAGTACGAGATATCCAATTTCGCAAAACCGGGCTTTGAATCACGCCACAATTTGAAATACTGGCAGCTTGATCCCGTACATGGATTCGGCGTGTCTGCACATTCTTTTAACGGGACTGAGAGATACGCAAACGATCGAGATACGTCCAGGTATATTGCCGCCATGAAAAGCGGCGGGGCTGAGGTTACGCGGGAGGACGTCAATGTCGCGTCAGAGTTCGTGTTCTTGGGGTTGCGGTTGAGCAACGGGATCAGTCTTCGTCGGTATCGAACAAGGTTTGGCATAGATCTGGCGGCAACCTACGCCGAAGAGTTTGTACGGCTGAAAGACTCGGACCTGATCGAATATGACGAGAACATTCTTCGACTTACGCGAAAAGGAATGCTTTTTTCGAACGAAGTTTTTGCCGTGTTTGTTTGAAAGGCGCGATTTACACGTCGGCTTGCACTCGCAAATGGGTTCGGGCTTCCCATAGTTCGGGATAAAACTTCTTGGTCAAAGTCGTCATTAGGTAGCCTACGCCTTCCGATCCGCCAGTGCCGCGTTTCATTCCGAGCATTCTTTCGACCATCAAAATATGATTGTACCGCCACGATATGATCAGTTCGTCATGTTCGATAAGCAGGTCTTGCATATTATATAGCTCGGCGTACTTCTCAGGATGTGTAAGAATTTCGACCGTGGCTCTAACTCTTTCCTCATGGGTATCTACCGAGAGGTTGCTTCGGCCCGTAAAAGCCCAAAATGCATCGCCTAGCGAAGGTGAATTAAACCGTTCGGTCAGGCGAGAAAATGCGAACTCATCATCCTTGAAAGTATTAAGAATTTTCTCGTCTTTTGCACCCGAAACAAATTCCAGTTCGCGAAACTGCATCGATTGAAATCCACTCGCGGGATTAAGCTTGTCGCGAAATTCGAGAAACCCGATCGGTGCCATCGATTCGAGCAGGTGAATTTGCATCACGAGAATCTTCTCAATAGACACAACACTGCGTAGCGAGTGATTTGCCCGAAACAAACGGCCCTCGTTTATCCATTCCAGAGTTGCATCGATCTCGTGAAGAATTTGCTTGAACCAAAGCTCGTAGGTCTGATGGATGATGATGAAAAGCAGCTCGTCATGACTTGCCGGATCGGAGAGCGTCTCCTGAAGCCGGATCAAATCCGGAACTTTGAGATATTTGTTGTATGAAAGAAGGGCGTTTTTTCCGTATTCTTCGGCCATTAAAAAATCCTGAAAACAATGTGAAATTACGCCTAATCATCGTTCATCACGCTATTTAAGTCAATTTTTGCCATATTTTAGCCATAGATTAAGAAAGTTCTTGACAGAAGCGTTAAATGGCGTTAAATTCTCATTCGTCAATCAATAATTAAGCAACAGGCTCTGAAAATCTTGAAGTTTAAGATTTAATATTTGTTTGGAAATGTCCGTATCCAAATTAGATTTTAAACTGCGCACGACAATGCGATCTAACGACATTGATAGGGCGTAGTTTTTTTATTTGCTCTCATTGAGAACATTTTGGTAGGAATTTGTTAATTTTTGAAGTTTGCAGGAGGAATTAAGGAAAATGTCTAAAGCAGTAGGAATGGTTAAATGGTTCAATAACGCAAAGGGGTACGGCTTCATCGAACAGCCCGGTGAGCAGGATATATTCGTGCATTACAGCGCGATCACCGGCGAGGGATATAAGACCCTCATCCAGGGCCAGGAAGTCGAATATGAGGTAACGAACGGGCCGAAGGGACCGCAGGCCGAGAACGTGATGAAAGTCGCGGAGGTCTAATACGCCAATTTGCAAGACCGATTCCACGGCGAGGATCGCAAACTGGAATTAAGTAGTGAAAAAGCGGATCAACAAAAGTTGGTTCGCTTTTTTGACTCTAGACGAGTTCCTCGCCCTTTGCTCTTAGGGTACGCCGCCAAAGTTCGCGGTATGATGTGAACCTGGAGATCAGAGCATTCAATTGATAGCGCTGAGCGTATGTCATTTGCCGACTGTCCGAGACACGCTTGATAAACGATTCAAGCCGTGCACGGGCTTCAAGAGGCGGGCGTTTGGACGTGCCGTTAAAATAGATGTCAAAATCTATTTTAAGTTTGCGGATATCGTCTTCCAGACGGCCGAGCTGCTTATCAAAGCTAACAGCCTCTTCGAGACGGGTTGGTGTGCTTCTGTATAATTTGTTGCCGATTGCTGCCATGATGTTTTTGTAGGGGTAAGCGGAAAGAGGGAGTCCTCTTTAGAAATAAACGGCGATTGAACTCGGATTTCCAGGAACTGAAAGGATTTTAGGTAGAATGGGGTAATGAAGAATTCGAACGGTGCTGAAAAGGCCGCCCTGTTAAGACTGCTGCCATCGATTGACGAGATGCTGGGAACCGCAACCGCGATCAACGTGATTGCCGAACTCGGCCGAAAGCAAGCTTTGTCACTCGTCCGGGAGGCAACGGAGTCAATTCGCACGGAAATACAAACCGAGCATTTCGGCGACCAGGACTTGACGCGTGAGCAACTCCTTGAAGAATCGATGGCGAAGCTTTATAGCCTCTGGCAGACCGAACGCGATTCAGGGATTCGACGTGTAATAAACGCGACAGGTGTGGTTATTCACACAAACCTAGGCCGGGCCCCGCTGTCCGAAAACGCGAAGCGTGCAATGCTTGAGGCCTCCGGCTATAGCACAATTGAATATGATGTCGAGGCTGGTAAACGCGGCGCACGCTGTTCAAACGCCGAGCGGCTTCTGGTAAATCTTACGGGTGCCGAAAGCGCCTTGATCGTTAATAACTGCGCGGCGGCGGCGTTGCTTGTGCTATCGGTTTTTGCCAGAGGCGGCGAGGTTTTAGTATCACGCGGCGAGCTGGTTGAGATCGGCGGCGATTTCCGGATTCCCGATGTTTTGGCGCAATCCGGTGCGGCCCTGCGCGAAGTCGGTACCACCAACCGGACAAAACTTTCCGACTACGAAAAAGCGATTCGTGAGCAAACATCTCTTATTCTCAAGGTGCACCCTTCGAACTATCGAATAACCGGCTTTACGGATAAGCCGTCTGTTTCTGAGCTGGCAGGCCTGGCCCATGAAAAAGGAATTTTACTATACGAGGATGCCGGTTCCGGTGCGATGATCAATTTGGACGAGATGGGTTTATCCGACGAACCGGTGATCAGCGAGTCGTTAGCGGCGGGAGCGGATATTGTGAGTTTCAGCGGCGATAAATTGCTTGGCGGGCCGCAGGCCGGATTGATAGTCGGACGCAAGGATTTGATCGAACGACTGCGAAAACACCCGCTTTATCGTGCTTTGCGCGTCGACAAGATCATTTGTGCCGCGCTTGAGGCGACGCTTGGAGCCTATGCCCGAGAGACTGCGAAGGATGAGATCCCGGTTTTCAAGATGCTCTCAGCGTCCTCGAAAATCATGAACGAGCGGGCAAAAACGTTTAAGACAAAATTAGAAGACGTGCTTGATTCGGAGAGTGAAATGACGGTCGACATAATCCCGGGAAATTCGGCGGTGGGCGGCGGTGCGGCTCCCGACGTTTCGCCGGAAACAACTTTAATAGCAATAACCCACAAAAAATATTCGGATCAAGAACTCGAACGCTTCCTGCGGCTCTCGAAGCCGCCGGTTATTGCGCGAATAGTCGACGGGAAAGTCGTCATCGATCTTCGAACTGTTGCGGAAAACCAGGAAGACGAATTGATCGGTATCTTGAATGAGATAAATTGAAGAAAATGGTTAGCTATTGCGGCCCGCAAAATCGTTCATGAAGTCGATAAGTGTTTCGACACCGGCCTTTGGGAACGCATTATAAATCGAGGCACGAATGCCGCTAACGGAACGATGGCCTTTTAGGCCGCTCAGGCCGTGTGCGGCGGCTTCGACGGAGAACTTATTCTCAAGTTCTTCCGACCCTAAGCGAAAGGTCACGTTCATCAACGAACGACAGTTTCTATCTGCATGACCGGTGTAAAATCCATCGCTCGAATCTATAGCTGCATATAAAAGAGCGGCCTTCTCTTCATTTTTCTCTTTAATACGTTTAAGCCCGCCTTGATCCTTCAACCATTTGCAGACAAGGTCGATTATGTAGATACCCCACGTATTCGGCGTATTGGGCATCGAACCGTGTTCCGCGAAGTTTCGATAATCAAGCATCGATTGTTGGTTCTTCGGTGCGGTTTCAAGCAGATCATCGCGAATAATCACGAGCGTCACGCCGCTCGGGCCGATATTCTTCTGGGCGCCGGCGTAGATAAGGGCATATTTCTCAATATCGATTGGTTTCGAAAGAATATTAGACGATGCGTCGCAAATGACCGGGGTTCCGTGTCCGTCGAGATCGTATTTGAACTCGACGCCATGGATCGTTTCATTCGATACGTAATGAACGTATCGGGCACCCGGCGTGAATCGCAACTCGTCCTGATCCGGAACAGTCTTGTAGCCGCCATCGGCCTTTGAAGATATAACACGGGCCTTTCCGCAACGTTCTGCTTCGACAAGAGCTTTTTCGCTCCATGTTCCCGTGATCACGTA
This sequence comes from Chloracidobacterium sp., assembly GCA_031402865.1. GTDB lineage: Bacteria > Acidobacteriota > Blastocatellia > Pyrinomonadales > Pyrinomonadaceae > OLB17. The sequence continues at coordinate 9,157 of JANNST010000060.1, read as the reverse complement.
ATCGGCAGAGCCGCCGCCAGCCAGAAAATTCATCGGAATCATGGAGAATTGCAGCGAAGCTCCGCCTTGCAAAAACAGAATCTGATAGTTATTGGGTACTTGAAGAAGGCCGCGAATGCCTTGCATCGCCGATTCCAGTATCGTTTCGAAGTGAGATGAACGATGGCTGATCTCCATAACGCTCATTCCCGAGCCGTTAAACGAGAGCATCTCGTCCCGTGCTTTTTCGAGCACCGAAACCGGCAAAACCGCCGGTCCCGAACTGAAGTTGTAAATTCTTTCCGCCAGCATAATTTGGTTGCTTTGATGTCGCAATTTCGAAAATTTACGATACCACACAGCCGCACCAAGTATGAATTTCGACATTCTCGGCTTTTTTCAGGAAATGCTCAAACAAACTTCAATATTTTGCCCGGAATAGGTTAGAATGAAAAATTCAATGAACCCTTTATCATTACAAGGCATCTTAGGCTAGCGTTCGCGTTTTTCACACAATTTTGGAGGATTTCAAATGTATCGCAAGCTCTTTTTTACATTATTGCTAACATCCGTAGTGTTTCTTGTTGGGAATATTGCCACCATCGCACAAACTGCCCCTGTTCGCGGCGAGGTAAAACTCAAAAAGGCAGACGGTACCATGGTGCCAGTCGCCGATGCGGTGGTTGATGTCTACCGAACTGACATCGCAAAAGGCACTCCGCCCCCTTCTAAAACCAATAAAAAAGGTGAGTTTAGCTTCGTTGGGTTTCAGCTTGGCCAAACCTTTGCAATAGCAGTGAGTGGAGCGGGAATTGGCCCTAAAATAGAGCCTGGCGTAAAAGCAGGCCGCGAAAACATTCTTATCATTGTTTCCGAAGGAGATGGCCGCAAACTGACGGAAGCGGATGTTCGGGAAGCTTTAACGTCTGCGGTAAATGTTCCAAGCGGCGAGCTAAATGCCGCGCAAAAAAAGGAACAGGAAGAGTTGCTCAAAAAGAATGCGGAGATTACCGAGAAAAACAAGAAAATGCAGGACGGCGATGCCGTTGCAACGAGGGCGAACACTGAGGGATATACTGCGCTTGAGGCCAAAAACTACGATTTAGCCATAACGAAATTCGCCGAAGGTGTTGCGGCTGTGCCGGACTTTGTTGGGAGTACTCCCATAATGTTGAATGGCAAACTCGCCGCTCACAAGGGACGAGCCTTTGACACCTATGTTGAAGGAGCGAAGTCGGCGGACGCAGCCTTGAGAAAATCCAAGTACGAGACTGCTAATAAAGATTTTGACGATGCCTTGGCGGCTTTTGACCAGGCGATGGCTGTTGTCAAAGCAGCTCCGGCGGCAACCGATCCAGCCGATCAAAAGAATCGGGCAACTCTCGTATCGAAATTGCTTGCGAATGCATTGGAAGTACATCGCCTCAAGGCGGTCACCGGAATCGATTCGTCAAAAACTGCCCAAGCCGCAGTCATCGGAGATGAGTATATTTCGCTCGAAACCGATGCAGTCAAAAAGACAGCCGCAAAAGTTACGCTTGGCGATATCATGCGTGCAGCGGGTGAATTCGACAAAGCGATCGCGACCTATAAGTCGGTCCTCGAAACCGCACCCGACAACAACGAAGTCATGGCATCGCTTGGCTTGTCGCTTGTTGCTCTCGGCACGTCCGTCGAACCGGCCAACAAAGAGCAGCTGCAGGAAGGATTAAACTACATGCAAAAGTACGCCGACACGGTTGCGATCCTTCCGACCGATTCGAAGCAGGTTCAGGAATTTAAACAGAGTGTTAAGGACACGGTCTTATATTTAAAGACCGAGCAAAACCTCAAACCGCAGACTCCGGCAAAGCCCACTGGAAGAAGAAAGACCTAGGGTGGTCTGAATGATTGGAAGACAACACCGCACTTGATAAATAAAGATCAAGTGCGGTTTTTTATTATGAGCATAGAAATAAGAAAAGCGTCTGAATCTGATTGCGAGGAAATCGCAGCTTTGATGCGCGATTTCGCTGAATATGAAAAGCTCGGCCAATACTGTGAAATAACCGGGGAAAAACTCTCGGCCGCGATGTTCCAAGACGGGGCGTTTGTCGAAGGAATCGTGGCTTTTGATGACGAGACGATGATCGCATATGCTTTGTTTTACAAAAGCTTTGCGAGCTTTCGCGGTCAGCAGGGTGTTTATCTCGAGGATATTTTTATCGATAAAAATTATCGGGGTATGGGTATCGGCGAAGCGCTGCTAAAAAAAATTGCGCAAACCGCCAAATCGCAAGGCGGTGAAAGGATCGATTTTCAGGTGCTGGATTGGAACACAGCGGCGATTGGTTTCTACGAAAAACTAGGCGCCGTCAGCAATCAGGAAGAAAGCCATTTCAAGTTTAGTGATGAGGCTTTTGAAAACTTAGCCCGCTAGGCTGACATCGAATGAAGGACAAGGCTTTGGCACGGCATGCGGCATTTCGGACCAGAAGTCCGGAAATGGCGAGAAACTTTATCAGAATAATTACCGTGACAAACTTCTGATACTTCCATACGAAGATGGCTCGCGAAAATAGGCGGCGGATCGCCAAGAACGAGCAAATTGTCGACGAAAGCTGAGCCGCTAAAGCTCGTTGGCTACTGCGATCAGCACGCTAACCGGAACAACATCAATAGTTTACAAGCCTAAAGCGAGCGTTCGAATTCTCTGGACGCTCGTAATAGGCGCGTGATAAAATCTAGCTATTGATAAATACTTTGACCACCTTTCCCTTTTAACCTCAATTCAAGCCCACCGGTCAATCTCTCGCACTTATGAAAAAAGTCCTATTCTCGCTCGCGATAATTTTCACATCAATTCTTGCCGCCAAAGCAGCAATCTATGAAGTCAAGCCTAACACGCCGCTCGATACGATTGCGGAGGTTCCTTGGGCTACATTGCAGCCGGGCGACACTGTTCTGATCCATTGGCGGGCGACGCCTTACAAAGAGAAATGGGTGATTTGCCGACAGGGAACGGTTGACCTGCCGATAACCGTTCGCGGAGTATCAGGCCCAAATGGCGAACTGCCCGTGATCGACGGAAACGGAGCTGTCACGCCAACCAATCTCAATTTTGCCAGCGAAACGCGCGGCGTCATAAAGATCGGGGCGGCCAACATTCCCGCCGATACGATGCCAAGATATATCGTTATCGAGAATCTTGAAATCCGCGGCGGCCATCCCAACTATCAGTTCACCGACGACAACGGAGCGACGCAAACGTACTCGACATCGGCGTCATCGATTTATGTCGAAAAGGGCGAGAACATCACGGTTCGAAACTGCCGGATCACCGACAGCGCGAACGGCTTTTTCGTAGCTTCGAACGACGACACCGTTTCTCGGAACATCCTGGTCGAGGGCAATTATATCTTCGGTAACGGCGTAGTGGGCAGCATTTTGCAGCATAACAACTACACTGCCGCGATCGGCATTACGTTTCAATACAACCGTTTCGGGCCGCTTCGTGCCGGTTCGGGCGGAGTGAATCTAAAGGACCGTTCAGCCGGGTTGGTTGTCCGCTACAACTGGATCGATGGCGGCAACCGCAATCTTGATCTCGTTGACGGCGAAGACAGCGTGCAAATTCGAAGTGCTCCCGAATACCGCAAAACTTTTGTCTATGGCAACGTTCTGATAAAAAGCGATGGCGGCAATAACCAGATCACACACTACGGCGGCGACAGCGGAGCGACGGCGAATTACCGAAAAGGAATGCTCTATTTCTACAACAACACGATCTACTCAACGCGTTCAGGCAACACCGCTGTCTTTCGGCTTTCGACCAACGAAGATCTCTGTGATGCACGCAATAACATTTTCTTCACGACAAATCCCGGAACTAGTTTGGCGATGCTTGCCGAATCGGGTGTCCTGAATCTTGCCAATAACTGGTCCAAAACCGGGTGGCGAAATTCGTTTGAAGGGGCCTTTAATGGATCGGTCACGGGTGGAAGCAGCTTCGTTATCGGCACATCACCGGGATTTGTTGATGCGGCCGGACAAGATTTCAAGCTGGCTGCGGGCGCAGGTGCGGAAAATGCGGGAATTTCGCTGCACGCGGACGTTTTGCCTTTGCACAGCCCAACACGCCATTATCTTAAACATCAATCGAGCGAAACGAGGCCTGTAAGCGGTGCATTCGATATCGGCGCATTTGAAGTCGCTTCGGTCGCACCGATGCAAATGGTTACAACTAGTTTGCCGAACACTATCCGGTTCAGGCAGTATGATCAATCGCTGCAAGCCACGGGCGGTTCGGGATCATATGCTTGGTCAATCTCTTCGGGTACGCTACCGCCCGACCTCAATATCGATCCGGCGACCGGTATCGTCCGGGGCCGGACACGTCTGAAGGGAACTTGGAACTTTACCGTAACCGTTCAGGACAGCCAAAACGCGGCGTTGACGGTCAGCCGGGCATTTTCGATAACGTCCACGCTATACAATTAGACGCTCTTTGCATTCGGGCGCCCAACGGCTTAGAATAAAAACATTGTTATTCATTACGAGCCGGGGGACAGATGCAAAAAAAGGTATTACTGGTCGAGGATTATGAGGATAGCCGGATAATGATGCGCCACATGATCGAGCAAGAGGGCTATTCGGTTATCGAAGCGGCCGGGGCTTACGAGGCTATCGAAAAGGCCGAACAGTTTCATCCTGACCTCATTCTCATGGATATCGGCCTTCCGCTGCTCGACGGCTTATCGACCGCGACGATTATTAAGGGCATTAAACATCTTGGCAGCGTGCCAATCGTGGTTGTCACGGCCTACCGGGATGTTAGTGAGCAGGCCCGCGATGCCGGTTGTGCGGGTGTAATTTACAAGCCAATCGATCTCTCAGCGCTCAAAACAATTTTGGACTTCCATCTGACTGGTCACTGATCAGCACTAATCGAACTGCTTCCTAAATTCATCGAACGTCTCGCGGAACGAAGCAAGTTCGCCGCTTAGACGTTCAACTTCCCTTTCAAGTTTCTCTACACGTTCGTTCGACCCTGATCCACCCGAATGATGCTCGCGAACGGCGGCCAATGCCGCGACATCGACCTCGCCGGAAAGGAGATGCACATTACGGGCTTCCTTTTGGCCGGGTTGGCGTTCGAGTTTTAATATCAGCGGTTCGCTCCGCCCCGCGAGATCATCCAGTGTTTCCTGCACCTCGCCAAGACTCGAAAATTCGTAAAGCCGGTCAGACCGTCCTCGAAGTTCGCCGACCGTCTGCGGGCCTTTAAGCAGCAGCAAAGCAATGATCGCAACTGCCGGCGGCTCCAACTCATAAACGCTCGGCAGCATGTGCTTATACTTCACGGTGCGGCTCGTGCTGCCGTAATAAAGATAAACGAGGTTCTTATCGCGCAGGCTGTCGATGGCGGCAAGGATCGCGGTTTCGCCGATCGACATCACCGGATCGCGATTGCTTTTCTGATTGCACGCTGCTGTCAGAGCGTTTAACGTGAGCGGGTAATATTCCGGCGTCGTCAGCTGCTTTTCAACCAGGCTGCCAAGAACGCGGACCTCTATTTCGGTAAGTATCGTGGACATTGTTTCTATAATAACTTTCAAGTCAAGCCGCAAAACTTTACATCAATCAGCATAGTATATTTTCGCGATTCTCTTTACTACCTTACAATCGAACGGTGGAAGTATTTGTCGCAAGAACTAAAGCTGAGATAGAAGACGCGTATGTGCGTCTTTCGGCGGCAAATGTGCTTGGCTGCGACACCGAAACATCCGGATTGAGTGCGAAGCACGGGCGTCTTTTCTCGGTCCAATTCTCGGACGGAAGCTACAACGTTCTGGTGCCGGTGAGCGAAGGTGTAGAGCTGGGCGATCTTGCTGGGATTTTGGAAAACGCGAGCGTCACCAAGATCTTTCATAACGCCAAATTCGATCTTGAGTTTCTAAGTGCGAACGGCTATTCAGTAGCAAATGTGTTCGATACGATGATCGCCGAAATGGTGCTCACGCGAGGAGCGAACCAATCCGCGTCATTGGCCGAAACATTGTATCGATATTTCGCCGTCGATCTGGACAAATCTCAGCGGGCAAAATTTCACAGTAAATGGGACGGCATATGGACGAACGAGTTGGTTGACTACGCCTTATCCGACGTCATACATCTGCCGCGACTGATGGATGAGCAAATGACTTGGCTCGAAAAGCTCGGGTTAAATGAGGACTTCTTTCGGCAAATGGGTAAGATTTTGCCCGCGAATCACGCTAATGAACGCGAATAAGAAGAAGAAAATTACTGTGTCTTCTATCCGTGTCGATCCGCGCTATTCGCGGGCAAAAAATTTCTCACCAGCGATGATATGCCGGATGTCCCTCTTTGACAGCGACGAATGTTCCGCGACAGGTGGCGCAGACCTTTTCGTTTGCAATGAGTTCGGCTTCTACCGTCGCTTTTTCCAGTGTTGACTCGACGACTCTCGCACGCAAATGGATCAGTGCATCGCTCGGCGTCGGCCTTAAAAGTTTGACGTGAAAGTCGGCCGTGACCGTGCAATCCGGTTCGGTTTTCGCGTTATTTTTCATCAGAAAGTATGCGGCCGCCCAGTTTGAATGGCAGTCAAGCAAAGCACCGATTATCCCGCCATTCAGAACACCCGGAAAAGCTTCGTGATACGGTTCGGCCCGCCATTCGGCGACAACCTCGCCATTCTCGGCAAAGCTGCGAATATGTAATCCTTTTTCATTTGCCGGCCCGCAGCCAAAGCAAATTCCGTTTGGCGAGTATGTTTCCTGAAGAGATTTTCCAAGCGTCATATTAAGTATCCTACAATGTTTTTGATCTTCGGAGTAACTGAAAACTGATAACGGCGGATTGAGCAAAAGTTTTCACCTATCGTTATCACTTATCAGTTATTCCGAAGTTTGCGGTTTCCATCTAAAGTATCGTAAATTTACATCGCTCCCGATTCTATCTTTCGACAAGAACTTATGCTGACACTTCTGGCAATCGGATTTCTTGCCTGGCTGGTTTTTGGCTATTTTGCGTACGGCCGCTGGATCGCTAAACAGTTCAAACTGGACGATTCGCGCGAGACGCCCGCGAACACCGTTAACGACGGCGAAGATTTTGTTCCGGCAGCAAGATTTTACCTTTTTGGCCAGCATTTTTCGGCGATTGCGGCGGCCGGGCCGATTGCGGGGCCCATAATCGCGTGTGTAGCGTTCGGTTGGCTGCCGTGTTTGATCTGGATCGCGTTGGGTGTTGTTTTGATCGGGGCGGTTCACGACTTTTCGGCGTTGGCGTCATCAGTTCGGCACGGGGCTCAATCGATTGCCGAGATCACAAAAGAGAAGCTAGGCACTGGTGCGGGCCGTGCGATGATGGCGTTTATCTGGATTGCACTTGTTTACGTAATCGTCGCTTTTACGGATATTACCGCCGGAACATTCGTTTCCGGTGACGACTCACTGGCCGGCGAGAATCGATTCAATCCAGGCGGAGCTGTCGCCTTTGCTAGCGTCGCGTACCTAATTCTTTCGATCATCCTTGGTGTTGTCCAGAAATACATCAATCCGCCTCTGTGGCTCGTCACAATTATCTTCGTACCTGCCACATTCGCCCTCTCATATCTCGGCACGCAATTCTCATATGTTTTCGCTTTCGGGCATTTGAGCTGGTCGGTGATGATCCTTATTTATTGCATTCTCGCGTCGCTCGTGCCTGTTTGGGCGTTGCTGCAGCCGCGCGGTTATCTGGGCGGTTTCGTGCTTTACACGGCGATAGCGGTCGGCGTTATCGGCATATTCTTTGGCGGATATTCGATCCAGCAGCCCGCCTTCAAATCGTTTGATGTCGGCGGCATGACGGGAATGCTCTTTCCGTTTTTATTCGTCACCATTGCATGCGGTGCGTGTTCGGGCTTTCACGGCCTCGTATGTTCCGGCACTACATCAAAACAGATCGACAAAGAATCGCACACCCGGCCGGTCGGTTACGGAGCGATGCTTGCCGAAGGGTTTGTTGCATTTATCGCCCTTGTGACGGTTATGATCGCGGCAGGTGATATGCTGGTCGGCCCGGATGGTAAAAACCTTTCCGCCGGTAAGATCTACGGCAACGGCATCGGCAATTTTTTGACGCTGCTTGTCGGACGCGAAAACCTCCAATTTGCGATAACATTCGGCGCGATGGCTTTTTCGACTTTTGTGTTCGACACGCTTGATGTTTCGATGCGTCTGGGCCGTTACATCGTTCAGGAGCTTTGCGGGATTCCGGGCCGCGTTGGTGCAATCGTCGGTACTCTCGGAACGGTTGCGATCCCGTTCGTGCTGATCTTTTTTGCAAAGCCCGGCTCGTACCTTGATTTCTGGACTCTTTTCGGTGCTTCCAATCAACTGCTTGCGGCCTTGACGCTGCTTTCGATAACCGTCTGGCTGCATCAGGCCCGCAAGCGGATCGCGTTTACGCTGCTTCCGATGCTTTTTGTTCTGGTCATAACGCTCTGGGCGCTCGGCTTGATGGTTTACGGCAATCTCTCGACGTCAACCGGCCTCGACATCAAACTTTTTAACGGGATTGCGTCGCTATCGCTGATCTTACTGGCAATCTACCTCGTATTCACGGCGCTTCTCAAAGTGAGGCGGGAAAAAGGGGAGTTGGTTGAAGCGGAAAGCTTCTAAGGCAGCTTATTTAGCGAAAAAGCTTCCGAAAACCTACGACTTTATTGGGCCGATCTTTTCTTCGAGCCAGTTGGTAAGATCATCTACGGCTTCAATATGCACCGGCTTGCCTTTCCAGGCTTTGATCGCGAAAACGATCAGCATAATCACTGTTACCAGAGAAAAGATGTCCCCCGCAGTCTCCGCAAACCCACCTCCGAAACTTAATGCCGCGGAAATAATCCAAATCGCGACATGTGCTGCCAATCCTTGCGCTGCATGAAAACGTACCTTCGTCTCTTCTTTCGGAATAATCAACAGAAGGATCAATCCAGCGGCCAAGCCAGCATAAGGCAAATACGGCAGGCCGATAAGTAATTTTTCAGGCACACCCGTCTTTGCGACCTTTCTGTTCGACGCACGGTTCATGTCGGCTAGGTTGGTCGTATGGTACAACGCCGGAGCCTGGCCGCCCTGAAACGCGTATGCGTTAAAGTCCGCTTCCTTAAACCGGCGTGTCTCTTCTTCCG
>JANNST010000059.1:0-4015 GCA_031402865.1 Chloracidobacterium sp. | reverse complement strand
AAAATGGGCGCTTGAGGGATTTTCCGAGTCTTTACAATATGAGGTAAAGGATTTCGGCATCAAGATCAAGATCATCGAGCCCGGTCCGATCAAGACTGATTTTTACGAACGCTCGATGAGCATCAGCAAGAAAGAGGGCCTGACGGCATACGACAATTTCGTCGCACGGGCGATGCCGAATCTGCAGAAAGCGGGCGAAACAGGGCCGGGCGGTTCGGTGGTAGCGGAAGCGATTTATGAGGCTGTTACCGACGGCACATGGAAGATGCGTTATCCGGCCAACTCGCGGGCGATTCTCATCGCCAGACGTCTTTTGCCCGACGCTCTGTTTCTACCGCTCATTAGAAAAGCAATTTTACGATAGCAATATTAAGAAAAAAGTGAGAGAATACCGAGTTAGTTCTTAATTATCTACTTAATCTTACAATTCCCCGATTAAATTAGTTATTGTTAAAGGGCTTTTTGTTCCTACGTTTGTGAACCATGAAAATTCTACTCTATAACCCGGACAACGGTATCACGCGCAATTTTATGCCGCATTTGTGGATGTTTCTGCTGCAATCGCTGACGCCGAAGGAGCATGAAGTGGTCCTGATAGACGGAAACGCCAAGGCCATGACCCGCGAACAGCTTGTGCGGTTTTGTAAGGATGAAAACATTGGGCTTGTAGGCATCGGGGCCATGACGCGGATGGTCGCGCGGGCTTATCTTGTGGCTGACGCCATTCGCGAGGCCGGGATCCCGGTAGTAATGGGCGGGCCTCACGTTACCGAATGTCCGGATGAAGCTTTGGGCCGTGACGGTGGGCCGCGTCATGCCGACGCCGTAGCTTTGGGCGAAGCAGATGAAACCTGGCATCTGATCGTAAACGACGCCGCTAACGGTACGCTGAAAGAAACATACACGCCGGAAATCGACCCCAAGGGCAACGATAAAAAGCCGAGCCTTCAGCCATATCCGCACATTCCATGGGAAACTCTCGACCTCGATCAATTTAGCCTTGTGCCGAAGTTTCTGCAGCCGGCAATGTCAAAGTTGGGACAGGGTTGGGGCAAGTTTTTTGTCGTTCCGATCGAAACGGGCCGCGGATGTCCGTACGGCTGTGAATTTTGCACCGTCACGGGATTTTTTGGCGACTCGATCCGTTTCCGCACGAATGAAAGCGTTGTGGAAGAGCTTTTGCGCCTTAAGGCACGAGCAAAAAAGGAAAAGGGCCAGATCGCCGTGTTCTTTATCGACGATAACCTGGCGATAAACAAAAAACGCCTTAAATCACTGCTTCGCGACATGATCGCGGCCGGGGCAACGCTTCCCTGGGTGGCGCAGATCAGCGCGAACCTGCTTGGCGATGACGAGCTTGTCGACCTGATCGCCGAAGCTGGCGGTAAATGGGTATTTATCGGGATGGAATCAATCGATCCCGCGAATATGGCCGATGTAAATAAACAGTTTTCGAAGCCGTCCGATTACAAAGCGGTGCTCGACGGGTTGGCACGCAGAAACATCTTCGCGATCACAACGTTCATTTTCGGAATGGACAATGATACCGTCGGCGTCGCCAAACGAACTGTTGGTGAGATCGATAGCTGGGCACCCGGACTTCCGGTATTTGGCCAGTTGACACCGTTTCCTTCGACGCCGCTTTATACACGGTTGCAGGAAGCCGGACGTCTCCACCGTCCGAAACACTGGCTCGAATTCGCACCGTTCGTCATGGCCCACAACCCGCTGAAAATGACGATCGAGGACGCAAAGGTCGAAACCTTCGATGCGTGGTCTCATTCGTACAGCCCGGAACGCAACGCCGAGGCGCTGGAAATGATCAAGCACGCCCCGATCGAAACGCGTATCGGCCACCTGGTCGCACGCCTTTTCTTCCGAGGTATTTATTTCCCCCAAATGGGAAAAATGGCATGGATCAAACTGCTGTTCTCAAATCGCAAACCGATTCTCAGCCTATCGAAGGAAGGTTTTAAGACTTGGCGCAACGCCCGCAAGCGCCGCAAGAAGGTTGCCGCGGAAGCCGTGCCAACAGTTTAGCCACACTCAAAATTTGATATAAAAAGCCGACTCGAAGGAGCGGTTTTTTTTCGCATTCTTATAGTTTATTGCGACTTGCGTGCTATTTGGTAGTGAAAATGTCTCCGTGTTCTTTGTGCCAACTTTGAGTTCTTTGTGTCCAAAAAAAGAAGTTTTAACACAAAGTCTACGAAGGGAAAACCACAAAGTTCCCAAAGAAGACTTCAATATTCTCCAGCTAAGAAAATCAGATTGAAATCAAACGGCTGTTGTAAGCTTGAGTCTTCCTAGATCCTGCAATATGGGCCTCAGGGTTTCGACCGCCGACGTGTGGATTGCCCCATTCGACGCCAAAATTCCGTTGAGATTCTGCACATTGCCGAGATCGTACCGGAAGTCTTTGCCGAATATGTCAGTCAGCTTTCCGCCGGCCTCTTCAAGTATGACCTGCGGGCCGCAAGTGTCCCAGAATTTCGTACGTGGGGAAAGGTGAATGTAGAGGTCGCATATCTGCTCGGCGATGAGCCCGACCTTAACGCCGACCGAACCCCGCTCTATCTCCTTTCGCAAACCGAGGTCTCGAACGATCTGTGCCATTTTCGGGCTTCGGTGGTTGCGTGAAACGGCAATGTCGATGTCTGAAAAGTTTGTTTTATCGGAAACCCGCAGGCTCACCGGCGGGCCGCCGTTCTCGATCATGAAAGCTCCACCGCCCATCGAAGCATAGTACAGAAGGTCCTTTGCTGGCTGCAGTACTACACCGAGCACGGCAACTCCGTTTTCCGCGAGGCCTATCTGAACGGCAAAATCTCCGTCTTTCTTGATAAAACCCGCCGTTCCGTCTATCGGATCGACAAACCAGACCCGCCTGTTCGCCATCCGCTCATCCAGCTTGTCCGCCTCTTCTTCAGAAAGGACCGCGTCGTCGGGAAACATCTTTTCAAGACCATCGACGATGATCCGGCTCGCCTCGCGGTCAGCCGCCGTCACCGGCTCGGACCGGTTGTCCGCACCGATCTTCTGTTCGGAGATAATATCCAGGGAGTAATGTTCAAGAATCGTCGCACCCGCCTTCCGTGCCAGTGCGATCGCCGCCTCAAGTTCGTTTACAAGCATTATCTTTAAATTACCACCCGCTATTCTAAAAAGCGATCTCCTATTCTCCAGAACGCTCCTACTTCTTCCTTATCCTTTATCCTTTATCCTTTTCCAACTCCCCTAGTGGATTTAAGGTCCAATACCAAAATCCCGTCGCCGTCGATCTCTGCGTTGCAAAATGCGACGGTCCGGTCAACCTTGATTCCGTGATGGCGGCAAAACCGGTTTGCACGTACCATACGGTACCGCACGTTCGCCTTGATTTTGAGCGGATATGCATTTGACGCATGCCGGTTTGCCGGCAGAAGCCCGATCCTGCTGTTCACCTTATCGAAAAGCAATACGGCCGTGTCCGGTTTCCCCAACTTCTCAAACGCCACCGCTCCAACCAATATCTCGCCCTTTTTTGCTATCGGTGGAGGCGGGGGAGACGGCGGAGGCGGCGGTCGAAATTTAATGAAAATGGACGTTTTATAGCTTAGGGCTTTATCGATCCCGTCTCCAAGGCCGGTTTTTTGATCCCCAGATGTCAAAATCGCAGCTCCAAATGCCTCTCATCCCGTCCCCAGCGGCGTTCTTCCCGCCCCCAAATCGTATGGCGGCACGATTAACAAAACTGTTATGAGATATCGACCAGTTCGGTGATTCCGCAGCGTGGACAGATCAATGTTCGATGTGCCGGATCGGCCCATTTTGCGAGGGCGAGGTTCGACATTTCGGGAGTCTTGCTTTCCGCTTCGCCCTCGCGCATTATGCGGGAAAGCGTTGCCGGTGAACGGTTTGCGGGTGTCAGATCACGCTCGCAATGACGGCAGATCCATCCGAACCCTCGATTGAAGAAATCGTTCAATTCGATCATAAATCAAAAAGCGGCCAGCAAATTAGCCGGCCGCCGTTC
>JANNST010000058.1:0-113628 GCA_031402865.1 Chloracidobacterium sp. | reverse complement strand
CTGCTGGTGCGGATGAAAATCAACTCCGATGTATAATGTCATTACGGTTTCTCCTGTCAAAGAACGAATCTTGTTTTTGTCGACATCGATTCTAATCCAATGTCCGGAGAAACCGTCTTTTATAACATCAGGGTGCAGCCGAAGGCGGAACCCTAGGTTAGTCGCCAAAACGCGTTTCACTCCCTGAAAGGGAGCAACATTCCAGATGTTTGTTCGTCGCCTTCAGAGACAAGGAGCCGCGCGAATTGCCCTAGGGTTCCATTCGCTTCGCACATTTCACCCTAGGCTTTAATGCTTGTCGCCGTTGGCGACCGGATTAGGTCTGGCCATGTTTGGTCTTATTCACGAATGCCTATGTAATCGAAAGCATGGAAGGGACAATGAGCTAACGACTTTAATGCCTTGTGCATGCAGCCCTCCATTATGCAAATATCTTCGGATAGGCCTCCGCGAGAGTCAATTAAATATTGGAACCTCGACGGTTTATCATCAAAGTCGCTCCATTCAACATTCTTGTCCAATTTTATCGCCAAATTGGTTCGAAGTCGGTCGATGTTATCGAGTTGCCATAGCTGGTTGCAATTTATACACCTTTGCAATGTCAACCATACCGTTCGGTCAACCAATTCGAGATGGCTCGTCAAACCGTGCGGATAGGTTTCTAAATTGAAGACCCTGTGCAAATTATCGCATTCACAAGTCATTGTCTCATTCAGTCGTTAACTACTTTAATTCCCAACTCACCCAACTGCGAAGCATCGACATCGCCGGGGGAATCCATCATGAGGTCTTGGGCGGAGGCGGTTTTGGGGAAGGCCATGACGTCGCGGATGTTTTCGGTGCCGACGAGGATCATGCATGTGCGTTCGATGCCGGCTGCGAAACCGCCGTGCGGGGGCGTGCCGTATTCGAGGGCGTCGAGGAAAAAGCCGAACTGCGCGCGGGCGCTTTCGGGGGACATTCCGAGGGCTTTGAAATTCAACGCCTGTATCTCCTTTTGGTGGATACGGATGGAGCCGCCGGCGCACTCGTAGCCGTTGATGACGGCGTCGTAAGCTTTAGCTCGGACCTTGCCAAGCAGGTGATGCTGGCTGTCATCATTGACCGCCGTCTTAAAAAGTTCGAGGTCCTCGTCCATCGGCGATGTGAACGGATGATGGGCAGCGGTGTATGAATCGCTGTCCTCGTCGTGTTCGAACATCGGAAATTCCGTGACGATCAGTGGTTTATAGGTAGTGCGGTCGATCAATTCTTCGCGTTTTGCTACCTCGACACGCAAGGCACCGAGGGCCGCGGCGACGACTGATTTGCGGCCTGCGACGATGAGGACGAGGTCGCTTGGTTCGGTCGCGGCAGTTTTTGCAAGCTGACTGATCTTGGCTTCTCCTAAGACCTTCAGCAGGGAGGACGTGATGCCCGAGTCAGAACCCGGAGCGGTAGCGATGGGTCTCTTGTCTTCGCCGTCGCCTCCCACCACCCCGTCCGCCGAAGCGGCGTCCACTCCTCCTCCGGCAGGAGGGGAGCCAAGACTTCCGGTTCCGACTTTTATCCACGCCAAAGCTCCGGCGCCATATCGTTTTACGAAATCCTGCAGGTCGTCGAGCTGTTTACGCGAATAGTCGGCCTTGCCTTTAGCGACGATGCATTTGATCTCTCCGCCTTTGCCGAGCGTGTCGGCAAACGGAGCAAAATCGGTATCGCGAAGCAAATCGCTCAGGTCGACGAGTTCCATTTCGAAACGAAGATCGGGTTTGTCCGAACCGTAACGCCGCACGGCCTCGGCGTAGGTCATCCGCGGCCATTGTGCCGGAAGATCGACGCCAATCAGCCTAAAGACATGCCCGAACATTCCCTCGATCTCTCGGTACGCCATTTCCTGGTTGGCGAAGGACATTTCCATGTCGAGCTGCGTAAATTCGGGCTGGCGGTCGGCGCGGAGGTCTTCGTCGCGGAAGCAGCGGGCGATCTGGTAATAGCGGTCCATACCGGCGATCATCGTCAACTGTTTCAGGATCTGCGGCGACTGCGGCAGGGCGAAAAACTTGCCGGTATGTATGCGAGACGGAACGATAAAATCGCGTGCGCCTTCGGGCGTCGATTTCAGCAGGATCGGCGTTTCGATCTCGATAAAGCCGCGATTGTCGAAGTATTCGCGGATCTTTGCCACTGCCTTCGCACGCATGCGGATATTGTGCTGCAGTTGCGGCCGTCGCAGGTCAAGATAACGGTATTTGAGACGCGTGTCTTCGGCAGCGAGGTTTTCGGACCCGGCGACTTCAAGCTGAAACGGCGGCACCTTCGCGTCGTTGAGAATCAGAATTTCGCTGACCTTGACCTCGATGTCACCGGTTGCAAGTTTGGCGTTCTTCGCACCTTCGTCACGCTTAACAACCTTGCCTTTGACGGCAATGACGAACTCGCCGCGAAGATTCTTGGCCTTTGCGTGGGCCCCGGCGGCATCCTCTTCGCTGACGACGACCTGCGTAATACCTTCGCGGTCGCGCAGGTCAATAAAGGTAAAAACGCCAAAGTCACGCTTCTTGGCGACCCAGCCCATCAAAACAACCTGCTTGGTTACGTCGCTTTCGCGAAGTTCTCCACAGGTATGTGTTCGTTCCAAACTTCCTAGTGTGTCTAACATAAAGAATTTTTTGCCCGCGAATAACGCGAATGAACGCGAATAAGAAAAAGAGCTATTTATTCGTCTAGTTTGCTGGCAACTATCTCGTAAACGCTACGAGTTGTCGGATTTCTCCGGTTGCATGCAAGTCGTTCGTACGCGAGCTTTGGGAATTGACCGAAATTTACAAGGATTCCAAGCTCAAAACCAGTTGCGTGCAAATAGTTTAGTGTTTGTGCTCGGTGAGCGTCAGTGAGAGCCGATAGAGACTTTATCTCGACGATGATCTTTCCAAAACATACGAAATCCGGCACAAAGTGTTGGATCATCGGGATGTTCTTGTAACTCATTGGTATGGACGGTTGAGCCACGAATGGCATCTCCTGTAATGAGAATTCGTGCTGGAGACATTCCTGATAGATGGGTTCGGTAAACCCAAATCCCTTGTTGTTATAAACTTCGAAGCACGCTCCGATGATCTTAAAGCTTTCGTTTTTGTAAATTACTCCTTCCATTTCTTCCCGTCTTCTATTCGCGTTGATTCGCGTTATTCGCGGGCAAAACCTCTTCCAAAATAAAAAACGCCTTTCGATTTTGCGACAAACGAAAGGCGGAGCGTCAGAAATTAACACTCTCGCCAATCAATTATTATCGTCGTTAAACCGAACTGCGTTCATATAAAAGCTAAAAATAGAACCGGGCAAAATAATACAGGATAGGTGCATTGAAAAGCAAGCTGTCCAATCTGTCGAGCAGGCCGCCGTGGCCGGGGAGGATGGTGGCGGCGTCTTTTGTTTTTGAGCCGCGTTTCATGGCGCTTTCGGCGAGGTCGCCGAGGACGCCAACGGCTGCCATGACGATGGCAAGCGGGATAGAGAATTGATGCGGCAGTTCGGCAAAGAACGTCAGTGTGCACAAAGCCGCGAAGCCAGCGGCGGCGAGAATTCCGCCGATGAGGCCTTCGACCGTTTTGCCCGGAGAGATCTTTGGGGCGAGTTTGTGCTTGCCGAACGCACGGCCGGCAAAATAGGCTCCTGCGTCAGAGCCGAAAATCACGATAAAGAAAAAGAGAAGAAGATCGGTCGAAAGGCCGGGGACGTTCTCAAACCCGACGCGGGTCGAGATCAAAAATCCTCCGAGAAATGCGACGTACAGTACGCCCAGCACCGTGACGCCGATGCCGGTCAGCATTTTCGTGAAATCGATCTGGAAGCGGAACGTCTGAGAAATAAGCACGGCGATGATGAACAGTGCGATCGTGGCGAGCAGTAAATCAGGGGCCTTTGTTGGAGCGTCAAAGACGAAGGCAACAAACAATGCGGCCGCTCCGAGATAGCCGATGGCAGCATCCGCCTTCAATTCGAGCTTCTTAGTGAGCGAGTAAAATTCAAACAAACCCGCAGCCAATGCGAATCCGGCGATCGCGACGAATATCCAGACAGTCTCGCGGAAATACCACGGCAAAATTATCGATGCGATGAGGATCGGCAGGGCGATCAGGGCGGTAAGCAGTCTGGTTTTCATAGAAGAAATTCGTCCACAGATGAACACGGATAAACACAGATCTTGTTAGAACGGCTCATTCGCATTATCAGTGGGTATCTGTGTCCATCTGTGGACGCTTTACTACTTCGATTGGACGTCGCCGAATCGACGGTCGCGTTTTTGATAATCGAGGATCGCCTCGAAGATCTCCTTTCGGCGAAAATCCGGGAAAAGCGTCGGCGTGACGAAGATCTCGCTGTATGCCAATTGCCAGAGCAAAAAATTCGATATGCGCATCTCGCCGCTCGTCCGGATCAGAAGATCGACATCGGGTAAACCATGTGTATAAAGGTTTTGCTCGATGTGCTCTTCGCGAAGGTCGTCAAGCGAAATACCGTCCTTTGTTGCCGCTATAACGGCTTTTTTGCAGGCTTCGAGGATCTCGGCCCGCCCGCCGTAATTCAGGGCGACGCTCAGGACTGTTCCGGTATTCGCGGCCGTTTGCGCGACCGCCCAGGCGATCTCTTTTTGTACGTCGGAAGAAAGTCCGGCGATATCGCCGATAGCTTGAAAGCGTATATTATTTGCGCTGACCTCGCGAAGCTCGCTGCGGAGATAGCTTTTGAGCATCGACATCAGGCCGGAAACCTCGACCTTGGGCCGCTTCCAGTTTTCGGTCGAAAAGGCGTAAAGCGTTACGGCCTCGATCTGCAGCCGGGCGCAAGTGTCAAGAATAGATCGAACTGACTCGGCTCCCGCTTTATGACCGAAAATTCGCGGCTTTCCGCGCTGCTTCGCCCAACGGCCGTTGCCGTCCATAATGACGGCAATGTGGCGCGGGAGATGCGTTAGGTCAATCGCCGCCAGCAGATCCGCTTCGGTAGAACCGGGCTTTACGATGTCTGTAAAATGCTTGTGCATCGATTAAGAACACACTTCCTACCGGTCGTGTTTCTGCCTTGTATCAACACTCACGATCGCGTCCCGGTTTATCGTGCCGTAAATATGCGGGTAGATCTCGTTGTTGGTTGACGGCTCGTTCACGAGCCGAGATGTGAGCTTTTCGGTCTCGACGGTCAGTACTAAAACGTCTCTGGCATCGCTATAATACCTGGCCAGCACCGCATCCAACTGCACCGCGAAGCTGCAATGGATAAAGCCTTCGGTTTGCAAACTCGCTGCCTCGTAAAACGTCTCGTCCTTAAATTCTTCCCAAACATCGGGCAAAACAATGTGATAGATCAACATGTGTTCCAGGTGGTCCACTTGTTCCAGTACGTTGGAACATGGAACAAAGCATCCGGGTTCTGGATGCGGTCCTTATTCGTAATCGACTTTTTGCAAGGTCAATCCTTGCGCCGAGGCGGTCTTTCCCGCAAGGCTTTTATCGCCCGTGACGATGGCCGTCTGAATTGTATCAGAATCCTTTTCACCACGCCCGACCTCGAGCAAAGTGCCGACTATCGACCGCACCATGTAGCGCAAAAAGCCATTTGCGTGAATGTGAAATTCTATGACGCTGGCACCGGCGCGGCTATCCCAGATCGATTCGAATTTACAGTCGGTTACCGTGCGAATCCTTGTTTCGCTGTCGGAATTAATTGAGGAAAATGCCGTCCAGTCGTGCTCGCCAAGCAGAAAACGGGAGGCCTCGGTCATTCTTGCAATATCCAGCGGACGGGCTTCATGATGGGCAAACCGCCGCCAAAAAGGCGACATAACTGGGGCGTTTACGATCCGGTATACATAGGTCTTTCCCTTAGCCGAAAACCGAGCGTGGAAATCGTCGGAGGCTTTTTCGGCTTTCATAATGCGGATGTCACGCCACAGGTTGCCGTTGATCGCATTTCGGAGCTTTTCAGGTGTGAACGCACGGTTCAGTTTCACGTTCGCCACCTGGCCTTCGGCATGCACGCCGGCGTCTGTACGACCCGAGCCGATGACTTTGACCGGCGCGTCTTCAAGCGTTCCGATAACGCGTTCAAGCTCACCCTGGATCGAGCGGTCGTTCTCCTGCACCTGCCAGCCATGGAAATCGGTGCCGTCGTATTGGATCAGTAACTTGTAATTCATTTTGGGAACAAAAGGCGAAAACGCTCGCAGCAAACTATGGATGTTTCGTCGAAATCAAAGCCGTGTTCGGCTGCTTCGCGGGCAAAATAATCCCAATGCACGCTTCGCCAATAGTCGAGCGACTGGTCGCCTTCACCTTCGTCAAAGGCAAACTTCGCGTCAACTTCGTTAAAGGGCAGATGGCGAATTTCGGCGGTTTGAATGATGCAAAGCGGAGCGCCTTCGAAATCGGTAACGACGCTGTAGCCGTTATCTACCGGAGCTTTATCCGGCTCAAGCTCGTTCATTTTCGCGAGGCTCGCGGTTGCTGTTTTCTTACGTGAAATGACCAATTCAGCAAGCTCGACCGCCATTTCCAGGCTATTGCCGAAATACCAAACCTGAAAAGGCGTATCACGGCCAATTTGCGGATTCGCGGCAAGGAATGAATCCCAGTATTGAGCGGTAGAAGTTGTCATTTTCTGCTTCCTGGTTTATCGGCGACACTTCCGGCCTGGCAAAGCGGGCATGCTTCCGGTTGATATGTCGGCACATCAAGGCTGACGAGAGCGACCCGCGTAACGCCGACATCGGCTCTGCCGTTCGAGCGGTCGATGATCGACGCAGCACCGGTAACTTTTGCACCGTTTTTTTCGAGAGCCTTGATGCATTCGCGCGTTGAGCCGCCGGTTGTGATAACGTCTTCGACGACCAAAACGCGCTCACCTCCTTTCAAAGAAAAACCGCGTCGTAGTGTCATTACGCCCTCCTGCCGTTCCGTCCAGATGAATCTTACGTTCAGGGCCTGGGCAACAGCGAAGCCGATGACCAGGCCGCCGATCGCGGGGGAAGCGACGGTGTCTATGTTCAAAGGAGGCCGGGCACCTCCCACCACCCCGTCAGCCGAAGCGGCTGCCACCCCTCCTCCGGCAGGAGGGGAGCTAATGACAAAATGGTCCGCTATCGCGTGGCCAAATTTCCCTGCATCAGCCGGATACTGAAGTGCCAACGCGCATTGCAGATATTTAGGACTGTGCAGGCCGCTCGACAAAATGAAGTGCCCTGTGAGCAAAGCATCCGTTTTTTCGAAATGCGAAAGTATTTGATCGGAATTCATATCAAGCAAACATTCTAAATGTTCTTATAAGATTTGTGTATGTTGGCGGTTTCCTATTTTGCGGTTAAAATCATCTTAGATGCCGCCGTACCCAAATCTCGTCTCTGAATCTTTGCTGATCAATCTGACAATCGATTTTCTAACATCGATCGGCGGGAGCGCGTCTGCGGTAAAAGTGGTCGATTATGTGATGAAGATCCAAAAGGCCGAGCCGAGATTGGCGAGGCTCTTGGTTTCCGACCTGATCGATCGCGATCCGCGGCTGGCATTGACGGACGATCTGGTCGAACTAGTTGAGGCTAATCACGAAAGGATCGACCTTGGCGAAACGGAATTTGTCGTATTCGATCTTGAAACTACGGGAGCAAAGGCGCCGCCGTGCCGCATCACCGAGATCGGAGCATACCGCGTGCGTAACGGCAAGGTCGCGGAAGAGTTCCATACTCTCGTAAATCCGGAGACATCGATACCGCCGTTTATTACTTCGCTTACCGGAATCAGCCAGGATATGGTCAAGGACTCGCCGGTCTTTAGGGATGTCGCTTCGCAGTTTCTTGAGTTTATCGGTGATTCGGTTCTGGTTGCCCACAACGCTCGTTTTGATATGGGTTTCTTAAATCATGAGATTGGGCGGGTGTATGAGGATTATCGCGTGTGGAATCCGTCGTTATGCACTGTTCAACTTTCGCGAAAGCTCTTGCCGGATATTGAGAATCATAAACTAAACACAGTAGCGAATTATTTTTCGATAGAACTTTTGAATCATCACCGGGCTAACGACGACGCAAAGGCGACGGCCCATATTTTTGTTAATTTGTTAAGCGATCTAAGGTCGCGCGGGATAAACGATCTTGGCTCTGCCCGCAAATTCAGCGTTCGCAAGCATTATGTCAATGGAAAGTAAATTACAACCTGAGAATCTTCAGAATTTGAATATACAATCGACCCCGCGTGGTGAGATGGGCCTTTACCCGCTTGATACGTTTACCTACGAATTTCCGGGAAACGAGATCTGGGTAGAATTCGAGATACCGGAGTTCACAGCCATTTGCCCTTTTTCCGACTTTCCGGATTTCGGTGTTATTAGGCTGAAATATGTTCCGAACGAACGCTGCATTGAACTGAAAAGTCTAAAGCTTTATATCAATTCCTTTCGTGAAGTAAAGATCTTTCACGAGCATGTTGTCAACGTAATCCTGGAAGATTTCGTCAGGGCGTGCGATCCGCTTAAAGTGGAACTCGAAGGCGATTTTCATGTGAGGGGAAATATTAAGACTGTGGTGCGGGCGAGCTATGCAAAAGGGAAGTAAAAGAAAGCATCGTCGGCCAATGCTTTCTTAGAAAATAAATATTCGTGCTCACTCGGTTAGTGGACGGCTGCCGACATGACCAGCGGCTGCGACCGCATATGTTTCTTACAAGCTGCCGCAACTAGTATTTCGATCTCCGCCCGCAAGTTTGCCTCGTCCGAAACGTCCGCGTTGGTGATCTCTGACACAATCAGGAACTTTGCTTTCTCGAGCAGCGTTTGCTCGCGAAAGGACAGTTTTTTCTCGTGGCCAAGGAACGTGAGTTTTTTCAGTACATCTGCGGCTTCAAAAACATCGCCGGATTGGAGTTGTTCCGTAAAATGGCGCGAACGTGTTTTCCAATCGCAAGAAATGGCATCAAAATCTGTCGAGAGTTTTTCGATCAGGCTTTTGCACTGGATTGATGAGATGATCGGTCGGATGCCCACGCTTTCGGCGTTTGCCATCGGCACAAGAATTACAGAATTATCGCTCAGAACACGGAGAGCATAAAAGCTTATCGAATTGTCGCCGATACGCTTGTTCTCAATGTCCTCGACCATACAAACCCCCTGGCTCGGATATGCAACCTTTTGCCCTTTCAGCAGTTCCATAGAAAATATCTCCCGATCAGAACTTTAAGAATTGAGGGTGCTACGAATCAGATTTTGTCAATCGCCGAAATCGCGCGTGTGTCAATATAAGATTATTATAACACGATCAGGCGTATTTGTGAAGGAAAAGGAGCAACGAGATAAGTGCTTATTATGCAGGTAGTTCAACCACGAATGTCGTGCCGCGGCTGAGGGCGGACGTGACGGAAACTTCGCCGCCGTGAAGACGTGCGAGATGTTTGACGATGGCAAGGCCGAGGCCCGTGCCGCCTACTTCACGAGTGCGACCGCGGTCAGCACGGTAAAATCGTTCGAAGATTCGCGAAAGGTGATCGGACAATATTCCTTCGCCGGTGTCGGCGATGGATATCGAGCTTTTCTCCGCCGATTGATCAACACTAACGGTCACACTGCCAGCCGGGCGATTAAACTTAATACCGTTGTCGATCAAGTTCGTCAGCATTTGTTCTAGCCGGACAGGGTCGGCCGAGAGTTTTACATTTTCGCCGACCGTATTCACCAGCGTTATCTCGCGGGCGGCGGCTTTCGAAGAAAGCGATGTGAAAACCTCTTCGACCAAATTGTGGAGCCGGACCGGTTTGACCTCAATCGAAACATTTCCTGATTCGATCATTGAAAGCTCAAGGATGTCGGCTATAAGGCCGTGCATTCGTTCGGCGTTTCTGCGAATGACGCCCAAAAACCGGCGATTATTATCTTTGTCATCGATCGCTCCGTCCTCAAGTGTTTCAACGAACGCCATTATCGAGGTCAGCGGCGTGCGGAGCTCGTGCGAAATGTTCGAAAGGAATTCCTGCCGGACGCGTTCGAGACGTTCGATCTGCGTCACGTCATAAAAAACACCGATTGCGTGCGACGAGCCATCAAGGTCAATCGGCGAAACATGTATGTCGTAGCTTCGCTTTTCGGTCCCGATGAAATCCATCTTGATATCTGATATTTCACCGTTGTCCAAGGCTCCGCTAAACGCCTCATGCAGCTGCAGATCGCGGATCATTTCGCTCAAGCGTCGATCTTGAAGCGAGTCGTTATGGCGGGCGAATGCGTCGTGGGCGGCCTGATTCGACGCTATGATCCGCCGCGAAGCGTCCACGATCAGGACGCTCTCACGGGTTGCATCTAGAAGTCTTTGGAGAATGTCGAGGGACGATATCTCTCTTACGGTTTGCATTTTTGTAACGGGATGCACTGATACTAATTCGAACCAATAAACCTGTAACCGACGCCAACGACCGTTTCAATGCAAGTGTAACAGTCACCCATTTTTTGACGCAGCCGGCGGATGTGCACGTCAAGTGTACGTGTATCACCAAAATAGCTGTAACCCCAAACATTATCGAGAAGCTGTTGACGGGTTGCAACACGTCCGACGTTTTTGATCAGGTGTTCAAGCAGGGCAAACTCCTTTCGGGTTAGTTTCACATCGTTGTCGCCGCATTTGACCCGCATATCTTCAAAATCGACCGACATATTCTTGTCTTCATACTTGGGGGAAGCTTCTTTCTCAGCCCGGCGAAGTACGGCCCGGACCCTTGCGATAACTTCCTTTACAGAGAATGGTTTAACGATATAATCGTCCGCGCCGGTGTCGAGACCGGCGATCTTATCGGTTTCGGCAGCTTTAGCGGTCAGCATGATAATCGGCGTTTTTTCGGTCAACGGTTCGCGCCGAAGCCTGCGGCAAAGCTCCATTCCGCTCATTCCGGGCAGCATCAGATCGAGGATTATCAGGGAAGGCGTATTTTTTTCATCGAGCGCAATTCTGAGGCCTTTTTCACCGGATTCAGCGATAGTCGAACGAAAGCCTTCGCGCTTGAAGTTGTAATGCAGACTTTCGGCAATGTCGGCATCATCTTCGATGATGAGAATGTTTTGCAGCATACAGTAAATTCACGGATGAATTGTAAGCAATTTAGGTTCGAATTGCGATAGCTTATGATAGAGAGCTTAACTGTATATGACAGGAATGTTACACGAGGGTTAACTTTAACGAATCGAACTTACTAGGTCATCAATCAAGTTTGCCGAAAGCTTTCATTTCTTCATTTGGACGGATAACGAATTTTAGTTTTCCGCAGTTGGCGTCGATCTTGTTCCAGGCGGCAATATCCAGCGAGATCGCCGCAAGAGCGGCAGTCGGCATCGGCTCCAAATTCCCTGTGAGGTGACTGATCAAACCCTCCATGCCGGGATTGTGGCCAACGAGCAGTACCGATTCGATACTTTCGTCGACCTGTGAGATCACGGCCTTAAGCGTTTGCGGGCTTGCTTCGTATATGCGCTCTTCATATTGAATTGGGGCATTCGACCCTGAAGACTCTTTTACGAGAGCCGCCGTTTGCATCGCCCGTTTGGCGGGTGAGCTGATGATAAGATCCGGAAAAAGGCCCTTTCTTGCAATGATTTCGCCGATAAACGGAGCGGCGTTCAGCCCGCGGCCGTTGAGCGGGCGGTCGAAATCGGGCAGTGAAGCGTCATCCCAACTCGATTTTGCATGCCGGAGAATGTACAAAGTCTTCATAGACACAGCGTTCCTTTATTGTGGATTTCAGCCGCTCATATTGTCAAAACTGCTTTCTGTTAAGATAAAATTTGCATCGAACCCGGTTTAATGGGTACGATACTTTGCATTATGACCCATAAACTAAAAGAGCTTTTACCGGAGATCGCCCTGCGGAATTCGGTGGGAAAAGTAAAGAAAATGAGATCCGAACCAATTACGTTCAAAATCGCGAACAGCGATACGACAGCTTATATTGCGCGATAATCCCGGTTGATTCCGCCGCCAAGTACGAGGAGGCCCATTGTGAAGATCATTCTCCTTTTGCCATTTTTGCTCGCGACCATCTCTTTGGGACAGGCTCCTTCGGACGACTCTCCGGTCGCCGTTCTTGAATTCAGGTGGTACCGGGATCGCAAAGCCCCGGTGATAAACCAATCCGCCGCGATCATTCCGGCGCGAGCGGTGACCGCTGAGAATAAGAAGTTTCGGCGTGAGGCCACGGCGCAATTGTCGCCGGGAGCAATCGATCCGAACACGATGACGGTCGATGGCCGCAGCGAGGCGTTGGAGAAGATAACGCAGGAATCACGAACGGCCCGGTCCGCCGCGGTCGATGGGTTTTCATATCATGCAAAAGTGCGAAACCAGTCGAATTCCGCGATCGATATAATCTTTCTGGAATTTGAGTTCACCGAGTTGGCGAACCGCGCAAACCGCGTTCGGCGTCAATTCGTCTGCTCCGCGCACATCAAAGGGCTGGAGAAGATGGAGCTTCGCGTGTTTAGTTCCCTAGGGCCGAGCGACGTGATCAGCATCGATAGCTTATCTAATGAAGCCGGAAAGCTTTTTGAATCGGCGGTTTACATTAACCGTATCGAATATTCGAACGGAGCAATAATTCAGCGTCAGGACTGGAATTTTGGAGCCTTAAAGCCGGCTGTAGACCGGGCCGTATCCCAGCCGTGGGGATCCGAGATGTGCCGTGGGATTTATTAGTGGGTCGATTTGAAAGAGAGATTCCCGCACTAGGAACTTCTGCTTTGCGTCTTTGCGGAACACTGGTATTTTTGTTTCCCGCAAAGTCGCCAAGACGCAAAGACGTCAAGGAGCAATGAAGTGGTGTGTCGAACACTGCTCTTTACGAACGGCGTCATCGCTATATCCGAACCGAGTTCGAAGTGTCGCTCTGAGTATGCAAATAGCCGATTTGCTCCCTAACAGCCTGTTTGCGTTCCTGTTTGCGTCGATACATTTCGGAGTCTGAGTCTTTGATCGCTTTTTCCAGCATTGTCGAATCTTCAAAATTGGTAAACCCGCACGAAACGCCTATGTTGATCGGTTCCGGCAGGTCTTCAAGACGTACGCCGTACAGTAACTCGTCTAATCGCCGCATTCGAAGCTCCGCCATCCCGGCGTCCATGCTCACCATGATCACAAAAAATTCGTCGCCGCCCCAGCGATACATCAGGTCTTCAGCACGAATCATTTCGCGAATTGCACGTGCGACGATTCGAATTGCGTGATCGCCGGCAGCATGTCCATAGGTGTCGTTGATGTCCTTCAGCCCATCGATGTCGAAGAACCCGACGCATCCGGAAGTCGAGGTTGACTCCTCGTCCCGCTTCTTCATAAACCCGTAAAACGCGTGGCGGTTAAAAGCGGCGGTCAATGGATCGGTGTGAACAAGACCTTCTAGCCTCTTATGAGCATCTTCAAGCTTTTCGTTGGCGGTCTTAAAATCAGCAAGAAACCGTTCGAGGATAACGATGACCATCCCGAATCCAAGAGCTGTTTCGAGAACCAGATCGACCACGGCGTTGAACTGAAGAAAATCGACCGGAAAGGACACGAACTGACGAGCAGTAAATATTCCAAAGAACGCAAAAAAGTCTAGAGCGAGAAGCGCCACTGCTATGTGCATTACCCGCCAACCAAAGCTCTTGATCCTTGATTTCCGGAGTGCAAGAAATGCCGCGACGAAAAATCCCGCGACGATCAGCGAATGAACGTTGTAGATCTGGTCGAAGCTCTTGGCAACCGCCGGTAAGCCAATGGCCAGAAGGCAAAGGGGAACTATTACCAGGCCCGATGGCATTTTTAGTTCTTCGTCCTTGTGAAGGCTCCTGCAGCCGGCGACCAGCATGGATCCGAAAAGATATTCGCCAAAAAAATAAAGGCTGTATAGCGAATCCGAGTGCTGCTCCGAGCTAAATGCCAATCGAAGAGAAATAAGAGCAAATGATAAGCATAGCCAGGCGTAGGTCCAATATTTTAGGGCTGTCACCTTTAATGAACGCCGCAAAAATATAGTCAGGATCGTAATCAGAACCACACCCGTGATCTGAATGATCAATGCAATTTTTGAATCCATAACGGGAAATACGTGAAGGGCGAGAGGATTTAATACGGGAAAATCAGCGTGGAAGGAAACTGTAAACGATGTTAAAACAGATTTGGTTCGAAAGTCACCTTTTTCTTGTCGGCCCGGTTTGGCTGTCGTATTTAGAACGATAGAATATAGGGGCGAAATGTATTCATGCGTTCGGTCGAGATTTCGGGCATAGGACGCGAGTGAGGTGACTTCTGGAAATCGCCGTGTATATTATTGGCGGCCTGACGATTGTCGGCACCCTTATTCCTTTGCTGCGTGCGGAGGTGTGGTGGATCAGGCTCTTTGACTTTCCGCGCCTTCAGATAACTTTCGTCGCGGCCCTCACACTGGCAACGCACTTACTATTCGTCAGAGATTTCAACCCGATCGGCATCGGTTTCGTGATCGCACTTTCGATTTGCCTGATTTATCAGGCGTATATGATGTTTCCTTACACCCGGCTTGCAAAGAAGCAGGTACAGCAAAGCAGGAACGAGACCGAGGCGACGAGTTTCAGCCTGATGACCGCAAATGTTCTCCAAACGAACCGCGATTCGCAGGCCCTGAGGGAGATAATCCGGAAAGCGGACCCGGACATAATTCTAACGGTAGAAACGGACGATTGGTGGCAGAAGGAATTAAAGGATTTCGAGAAAACACATCCTTTTATAGTTCATCAACCTCAGGCAAATACCTACGGAATGCTTCTTTATTCAAAGCTCGAACTTGTTGGGGCTGAGGTAAAGTATTTGATTCAAGATGACGTACCGTCGATCCACACACGCGTCGCGCTAAGATCGGGCAAACAAATCGAGCTTCGCTGCCTGCACCCGCGGCCACCGTTTCCAACCGAGGATACAAGTTCGTTGGATCGTGACGCCGAAATTTTAATTGTGGGAAAGGAGAATAAGGAAAATAAGTCTCCGTTTGTGGTGATGGGCGATCTGAACGACGTCGCGTGGTCACGGACCAATTATTTGTTTCAGGACATTAGCGGCTTGTTGGATCCGCGAATCGGACGCGGTTTTTTTCAGACGTTTCATGCCGGTTATCCCTTCCTGCGCGTTCCGCTCGACCATTTTTTTCATTCGAACCACTTCCGGCTTGTCGATTTTCGGCGGCTGCCATATTTCGGTTCCGATCATTTTCCGGTGTATATAAAACTCAGCTTTGAGCCGGACGCTGTCCATCAACAAGATGAGCCGCAGGCCGACGCGTCGCAAAAGGAAGAAGCCCGTGAGAAAATAAACAAGGCTGCATAAGGCTTGGTTTAGCTGCCATTTAGAAAATCGTCTAGTGCGCTTTTCCCCGGCAATGATGTTCGGGCGCCGATGGCCCGGCATTTTAGCGCGGCGACGGCGTTTGCCATCCGGGAGCTCTCCTCGACGCTTGATCCGGTCAAAAGCCCATTAAGCAATCCGACCCGAAATGCGTCGCCGGCACCCGTTGTATCTTTGCAGCCTCCCGGCACAGCAAAACCGGGTGTTTCGATTAGTTGGTCTTCGCAAAGCAGCAGCGAGCCTGCTTCGCCGAGCGTTACTCCGACTATCCCGCATCCGAAAAGCGATTTGATCTCGCGCAGCGCTTCACGCAGGTCGTATTTACCGAACAATTTTTTAGGAAAATCGGCAGATGCGATAAAGATGTCCACGTACGAGAGCAGTTCCTGCACGCCCTCAAACAAATTATCGATGTCCACCGAAACTATCACGCCCTCTTCTTTGGCGCGTTTCGCCATAGCGAGGCAGGCCTTTACATCGTGCGGGGTGAAATGCAAGACCCTGGCACGCTTAACTGCTTCGACCGGAGCCTCGGCCGCTTCGTATGAGAGCTTTTTGTCGCGCTGCCAGATAACCGTCCGTTCGCCGCTGCGTTCGTCTATAACGATAAATGCTATCTGCGTCCGGGCGCCATCGATCTGCTCGGCATATTCAAGATCGACGCCATCCTCACGCAGCGACTGGAGGCCGAAATCGCCAGCCGCGTCGGTGCCGAAACGCCCAATGTAGGCGGTTTTGAGGCCGAGGCGTCGCAGCCCGGCCATTGCCGTCGCCACTTCGCCGCCCGCCGCCTGTGTATAATCGCTCAACTTGATTTTCGAGTTGAATGCGGGATACTCCGGCACCTGGATCAGATAGTCGACGGCATTCGTTCCGAAGCCGATGACGTCGAACTCTTTATTTTCAGGCAGACTAAAGGGAAACTGCATTTGGAAATTAGTAAATTCTCGGCATTGAAATCTCGGACATTTTGCCCGCGAATACACGCGAATAGGAAAAATTTCCCTATTCGCTTAATTCGCGTTATTCGCGGGCAAAATCTTTCCCGTTCCGGTACGTGCCGGAGCGATTAATAAAATCTGAAAAAATTTCGCAAAGAATCTTGCAATCGTATTCAATAAAAAGTTAGATTTGTATTCATACTTTTTTGTTTGGCGTGAAAGCAAGGTTCAACTAAATTTAGTAGATTTCCGGAGAAAAGAAAAAATGCCTACATCGATTTGTCCCGAATGTGATGAGGAAGTTTATGTGGATGCCGAATTGGAACAGGGCGACCGCGTTAGCTGCGACGAATGCCACGCAAGCCTTATTGTAGTCGGGCTTGATCCGATTGAGCTGGATCTGCGCGAAGAGTCGGACAAGGACTTTGCCGATGATGATGACGTTGACGCTCACGATTACGATGCCGACCGGTTCTAGTCGCTCTCGCGATGCCTTTATCGATTACGAATCGCCATCAATGATTTTGTGAAACCATATTTTGTTTCGAGTACGATTTCAGCGTCTGGAAACAGCTCTTTCATTTCGCCCGGACCTAACAGATTAAAATCCGGGTCGGCGGCCTTCACCCAGTATCGATTACTCAACCGCAGAATAGGAAGTAGGATCTCTCTCGGAAAATACCCGACCAAAGGCAGCCAGGTATGACTTTCGATTGGAAAAGTCTTGCATGGAGTTTGAACGAAGTACTGTTTTCCTAACCTTCTAATTTCGTTAGCAAAGCCATTCTGTCTTTGCCATGAAGCTTCCTTAAACTTCTTATCGTCTCGCCATTTCCACAATTCGGCCTTCGGCACTGTGGTGTGTTCAATTACCGACGAGCAATAAACTATGTCGAAAAATCCGTCGTCAAATGGCAGTGTTTTCGATTCATTTACAACAACAGGCGTGAATCCGTAGAGGCTCGCCCCCTCCCCGACCGCATTAGGGCTGATATCCGCGATATAGACGTTTCGGGGCTGATAGGGCAGGTCCCCAAGTACGTTGAAAATATTTGTTCCATTTTCCGAACCCAAATCGAGGATTTTCGTCGTCTCATCAATAGAGAACAATCGCTGGAAAATTTCGGCGCGGCGTTTTCGTGCCTTCGCCGAAAAGTTCGATACGAACTTAGTGATTGGATTCATCATCTATTTTTGCCGTTATTTTCGATTGACAGTCGATAACCCGGCCGATTCTGTTTTACAACCAGGCCCTTGCGCGATTCGATCCGTACCTCATGAAACTTTCCATCCGTCCGCTTTTCCTCGCCCGGGTAAAATGCGATCGCGTATGACGCCGTAATCTCTTCCGCTAGGGCATTGAAAAGGGGATCGAAGCTGTTGTCCGTCGCGTAAAAACTCCGGCCGCCGGTCCGTTCGATCAACCCGCTTGCCTCTAGTGGGGTCAGAAGCGGCTTTTTTGTCCGCTGCAGTCGCGAGTAAGATGGCAGGATCACCGCGTATACAGTCGTTTCTTCCGCATTCGCTCGTTCGATCACCGTTTCCGGCGCAACCACATCGCCGACCGGAAAACCATCCGTAATAACGATAACAGCACGTTTTGTAAGCCGGTTGCCGGAAAATTTTGGAGATTTTTTCCGAAGCATCCTGACCGCATCGTCCACCGCATCGTAGGCGTGTGTCGATAATCCATCCTGATCGCGTTTTAACTTATCAAACGATTTTTCGAGTTTTTCCTTGCGATTAGTGAACGACTGAAGCGTTTTGACTTCCATCGCAAAGGTCGTAACGGCGAAGTATGAATTGTAATCCGCAAGGCGGCCGATGAAACTTTGTATGGCCGATCGAAGCCTTGCCAATTCCGGTGCCGTCATGCTTCCCGAAACATCCAGTGCAAACACGATAGACATCGGCCGGCCAAACTCCTCCTTTTTGATCGGCTCGAAAAAATCCGGTATTCGTTCAACTCCGTCTTCGAACAGGCGAAAGTCGGCTGCCTTGAGGTTGCGAATCGGACGGCCATTCTTATCGGTCACGCTCACCTCAAAGGCTGCGAGTTCCGTTTCGACCTTGATGACCGTATCAGGTTCTTGGCCGATACTTTGAGTGACCTGAAATAGGAGTGCCGCGATGGCAAAAAGGATAACCGCTGTGCCGGAACGGTAGAACAATTTGTCTCGGTCAATTTGAATGAACACGGTCATTTTGAACTTATCATTGACTGCTAACTTTGACGCGAAAAAGATGAACTTTCCGTTTTTACGAGCGAAAGAAGGCCATACACGATCATAAGATTTTGGCACGCCGTTTGTATAGTGAAGGTATGACGGCCGCCCACGCGAATCCGTTGCCGGTAGTTTCGGTTGATCCGAATTATTGGAAAAGAAGTTTACCCTGAGCGATAAAATGAAAGATCAAGGTTCCTCACAGAACGGGAAAAGCCGGAAAATGCATTTTTGGTTCGTGTCCGCGGGCGGCCTCGCCGCTCTCGGCTTCGCTGCGTACGAATTACTTTCACTATCCTTTTCAGACGTAGCGGTTCTCGCGGCTTCGGCATTCGTTGCCATGCTGGTGAGCCAGTATGAGGTAAAGATCCCGAAAACCAACTTCACATTCACTCCGAAGACGATTTTTGTTTTTTGGGGAATCGTCTCTCTGGGCATCGGGGGCGGCGTCCTGTTGGCCGCCTGTGCGACTGTCTCGACATTTAACAGATTTGACGCAACCAAGCGGAAAATGGTTCTCGAGACGGCAAAAGATATGCTCTGCGCCTTTGTGGCCGGAATCGCATTTCATAATCTTTTCCTCTACGTAACGAATGTGCGGATCATAAGCTCCAATGCCGGGCTTCTGATACCGAACGAGGTAATACTGGCCGGTTTGTTGATGGCCGCCATGCATTTCGGGTTCGGGTCGCTGTTGTCCTTTATCCTGCTCGAATCGGAAAGCGGCGAGAGACACCACGTAGGGCTCCGCGATTTGCTGGGTGCGCCTGCCGTGGGTCACGCGATTGCTTTCGTGTCGATGGTTCTGCTGGTCATATTATTCGAGCATTTCGGCACAGCCTTCGGCCTCGTGGTCATCCCGATTGCCATCGTCGGAAATCTTGCATACGAGATCCATACACGCCGCCTTGAAAATCAGACAAAACAGATATACGAAGCCAGCAGAATGCATCTTGCGACGGTTGAAGCTCTTGCGACGGCGATCGACGCGCGCGATCAGGTAGGCATCGGCCACGTTCGCCGGACGCAGATTTATGCCGTGGGAATTGGAAATCTGCTGGGCTTAGGTGACGGTGATATTAACGCCCTTCGCACCGGAGCCCTTCTCCATGACATCGGAAAACTAGCGGTTCCGGACCATATTCTGAACAAGCCCGGACGACTCACGTCGGCCGAGATGGAGAAAACAAAGATACATTCAGCGGTGGGAGCATCGATACTTGAAAAGGTTGGATTTTCATATCCGGTGGTGCCGACCGTCAAGCATCATCATGAGTTTTGGGATGGAAGCGGCTACCCGGACGGCCTTCGCGGTGACGGCATTCCTCTTACAGCGCGGATATTGTCGGTTGCCGATGCCTATGACACGCTTCGCGGTGCACGCCCATATCGGCCGGCGGTCTCGCGCGATGATGCGTGCAATTTTCTGCGTTCCAGGGCTGGGACCCAGTTTGACCCGAACATCGTTAACTTATTTCTTCGAAACTTGCGAACCCTGGAAGCGGAGGTGACGACTCAAGGCCTTGCGTATCAAATGGATGCCGAGGGCGAAACAACGTCCGAGCTTACGGCAGAGAAAACTTCGGCCCCCAATTTTGTCGAACAAATTAAACGCGCTAACCGGGAAGTTTTCACCCTTTACGAGATGGCACGGGATTTCGGATCGTCGCTGAATCTTGAAGAAACTCTGTCTCTTTTCACCGAGAAGATTGGCGAGTTTGTCCCCTTCGACACTTGTCTTGTGTATCTCCTGGACGAATCGGAGGAATTTGCAACGGCCGTTTACGTCGAAGGCAGGAACGAAGAAGTGTTGAAAGGAAAGCGGGTTATCGTAGGCGAAGGTGCGACGGGCTATGTCTTAAAGAAGTGCAAACCAGTTGAAAACGTCGATCCATCAATGGATTTTGTTTTGTCCCATGCCGAAATCTGCGAAGACTATGTCGCGATGGCGTGCCTTCCGCTTCTTGCCGATGAAAAGGTTATCGGAGCAATTTCCCTCTATTCGTGTGAGCTCGCTGTATACGAAGAAGAGCATCTGCGGCTGCTTGAAACAATTTCCCGCATAGCGGCCGATGCGATCAGCAAATCGGTCAGGCAAGCCGAGACAGAATCTCATGCATTGACGGACACAATGACGGGGCTGCCGAATGCCAGAAGCCTTCAAATGCAGTTCGAGAAGGAGATGGCACGTGCAAAACGTAGCGGGCACAAACTTCAGGTCCTTGTGCTTGATCTTGACGGGTTTAAGGCTGTCAATGACACATTCGGCCATAAGGTCGGCGATACGATGCTGAAGGAGATCGGCGGGATTATTAAGAATGAGCTGCGGGACTATGACTTTCTGGCAAGGTACGGCGGCGATGAATTTGTCGCCCTTGTTCCCGAGACGGATAGCGCCGACGTGATCGAGCTGTGCCGGCGAATCGAAGCGGCAGTTAGCGAATTTATACTGCCTGTAAACGACGTCTCGAACGCCCGCGTCGGCGTCAGCGTCGGAGCATCGAGCTTTCCGAACCACGGCGAGAACTTCGATCAACTGATAGTATCGGCCGACAAAGCCATGTACAGAGCAAAGGCCTTTCACAAGCAAAGGGATTCACGCCTTGAAGAACAGATTCAGACGAGAACCAATTCAGGAAGCTACATCGTGCCGGATGAGCTTGCCGAGCCTCTGCCGTCTTCTACTGATTCCGGCATTGCGGATTTTTATAGTGAAGGCGATCTTGTGGTCGAACTGGACGAAAGCCACATCGTATCGTATTCGACAATAAACTAGATCAAAAAGCCTGCGAGAACCTGAAATGTATCTGGCTTTGCGGCAGTTGAAAAATGGCATTAGGTGCGTTCACCTGCGGTATTTGAAATCTGGGCGGATTAAGCAAATATCCATAATCGACACCGAATTCGCCGCCAACCGGAGTTTTTAGGCGAAGGCCCAGCCCAACGGTGTGTGACCACAATACCCGCAGATTTTGTTGAAATACGTTGTTTGCCGGAACGTCAGGCGGATTGAATACATCACTTATACTCCTGAAAACATTCCCGCCGTCGTAAAAGGGGACAGCCCGGACCGATTTCGTCAACGGTATTCTGGCTTCCAGATTAACAACGGCCAAGGCGTTGCCGCCGAACGGGATTGTAAACGGATCCAGAAATACGGGTTCGCGATTACGGTCACGGAAAATTCCGGTCGGAACTACGACGACTCGCGGTCCCGCCGATTCAAAATCAAAACCTCGAAGCGTGTTCGCACCGCCCGCGAAGAATCTTTCACTGATCGGCAAAAGTCCTTCAAGATCCGGTGTAGGAGTATTCGCAAAACGGTCGCCGGACGAAAATACTTGAGCAAGCCCGAGAATCGCCCGTCCGGCCAAAGTCATGTTTTTCAGCGAAGGAAATGTGTAATAAATATTGTACGACGCCTGTAATTTGTTAAATCCGATATTCGCACCTAAAACGGGTATCGAAGCGTTGTATTCAGCCGTCAAGTAAGTGCCCCGGGTCGGATCGCTTGCGCTGTAACGGCACTGAGGCCCGGTTTCACCGCGCGCGATGATCTCGAGGATCGTATATTTTATCGAGCAATTCTCGCGCGTGTCCCGCACGTAAGTCGCGCCAAAGCCGGAAATGCGGATTCGTGAATCCGGGATCAGAAGCTCCCTAATTAGCAGGCTCTGAATGTTGTAGAGCCGAACATCTTCAAATCTGTATCTAAAAAAGAGAATACTCCGGTTCTTGCGGCTGAGCGTGCGATTGGTTTCCGCCGTCAGCGTCAGGCGGTTCAACGTAGGACTTCCCACGTCGGCCCCGAATTCGTCGATAGGATTCCCATTTTCATCGAGCCGCTGAACGACGCCGAATGTCCCCTTGTCGAATGCGGACCGAAAAAAGCGCGTCACCGTCGAATCTCTCTGATACTGGGCCGTAAGCGTCAATGGAGCAAAGCGTTTTTCGCCGTCGCGGATAAACCGCGGATTTACGTAATCGATTTGCGCTAACTGCTGCCTTTGGCTAACACGAATGCGTGCTCCGCCCTGCCAAAGCCTGCCCAACAGGTTCAAATGCCTGATATCGACAAATCCGCTTGCTCCGAGATCAGTCGAAAATCCGCCGCCGTAAGATAGTATTCGCGGAGCCTGCTCCTCAACATTTACGATCAAATCGGTCACGCGGCCATCGGGCGTTTCACCTGCCGGCTGCCGTTTTATATCGACGCGCGAAAAGGCGTCGCTTGCATACAGATTTTGCTCGCTTGTATAAAGATCGCCCGAGCGAAGCACCTCGTTCGGTTGTACGGTCAACGCCTTTTCGATTGCTGAAGACTTCGTTCTCTCGTTGCCGGTAACAAGTATACGCCCGATGGACACCTTCTTACCTTCGCCTTCCGGCAGCGATCCTGTTTCGACCGGTGTGATCGAGTCGCCTGAGAGCGGCTTGTACTTGATCTCGTAGCGGACCTTGAATAAACCTTCCCCGGTAACCGGGTCTACGGTTCGCTCGTCGATCGAAAAATCAACAACCGCATCGAAATATCCGGCCTGCGAATAAAATTCCGACAGCTTTCTTTGCCCGTTTCTGACTTTCGCACGTGAGAAGTTCTTGCCGACCAACGGCGGAAGCTGTTCCATGAGCACCGCGTCGGAAAACACATTATTTCCGACGATCTGTACGTCGGAGATGACGGTTGGCTTTCCTTCGTCGACGATAAACGTGATAACCAGGTTTTCGCCGTCGGGGCTGACACCCTGATTGACGCGTACCTGTGCGTCGCGGTAGCCCAACTCTCGCAGCAGCGATCTAATCGTCGATGCGTCCTCTT
This sequence comes from Chloracidobacterium sp., assembly GCA_031402865.1. Taxonomy (GTDB): domain Bacteria; phylum Acidobacteriota; class Blastocatellia; order Pyrinomonadales; family Pyrinomonadaceae; genus OLB17. The sequence goes on along the minus strand of JANNST010000058.1, from coordinate 90,291 downwards.
CAAGCAGTTTCTCACTGGTATAACCGCGTCCGTACCCAAAAAGCGGAATAATGCCCAAAATATTTGCTTTCTGCGATTCGAGTACGGTTTGAATTTCGGCGATCGTAAACTGAGTCGTTCCTTCAAGCCGAATATCGTTAAGCTTTAGCTGGCGGCTGAGGTCCGCTCGGTATTTCAGGAACACTTTTCTGTCCGTCAGTTCCGCGCTGTTCAGGGAAGAGCAGACAAATTCGCTGGTATCCTTGACGGTGTCGGGATTGGGTGGGATTAGGGGCGGATCAACTGAACACGTTGCCGTCACATTCGCGAAAAAATAGCCAAGCTCCTGATAGTAATTTTCAAGCCTCCGTTCACCCTCGATTATCGCGGAGTAATCGAGGGTTCCCTCACGCTTTACCGGTAGAAGGCGATTCTGGGTGCCGGTGCCGACCTTGGCTTTTTCGGACTCAACGGACACTTCGACAACCGGACCTTTCTTGCCGGAAAGTTCGATGTTTATTACATTTGCTTCGCTGTCATATACCGGCCTCGGTTCATTCAGAAAAGGGGCAAGAAAATTTTCGTCCCGGAGAATTTCGCGGATCTTTTCAATGTCATTTGTTAGCAACTCGCGCGAGAAAGGTTTGCCCGGCCGGAGACGAAGCTTGTCGACGAACTTGGCACGGTCGAATCCTTCGATATTTATGTCGAAAGCTCGAATGTTTGCCTGGCTGTTCGGCGCCACGCGGAATGTGACCGCCACGTCATTCGTATTTTCAAGCGGCCTCTGCGTATAGGTTATTTCGGCCTTGAAAAACCCACGTTCGCGCAGGTATTCGAGAATGATATCGGCGTTGTTGCGGAGTGTCTGCTCGGTGATCGACGCACCGGGTTCGAGCAAATTTAACTTGAACAACAATTCCTGCTCGGTGAAAGTCTTTTCGCCGTTTCCAACGATCTCTATCGAAACTTTCTGAGCTTGCGTCTTGCGTTTGATCACGAATCGGAGATTTACGCCGTTTTCTCCGACCGCCGTCGCTTCGACCGAAATAGTAGCTATTCTTTTTGTTTGATAAAGCTGCTCGATCGCGTCTCGTATTCGGACGGAAGAGTAAGTTTTGCCGACGGCATCCCTGGCGAGGAGCCGGAACTGTTCGTTGGCGGAAATGTTCTTGTCATCCCCTTCGAATGTCACGTAAACGTCAGCGATCTCGCGGCTCTCGAATCCATTTTGCGCAAAAACGGCGACAGAAATGAAAACAAGCAAAGACAGCGAACATAAGGCCTTGCCGGCCAAAACCAAACCCTTCGACCGCATTTTCCTAATATGAATGCTGTTAACCCGCTTGTATGATGACATTCGTCTTTGCTGTCCTGCTAAAACCGTTTCCTGAATCGAACCTCTAAGCTAAAATTATTGCGATCCTGCGTCACATTGCTCAAAGATCGCTGTTCGTACTGTGCGACGAACGATAGTCTATTTGAAACGCGATATTCGAGTGCAAGTACCTGATTCTGGTCCTGCGAAAGATTGGTCGCGTACGTCACGCGCAGATTGTTGTTGATCTGCCGTCCGACCGTCAGCCGCGCCGAAGGGTTGAGCCGCTGGCCGGAAATGATCGGATCGATCTCAAAAACGTTCAGGCCGAAAAGTTTGTCCGTCGCCTTTCGCGCCGGATTATTGATGATCGAATCCGTCAAAATCTCTGCCGCGGTGTTGATACCGGTTTGGGCAAGTGTCGGTATGCCCGCTTCGGTGTTCGAAAGGTTTCCGGTTGTTACCAGCGAAATGACGTCTGCCTGCGGCAATGCCGGACTCGAACGCACCGTCGCCGAAAGCTGTTCGGTATCGGTCAAGGGGCCCGATAGATTGACAAAAACCTGGTAGCCGGCGATCTCCGTTTCAGCCTGCAGGTTTATCACGGGTTCGATCTCGGTATTCGGCGGAAACTCTAGAACACCGCGTTGGACCACATATCTATCTTTACGGAAAAACACGGTTCCGCTGTTCGCCGTAATTCGGCCTGATATCACCGGGTTATTCGTGTTGCCCGTCAGACGAAGTGAGGCCGAAGCCGTCAGGTCTGCAACATTATTGCGGATTACGAGAGCATCGCGGCCCTCGATGATGAGATCGAATCGCGGAGCTTGCAGCGATGACGATCCGCTCGAAAGCGATCCTTCCCGGCGGGCACCGACGACGTTCGCCAAATCGATATCCTTCGTATAAAGACTCCGCTTGGCGCGAATGTTACCTGATATCAGCGTCGAAAGGTTGCTGCCGACACGGCGGCCCGATATTTCCAGCTTCGCGTCGCCCGTTGTGATGAAATCGGCCGGAAGCGGCACCGTAATGTTCGATCCTGTCAGATCCATCCGGAATGACGAAAGCTGAAGATTGTCGCCGATCAGTGCTCCGCCGCTGGCTACAAATCTTCCACCGCCCAAAAATCCGGTCGCCTGATCGACTTGAACCTGATTTGCGGAAAAAAGAATACGTCCTTCAAGCCGATCGAACGTCAGCCGATCCGAACCGATAAATGTCGCGAAAGATGCGTTTTCGAGAACGGCCGTACCGGAAACGCGAGCCGTCTTGTTTACGCCGGCGATTCTAATCGAAACGTCAGCGAGCCCGGCAAAAAAATTGTCGCTGGACGAAATTGCGGGTATTACGTTCAAAAGACTCAAATTTATGCGCCCGTCGAGCGATAAATTATTTACCCCGTCTTCGGTCAGGGCTTTCGTTCCGGCAATCGTCACGTTCGATCCGCCGCCAGAGAACCGCGCGCTTTCAAATACGACCTCGCGGGTATTGAATCTAACAACGACCGGTTCTGTCGCAACGAGCGGCGTGTCCTGCAATTGGAGGGCAAGCTGAGAAAACTGTGCGGAGCCTGACAGATTTCCGGTCGTGAAAACAGTGTTTCCCGCGGCGTCCTTTTGCGCAAGATTTCCGCCAAATTCAACACGTCCGGTGCCCGTGCCGCCGATCGCTAAACCTTGAAGCTGCGGAACAAGTGCGACAAATGGACCGAGCGGGCTTTGGTCAAATTCGGTTTGGATTCGGAACGGGAGATTTTCGTCGCCGAAGTTTACCGAAGCATTGATCACCTGCGGGCGGCCGTCGAGCGTAGCAACCAGGTCAGCATTCAGCATCTGGTTGGCGGTCGTTCCCTTAAACGTGACTTCGCCAAACGTATTCGCATTTATTACGACACTGCTTGCCGTTCCATTAAAATTAACGTTTAGACCGGCTGGGCGGTCGATCTCACCGGTTGCCCTGGCCGTGAAATCCGCCGAGCCCGAGATCGTTGGAACGCTGCTGTTGTTCGGCAAAAAAGAAAGAGCAAGCGGCAGCGGAACCGCTTTGCCGTTAAGATCGAGATCGAAGGCGGTCGAACTTGTGTCATATGATCCCTTTGCCGTCAAAAACCCATCACCGATGCGAATCTCACCGCTTTCAAGATCGACAATTGTGCCGTTGAAGACAGCTTTGACTTTCAGATTATCGAACGCTTGACCCGCAATCGTTCCTTGATCCGAAGCAATATTGACCTCTCCCTGCGACTGGTTCGGCAAGCCGCTCAGGTTTACGGTACCGGATGTTTTGCCATTAAAATCTTGAAGCCGTTCGGGCAAATCTACGGGCAATGCAGCAAGCAAATTTCCGGCATTAACATTTGTAAGCGTAGCCTGAACTGAAATGTTGTTTGCTCCAAAAGTCGGGACACTTACATTAAAGGCAATGTTTCCGCCGTCACGCTCCTGAAGTTTGCCGTTTTTGATCTCTATGCCTGACGGTGAAACCGCGATGTCGGTCGTCACGGAACCAAGCTCTTTTCCACGCAGAGCAATCGAATCGAGCGACGCCCGTCCATCGACGACCGGATCGGTTAAGTTGCCGGTTATCTTCCCGTCAAAGGTCAAATTGCCTGCAACCTGTGCCTTCATCGAATCGAATTGAGATTCAAATTCCGGCGAAATACCCAGCACGCGAACAAGCCTTTCTATCTCGCCGGCATCGGTTGACCGAAGGGCGACATCCAGGTTTGAATCTTCGTTTCGCAAATCGAAACGGCCCGTGGCGTTGAGCTCACTCTTTTCGGTATTCAGCTTTGCCAGATCGACATTGAACAGGCCGTTGGTTGCCGAGAGACTGACGGTGCCACTAATCGGGACTGTGCCTTTATCAAAACTTCCGGCGTTAGCGGCAATAACTGCATTGATCGTGCCGCTGGTGGTTCGATAGTCGGTTCCGCTTAACGTAAGGTTTACCTTGCCCGACGTTTTACCATCAACCGGAATAACGCGCCCGCCTTGTAAAGCGGCAAGTTTGGCAAGGTCGAGGTCCGAAAAATCGGCGACGATGGACGACCGCGATCGCGTATTGAGAGCAATGACCGCATTGCCGTTGATTAGGCCGTTCATCACGCTTGCGTTAAGTTCGTTCAGGTTTACACGGTCATTATCGACCGACACTTTGGCCTGGGCCGATCCAAGAGGTATGCTGCCGACAATGCCGCCGCCGAGGCTCATATCGGCACTCGCCCGGTATCGGCCGGACGGTTCAAGGACAAACACCGGCCGTGCGATCTTGACCGCTTCGAGAGATCCGCCGTCCGGCAGTGTCGAACTCTTGGCCAGGGCGACAGTACCTGCATCAATATCTTTGGACGTGCCTTCGACGCGGCCCTGCCGGATGGTCAGCCGCACACCGGCAATATTGAGCGAGCCGAGAACCGCCGAGCCAGCGTCGATTTTTGCAATGCGCAATTTATCCGAGTAGATCACCGTTTCGCCCTGTTTGTCGCGTAAAGTGATTGCCGGTGCATTCAGGCCATCGATACGGATGCCGTCAGCGTCGAGCCGTTCGGCCCGGAGGTTTTCCGCCGAAAGATCGGTCGAGTTCGGCCGATCCGTAAACACGAATTTTTCGGCGGTCACGTTCTTCAGCTTGTTGCCTTTTACATCGGCACCTGATGCCCGCAGCCCGCCGACTTCTATATCAGTCCGGCCTTTCGTGTCTTTCACGCGGACGTTGCGTCCTTCGACGCCGTTGAGTTTAAAATCTTCGGTAGTAAACGAGTCGGCTGTCGCATTCGGAGTAGTGAGGTTGATGTTGCCATTTTTTGACGCAAACCTCAGATTCCGGGCCCTCAGATTAGCAAATTCATTATCCTCAACCGAGAACTTTTGTGCCCGGCCGTTAGCGGCACCGGCGGTCAGTTCCTTGTCTTTGTATTCGGCGACGGCGTCCGAAAGGAAAAGCCCCCCAAGGGTAAGAGATGAGGATTTAGCCGCCGCAGCCTGCAATTCACCGACCCAACGGAAATCGGTCCCCGTGCCGCGAACGTTGCCGGCAATCTTTGGAAACTCGATGCGAAAATCATCGAACGTCAATAGTTCCGCAACCGCCGTGCCATTCGCTTCGTAGGCCGAGTTCGTTCCTTCAACCGTGGCGGCAACGTTTACGGCCTTGAGATAAATTCCGTCGGCTGCCAGGGATTCCGAATTGATATTGCCGTCAACCTTGTATGTGTCACCTTCGCCGGAAACGGTCCCCTTGAAATTACCCACGCCCCGGATCGCTGTTCCAAGCGGGAAGATATTTGAAGTTTGCGTAAGATCGACCGACGATTCGATATTAAGATTGTATTTTAACGCCGCCCAATCGGTAATCCGCCCGTTTAGCGTGGACTCTCCGATGGGCGTCGTCAGTTTTAGGTTTGTGATGTCTGCGCCCATGCGGTCGGCGATCCCGACAGCGCGAATGTCGATCGGCGTCAGCGGCCTGTCATCATAGACGAATTTAGCGGCAGTGGTGCTGAGATCGAATTTGTAGCGCTTTTGTTCATCGGGGACGTCGTAATTTTCCGGTTCCAGCAGAAAAGTCAGGTTATTGGCGTCAGCAGAGATCTTTCGCGAAACGTCGCCAAAATGAACGACACTGTCGCGAAGAGCGAAGTTGACCGATTCGTACTTGAAATTTACACGGCTGCCTGCCTGATCTTCGACAAGCCTCAGATTAGAAAAATTAGACTTGCCTTCCGAGTCGAATTTTATCCATGCCTCCGCGCCGTTGATCTCGGTTTTATCTATGCTGATGTCGCGGCTAAGCTGCCAGGAGTAGAGATTCTGGATTGTGAGGCCGAGCCTCGCGTCACGCACGAAAAAGAGTTTTTCACCGGATACTTTGTCAGTGAATGTCGCGTTCTTAAGTTCCAACTCCATCGGCGCAAGCGTCAGCCGGAAGACATCCGCATCGAAAACGACGCCGATTTCCTCCATTTTTGCGACAAATTGGTTCTTGACGTAGCTGTCGGCAACGCCGTTGCGATATAGAACGACAACGATGATCGCCGTGAGAGCGATGACGGCGATCAACAGACCTGAAGCGACCAAGACATTACGACGACGAAAGACGGACCTTCGGCGAATCGGCGGCGTGTCGGCAGCCGATGTTTCGTCAATGATTTGTTCGATGTTCTCTTCGGGCATGATAAGGCAGTCCGGCCGCTAAAAACTCACAGTCTCTACTATCTCAAGGCCGAACGCCTCGATCGCACTTACTTTTGGGGGATGATTTGACAGCAAGCGTATTCGATTTATACCCAGATCCTTCAATATCTGCGCACCGATGCCGTGGTCGTGCATCTTTCCGTATCCGGTTTCACGCTTGGCCGCTTGAAAGTCGATGCCCTTCTGCTGCATGAGGGCGTACGTTCGAAGTTGGTTGACGAGGTCAAGATTATTTTCACGCTGCCGCAAGTAAAGGACCACTCCCGTGCCTTCGTCAGCTATCTTCTTCAATGAGGCCTGCATTGCAGATGATGCCTCGCCAAGTGTGGACCCAAACATCGCGAACGTAATGTTCTCCGTTTGGACGCGAACCAAAACGGCTTCCGTTGCCTGCGAAACATCGCCCATCAACATTGCAACATGCGTTTCGCCATTCATCTCGTTCTCGTAAAGAATAGCTCGGAATACGCCATGATCGGTCGGCAGATCGGTCTCGACCACACGCCGGACCAGGGTTTCCTTTTCAATTCGATATCGAACGAGATCGGCAACCGAAATGATCTTTAGTCCGTGTTTTTCGGCAAATACCGCGAGTTCCGGCATTCGCGACATTGTGCCGTCGTCGTTCATGATCTCGCAGATCACCGCTGCGGGAGCCAGTCCGGCGATCCTTGCCATGTCCACGCTTGCTTCTGTCTGGCCCACGCGAACCAGAACTCCGCCGCGTTTTGCCCGGAGCGGAAAAACATGGCCGGGGCGTGCAAGATCCGACGCTTTTGAGTTCGGATCAACCGCCGTAAGGATCGTATGCGCTCGGTCAGCCGCCGATATTCCGGTCGTAACTCCTTCCTTTGCTTCGATTGAGATCGTAAAAGCCGTACCCATGCTCGATGTATTATTGCTCGTCTGGGGCTGCAATTGAAGCTCGTCGCAGCGTTCCTCGGTCAAGGGCAGACAGATCAGCCCGCGGCCGTGGATGGCCATAAAGCTGATGATCTCAGGCGTTACCTTCTCGGCCGCGCAGACAAGATCGCCTTCATTTTCGCGATCCTCGTCGTCGACGATGATGATCATTTTGCCGTCGCGAATCTCCTCGACTGCGGCTTCAATTGTGGCCAGCGACATCCCCTCGTTTACCTCGGCCCTCATGCGAGGGCGAAATCACTTTATATATAAAATATTAGCTAATTGGCGGCGTTTTTGCGAATGATAGGCCGAGTTAACATTATCAGGTTTAACAATTACAATTGTGCCGTGCTTCTGGAATTGAAACTTGTCTCACGTTCCTTATTCTCCCGGCGGCGGAGCCTGGTCAAATTTACGTCGGCCGTCGCGGTTGCCGGACTGATCGCCGGCGTCGCCAGCCTGATAATAGCGCAGGCCCTGGCGGGCGGATTTCAAACGGAAATGCGGGATAAACTGCTTGCAAATACGCCGCACGTAATGGTGTTTCGCGAAGATGGGGCGGACATCGTTGAATGGCAGTCAATATCCGATAAACTCAAATCGGCCGATAATGTGAAAGAGATGTCCGGCTCCGCGACAGAGCGAATTTTCCTCGCGGGCCTGTCTTTCAGCAATCAAGCGGTTCTGCAAACGGCGGAAATGTCGGTTGCCGGGCGGCCCGAAGGAGTGGTCGGAATATCTGTCGGGAACGAACTTGCGGCGAGGACGGGACTAAAAGAAGGGAGTGATGCCGAGATATTTCTGCTGCGAAACGGAACGGAGACACGCCAGTCGCGGGTAAGGGTGGTCGAGATCTTCACAACCGGCCTCTTTGATTTCGATTCTATGACGGTCCGGGTATCCGCCGCCGATTTTGCAAAGCTTTACGGCGACGAGCAATTCACGCCAAGATCTTTAAATATTTCGGTAAAGGACATTTATAGTTCGAACGTGACGGCACGATCAATCGGCGAAATAGCGGGAAACGAATTTCGCGTGGTCGATTGGCAAGAAGCGAACAGGCCGCTATTTGAGGCGTTAAGCCTTGAGAAGAAGGTCGCTTTTGCGATAATTTTGCTGATCATTCTCATCGCCGTTCTCAATATCACCACCACGCTTGCGTTGCTCGTAAACGAGAGACGGTCTGATATTGCGGTCTTACGAACTTGCGGTGCGAAAGCTAAAAGCCTTGTACTTATGTTTGTGCTCGAAGGGCTGATGCTCGGTACAATAGGAATTATTGGGGGCACCGTACTCGGGCTGTTAGCCTGTTGGCTGGCAAACGCAAATCGGCTGATTAGCCTGCCGACGGATGTTTACTCAATCTCCTACATTCCGCTGCGGCCGGCGATCGCCGACATTCTAATTGTCGCTGCGGTGTCATTCGGGCTTTGCGTGATCGCAACATTGTATCCTGCATTCGCCGCGAGCCGAATAAAACCGATGGAGAATTTCCGAATCCAATAGCTATTCAAATTTGACACAAACATCTGACAACCGACATTTAAAGGTGCTCCTGCACATCGTGTTTTTCCTTTCCGGGATCGCCACGGTGTTGATCGGACAGGTACTTCCGATCCTTTCCAACCACTTTGCCTTGAATGACCTGCAGGCGGGCTATTTTTTCCCGGTGCAATTTGCCGGATCTTTGATCGGTACGCTGTTGACCAACTGGTTTGGCCGCAGAAATAAGTTTATCTTGGCCACGTTGATCGGGTGTGTAGCGATGGCTGCCGGAATTCTTGTCATGAATTCGGATGTCTTCGCCGTATGCCTCTTCGGATTCGCGCTCAACGGTTTGGGGATCGGATTGACTTTGCCGTCAGTCAACATGTTGATTCTTGAGTTGAACCCGGAAAAATCGGCATCGGCTCTGAGCTTGCTGAACTTTTGCTGGGGAGTTGGGGCTATCGTCTGCAAACCGTTTGTCGACCTGACGACGTCGGGCTCGAACATCTTGCCGATGACATTGATACTCGCCGTACCGCTGTTGGCCGGGGCCGTCTTCATTGCTCTCTTACCGAAGGAGTTGGATTACTCCAAAGAGCCAGATCAGGACGAGCCGCAATCGGGGCTTCTGCCGATCTGGACGCTGCCGTTGGCGTGGATGATCACGCTCTTTAATTTCATACACGTCGGCTTTGAAAGCGGGATGGGTGGATGGCTTACGACATACGCCGACAGGCTGCACGGAGAGCCGGTCGTACACATTTTGTCTCCGACATTTTTGTTTTTCCTGTTCTTTGTCGCTGGACGCGGAGTGGCACCCGTCATCTTACGGTTTTTGCGGGAGGAAAACGTGCTGCTGCTGGACCTCGGCATAATGCTCGCTGGCATGCTGTTGATAGTATCCGCCGATAGTTTACTGGGGCTAGGTGTGGGTGCGGCGGTTGCAGGGTTCGGAACATCGTCGGTATTTCCGACTAATCTATCGCGATTTACGAGGACGTTCGGGCCAACGGCGAGGCAGCGTGCAACGCCATTTTTTATTTGCGGCACGCTCGGGGCAACATCGATAACCTGGCTGATCGGCTATTTATCCGAGCGGTCGGGTACGCTCAAGGCTGGCATGTTCGCAATGCTGGCGTGCGTAAGTGTTTTGATAATCCTGCAATTGACGTTAATGATGAGAAGGCCGCAAAACGATGTCCACGACCAGTCTGGTTCAAAGCTTTAAGGATCTCAAATACGAGCGAAAATCGTCGCCGAGGTCGTCACGCTTAAGGGCAAATTCGACTGTTGCTATCAGAAATCCGAGTTTGTCACCGGCATCGTGGCGAGTGCCTTCGAGCTTTACAGCGTAAAACGGGCGGTCTTTCAGCAGGAGCCGCATAGCGTCGGTTATCTGGATCTCGCCACCCGCACCGGGCTTGGTTCGCTCGATAGCATCGAAAATATCGGGCGTGAAGATGTAACGGCCGATAATCGCCAGATCGGACGGAGCGTCGGCATAGGCCGGTTTTTCAACCATGTCCTGAATGCGATAGACGTTCGGCTCTACCTCGTCGGCATCGATCACGCCAAAGCGTGAAATTGCCTCGCCTTCGATCTGCATGGTTGCGATTACAGGAGCGTTATATTTTTCAAACACCTCGACCATTTGCTTTAATGCCGGTTTTTCGGCATCTACGATATCATCTGCCAGCAGAGCGGCAAACGGTTCGTCACCGACAAAATCCTTTGCCTGATAGATGGCATGGCCGAGACCGAGTGCCTGTTTTTGACGTGTATAACTGATCTTTGCAAGGTCCGAAATGGCCCGGACGACCTCGAACATATCGTCCTTTCCCTTGTCTTTGAGAAGCTGTTCGAGCTCGAACGAGATGTCGAAATGGTTCTCGATGGCGCTTTTGTCGCGTCCGGTGATGATAAGTATGGACTCGATCCCGCTGGCGACCGCTTCTTCTATGGCATACTGGATCAACGGTTTATCGACGAGCGGAAGCATTTCCTTAGGCGAAGCTTTCGTCGCCGGCAGAAACCGCGTACCAAGCCCGGCGGCAGGAAAAACGGCTTTACGAACTTTGGTTGACATGGTTAACTACAATCGAAACGGTTGCATTTTGTCGAATGGAGAATTTTATGGCAATTTTCACTGCGAAACAATGTGACAGAAAAAGCAAAGCAAGTTTGCGATGATCTTCCAGCCTTGCTCTTTCCTTAAAATCCAAGCAAAATTTTAGGAATAGGAATTGGAAATTATGATTCAAACTGTTGAAGCGGTAATTGACGAGCAGGGAAAAGTTAAACTTCTCCAATCAGTGAGCCTTCCGCAAACCCGCCGGGCTTTGGTTACAATTTTGGAAGAAAGGCCAAGCGAACCAATCTCGGAAACAGCCCTGCTTAGCGAAGCAGCTCTAGCGGAGGATTGGGATAGGGCGGAGGAGGACGAAGCGTGGTCATACCTACAGTCGGAGCACTAGTATTAGTAAGATTTCCGTTTTCAGATTTGTCACGCTCAAAACTCCGCCCCGCAATTGTGTTAGCGAACGTGGGTCGAGACGATTGGGTTTTGTGTCAGGTTACAAGTCGGTCCTATTCCGACACCGCTGCTGTTGAGGTCACAAGTGATGATCTCGAAAGCGGTTTGCTCAAGAAAACCAGCTATGCCCGTCCGGGAAAACTTTTTACCGCGAACACAGGAATAATGACTAAAGAAATTGGCGAATTGAAATCCGAGAAGCTCGAAGAAATAATTCATGCCATAATTTCGATGCTTGAAAAGAGTATTGCCGATTGAGAACACCTGAATAATCCTCGGACTGACGGTTTGTCCCTATTCGAATGCTTGATTTAAATTTTGTACGAGAAAATCTGGACGCTGTCCGAAAGGCGTTGAAAAACCGCAATTTTCCCGCGGAGAGCCTTGATACGTTTGTCGAGCTGGATGCTGAGCGTCGGCGTGTGATTGGTGAGGGCGACAGGATCAATCAGACGCGGAACTCGGCGAGTAAAGAGATCGGGGCGTTGATGCAGGCCGGTAAAAAGGATGACGCTGAGGCGAAGAAGGCGGAAGTTTCCGGATTAAAGGACAGGCAGACCGAACTCGAAAGACAACGTGACGAGGCCGACGCTACGATGCGGGACCTGCTTTCTCATCTGCCGAACATGCCGGCCGATGACGTGCCGATAGGTAAGGATGAGGCGGCGAATGTCGAGGTTCGAACGTGGGGTGAGCCGAAGGAGTTTTCGTTTGAGCCGAAGGACCATGTCGATCTGGGCGAGGAGCTTGGCATTCTCGATCTGGAACGGGCGACGAAGATCACCGGTTCGCGGTTTGCCATTCTGAACGGGGCAGGGGCAAGGCTAGAGCGGGCGTTGGTCAATTTTATGCTCGATGTCCATACGACCGAGCATGGCTACACAGAAACGTTGCCGCCGTTTATCGTTAATCGAAATTCGCTGTTTGGGACCAACCAATTGCCGAAGTTTGAGGACGACCTATTTTTCCTGAACGACGAACGCGGGCTTGCACTGATCCCGACCGCCGAGGTGCCGGTAACCAATTATCACGCGGGCGAAATTCTTGACGCAAAAGATCTGCCCATCGCCTACGCCGCCTACACACCTTGTTTTCGCAGCGAAGCGGGTAGCTACGGCCGCGACACGCGCGGGCTGATACGTCAGCATCAGTTTGAAAAGGTCGAGTTGGTAAAATTATCGATGCCGGAAAATTCTGAAGATGAACACGAAAAGCTGACAGCGAACGCCGAACGGATATTACAGCTTTTGGGATTGCCGTACAGGACAGTCGTGCTTTCGACGGGCGATATGGGTTTTGGCGCAAAGAAGACTTATGACATCGAGGTCTGGCTGCCTTCGCAAAAGACATATCGCGAGATTTCAAGCTGTTCGAACTGCGGCGATTTTCAGGCACGCCGGATGAACCTGCGCTTTCGCCGCAGTGGAGGCGAGAAGCCGGAATTTGTCCATACACTGAATGGCTCAGGGCTGGCCGTCGGGCGTACGTGGATCGCGGTTGTCGAGAATTATCAGCAGGAAGACGGTTCGATTATCGTGCCGGAAATTTTGCAGCGGTATATGAACGGGTTGGAGAAGATTGCGTAAGAGATAGGCCTTCGGGCGTGAGCGTGCTTCGGGTCGGGAGAACCACCCCGTCAGCCGAAGCGGCTGCCACCCCTCCTTCGTAAGGAGGGGAGCTCGAGTTGATTTGACGCACAGACAGCATGTAATTACGATGTAATTATGAAAGCTCAGATCATTCAGATCGGCAATTCGCAGGGCATCCGTATTCCGAAGATGATGCTGGAAGAAACTAAGCTCGTGGGCGAGGTTGAATTGGAAGTTCACCCTGACGGTCTGCTCGTACGAAGCGCACAGAAGCCGCGCGGACATTGGGAAGCCGCTTTTAAGGCCCTCGCCGAAACGGAAGACGACCAGGTGCTGGACGCGAGCCCGGCGACCCGTTTTGAAGCGAAGGAGTGGCAATGGTAAAACGCTTTGAGGTTTATCTGGTCAATCTCGATCCTCTGCCTTCAATGGACGCTAAAAATACCCGTCCGGCAGTTATTATCTCGCCGGACGAAATGAACGCTAATCTCGAAAATGTAATTATTGCTCCGCTTTCGTCGACAAACCTCAAATATCCGACGCGGGTTTCAACCCAATTCCTCAACGGCGAAAGATCGGTTGTCCTTGATCAGATTAGAACGGTCGATTCGGTTCGCCTGGTTAAAAAAATCGGCGAGATCGACGCATCGGCACAGAAAGAAACTCTAGCCAAACTGCAGGAATTGTTTGCCGAATAAAACCACATTACGCATTAGAAAGAAATTTAGCTAATTACAGCCATCGTTTAGAGACGGTCTTGACCGTCGTTGCGGTTTTAATAACTTTAAAGGTTATCAGAGACCGCCTATAAAGATGCTTCAGTTTTTACCACCGCCTTAATTCGCTATTGCGTAATCCGGGATTAAAGTAAATAAACTGAAAATGAAAAAGGAGCAAGAGGTTTGATCACCTCTCGCTCCCTTAGTCTTCGGACAGTTTAAAGTTACGGAATAGTGACGCTAAAAGCCGAATAGTTCCGACCCGTAGGCACCATGACGTCGGAGTCTTCAACGGTCAAAAACAGACCGAAATCGGCCAGAGCCGTTTCACTCATGATCTCCGCATTGTCACGCTTACCGGTGTTTATCACCTGTCCCAGCTTGGTGTATTTACCCTCGACCGACGAGGCCCATAGCGTAAAGCGTGTGTTCATTGGAGCTTTGTCGAGATCGTCAAATTTCAATTTGATCTTACTGACGCCCTTTTGACGGTTGATCCACGCTTTGGCCGAAAGACCATCTGAAAATTTAAGTTTGACTTCTTTTTCCTTATCGCCAAAACTTGAGACGTTTAATAGCGGCACGTCATATGCGGTCGGCATTGGTGACGCAGTACGCGTAATCGTAACCGCCTTCACTTCGCTCGTTCGCCTGGGAACAACTGTGTAACCCGTCGGTAACTCGCTTTGAAAAACGACAGTCGTTGGGTCTATAGTGGTCAAGCCTTCCGTAGGAGAAAGAACTACCATAAATTGATTCAACGGCGTCATGAATTCAGACGTTGCCACGCCATCTTTGAATGTGACCGGCCCGAGCGTAGTGGCCACCCCGGACGGATCGACAGCATAAGCGTAATAGTTCGTCGTTGTTGCGGGAACGCCGCTGACGTCTACATAAACCTTGGTTCCATCGGCGGCCCGGACTATCCGTGCCATTCCCTTGCCGCCGGCGAGCGTTGCTCCCGGCAATAAGTTGACCATAACCTCTTTCCCCACAGGGTACTCGATAACTGTGTAGGTTCCGTCACTGTTGACGACTACTTCCTTTTTCGTCACCACTGTTGTCGTATCCTGTGCAACTGCGAACGATAACGATCCCGCCAAAAGCATCGCTGCACAACTAAATATCATTAAATTGCGTTTCATAATTCATTACTCCTTGGTCTTAAAACTGTTCTACGGCACAAACTACACGTTCTTTGGAGTTTCTTGTGCCAGTGTCTTGATTTCTTCCTTAATCGTGCTGCCCGCATCAGATGCAATTTGCTTTGCATTATCCACCAGATCACTGGCCGCATTCTGCGCTTTGGACATCAAGTTAACACGGGCCTCGCCCATCAATTCGCCTTCGTAACGGGTCGATGGAATAGCCAGCCCGACTGCGGCACCCGCGACTAATGCCACAGCGCCGATAGCCCATGGCTTTTCGTCGAGGTATTGGCTGTACGTTTCCTGCGCCTTCGAACCGAATTCTCCAGCCTTGTCATAAGCACGGTTTGCGATGTCGCCCGCTCCGGTATATGTACTGCTCGCCGCGTTCGCAACGCCTTCATAGGCCGTTGCCGCCGCGTTCGATACGCTATCCTTTACTCCGCTAACCTTCTCTTGGGCCGAAGCCACGAGCGAACGGTTCGAAGCGGCTGAATCCGAATGAGCGACTCTGTTGCCGTCGAGATGTCGGTCAAATGACTTGTCGCCGATCTCCCTGTCGAATGACCTATTTTTCTTCGCGCCGAAGCTGTTGTAGGCCAATAGGCCGGCCCCCAGACCAATTAGAAGAAACGGAAGCGGATTTTCCTTCGCCGCCGATACTATGGATGAATGTGTAACTTCGTTACCTGCGTTTTTCATAAAATTTACCGCCTTGCCAAATGTTGCGTCGTAAACGTTGTCTTTCACCGTTTCGATCGCGCTGTTAACCTGCTCCGAAACCTGTTCGGAGATGTTTGAGAAGCTCAACCTATCTTGAATTGCGTCGATGGTTTCACCCATATTCGACCGCGTTTCTTCGATCTGAGCCTTGATGTGTTCGGTCTCTAATTTATCGTCGCCGATATCGGGCGCCGATCCAAACTGATGCGCTCCGCTGACGGCATAGTCGCCGCCCCGCTCTTCCAAAGCCTGTCCGCTCTCTGCTTCCGTCGTCGTTGTCACCGCAGCTATCTTTTCGTTATTTTCTAAGTCACCTGATTTTTCAGCCATTGCGCATCCTCCTTGATCGATTCGACCGTCTCGCTAGGTGCGAGGTTCATTTTCTTGAGTTCGGCGAGAGCCCAGGCAATCATAAAATAGCTGGCTGCCCCGACCGCCGCGGCTACCACGAGGGCTGAAGCCCAGAGCGGAAACAGGCCGTTCAGTATAATTACCACAGTCGCGAGAAATACCAGCAAAGCCGCATATGCAACCGCGCCGCCGACCACTAAATAGCCGATGTTTTTCCCCGCTTTGGCCGCCTTGCCGGTAATTTCTAACTGCGCAAGTGCTACTTCCTGCCTGATTAGAGTTCCCGTACCGACTGCAAGATCAGAAAACAGATCACCCAAACTGGGCTCTTCCTTTACCATTATTTGTTGTGCCATGTTGCCTCCTTCCTTAAATTAAAATGAGGATTGATTAGGAGACGACTTGGCTTCGCCATTGGTGTAATCGCTATCAGATGGACGCGCGGATCCAAAGGGTTGACCGGCCGCCATTGAGAGCTGTTTTGGCTTTGAACTCTTAAAGAAGCGGGCCGCAACCAGTCCAAGAGCGAATGCACCCCCGATGAAAATCGCCGGGTTGGAACGGGCAAAATTTTCGACATCACGGTACATCGCTTTAGCGTCTTTTCGCTCGAAATAGTCGGCCACCTGCTCTATCTTTTGCGCAGCAACATCGCTGTATTCCGCGGTGTATTTAGCAATCCCGCCTTCGGCTTCACTATCCTTCAAATTTACGCCAACCTTGCGAACGCTGTCCGCTACGCTGGATAATCCACCCGAAAAGGAGCTTTTCTGCTCTTCCAGTTTTGTCGACGCCTTTGCCGCCACCGAGTCATATGCCTGACCAGCCGTGTCCTTTGCCTGATCCAACAAACTCTTTGCCGCGTCAGTTTTGGTGTCGACCGACCCGCCGGCTTCGATCAAGCTATTTTTCTTAGGCGCCGTTGCCGCGCCCGTATTCTGGCCCGTGTTTTGTTGAGGTGCTGAAGGCGAACCCGCCCCTGTCGCATTATTTTGTGAGAACTTGTTCTGTTCGTTATTCATATTGATTTACTCCCTTGATCGTACTAGTCACGTCGAAGACCGCATTTTCTAAATTGGTTCACGTGGCAATAGTTGTCTGTGTTGCAATCTGCATACCGTCGAGGGCATGCATCAGATAGCCAATGTTTTATTGACTCTTGAGTATGGATTTATGAGAGTGAAGACGTTGGAGGCGTAACAGTTTCGTCAAATGTGTACCGATTCCCGACAGATTGCACGGGTGCGGCAAAGCGATCGGCTGACAAGGTGAATAGCGAAAAGTTAATCTTCCGGCCTTTGCTTTGACTTATTCCAGAGAGCGTCCATTTCCCTCAGGTCGGATTCTTCGACCGAACTTCCTTGCGACTTAAGATCATCTTCAATAAATTTGAACCGCTTTCGGAATTTGCGGTTGGTCTTTTTAAGGGCAGTTTCGGGCTCGACGCCAAGTTTTCTGGCAAGATTTACCACTGCAAATAGCAGATCGCCTATTTCTTCGTCAATATTTTGCTCGTCTTTTTGTTTGATGGCGGAGCGGAGTTCCGCGATTTCCTCGTCAATTTTTTCAAATACCTGACCGGCATTTTCCCAGTCGAAACCGACCTTCGCGGCTTTCTTCGAAACTTTTAGGCCTTCCAGCAGAGCGGGAAAATGAACCGGCACTTCGTCGAGCAATGAATCATTTACTTTTTCAGGCTTTCCCGATGCCGCGCGTTCGTTGGCTTTCAGCTCGTCCCAGTTGTCGAGAACGGCTTCGGCACTGTCGAGTTTCTTATCGCCAAAAACGTGCGGGTGGCGGAGAACTAACTTTTTGGCAACTCCCGCGGCCACATCGTCAATGGTGAAATCGCCCCGTTCAGCGGCTATCGTCGAATGAAAGACCACTTGGAGGAGCACATCGCCGAGCTCTTCGGCGAGGTGTGTTGTGTCGCCCGTTTCGCCCGCCGCGTGGATGGCGTCGAAGGTTTCGTAGGCCTCTTCAAGCAAGTATTGCGACAGCGATTGATACGTCTGCTCCGCATCCCACGGGCATCCACCCGGAGCACGCAGACGCGCCATTACGGCAATGAGTTCGTCAAATGATTTGGACATTCATCAGATTTTGAATTCTTTTTCGGCAAAATGCTACTATCAGAACAGCATTTAAAACATATGATCGGACACGACGAAGACCACGAAGAAGTTTCTTTTAAGGTAACGGACAGGCGGAAGTTTAACGCGGACGGCTCGGTCAAAGACGGAGTTGTGATCGAACCGAGTAAGGTGGAAGAGCCTGCCGTTGAAGCTGCGCCGACGGCCGAAGCTGCCGCAGAAGTTCCGCTGGAAGAACCATCACGGTCTCAATCGGCCGACGAAGCGGACTCTTACGCGGACGATGCGGAGGACATTCCAGGAGCGGAAGACCCGGCGAGTTTCGTCAATTTTCTCTCGACGCTTGCGACCAATGCAGCAGCTTCATTGGGAGCCATGCCGCATCCGGCGACCGGTCAGCGAAGCGTCGATCTTGAGACGGGCAAATATTGGCTGGATGTTCTGGCTATGATCACGGAGAAAACCAAGGGAAATCTGCACCCGAAGGAATCGCGACTACTCGATGGTATTTTGGCCGACCTGCGTATGCAGTATGTGACCATGGTCCGGGCGACTGAAGAAAAACTGAAAGCCCAGGCTGCGAAGCAATTTTCCGACGCGGATATTTTGGGTAAAAAGTAGGTTCCACCACACAGTCACGGAGGACATAGAGAAAAAACCTCTCCGTGTTCTCTGTGTGTCTGCGGTGAATTTTTAAGATGAAACTCACATTTCTCGGCACAGGCACATCTACAGGAGTTCCATCAATCGCCTGTGACTGCGAAACGTGCCTTTCCGACGATCCGCGTGATAAGCGGCTTCGGGTTTCCATACTCATCGAACACCGCGATAAAAAGATTCTTGTTGATACCTCCATCGACTTTCGCCAGCAGGCTCTCCGCGCAAACATTCGCCATCTCGACGCTGTTCTTATCACGCATTGCCATGTCGATCATGTCTTCGGTTTGGACGACATTCGGCCACTGAATTTTCGCTACGGTGCGATGGGCGTGTATGCAAACGATGTTGCGTGGATCGATCTTCGTCGGATTTTCCAATACATTTTTCAGCCGACGCATTTTGGCGGTGGCCTGCCGCAGTTGATCCCTCATACCGTCGTGCCGAATGCGCCGTTCTGCATCGGCGAAGATCTCGAAGTCACGCCGCTCGAGGTGACACACGGCAAACTGCCCGTCATCGCCTATCGCTTTAACGATTTTGCCTACGCGACCGATCTAAAAGTGATCCCGCCCGCTTCGATGGACGGCCTCCGCGATCTCGAAGTGCTGGTTCTGGACTGCGTCCGTATCAAGCCGCATTCGACTCATCTTTGTCTCGAAGAAGCGCTCGCGATAATCGAAGACCTCAAACCCAAACGCGCGTTCCTGACACATCTGAATCACGACATTTTACACGAACGCGATTCGAAGCTGCTGCCGGATAATGTGGAGTTCGCCTATGACGAGCTTGTGGTCGAATCGGCTTAAATTACTGCGCTTTAACGCGTTACCGGACTGTTACACGATTATTCACCCAAAACCTTACAACGAGCGCGCTAAATGATGTAAATACAAGTTTTAGCGATTAGTTTAAAAACCACTACATTTTGTGTTGACAAAGGTATTTGACTACCATATAGTCTATATCCACGACGACGAACACGCTCGGAAGTTTTGATAGTTTGAACGAGTTTTGCGGCCCGATAAGCGGCGCAACTGCCCCGCTAGCGGTAATGGGGAACGAAGACTGCCAAGTAAACCGTGATCCATCTTCCACTTTGGGGAAACGGCAGCCGGTAGGAACGCTTTAACAGGCTCAGATTAATCCAAATCAAACCAAGGGGTGCGACCTGGACGCCGCTTTAGAGAAAGCCCGGTGGTGAGAGATTTTTTCTCTTGCAATATCATCCGGCACTTTTTCGACGACGCTTTGTCGCTAAAATCAGGAAATTAAAATGGACACATATACCGGCCAAACCTCAACAGCAACCGCACGACAAACCGAAGAACCGGCGCAAACCACTATGCGCGTTGCAAAGCGCAATGGCTTGCTTGAGCCGGTGGACATCAACAAGATCGTCCGTGCGATCTCACGCTGCTGTGTAAATTTGCCAAGCGTGGACGCAATGCGGATCGCGACCAAGACGATCAGCGGCCTTTATGACGGCGCGACGACCAAGGAATTGGACAAGCTTTCGATACAAACGGCGGCGAGCTTGATCTTTGAGGAGCCGGAATATTCACGGCTTGGTGCACGACTGCTGAACCAGTATGTCGAAAAAGAGGTTCGCAATCAGGAAATTCATTCGTTCTCACAGTCAATCGCGTTTGGGGTTAAGGAAGGCCTTATCGCCCCGCGTGTCGTTAATTTCGTTTCGGAAAATAGCCGCAAGCTGAATGACGCAATCGATCAGAGCCGCAACGATCTATTCGAATTTTTCGGTCTCCGCACTTTGTACGACCGGTATCTATTAAAAAATCCCGTCACGCGAGACGTTATTGAGTCCCCGCAGTTTTTCTGGATGCGCGTCGCTTGCGGCCTGTCGGAGACGCCGGGCGAAGCTATCGAACTTTATCGATTGTTCTCATCGCTCGAATATGTGCCTTCGACGCCCACGCTGTTTAATTCAGGCACGCGGCACGAACAGCTTTCATCGTGTTTTTTGCTCGATTCGCCGCAGGACAGTCTCGAGAGCATCTACAAGAAGTATGCCGATGTTGCGATGCTATCGAAATTTTCCGGCGGGATCGGAATTGCGTATAGCCGAGTTCGTTCGCAGGGTTCCCTTATTCGCGGCACTAACGGGCATTCGAACGGAATTGTGCCATGGCTCAAAACGCTTGATTCGTCGGTTTCGGCCGTCAACCAGGGCGGCAAGCGAAAGGGAGCCGCATGTGTTTATCTTGAAACGTGGCACGCCGACATCGACGATTTTCTCGAACTCCGCGACAACACGGGCGACGAAGCCCGCCGCACGCATAACCTGAATATCGCGAACTGGATACCGGACCTATTTATGAAACGCGTGCAGGCCGACGAGATGTGGTCGCTGTTCGACCCAAGCGTTGTGCCGCATTTTCCGGATATCTACGGTGAAGAATTCGAAGCGGAATATGTTAAGGCGGAAGAGGCCGGCCAGTTTACCCGGCAGTTGAAAGCCCGCGACCTGTACGCAAAAATGATGCGTACGATGGCACAGACGGGAAATGGCTGGATGACCTTTAAGGACGCAAGCAACCGTAAATCGAACCAGACCGGTCGGCCGGAAAACGTCGTGCATCTCTCGAATCTGTGTACGGAGATTATTGAGGTGACGTCGGACAGCGAGACGGCGGTGTGTAATCTCGGCTCGATAAATCTTTCACGGTATATAAAACGGAGCGGGGACACTCTTGTCCCCATGAGTGCGAAGCACGAACAAATGGTTGGCGGAGGAACCGCCGATGTGGACAAGAGTGTCCACGCTCCGGCGGAGTTCGATTTTGAAAAACTCCGTTCAAACGTACGCCTTGCTGTCACTCAGCTCGACCGCGTGATTGATCTCAATTATTACGCGATACCGAGCACCGCTGATTCGAACAACCGCTGGCGAAACATCGGGCTTGGCATCATGGGTTTGCAGGATGTGTTTTTCGGGTTACGGCTGCCGTTCGATTCGGAATCGGCGAGAACGCTGTCGGCAAAGATACAGGAAGAGATCTACTTTGCGGCTCTTGACGCATCGTGCGAACTCGCGATCAAACGCGGCAAGCATCCGGCTTTTGAAGAAACACGTGCGGCGCAGGGCGTTTTCCAGTTCGATTTATGGGGCATTGTGCCTGAGGACACGGAACGCTGGGACGCTCTGCGTGAAAAAGTGAAGGAGCACGGACTGCGAAATTCACTAATGATCGCGATCGCACCGACCGCAACGATCGCTTCGATCGCCGGCTGCTACGAATGCATCGAGCCGCAGGTATCGAACCTGTTCAAACGCGAGACGCTGTCCGGCGATTTTGTGCAGATCAACAAATATCTCGTCAACGAACTCAAAGCTTTGGGCCTGTGGACGGATGCGATCCGCAACAAGATCAAATTGAGCGAAGGCTCGATAGCCGAGATCGAAGAATTTCCGGCCGAGCTAAAGGAGATCTACCGAACCGCCTGGGAAGTGCCGATGCGTTCCCTGATCGACATGATGGCGATGCGCGGTGCCTTCATCGATCAGTCGGCGTCACTAAACCTGTTCATGGAAAGCCCGAACATCGGCAAGCTTTCGTCAATGTACATGTACGCCTGGGAAAAGGGCCTGAAAACGACGTATTACCTGCGTTCGCGCCCCGCGACGAAGATCGCCCAAGTGACGGCGGATTATAAGAAGGTGGATATTGTTCCCAATGAGCCTGATGTACGGGCATATTCGGACGAGGAAGCCTTGGTCTGCTCGCTGGAAAATCCTGATGCGTGTGAAGCTTGTCAGTAAGGTAAATAGGTAATGAAAGCCGGTGCCTTAAATTGATAAGATTTCGTAGCGGGAAAGTTGAAGATCTATGGCAGAAAATTTGACAAGCCAGACAAGAACGATTTTTGAGCGAATTAAGCGATTCGACGATGTTGAAAATGAATTCTGGTCGGCTAGAGAACTTGGTCGCGTGTTGGAATATTCTGAATTTCGTCATTTTAAGCCGGTTATCGAAAGAGCCAAGGAAGCGTGTAAGAACAGTGGAATCAGTATTTTAGACCATTTCGAGGATATCCTCGATATGGTTCCGATTGGCTCAGGCGCCGAACGCGAACTGGAGGATGTCAGACTGTCGCGATATGCTTGTTATTTAATCGTACAAAATGCTGATTCTAGCAAGGAAATAGTAGCCTTGGGGCAGACTTATTTTGCCGTACAAACTCGACTGCAGGAAATCCAGCAGATGCAGGAGTACCAGCGGCTGAAGACGGAAGACGAGAAACGCAAATTTCTCCGCGAAGAAATGTCGCTTCACAACAAGCAACTTGCTGAAGCTGCAAAAGATGCTGGCGTAGTTGAACCACTAGACTATGCCATTTTCCAGAACCATGGATACCAAGGATTATATGGTGGCTTGACGGCGAAAGATATTCATGTCCGAAAGGGTCTGAAAAAGAGTCAGCAAATCCTTGACCATATGGGAAGTACTGAACTCGCAGCCAATCTCTTTCGTGCGACACAGACAGAAGAAAAACTGAGAAGGGAGGACATCAAAGGAAAAGACAGAGCCAACCAAACTCATTTCGAAGTAGGAACAAAGGTCAGGAAGACAATCGAGGACATTGGCGGCACAATGCCGGAGAATCTTCCGGTTGCGGACAGTATCAAGAAGCTCAATAAGGTATCGGAGCCCAGAAAGTTACGGGGCAAATAAAGTTTATGTTGTTAGACCCAGGATTCAACCTAACCCTTCGCCCGATGAAGTACCCGGATTTTTATGAGATGTATAAAAATTCGATCAAAAATACTTGGACGGTCGAGGAGGTCGATTTTTCGACAGATGTAACCGATCTGCGTAACAAGATGTCGGCATCGGAGCGGCATATGATCAACCGGCTGGTTGCGTTTTTTGCGACCGGGGATTCGATCGTCTCGAATAATCTGGTGCTGAATTTATACAAGCACATCAATTCGCCCGAAGCCCGGATGTATCTCTCGCGACAGCTTTACGAAGAGGCTGTTCATGTGCAGTTTTACTTGACGCTGCTCGATACGTACATTCCCGATCATCACGAGCGCGAGCAGGCGTTCGCGGCGATTGAGAATATTCCGTCGATCCGCAAAAAAGGCGAGTTTTGCATGAAGTGGATCGACACCATTTCGGATCTGGATGCGCTTAACACAAAGGAAGAGCGGAAGCAGTTTTTGCTGAACCTGATCTGTTTCGCGACCTGTATCGAAGGGCTGTTTTTCTTCGCGGCATTTGCGTACGTATATTTCCTTCGTTCAAAGGGCTTGCTGCACGGGTTGGCGGCGGGGACGAACTGGGTTTTCCGCGACGAATCGGCCCATATGAGCTTTGCTTTGGAAGTCGTTAGCCAAGTCAGGAACGAAGAGCCGGAGCTGTTCGACCATGACCTAACACGGCAGATAGTCGAGATGCTCGACGAAGCGGTCGAGTGCGAAATGCAGTTTGCGGACGACATCCTAAGCGGCGGCGTCGCCGGCCTGTCCGTCGCTGATATGCGGCAGTATCTCGAATTCATCGCCGACCAACGCCTTGCCATGCTCGGGCTGCAAAAAGTTTACGGAGCCAGGAACCCGTTCTCGTTCATGGACCTGCAGGATGTCCAGGAACTAGCAAACTTCTTCGAACGCCGCGTGTCCGCGTATCAAGTCGCGGTGGCGGGCGATGTGAGTTTTAACGAGGCGTTTTAAGATTTTTTGCCCGCGAATAACGCGAATGACCGCGAATAGGATTTATTTCTTATTCGCGTTTATTGGCGTTATTCGCGGGCAAATCTTATTATATTTGAAGATGAACAACCAGATCACTGATTTTATTAAACAACACTACCGGCATTTCAATGCGGCGGCTCTTATAGACGCGGCTGAAGGGTATAGGCGGCATCTCGATGGCGGCGGGAAGATGATGATTACGCTGGCGGGGGCGATGTCGACGGCGGAGCTGGGGTTGAGTTTGGCCGAGATGATCCGGCAGGACAAGGTGCAGATCATTTCGTGTACGGGGGCGAATTTGGAGGAAGACCTGTTCAATCTGGTCGCCCACGATTTTTATGAGCGTGTGCCGCATTACCGCGATCTGACGCCGCATGATGAGCAGGCGTTGCTTGACCGGCATATGAACCGCGTGACGGACACCTGCATCCCTGAGCATGAGGCGATGCGGCGGCTGGAAAAGGCGATGGTCGAGGTGTGGACGCGTGCCGAGGCTGAGGGCAAACAATATTTCCCGCATGAATTCATGTACCAGGTTTTGCGGAACGGCTCACTCGAAGAGTATTACCAGATTGACCTCAAAGATTCGTGGATGTACGCAGCGATGGAGAAAAACCTGCCAATGGTCGTGCCGGGCTGGGAAGATTCGACGATGGGCAATATGTTCGCCGGACACGTCATAACCGGCGATATCAAAAACGTCCACACCGTTCGCACCGGCATCGAATACATGACGATGCTCGCCGAGTGGTACACGAACAATGCGAAGGACGATTCAACTATCGGCTTTTTCCAAATAGGCGGCGGTATCGCGGGCGATTTCCCGATCTGCGTCGTTCCGATGCTCCACCAGGACCTTCAGCGGACAGGTGTTCCCGTTTGGGGATATTTCTGCCAAATATCGGATTCGACGACCAGCTACGGCAGCTATTCCGGTGCTGTGCCGAATGAAAAGATCACCTGGGGCAAACTTGAAGCGACGACACCGAAATATATTGTGGAGAGTGATGCCTCAATTGTTGCACCGTTGATGTTTGCTTATATTTTGGGTTGGTAGGAATTTGTTTGTCCACAGATGAACAGATAAACACGGATGAGAGAAGATTATTAATCACGCTTCCCTATCTGTGTCCATCTGTGTTTATCTGTGGATGATTCTCTTATATGTCGACATTTAAGATAATAGTTACAGGTGGTGCGGGGTTTATTGGGAGTGCTGTCGTCTGGCGGCTTAATCAGCTTGGGTATGACGATATTCTGATCGTCGACCGGCTGGATGAAACGGACAAATGGAAGAATCTGGCGCCGCTGAAGTTTACTGATTACATGGATGCCGACGAGTTTATCGAGGAACTCGATGCATTTAAGGATGCGGATGTGATGTTACACCTAGGAGCGTGTTCATCGACAACCGAGACTGACTCGCAATATGTGATCAACAATAATTACGAATATACGAAAGAGTTGGCCGCATTTGCACTGGCTGAACGAGTCCGTTTCATTTACGCATCGTCGGCGGCGACCTACGGTGACGGCTCGGCCGGGATGAATGACGGCACCGACGAACTGCACAAGCTGCGGCCGCTGAATGTTTACGGTTACTCGAAACACCTGTTCGATCAATACGCGACGCGGAACGGGATGTTCGACAGCATCGTCGGCTTGAAATATTTCAACGTTTTTGGGCCGAACGAAAGTCACAAGGGCGATATGCGGAGCGTTGTGAACAAAGCTTTTGGCGAGATAAACGCTACCGGCATGCTCGGGCTTTTCAAAAGTGCGAATCCCGATTATGCCGACGGCGAATTCGGACGCGATTTTGTTTATGTAAAAGATGCGGTCGATATGACGCTGCACTTTTTGGAAAACAAGACGGGCGGGTTGTTCAATGTCGGCTCAGGACGGATGAACACTTGGAACGCTCTCGCAGCGGCGATATTTAAGGCCCTGAATGTTAAACCGAATATTCAATACATCGACATGCCCGAGCACCTTCGCGACCGTTATCAGTATCACACGCAGGCCGATCTGACGCGCATCCGCGAAGCTGGATACGCCGCCGAAATCACGCCACTGGATGAAGCGGTGGCGGATTATGTGCAGAATTATTTGAAACCGGGCAGACACTTGGGCGACTAGTTCACCTTTGCGGCATTGCCGGAGATAATTTTCCCGCGAAGTCGCAAAGACGCAAAGCAAGATAAGCGGAATTGTAAAACGCCATCAATGAAGATATTTCACGGAACGGAAAACGCAAGTATTTCGCGGCCGACGGTCCTGACGCTCGGCGTTTTTGACGGGCTGCATCTGGGGCATCAGCGGATAATGCAGACGGTTGTCGAGCGGGCCAAGGTTGCCGGTGCGATGCCGACCGCGATCACGTTCGATCCGCATCCGCGAGCGGTTCTGCATCCCGAATCGGCGCCGCCGCTGCTGCAA
Source organism: Chloracidobacterium sp. (assembly GCA_031402865.1). Lineage (GTDB taxonomy): Bacteria > Acidobacteriota > Blastocatellia > Pyrinomonadales > Pyrinomonadaceae > OLB17. The sequence continues at coordinate 63,425 of JANNST010000058.1, read as the reverse complement.
ACTTTGGACCAGCGGCTTGCGAATTTCGAGGTGCTTGGCATCGAACAGGCCATCGTCATTCCATTCACGAAGGAGTTTGCCGCAAACCCAGCCGAAGATTTTCTGTATGAGATCGTCCACGATCGGCTGCACGCGAAGGAAGTTTATTTGGGGAAAGGTTTCGCGTTTGGCAAAGGCCGCGGCGGGAATATAGAGCTGCTGCGAAAATTGAGCAGCGAGCTTGGGTTTTTTGCTGACGAAGTTCCTGAGATTCGCCTGCGCGGACGCAGGATCAGCTCATCGCGCATTCGCGATCTGCTCGCAACGGGCCACGTCAATCTTGCCCGCCGAATGCTCGGGCGCCCGTACGGCGTCGAGGGCGTAATTATTCGCGGCAACCGCCGCGGCCACACCATCGGCTTTCCAACGGCGAATCTGAAACCGCATAATCGTGTCATTCCGCGTTACGGCGTCTATGCGACGGCAACCTTAGTTGAAGGAGCGTGGCGACGCAGCATTACGAACATCGGGGTACGCCCGACGTTTGAAAATGACGCGGACCCGTCGATCGAGACATTTCTGTTCGATTTTGACGGCGATCTATATGGCGATGTTCTCCGCGTACGCTTTCTGCACAGAATCCGCGATGAGCGTAAGTTTAACGGGATAGACGAGTTAAAGGCACAGATTGAAAAAGATTCCGCACGTGCATTGAACTATTTCCGCCACGAGGGCGTACGGAATATGTTAGATTTGCTGTGAGGTGGTTTATGACTATCAAAATAAAAGTTTCGGAGAAGACTGAGCAAAAAATTAGAGTTCAAGCAGCGAAGACTGGGCAAGAGGTCGATGAGGTTGTTGGAAATCTTGTCGAGGAGGTCTGGGACGAACATTTTCCAGAGAAAAGAACCAACGACGAAAAAGAATACGAAAACCCCTTTAAACCTTTTATCGGCATGTTCTCAAGCGGGAAAACAGATACTTCCAGCCGATACAAGGAAATTCTGTTGGAGGACGTAAAGATGCCAGGCGGTTTCGGAGGAGACTGATGGCATTTATAATGGATACGGGCTTTTGGTATGCATCGATTGACAATTCAGACGAGCATCATTTGACCGTTGGATCGATTGCCGACAGCATTCACCAGAAAGTCATCGTTCCCATCCCCGTAATAACCGAAACAGCTTATCTCGTTTAAAAAAACCGCGGTGTGTCAGGCCTCGTGGCATTTTCGGACAGTTTGGCGGTAACTAAATTCATTCTTGAACCACCGATAGACATAGACTATGTTCGCACTGCGGCAATTCTCCGAAAATACAACGATGCCAATATCGATTTTGTCGACGCTTGTATCGTCGCTATGGCAGAGAGATTGAAGATTACGAAAACTCTAACGGTTGACCGACGTCATTTCGGAATTTTCAAACCGGAGCATTGCGATTCGTTCGAGATACTTCCGTAGTCGATTTGAGGCTCACATATATGGGCCGTAGAGGCCGCGGATTTTGCGAGATTGTCGTCCGCCCGCGTTTGCGGCTTTGTTTTGTTATAAGATAGGTCTATTGATGAAAGAAGTACTGGACAAGCAGGCATTACCCGCAACGGAATTTTCAATTGAGGCTACAGGCGAGAACGCGACTAACGGGCGTTCGATGGTTCAGACGGGGACGATCCCGATTGGGAGGCACGTTTCGAACGGGGAAGTAATCGCCGAAGAGCGTCAGCTTGCCGCGACGGAGAGCGATATCGGTGGACGTTATCTGGGATTTCGCGGTTATATGCGTTTGTTTCAGGTTTCGCGTGTTATCGGGATGCTTGCGCTTTATCTTTATCTCGACCAGTACGACATTCATCACGCAGGCCAGCTTAAACATGCAAAGGGCCGCATGCAGGCGGCGGGACGGCTGACGCGGATGGCGGTTTATGGAGAGAAACTTTATGCCGTCCGGTCGTGGTTTTTTCACGTTTTTATGCTTTCGCTTCGGCGGATATTTATCGGCGGCGAGGCGAATAAAGAGGTCAATCAGGAAAAGCAGGCAGTTTGGCTTAAAGATCAGTTGATCAATCTTGGGCCGACGTTTATCAAGATCGGCCAGTCGATGGGAACGCGGGCCGATCTGCTGCCGTTGCCGTTCGTCGTTGCATTAGGCGAGCTGCAGGACAATGTTCCGCCATTTCCGAATGAGGTCGCGTTCGCCCGCATCGAAAAAGATCTTGGTCGCAAAATCAATGAGGTTTATGCCGAATTTGAGCTTGAGCCGGTAGCGGCCGCTTCGCTCGGACAGGTTTACCGGGCACGGCTTTTTACCGGCGAAGAAGTCGCCGTGAAGGTGCAGCGGCCGAATCTTGAAGCCGTTATCAAAGGTGATATCGGCATTCTCCGCAGCGTTGCCAAATTTGCCGAGCGTTTCCCACAGCTAAGTGAAAACGCCGATTGGTCGGGAATGCTCCGCGAGTTCGACGTGACCATTCATGAAGAGATGGATTACGAAGCCGAGGGCCGAAACGCCGAACGCTTTCGTGAATCCTTTAAGAACTGGCCGAACATTCATGTGCCGAAGATTCATTGGAACGCGACTACATCAAGGGTGTTGACAATGGAGTTCATCCACGGCACGAAGGTTACCGACTTGCCGGAACTTGGTCGGCTCGGGGTTTCCGCTGAAAAAGTAAACCGTTTGCTTATAAAGACTTACCTCAAACAGCTTCTTGAAGACGGCTTTTTCCACGCCGATCCGCATCCAGGCAATTTGCTCGTGATGCCCGATGGTAGGTTAGCGTTTTTCGACTTCGGAATGGTCGGACGTATCACGCCGCAACTCCAGGCAAAAATGATCGACGCATTCTTCCACGTCGTCAGCAAAGACCCCGGCGGCATCGCACAGGACCTGATCGATCTCGATTTCTTGAAGCCGGGAACTAAGCACGACGTAATAAAACCGGTGGTCGAAAAGATGTTTCAGTTTCACTTCAATCTGAAGCTGAAGGACGTTAATTTTAAGGAACTGACTTACGATCTGGCCGACGTAATGTACGATTACCCATTCCGACTGCCGTCGAATTTTACTTACATAATGCGTGCGCTGATGACGCTTGAAGGCATCGGAATCGTTACCGATCCCGAGTTCAATTTCTTTGAAACCGCTAAACCATTTGCAAAGGAATTTATGCTCCGCCGCGAAGGGAACGATTTCCGAAAAATGTTCGTCGACAAAATAATGGGCCGCGACGAAGGCGGCAAAATCGACTGGGACCGCACATGGAAGCTCGCGAAAATGGCGTTCAGGACTGTCTTGAACACCGGCAAATGAAGGATCTGCCTGACGTAATTCCGCAACACTCATCGAACACCGGCCATCATCGGGCACGTGAACTCGTCCTCGAATACGGGTGGAATTCGACCTGCTTTCAGATAGTAAATCCGGGTATAGAATACTGGTTCGGCGACGATGGCGAATCGGTTGTCGGTTATGTTACATCGGGCCGTTCGCGGGTTGTGGCCGGTGCTCCGGTTTGCGCTAAAGACAGCTTGGCCGGAGTTGTAGCGGCTTTCGAGCGTGACGCGAAACGGGCTGAGCTTGGTGTTTGTTATTTCGGCGCGGAAGCCAGGCTTGAATCGGTTTTGCATGATTCAAAAGATCATGCGAAGGTTCTTTTAGGTGCTCAGCCGGTTTGGGATCCGTCACATTGGACGGGCATAGTTCGCGGACGCAGGTCGCTCCGCGCGCAGTTGAACCGAGCACGGAATAAGGGCATTTCAGTCCGCGAATGGACCATTGACGAGGCTCACGGCAATCCGCTCTTGCGTCAATGTTTGCATGCTTGGCTCGAATCAAAAGGGTTGCCGCCGCTTCATTTTGTGATCGAGCCTGAAACGCTCGAACGCCTGGAGAACCGTCGGATATTTGTCGCCGAGCACGATTCGCGAGTGGCGGCATTTTTGGTGTTGTCGCCTATTCCCGGCCGTAACGGATGGCTGACGGAGCAGTTTCCGCACCAACCAACAGCGCCGAACGGAACGGTAGAGCTGATGATGGACGCCGCGATCCGTAAGCTTGGCGATGAGGACTTTGATTACGTCACGCTCGGCCTCTCACCGCTATCGAAACGGGCGAAGATCAAGCCGTTCGATAATCCGTTCTGGCTGAGAATACTCTTGGCGTGGATGCGAAAACACGGCCAAAGGTTCTATAATTTTGACGGACTTGACGCTTTCAAATCGAAGATGACGCCGGAACGTTGGGAGCCAGTGTTTGCGATTTCAAACGAGCCGACGTTCTCGGGCAGCACGCTATATTCTATTGCTCTTGCGTTTACGGAAAACAAGCCCTTTCGTGTCATTTCTACTGGTTTAAGGAAAGCAGTAGCAACGGAGTTTAAGACGTTTGAAGGAAGGCTGAAACGAGTCTTTGGCGGCTGAGTTTTTTACATCGACACCAATGAACACTTCTATCAAAGCCTATGTTTTACTATTATTTCTTGCGGCCTTCTCCAATAATCTTGGACAAAATATGACTCGCGTTTCGACCTTTGACCTAAGGATCAAACATATTGAAAAGGACTTTGCCGTCGGCGAACTGACGAACGATGCATGGACCAAAGCTGACACGCAGTCAGGAAAAAAATATTGGTCCGGAAAGACCGCTCCGATTGGGAGGCGGTTCAAAGTCCAGCTTTTGTGGTCGAAAACGGCGTTATACGTTCGGTTCGAGGCGAACCGGGCCGAGCCTCTTGTTATATCTGACAAGCCCGATCTGAGCAAGAAAACGCTGGGGCTTTGGGATCGCGATGTTTGTGAGATCTTTATCGCTCCGGACAAGAACGAAGCACGAAAGTATTTCGAGTTCGAAGTAGCGCCGACCGGCGAATGGGTCGATGTCGCGCTTGATATTACATCAGGCGAACGCAAATCGGACTGGGATTATAAATCGGGAATGGAATCGGCGGTTAAGCTCGAAAAAGACAGGATCGTAATGACCATGAAGATCGAATGGAAAGCATTTGGGAAGACTCCAAAGGTGGGCGATACGTGGCTCGGCAATATTTTTCGATGTGTCGGCAAAGACCCTGAGCGCGGATATTTGGCGTGGTCGCCGACAATGACGGAGAATCCCAATTTTCATGTGCCGGACAAATTCGGCAAATTTGTCTTTGAAAAGTAAGAGTTTCCCCGCGAATTACGCGAATAAGAAGTAGAAATCTTATTCGCGCTCATTAGCGTAATTCGCGGGCAAAAATCTTACTGAACAGATAAGAGCTTTTCGTATACGATGAACGCTCCGAGACCCAGGCTGAAGACTCCTGCACACAGTCTGATGCCTTTGTTTAGAATGTCGAAACGGTTTGCGGTAAAATATAACGGAAGACCGATCAGAAAGCTCATCGCCATCATCCCGCCGACCGAACCTATTCCGAAAATCAGTATATAAACCATCGCTACTATTGGCGACGGGATAGTCGGCAGTATAAGCAGCATCAACGCCGCGCTTCCGGCAAGCCCGTGGACCATTCCTATCAATATCGAGCGCGGGCTGAAGCGGTGATGCGAGGTTTCGGTTTCGTCGCCGTGCGAATGTACGTGTAAATGTTCCCGTTCGCCATGCTCATGTTTATGTACGTGAGTTTCGTTTGCCGTGAATAGTTTACGCAGGGCGTTGAGTCCGAGCAGGATCAGCATTCCCCCAACAATAGCTTCGAGCCGTGCTTCGACTGTTTCTGAAATCTGAACCTTCAGGAAAATAACGATGGCACCAACCACGAACAGTGAGATCGTATGGCCCAAGCCCCAAAACCCACCGACTATCGATGCTCTCAACAGACTCTTTTTTTCGCTGACAATGGTCGAAACGGCAGCGAGATGGTCGGCCTCTGTCGCGTGCTGAAGACCGAGCGCGAAGCCGATTGCCAATACGGAGAATGTTGTTAGGTCTGGTGTTAATTCCATCGTGCTTGTTAAACGCTCATACCACCGTCCACCGCGATTGTTTGGCCGGTAATGTAGCTTGATGCGTCCGATGCCAGAAATACCGCGATGCCCTTTAGTTCGCCCTCTTCGCCCACTCGAGGGATGACATTATTTTCCTGTATCGACGTTTCGTAAATATCGATCACCGCATCGGCCAACCGTGAATGAAAAAAGCCCGGCGCAATAGCATTTACGCGTATTCCCTTTCGTCCCCAGCTTGCCGCAAGCTCACGCGTCAGGCCTATTAGCCCGGCCTTGCTTGCGACGTAACCGGCATAAAATGGGCCGTTGGCGGACGATCTGATTCCTGCTATGGACGCAATATTTATTATCGATCCGCTGCCTTGCTTCAGCATTTGACGTCCGGCGGCTTGGGCAAACAGGAAGCAGCCAGTCAAGTTTACATCAAGCACCTGCTTCCAACGCACGAGCGGCATGTCTTCGGGCATCGCTCCCCACGAGATACCCGCATTGTTTATCAAAATATCGACACCGCCGAATTTTGCAACCGTTTCATCTACGACGGCCTGCACATCGTTGGGCTCGGCGACATCGCAAACTTTACCGGCTGTAATAAAGTTATTCGCCGTAAACTCATTAACGGTTTCGTCGAGCCATTCTGCACGCCGGGCGCAAAGCATTAAATTTGCTCCGGCTTCGGCCAAACCCAAGGCCATTTCCTTACCGATGCCACGCGAACCGCCGGTGACGATGGCGGTTTTGCCTGACAGATCGAAGAGATCGCGAACATGTTTCCCCATATCCAATTCTTGCCACGGAAGAACACAGATTAACACGGATTGGAGATTTCTTCCCTTGCGTCCTGGCGACTTTGCGGGAGAGTGGTTGATTTTTCGGCAAAGACGCGAACGGAGCATACGGCCATGACGTCTTTTATTCTCACTCGTCGTTTGATTAAATATAAGTATGACGAAAACACAGAAGGAACGCGCGTTTTTGCGAGATTTGTATATCAATGAAGAATGGACGCGGCGATTTACCGATCTGGTGGACAAGCACGTCGATTTGAAAAAAGCCGAAAATCTTCTTTATATCAATTCCGGAACGGGCAACCACGCATTTGCCTTGCACGAGAGGATCGGTAAGAAAACGGCGATATTCGGGCTTAGCGATGATAAGCATCTCCTGACAATCTCGAAAGATAAAGCGGCCGCGGTAAAGTCTGATGTCGACTTTTCGATGATCAGATTTGAAGACGATTCGTTCGATGTCGTGCTGGCGGACGCGAGTTTTGTTAAGCCGACGGATCTGGGAAAGTTTATCGGGGATGCAGTCCGAGTAGCGCGGGCGGACGCGAAAGCGGCGTTCTTTCTGCCGTCGGCAGGCAGTTTCGGCGAAATTTTCTCGCTGTTGTGGGAGATGCTGTTTAGTGAAGAACTCGGGCAGAAGGGAGCTGAGATCGAAGCGATGGTTGCGGAGATACCGACCTTGACGCTACTGGAGGAGATGGCGGCAAACGCAGGGCTCGTCAATATCGAGGCCCATAACGGGACCGAGATATTTGAATTCGAGAACGGTGCCGAGTTTATCGGTTCGCCGCTAGTCGCGGATTTTCTTTTGCCCGAATGGCTAAAAACGCTGACCGAAAAAGAAAAAGGACAAGCCTTTAAGAAGCTTGCCCAATTGATAGATGTCGAGGACGGAAACCTGACGTTCAGATTTTCTGTTAAGGCTACGCTTGTAACAGGCACGAAGAGATGATCAAAAATCTTCTTCGCGAAGGCCCGCCATTTTTATCAGGATAGATCGACAGACAAGCACCCTTCTATTGCCTCATAAAGATTTTCAAGCAGTTCTTCGAATGTTTCTCCCTGCGTTGCGCAGCCTGGGATAGACGGTACTTCTGCCCAGTTTCCGCCTTCTTCTGCTTCGTGAACGACAACCTTTATTTTCATAGATCTAACTCGTTTTGGCTTCTGCGCGTCGTCGCATCTCTTCGGCAAGTGCATCATCGCTCATTGCCGAAACCTGAGGAGCCGCGGGGCTTGGAAGCTGGTCTCTCTCGGCCTTTTCTTCCTCTTCCGCCTCGCGCATGCCGTCCTTAAATGCCTTGCGAGTTGCGCCGAAGGATTTAGCCAACTGCGGCAGCCGTGAGGCTCCAAAGAGCAAAAACAGCACTGCTACGATCAATATGATTTCTGTTGTTCCAAAACTTCCCATAAATTTTCTCAACTACGATTTAGATGCCACAGCTGAAAAATATGTTTAGCTGTTTCTTAATCTTATTCTACCTTAACTATCGCACGAAGTTCCAAACTTTTAAGGAGACGGTCGCCTCCCACCACCCCGTCCGCGAAACACGTCCACCCCTCCTCAGGCAGGAGGGGAGTAAATCTCTCGGTTCTGACTTTTTGTCTTAAATCGATCCATCGCGTCCACTAGCGCCGCTGTTATGCCTTTTTCCGAGACGGAATGGCCCGAATCGGGTATGACGATAAACTCGGCTTCGGGGAAGGCACGGTGCAGGTCCCAGGCGGATGTTATCGGGCAAACGACATCGTATCGCCCCTGAACGATTACGGTCGGGATATGGCGGATCTTGTCGACATTCTCGATCAAGTAATTTTCGGTCGGAAAGAACGAGCCGTTCATAAAATAATGACATTCGATGCGGGCGAGCGAAAGGGCTTCGTGCGCACCTTCCCAGTGGTCCATCAGGTCCTGGTCAGGGTACAGCTTCGAGGTCGAGCCCTCCCAAGTGCTCCACGCGCGCGCAGCCGACAAGCGAACACCTTCGTCATCGCTGGTCAGGCGTTTGTGGTAGGCGGTGATAAAATCGCCGCGTTCGGCCTCAGGTATTTCGTCGCGATACCGTTCCCAGAAATCCGGGAAGATCTCGGACGCCCCGTACTGGTAGAACCACTGAAGCTCCCTTTTCCGCGTCAGGAAAATACCGCGAAGTATCAGGCCCAAGCACCGGTCCGGATGTGTGATACCGTAAGCCAAGCTAAGCGTGCTGCCCCAAGAACCGCCAAAAACATGCCATTTCTCGATGCCGAATTTTTCACGGAGTGCTTCAATATCTCTTATCAGATCCCACGTAGTATTTTCGCGCAGATCGGCGTGCGGAGTAGATTTGCCCGATCCGCGCTGATCGAAAAGGACGACGTGATAAACCGCCGGATCGAAAAACTGCCGGTACATCGGAATCAACCCGCCGCCCGGCCCGCCGTGCAGAAAAACAACCGGAATACCATCCGGATTCCCTACTCGCTCGTAATAGACATCGTGAATGCCGGAAACCTTGAGCATCCCCGAATCAAACGGTTCTATTTCTGGATAAAGTGTTGCCATATAGGGAATAATACCCGACAAAGCATTGGATTAAAACCGCGCAAGACTAACTTTTAACTCCTAACTCAGAGCTATCGGCTACAATCATTCCGGTTTAAAATAGTTAGCTGTCTAGCCAAGAAAGTTATCGAACCAAAGTTGAAAAACAAGCAATGTCCAAAGTTCTTTGTGGTGAGAGGCAGTTCCGGTTTCGTGTTCTTTTATGAGCTTTTGCAAGTAATCCGCGTTGAACAGGCCCTGTTCCTTTAATCTTTGAGGCGACAGCATATCGTTCATCAGCGGATTCAGCCGACCCTTCAGCCACTCCGCAATCGGGATGCCGAAGCCTTTTTTTGGGCGATGGAGGATGTTGTGCGGCAAGAGGTCTTTCATCGCGGTTTTGAGAATGTACTTGCCGCTTTTACCCTTGAGCTTGTACTCAACCGGGATCGATGCGGCGAACTGGCCGATTCGCGGGTCGAGGAACGGGGCACGCGTTTCGAGGCTGACGGCCATGGCAGCACGGTCGACCTTGGTCAGGATGTCTTCGGCCATGTAGAAATTTATGTCGGCGTACTGCATCTGCTCAATCACATTCTTGGCGTCGGATGCATCGACCAGTTCGCGAACACCCCGATAAATATCGGCGTCGGTTTGGGCGAGCACGTCTTTTGTAAACAGTTTCTCGTGCTGATCTGTCGAGAACGATCCGAACCAGCCATGATGGCGGGCGATGTCGTCGTGCTTTGCCGAGCGGACAAAACGTTTCGCTTTGTAATCGAACGACAGGTTACTCGTTGAAACCGGCAAGGCATTTACCACGGGTTCGATCAAACCGGAACGTACGAATGCCGGGATCGCGTTGTACTTCGCCGCCACCTTATGGGCGTAATACATCGGATAACCCGCAAAAAGCTCGTCTCCGCCATCGCCGCCGAGAGCGACCGTAACATGTTTACGAACAAATTGTGCAAGTAGGAGTGTTGGTATCAGGGAGCCGTCCGAAAGCGGTTCGTCCAGCCATGTACCGATCTCCGAAATAAGGTCACCAGCTTTTTCCGCGCTTAAGATTTCTTCGTAATGCTCTGTATCTAAATGCTCTGCGACCTGCCGTGCATATTTCGATTCATCAAAAGAATCTTCCTCGAAGCCGATCGAGAATGTCTTGACACGTTCAGTTGCGTGGTGCGTGGCGAATGCGGCGACGGTGGATGAATCGATGCCGCCAGAGAGAAGAATTCCGAGCGGCACATCTGAAACCAGACGCATTCGGACAGCGTCAGATAGGAGATCCCGAAGTTCCTCGGCCTTGCTGCTTAGCGTTTCTTCTTTGCCTCTTTGCGTCTTTGCGGGAAATTCTCCGTTTGTCCTGCCGCCGTTGAGGAGGCCGGGCGCTACCGCTCCCGGTTCTGACAAGAGGCCGCTCGCTGCACGATCGGACCATGAGATATCCCAGTATCGACGAGTTCTTACCTCGCCGTTCTCGACAGTCAGGATGTGGGCGGCCGGGAGTTTGTGGATGCCTTTGTAGATGGACATCGGGGCGGGTACGTAGTCGAAAGAGACGTAGTGGCGCAGGGCGTTTAGATCGAGTTCGGCTTTGACGGATGGATGAGCGAGAATCGCTTTCGGCTCAGAGGCCCAGATCAGTTTTCCGTCGAAAACGCCGTAATACAAAGGCTTTTCGCCGAAGCGGTCGCGGGCGATGATGAGCTTTTTCTTGCGCGAATCCCACAGCGAGAACGCATACATGCCGTTTACGTGTTCGAGAAACGCGTCGCCGTATTTCTGGTAAAGGTGCGGCAAAATCTCAGTATCGCTTTTCGTGACGAACTTAAAGCCGTCTTTTTCGAGTTCGGCGCGCACCTCGCGGTAGTTGTACAGCTCGCCGTTCATCATCACGATGACCGATTTGTCCTCGCTGAAAACCGGCTGGTCGCCCGTCTTGAGGTCGATTATCGAAAGCCGTCGCATCCCTAGCGCGACCGTTTCGTCCGTCCACAAACCCTCCGAATCCGGCCCGCGATGGACAATCCGTTCACACATCGAGTGCAGCACCGCCGCGGCGTTGTGGCTAGGTTTAGTTGTATCCAGGTTTATCCAACCTGCAATTCCGCACATGCTTGTCTATCTATTAAAATTGAGAACATACTCTTTCGCGGCCTGTGTAAATCGATCTTCATCACATAAGTCGGGAGCACCCGCAATCTTGATAGCCTCGTAGAATTCATCGTCCATAAAAAAAAAGGGATCCCACTCGGAACTATCATCACCTTCGAACTTGGCCAAAAACGCTTGTCTTCCATCCCGTGTTCGAGGAAATTCGGAGCCGAATACTGAAACCGCCTTCTGAACGATTTCGGCGATGTCGTGCAATCGGAGTTCACGGAAGGAGAGGATTGCTTCAGGAGCATGATGACCAGTTGGGTTTGTGAAGTACTGATGAAAACCGCCGTTATACACCTCGCAGCACAGCCAGTGCGTCGGAAACAAAACTTGTTGGGGCTTCGTGAGGCCACGATACCAGTTCCAGAATCCAGCGTCCTCGGCGTCCGGCTGCTCGTACCAGACATTTCCAAAGGGGTCCCAGTTGTCGTCATTGTCGATCTGCATTCTAGGCAGCTTGAGCAAGAATGTCTTGAACTTCCGGGGCGAATGCGACTGGCAAAAAATCATCCGCGTCGCAGCTTGTCATCTCGCCGTTTTCATCGCGGACCCACAGGCCTGTTTCGCCGAGGCGAACGAGGTAGAGCTTGCGCGGAATGAGCAATTGATGGTCATCGGAGTCGATGCAAATAGCCCATCGCTCTTCCGCCGACTGAGGGGTTTCTACCACCTCGAATCGGAACTCTCGTGATGGCCCTCGTACTCCGCGGAGTATCTTGCCCGCCTCGACGACGCTTCCTTTTAGATGTTCGAAATGTTCCGTTTTCATACTTCTAACCACTCCTTCACTAGATGGCTAAGTTGTTTCAGTTCTGTTGCATCGAGGTCCGTCTTTTCATTCTTTGGATAGATGTCCAGCATAAACAACTTCTCGCGGGTTACCGCGTAATAGTATATCACTCTCGCACCGCCGCGCTTGCCCTTACCTTTTGCTGAGAATCGTATCTTTCGGATGCCTCCGCCGCCAGGAATGACATCGCCCGCGTTGGGAAATTCGATAAGCCGCCACTGTAGTTTTGTGTATTCATCGTCGCTAAGAATTCGCTGAACTTCACGCGTGAACCTTGACGTTTCAACGAAGCTGAAAAGGATACTAGCCATCGAATCCTATCTTCTCCCTCACAGCATAAATCGCCTTATCCTGCGATTCGTGATATGTCCTTACGGACAATTCGGCGAGCAGGCCCATCAAGAAGAACTGGACCGAGATCGCGAGCATTACGACGGTGATGACGGGCAGTGGCGTTAAGATGAACGATGTTCCGTAGAATTTCAGGACGATCGCCCAGATGCCGGAGATAACTGACAGGAAAAACGCGATCATCCCGAAGCTGCCAAAGACGTATATCGGCTTGGTCTGATACGAGGCCATGAACTTTATCGTCATCAGATCGAAAATGACCTTTATCGTGCGCGAGATGCCGTATTTCGATTTGCCCATCGTGCGGGCGTGGTGGTCGACAGGGATCTCGGTCACGCGGGCACCGGCCCAGCTTGCGTAGATCGGGATGAAGCGGTGCATTTCGCCGTAGAGCTTTACGTCCTGGATGACATCGCGGCGATAGGCTTTTAGCGAACACCCGTAATCGTGCAGTTTCACGCCGCCGATCCAGGAGATGACACGGTTGGCTATCTGCGACGGGATCTTTCGTGATATCAGTTTGTCCTGACGGTTTTTTCGCCAACCCGAAACAACATCGTAGCCTTCGTCGAGCTTGTCAAGCAGACGTTTGATGTCAGCCGGGTCGTTTTGCAGATCGGCGTCCATCGGGATAAGGATCTCGCCTTTTGCGGCGTCAATGCCGGCTGACATTGCGGCGGTCTGGCCGTAGTTACGGCGGAGTGCGATAACACGAACACGATCATCCTCGGCGGCGATCTCCTTCAATATCGCCAGGCTTTTATCGGTCGAGCCGTCATCGACGTAAATTACCTCGGCAGTCTTGCCGAGAGCTTCCAACGCCGATTGAATTTTTGCGTGCATCGGCCGCAGGTTCGCTTCTTCATCCAGTACTGGAAGAAATAGTGAAAGTTCGGGCGGCATCGCGAGGTTGTTTTCTTTTGTTTCTGTCGAGTCCATTCTGATCACAATAGCAAAGTTAGTAATTTAGACCTTTCGAGACGGAAAATACAGTCATGGCGGAAAGTTTCCCGCGAAGACGCAAAGGAGCAAAGAAGCAAAGAAAGTAAAAGCAGATAAAGCCGATTCAGGAACCGCTTGGAAAATAGTATGTGTTTTCGTGCGATTCTTCCTTTGCGGACTTTGCGCCTTTACGGGAAATAGAACTAAACTTTCGAAATCTGACATAAAACCTGGAGGCTTTCTCAAATGCTCAACCGTCGCCGATTCTTGGAGTTGCCACTGCTTGGTGTTCCGCTTTTTCTATTCAACCGGGCCTTCGGGCAAAAGCTCGAAACTGTTTCGACGCTGAGGTTGAAAATGCCGGTCGTCGTTTCGACCTGGGATAGCGGACTAACCGCAAACGCGGCTGCATGGCCGATTCTTGAAAAATCAGGCCGGGCGCTTGACGCAGTCGAGGCGGCGGGCCGTGCGTCCGAAGCTGAAATAAGTTGCTGCGTCGGGCTCGGAGCGTTGCCGGACCGGGACGGCCGCGTGACCTTGGACGCCTGCATCATGGACGAGCGTGCCAATATCGGCGCCGTGTCTTTTCTCGAACGCATTAAGCATCCCGTTTCGGTTGCGCGTAAGGTGATGGAAACGACGCCGCACGTAATGCTGTCGGGCACAGGAGCGCAGCAATTTGCTGTGAAAAATGGCTTTCCGCTCGAGTCCGGCATCCTTTCGCCTGAGTCTGAAAAGAGCTACAAGGAGTGGTTGAAGAAATCGGAATACAAACCGTGGGTGAACATCGAGAATGAAAAGCCGAAAGGCGCGGTTTCGCAATTTGCTCCCTATTATTTCGAAGACGGCACGCCCAATCACGATACGATGGCGACGGTCGCGATGGATGCTAAAAGCGATCTTTCGGGAATGGTCACGACTAGCGGTCTGGCCTTCAAGATGCACGGGCGTGTGGGCGATTCGCCGATAATCGGCGCCGGGCTTTTTGTCGATAACGAAGTCGGTGCGGCCGTTTCCACCGGCGTCGGCGAAGAAGTCATCCGCATCTGCGGCACGCACACCGTCATCGAACAAATGCGTTTTGGCCGCACACCCGAACAGGCGTGTATGGAAGCGGTGAAACGCATAGTCAAACGCGATCCCGCAAAGGCGAAGGAGATACAGGTTGGCTTCTTGGCTCTGTCAAAAAAAGGCGAGATAGGAGCGTATGCGATCGCGAAAGGGTTTACGTACGCTGTGACAAATTCGCAGTATCCGAAAGGGAGGGTCTTTGAGGCAAAAAGTTTTTTATAAGAATTTTCACCACGGAGACACAGAGTACACAGAGTTTTAGAATTAGATTGACAGTCTGGCATCGAGCCGATTCCTGTTTTAATTCTCCGTGTCTCTGTGGTGAAATCAATCTTTCCTGATCTTGGCTCCCGAACACACATGAAAATGCAGATGTTTTGAATCCTGATATTCACCAAGATTTGTCAGCACACGGGCCGCGCCTTTCTCCTCGACGACCTTTGCGGCAACTGTTTTTACAGCATCCATGAGCTTGATCAAGAGATCGTTATCTTCAATAGTCAACATCGATTCGACATGCGTTTTGGGTATGACAACGATGTGGGTTTCCCAGAATGGACGGGTGTGATGATAGGCTAAGACCTGCTCGGTTTCGAACACTCTCGCGACCGCGGTCTTGCCGCTTAAGACCTTTTCGCAATAAAAATCTTCCATGCGACAGATTGTAGCGTTAGTACAGAAAACGAAAAAGCCGCGTCGTTAAACGCGGCCTAATGTTACTTTGAGCCAATACGCTCAAAATTTAGTATCTGCGAAAGAATCGTCCGCTTCTGTATGTCCAAACTGAGGACGGGCGATTATATCTGCGGCCGTTCTGGTAATAGTACCAGCCGTTGCTGCTGCGACGGACGTTCTGACGGCGCTCTTGGCGAGCATCCCTAATATCTTCACGGTATTCGCGGACAGCTTTACGCGTATCACCGTTGTTGACACGCCGGTTGTAATCCTCGCGGGCGTCGCGTACATCTTCTCTATATTCGCGATTAGCACCTCGACGGTTCTGAGCATTTGCCGTATCTGCCGTAATAAAAATCAAACCAAACGCAAAAGAAATAATTCCAAATTTCAGAATGTTTTTCATAATTTACTCCCTACTTGATCTATTTCGCACGACGTCTTGCTTCATTATCGTACACAAGATTTATTTCGCCATGCGTAGTTAGTAGACGCAAGCCGTGTGCCAATCGGGAATATTTTTAGGGAAATTGATGGAGAATGCGGCATCGGCAATACCGGTAAACATTTTACAATCAATGCTTTCTGGCGGCAATACCGATATAAATGAGGAAAAGCAAAGCTGAACCGTTGGGCCGGCGTCGGCCTGCACCGAATAGTTGTCTAAGACTCCATTTAGTGCAGACACGTTAACGTTATTTTTCCAAACCCGATTTGATTCTGGCCCATTCAATTGCTCGGTTTCGTCTTTTCGGATTCGAGAAGCGGGCGAGTTCCTTCGAAAATGTCTGGCGACGTATGTAGATGGACGGCCTTCCAATCCTTCCCTATCAATTTGAATACGAGTGTCATGCGTCCCGATGCACTCTCCAGTTTTCCGTCAAATACCTGCGATTGTTTCCATTTGCAGGAAACATACGCCGATGTTTTACTAAGCATTTCGACTCGAAGGCCTGTAATATCCAGCGTCACATCCTTGGTCTTTTTATAGTTGGCTTCACGATTGGTTCTCATCGTCTCCCAACCAATCGTCGCCGAGCCGTTGTTATTAAAAAACAAAACGCGGTCGTTTTTATCGTAAACGCTCATCACCTTTTCGGCGTCGACCTGCTTTATACCCTCAACTAAACGGTCGAATGCGTCGCGAACGCCTTTGGACGGGTCGATTTTTGCCGCGGCGGCTTTTTGGCTAAATACGGAGAACGCAAATATCGAAATGAATACAAAACAAAGTGCAAGTTTTTTCATTATTATCAACCTCTTGGATAAATTGCTTACCGTAGAGAGTTTATAACCAAAAAACTTGCACTTACAAGTGTAATCCACGAACAGAAACGCGGGTGTCAAGGAGGGTGCTTCTTTCAACGCCGTCAGCGCGCTCCTTAACAGTCGCGTTTCTGCCCTTATCCATCCGGTTACTTTATTTTTTAAGTTTTGCCAGCGTTTGCACGATCACTTCTGGTTCGGCTCGCTTTTTATAGTCCGGTTCGACAAACGCAAAAACTATCTCACCGGTTTTGCTGACAACGTATGTCGCCGAGATCGGCAGCTCGGCCTTTTCGGTTTGATTGTATTTTGCAAGATCGAGGCCGAATCCCTTGTACTTTTCGTTGGTTTCGTCCGATAGCTGATAAACGATGCCGAATGCCCTTGCGACACTTAGGTTCGGATCGCTCAAAACGGTAAAATTCAACTCATTTTTCTTTGCGACGGCCATCGACCTGTCGGCATTTTCAACAGAGATCGCCACCAGTTGGCCGCCGTTCTCTGTTATCCGCGGAAGGCTTTTTTGCAGCTTGTGCAGATATGTATTGCAAAACGGGCACCAGGCGCCGCGATAAAAAACCACGACGAGACTGCCCCGTTTAAGCAAATCGGCACTGTTTACCGGTTTCCCAAGCGAGTCGTTCAAAGTAAAGGAAGGCATTTTCGCCCCAACGTTCAGAGCCGTTTTGGCCGCGTCTTCGGCCGAAACCGGTTTCATGTTACCGTCCTTCATTCCGGCATCACCGGCCATCTTTGCATCCTGGGCACTCGCAAAAGTGCTAAAGATCGCGGCGGCTAACACCGCTGAATAGAAAAATTTCCCCATTATTCCTCCGTTAATTTAATAAGTTGATCTGGTTCTAAATACCACGACGCATTAATTCTATTCCGCATGTGAGCATTATTCATTGTCTCTGTTGAAGTAGCGACCGAGAATGGCTGAGTTCTTTCTCTGTGGTCTTTGTGGGTTTTGCTTAGTGCTCTTTGTGATACAGCTTTTTTATTTGACACAAAGATCACAAAGTTTCGCACAAAGAACACCAAGGCTTGCTCGGCAAAACAATTTAAGACATAAATAATTATGTACACGATTTCGTGAACTGAGACCACAGTTTGCACGATTTGGTTCGATTCGCTTTATAAATCTTTACAAACATACTGTTTTCTTTACACTCGACATTTGCGTTTTCGCGGTATGATTTTTGCAAAGAGCCGGAGCAAACGTCGGTGCAGTCAATTCCGGCCACTCTTCTCGTAGACCTAACGAAAAAAAATTCAGGAGGGAAAGCATATATGCATTCCACGAAAAAGATCCTTTGGGTATTTCTTTTCGCAATGCCGTTTCTTTTGGGCACCGCTGTATTCGGTGATGAGATCGACGACACGATTCCCGACGTAACGGCACGCGTTGCCCGTATCAGCTTTATTCGCGGCGATGTTCAGATCCGGCGCGAAGGAAGCCAGGACTGGGAAAAAGCCGTTTTGAACCTGCCGGTCGTCGAGGGCGACGAGATAACGACAGACGCGGGCGGGCGGTTCGAGATACAGTTCAATAGTTACACCCACGTCCGCGTGGCGGAGAATTCCTATCTGAAAATCGTCGGTCTAAAGGACGGTGCCATCGCGCTGAGCCTGCCGGAAGGCTCATTAAATGCGCGGCTGACTAAATTCGATAAAGACACCGCTTTTTTTGAGATCGATGCTCCGAAAACAACGATAGCGTTGCAGAGATCGGGAATGTATCGCGTAGATGCCGGAAAGCAGGGCGACGGTGAAGTTCGCGTCAGCGTTACAAATGATGGCGAAGCCCGGGTCTATGCAGACAATTCCGGCTTCACGCTAAAGAACGGACGTACGGCAAATATCAAGATTGACGGGCAATACGCTGGTGAATGGGACACAGCAGACGCCGAGCGTTACGCCGACGAGTTCGACGCCTGGGCGCTCGACCGCGACGTGACGATTGCAAAGCGCCTGAAAGACGCGCACTATGATAAATACTACGACAGAGACATCTACGCGGCTGACGACCTCAATGACAACGGCGAATGGGTCCACACAAAAAAGTATGGTTACGTCTGGAAGCCATATAGAACCGCAACAAACCAGTATGCGGACTGGTCACCGTATCGCTACGGCAATTGGCGGTGGGTTCCGCCATACGGTTGGACGTGGGTCAACGATGAACCGTGGGGCTGGGCAACCTATCACCACGGGCGATGGTTTTACGATGACGGCTCGTGGTACTGGACGCCATACGGCTATTACCGCCGCAGCCGCAGCTGGTGGTCACCGGCATTGGTTGGGCTGACCATTATCAGACAAACTATTTGCTGGTATCCGCTGCCGTATAACTACGGATACTACAATTATAATTAT
The DNA here is from genome assembly GCA_031402865.1 of Chloracidobacterium sp. Taxonomy (GTDB): domain Bacteria; phylum Acidobacteriota; class Blastocatellia; order Pyrinomonadales; family Pyrinomonadaceae; genus OLB17. Next base: position 44,547 of record JANNST010000058.1, on the reverse strand, counting down.
TATTACGGGAATTACGGCGGTGGCCATCATGGCGGCGGGCACAATGGTGGCGGTGGCAATAATGGCGGCGGCCACAACGGTGGAGGAAGCGGCGGAGGCTCCGGCGGCGGACCGACGCCATCTCCAACCCCTGTAATGCCAACTTCATATCCACAGGGCGGCCCATCCGTTTTTGCGACCAGAGAACAGAGATTGGCGTGGTTTGCTACACCGCCGCTGCTCCGTGTACCGCCATCCGGGGTGGTCTCAACAGCTCTCAGTTCGTTTGGCCGGGATCGGGCAGGAATAAAAACTGCTTCGACTTCGGATGCCAGAACCGTTTTGACGAAAACACTTACGGTGGATGATCCGGTCCGCATGCTTCCGACGTTCCGCGAGTTGGACGGAAAGGTTAGCTCGGAGATACGCGGCGAAAAACCGAGAAGTCTGAGCGCATCAACCAAGCCTCAGACCGGTGTTTTGATAAGAAATTCGGATGGCCCGATGGATCAGAAGCTGCAGACCACGCGGGTATTGGGTGACCGGCAGCCGGTGCAGATCAAAGCCGAGCCGAGCGACGGTAACGGCCCGCGAAAAACGGGTGCGGTAACCCGTCAGGTGACTACCAGCGATCCGCAAAATACGCCGATCAGGGCAGAACCGACGCGCACAACGCGGATGCCGAAACAGGGCAGCGACGACCCGATCAGAGCTGAACCGACACGCGAAACGCGGGACACACGGGCGCCGAAACAGCGGAACGACGATCCGATCAGGGCGGAACCGACCTACACACCGCCAAATAAAACGCGGGATGACCGTCAAAGCGAACCAGTTAGGCAGCCGCGGAACGATCCACCACCGACGCGCAGCGATCCGCCGCCGAGGAACGACCCGCCGCCGAGAAACGATCCTCCACCGAAGAACGATGCTCCGCCGAAAAGCGAACCGACCAGATCGGAGCCTTCTGAGCAGCGGAAACCGAAGGATAATTGATAAGGGAAACGAGGCGGCCGGGTGGCCGCCTCTCTTTTATTGTGGAACGTACACTGACCGGTTTATGTCGGTCGTGTTCCCGATATAGGTAAACCGCAGATTCTTCATGTATTTGTTTGCCACGGTTTGAATATCGCCGGGTTTTACAGAGCGGACACCATTGAGAAACTCGAACGAATTTCGCCACCCGCCGCCAACGAGTTCATATCGAGCAAGCTCACCCGCCTGCGCTCCGCTCGTTTCCTGGCCAAGATAATGACGAGTCAGGAAGAACGCCGCGATCTCGCCAATTGCCTCTTCGGGTAACAGACTTTTCTGCAGAAATTTGATCTGTTCAAGCATCACCGCGACAGCCTTATTCGGGTCAGTGGTTGAAACAGAAATGTTCGCCGTGTTCGCCGCCAGATTATTCATATCGGCATCTGGTGCATACGAAAGCTGCAGCCTGCCCCGCACTTCCTGATAGACCAATGTTTGAAGCACCGACATCGCAACGCGCATGGCGTAGTAGTCAGGATTTCCGGGCGACGGAGCGGCGAAGGTGCCTTTTACATAGTTTGTCGGCAACGCTCTTTGAGACGTATCAAGCGTTCCCTTCGAAAAATCCAACGCCGGATAAGGTGCATCTTTATAGCTGCCACGGGGCAGTTTTCCGAAGCTTGCGGCGATCTTTGCTTTAAGCTGGTCCGCATCAAGATCGCCGACGAAAACCAGGAGAAGCCGCGACGTTTCCATCAGTTTCTTGTGGTAGGCTCGAATCTCTGGGGCGGCCAGCGATTCGATGGTCGCGATCGTGCCGTTGACTTCGTTTGCGTAAGGGTGTCCGGCGTAGATTGCCTTATCCTGCAGCGTTTCGAGAGCACTTTCCGGCAGCGTCCCCGCCTCGCGCAAGCCGGTCAGGATCAACTCGCGGTTGCGTTTAATATCGTCTTCGCCAAACGCCGGATTCAGCAGGACTTCGGTATAGATTTCCCACGCCCGGTCGAAATTCTGTTTCGTCGTTCCGAAGCTGACGACGCTGAAATCGTTTGTTACCGATGATCCGAAAGCGCTTCCCATTCGGGAAAGTTCGCGGCGGACTGTCTGCCTTGGTAAATTCTTCCCTGCGTCGATGGCAGACGCAAGCGTCAAAGCTTCGATCCCGGCGTTCTTATCATTTATGTTGCGGGCGCCGCCGCGAATGAATAGCCCGCCTGCAACTGTCGGCGACCCTTCGCGACGTTTGACGATCACTTTCATCCCGTTAATTTCAAATTCGGTAACAAGGGCGGCTTGAGCGGCAAAATTGTCGAGCTTAGCTGCTTGTCCGTAGGCGGCAGCAACAAAGGTCAGAAGTGCAAAAACCGGGATTACCCGGGCAAAAAAGTTATTTCTCATCGAACACCTCCGATCAAATCCTGCTCGGTCAACGCGGCCTGTTTTTTGCCTTCAGGCGATACAAGCGCGACGGCGACGTGATTTTTACCCTGAACATATGTCTTGATATACCGGTTGATCTCGGCACGCGAGACGGCCCGCAGCTTTGCGTGATAGCCGCGAAAATAGTCGATTCCCGTCGAAGACCACCAAAAGCCGAGCGTATGGCCGTATTCGCTCGATTTTTCGCGTTCAAAAAGGTCGTTGGTCTCCATGATGGTCTTGGCGCTTTCCAGTTCCGCATCGGTAAAATAATCGGGCCGCGTGAATTGTTCGACCTCTGCGTACACCGCTTTTAGCGCGGCCTTCGCTTTATCGGGCCGGGTGCTGAGAACGAGATTTATCGGGCCGACGTTTCGCTGCGTGTAATATCCGAAACCAGCCGAAGCTGCCAGCCCGGAATCGATAAGGTTTCGCTGAAAACGCGAATCCGGCTGCGAAATAATGTAAGAAAAGACATCGGCGGCATAGGTCGCGGCATCGTCTTTGCCGATCGATGGGCCTTGCCAGCCAAGCTCGACAAAAACGTTCTGGCCGCCGGAAGGGTCCGCTTCGGCACCGACATTTTTTTCGACAATAACGGCCTCGCTTTTGGGCAGCGGCGGATGGTCGACAAGCGGGAATTCCTTAAACGGATCGACCGGCCTCTTTTCCCAACTGCCCATGATCTGTTCGGCAAGACGGAAAACTTCTTCCGGCTTTGCATCGCCGGTCACGACCAGGGCGGAATTGTTCGGCACATAATATCGCGCCTGGATCGTCCGCATTTTATCAAGCGTCGCGGTCGACACCGATTCGCGCGTGCCCTGCGGATCTTTACGTGTCGGATATTTGAAAAAGAGCTTCTGCTTCATCGCAACGTCGAGATAGCCGAACGGATTGGCCTCACGCCGGTCGATCTCGCCGATTACGACCTGCTTTTCCTGCTCGAACGCCTTCTCGTCAAACGCCGGAAACCGCACCGAATCGTTGATGTAACGTATTGCGGTCGAGAGATATGGGCTAGTCGTCGTGAAGTAGTAATTGACGATCTCTTCACGCGTCGTGCCGTTGTAAATGCTCACTTTGTTCGCGTCCTTCAAATAAGAAACATCACCGATCTTTGGCTTCAGCGAAAGGGCCGAAGTGCACAGCGGCGGCAGCGAAAAGCGGTTTCCCGACGCCTCGCAATCGCGAATAGCCATGGCAAAGTTCGGCTTGAAGAACATGTGTTCGTACAAATGAGACAGGCCGTGGAACTCCGGAGATTCCGTAAACGAGCCATTTCGAACGGCTAGTTCGACCGTTACAATCGGAACTGAAGCGTCCTGAAGCACGATCACTTCGAGGCCGTTGGACAGCGTTTTATTGACAAACGGAACCGCATATTCAGATTTCTTCTCCGCCGGTTTAGCCGCAGCAGCATTCAGTTTTGCGACCTGAGGTAAAACTGTGTTTGAAAGAAGAGATACAAAGATCAGCGAGACTAGAAAAGAATATTTCACTTAACACTCCGATATAAAATTGCCATGCCTAAAAACCCGCCCTTGCTCTTACGCGGGCCCGAAGTTTAATCTACCATACGGAGACAAAAACTATGGAACGAGACAATTTGATGCACGGAGCCCGCACCGCGTTGAATACAAATATGGATACGCGTGCCTGGGCCGAAAGTTACTTAAAGGAAAAAACCCGTGAAGAAAACGGGTCGATGTCGGAAGAGGAGTTCGACAAATACTGGAAATACCACAAGCCCGAGATAATGCATGCCGGAGCGGCGGAAGCGATGGCCGCTTTTCGTGAGCGGATGCGGAACGACTAGCGGCGATGAGCGTCGGCGTATATCTTTAAGGCGGCGTTGATTCGATGCTGATATTCGGGACCCTGCTTTTCGAACCATTCGAGAACATCGTTTTCGATATTCAGCGTGACAGGCCTTCGATTCTTAGGAACCCATAATTTCGCATTGTTAAAAAACTCGTCGTCGAGCTCGGGAATTTCCGAAGTATCGATTTCATCATCGGTCATCGCATCGATCCTCGCCCAATCAGTCTTTGATTCGGTTTTCAAATTTTGCTCGTTCATTTTTCTTTGCTCGTCTCAGCGAGATAATTCTTTTAGTAATTTCGTCAGACTCCGAAAACGCCACCAATACGATTCGATCGTCAAGAAACCCGATGCCAATAAAACGCTGTTCTCCGTAATCAAATCGCAAATCCGGCCTGATCAGCATTGGACCTTCAAACAACTTCCAGGCTATGGCAAAATCAAACCCGTGTTTCCGGATGTTGGCATTGTTCTTCTCTTCGTCCCATTCGAAATACACAATCAAATTCTAACGTCAAATAATAATTATTCCAAGAAAAAATCGCGGATTACGAGCCGTTGGCTCGTAATCCGTAGGATAACCCGGCAAAAAGTTAAACGCCTGGCATTGCCTTTTTCAATGGCTTTAACAAGATCGCGAGCACCACAGCCATGACCAGAGCCATGCAGGCTAGAACGAGAAAGAACGTCGATTGCAGCCAGATGTCCCAGTAGATGCCGATCTGGGTCAGCTTGTTGCCGATCGCCGTCGCGACGAACCAGCCACCCATTAGCAGGCCGCGCTTGGCTACTGGGGCGACCTTGGACACGAGTGACAGTCCCATTGGCGAGAGCATAAGTTCCCCGAGCGTTACGACCATGTATCCGAGGATGAGCCAAAAAGCGGCGACCTTAAAGAGATACGAGTTCTGCGAGATTGGCTCTCGAAACTGATCGCCGGCCCCGGGCACAACCGAGTTAATGGCATTCACCATTTGGGTCTGGCCGCTTTTAAGTACGGTCTTCTCCTGCTCGGTCAAGGCGGGCTTGCCGTCTTTCAGATTTTCTTTGTCGCGCTCGGCGATGGCCTCATCCGAAAGCGACGCAAATTTTACGCCGTTGATAAGTTTCTTGCCCTCGGCGCCTTCCGCCGCCATTATCTTATCGATTACCTCGGCCGGCATACCACCGGCTTTAAGGTTGGTCGCGGCCCGTTCGTTGACGCGAAAGTCTCCGGTGGCTATTTGACCGGGTGTCTTTACGGCACTCTCACCGATACCGGCGCCGATCCAGAGGACAAGGAAGGAAAGTCCGGTCAAGGTCATTCCAAACGCCATCTTCGTCGGCGTCGAGGGTTCCATGCCCTTTCGGTCGAGCCAGCCCCAAAACCAGACTAGCGGAAATGTGAGCGCGAGCACCCAGAAGGCGTTTATCGACTGTGAAAGTGTGCCCGGGATGCTTGTGTTGTCTTCGGCGAAGTAGGTGAGGGTCGAGCTGTTTTGATGGAAGACCATCCAGAACACAATTACGACGAGGAAGATCACGACAAGCCCGAACGCGCGTTTCCAGTCGGGAATCCGGTTCAAGGGCGTTGACGCCATTGTAGGATCACGTTCATATTCCGAATCGCCCTTGCCGATCATGTCGCGACTAACGATAAACCCAAAGATGGCTAAACCGATCGCGATCGCGACTCCGATCGCAAAGCCTGCCGTTCCTTTCAGCGGAACGATACCCGGGAAGAAGTAAGCCCCAATTGCCAGAAGGATAAGGGCGATAATGACCGGTGCCGCCTTTAATCCGACGGTTAAAGGCGCGGAACGTGGTGCTTCGAAAGTCCCGTCCGTTACGCCCTGATCGCTGACGCCATGCGGCGGCAAATCGACGGCGGTCGCGGCGGTGTCGGCGGCCTGATTGTCACCAATGCCAAACTTCTTGTCGGTGTGAAGTACGTGCTGCTTGAAATACCAGAGCGTGCCAACGGAAATGAGCATTCCAAAGGCGGCCACTGCAAACGCGGCGTGCACGCTGACTGCATCCTTTACGATCTGCATCACGATCGGGGCCGCGAAGGCCCCAATATTGATGCCCATGTAGAAAATATTATAGGCGCGATCCTTGAGGTGGCTGCCTTCGGGATAGAGGTTTCCAACCATCGTCGAAACATTTGGTTTGAAAAAGCCATTTCCGATCACCAAACAGACTAAAGCGAGATAGACCGCCCACATTGCCGGGATCGACAACAGTCCATGGCCGAGCATGAAAAAGACGCCGCCGATCATCACAGCCTTTCGATAGCCCGTTATCCTGTCAGCCACAAGCCCGCCGATGATAGGGCTGGCGTAAACGAACATCAGGTAGTTAGCATTTAGCGTTGTCGCTTCGGAACCCGTAAAGCCAAAGTCGGTCCGCAAATAAAGAGTGAAAAGCGACAGCATCGAATAGAAGCTGAATCGCTCCCACATTTCGGTTGCAAAAAGTACGTAAAGGCCTTTAGGATGTTTTGCCGTATCGCCGGTGTGCGAAAAAGCATTCAATGTCTCAGCATTAGCGCTCATTAATTTTTCACCTTTGTTGTTTGAAATACGGAAGAGATAGACGAAAATATAGCAGAAGTTGTCTTCAACTTAAAGGCGCTATTTCCACACGTCCTAAAGAAGACGATAGAAGGCTCGGCCCCCAAACTCATTATATGCTCGGTATTGTACTCACTATCCTCGGAATCGTTGCCATAGTTGTATGCGCGATCAATGTTTATAGAACTGCAATCGATACGGGAAGATCTGCCGGCTTATGGACGCTGCTGACCATAGGCCTCGGCCTTTTTTTTCAGTTTGTCGTGCCATTCTTCGTCGGCCTCGTGATCGGAGTGTACTTGGTGATCAGCGGAACGCCCCTGGAGAAGAGCGCGGTAAACACGTTCGGATTACTATTTATTCTCGAAATAGCTTGCCTGGTATTTAGTGTTGTCGGGATGTTTTTCGTTATGAATCGGGCCGCTATAGTCCCTGATTATAAGCCGGCGTCCTCTCCGCCACCTCCTACTTTCTGAAAGCGGGCGTTGGAAAGATTTAGAATGACTTGATTCCGCCCCGAGGTTGATTTAAAATCGAAAGTCTTGCCCTTGTAGCTCAACGGTTAGAGCAGCAGACTCATAATCTGTTGGTTGTAGGTTCGAATCCTACCGAGGGCATTCTTAAGATTTTTCCGAAATACGTGATAGGTGATAGGTAAAATGTGATACGGCGATGGCCGGAGTTCACCTTTCACTTATCACCTATAACTTTTCACTTGATCCGGAAAATGCGATCAGACGAGATCATTTTTTACAGGCCGTGGTTGTCCGGAGAGTTCCTTTGAAAACGATCAACAAATCAAGCAAGCTATCCGATGTGTTTTACGACATTCGCGGCCCGGTGATGGAAATGGCGCGGCGGATGGAGGACGAGGGCCAGCACATCATCAAGCTGAATATTGGCAATCTTGCGTCGTTTGGATTCGAACCGCCGGACGAGATCGTGCAGGATATGATCCGCAATCTGCCGGACGCGGCCGGATACACGGACAGCAAGGGAATGTTCGCTCCGCGTAAATCGGTGGTGCATTACAGCCAGGAAAAGCAGATACACGGCGTTACGGTCGAAGATGTGTACCTTGGGAATGGTGCGTCGGAACTGATCACGATGTCGCTCAACGCCCTGCTTGATACTAGGGACGAGATTCTCGTTCCGGCGCCCGATTATCCGTTGTGGACGGGCTCGGTTTCGCTTTGCGGCGGCAGGCCGGTTCATTATATCTGCGACGAAGAAAGCGAATGGCTGCCCGATCTTGCCGATATTCGCTCCAAAATCACGCCGCGTACACGTGGCATCGTCGTCATAAATCCGAACAATCCGACGGGAGCCTTATACCCGCCTGAGATCCTGCAAGGCATCGTCGATATCGCCCGCGAACACCATCTGATCGTCTTTGCCGACGAGATCTACGACAAAACGCTATTTGACGGAAACACGCACACGAGCATCGCTTCGCTGGCCGACGACATTCTGTTTGTTACATTTAACGGCCTGAGCAAAAATTACCGGTCATGCGGATATCGCGCCGGATGGATGATCGTCTCGGGTGATAAAAGCAGTGCGGGCGATTACATCGAAGGGCTGAATATGCTGGCTTCGATGCGTTTGTGTGCGAACACACCGGGCCAGCTAGCGATCCAGACCGCTCTTGGCGGATATCAAAGCATTGACGATCTCGTCGCTCCCGGCGGACGCCTTTGCCGCCAACGCGACCGGGCATACGACCTTCTTTCAAAAATTCCAGGTGTGTCGGTTGTTAAACCAAAAGCGGCTCTCTATATGTTTCCGAAGCTTGATCCGAAAGTATATCCGATCACGGACGACAAGCAGTTTGCGTGTGAATTGTTATCAGAGGAAAAGGTACTGATTGTGCAGGGAACCGGTTTTAATTGGAAGCAGCCCGACCATTTTCGCATGGTCTTTCTGCCGAATGTGGACGATCTGCAGGAAGCAATATCGCGCATCGGGCACTTTCTCGAACGCTATCGCTCACAGGCGAATGTAAAGGTTGGTAGCGCCTAGGGGAGTTGAACCCCTCTTTCGAGGTTGAGAACCTCGCGTCCTAACCGATAGACGAAGGCGCCGCAGGACAGAAGATAATCTTCACCCAGACCGGTCAGATTTGCAAGTGTTCGCCGCGTCCGGCAAACTTCAGTTTGCTGTACGTTCGGTTAAACAAACTAAAGTTTGTTGGACACTTTTAAAACGAGAACGTGTAGGTCACGCCCGGGCTTTTGCCGCGGATCATCAGGAACGTCAATGCGTGGGTATCGTTAAAAGCGTAGTTAAGGCTTGGGTGAACTTTAACGCCATCGAACTGTATCATCGACGAGAAACGGTGCGGCAGACGGATGCTCAGCCCGCCGATAGGCCGCCACTTGTGCTCGTACGTGCCGTACACGATCCCGCCGTACGGAGCGATCGGCAATCCCGTCCAATGCTCAAGGTCCTTGCTGGCCGTCAGATAGAAGGATGTTCCCTCCGGTGTGCCGATGCGGTCGGAGCTAATGCCAAAAATGACCGCCGGTCGGTTTTTTGTCTCGGTTACGGGAATTAACGTGAGCAGCGGACGCACCTCGCCCACTTTGGGGTTGTACTCGACGCCAAAATGAACGCGCGGATGCCAGCGGTAGATGAGCGTTGCGCGCACCGCGGCCCGGTCGACCTGGCCGGTCAGCAGCCGTACTCCGGCGGTGAATTTCTTTGGGTTATCGGCCGTCCCCCGGACAGCCTGGCCTTCGCCCGGTCAGACAGGTCAGGCAGGAACGAGCGAACTGTTTTTCGTTTTTGCCTTTTCAGTTTTTGCTATTTTTGCCGCTTCCGAAACTTTTGGAAGCAATATAGCATCAAGCTGTTTTCGAAGTTCAAGCGGTTTGATTATCCCGACTTCGCGCCAAACGATCTTGCCCTCGCGGTCGACAATAACGGTTGCCGGCAGGACGGTGCCGACGCCGAACCGCTCCATATCGTCGGTCGTGGCTCCGACCCAAACCGGGAAGTTCACTTTGAACTCACGAATAAATTTGAGCACTTTTGCGGATTCCGCACCATCGTCTCCTGCTGCACCGATCACTTGGACACCGAGCGCGGCGTAGTCGTTTTGAATTGCCGAAAGATCGGGCATTTCCTTCTTGCACGGTTCGCACCACGTTGCCCAAAAATTAAGCACAACAACGCGTCCGCGATAACTTGCGAGGCTTTGGTTTACGCCGGTCAAATCTTTCAAAGCAAGTACGGCGTCATCGGAAACCGGAACCGGCTTGACAGGCTTCTCCTTCAACACTTTTAGCGAATTCACCTTGATGAAGTTCTTGCCTTTCTCGGACCGAACCTCGCCTTCAATCTCGACCATATTAGGAACGATATCGAGAAAATCCTTCCCGTTCGGCTTGAATGCCCCGGCTTCCATAACGTAGAGCGTAAAGCCTTTGGCATCCTCGACGGCGAGAGCCTGCGGCAAGCCTTCTTCCGAACAATCAAGAGCGCACTTAATATCCGCTGCATTCCCGTACGGCGTTTTCTTACGGTCTGGAGCCTCTAACCAGCAAACCGAGCAGACTACCTGGCCTTTTAATCGAACACTTTGAGCCTTTTGCGCAAAAGTGACGGTGAAAAGGATCGGCAATGACAATAAAGCAAAAATTAGACGTTTCATAGAAAATAAGCATTCACGCTGCTCGAAGCTGAGCCCAAGCCGCCGAATTTACGCGGATTGCCGACCGAATCAGCAAAACGACCAAACATGACGCAACCAAAATATCGGGCCAAGCCGATCCACTAAGCCAAACGGCACCGGCTGCCGCGACAACCGAAAGATTCGAGGCGATGTCATTTCGGGAGCATTCCCAAACAGAGCTCATGTTTATATCTTCATTTCGGTGACGCCAGAGCAGAAGCAGACAGGCGGAGTTTGCCGCAAGGCCGAGAATACTGAAAATTCCCATAACCTCAAAGCTCGGAACGCTCGGCACAAAAAGTTTATAGACTACCTGTGCGGCGACCACGAGAGCCGCGACCGCTATCAGGCCGCCCTTGAACAGGGCTACCTTGGCCTTCGCCGCCACGCCTCTGGAAACCGCATAAAGGCTGAGCCCGTATGTCAGCGCGTCGCCCAAATTATCGAGGCTGTCGGCAAGAAGCGCACTTGATCTTCCGATCATCGAACCCGCAACGATTACGCAAAACATCACCGCGTTTACGCCGAGTACGATTCGAAGTGTTCCTCGCTGCCGCTCACTTTGAACATCTAGCCCGCAATCTGTTTCACAACATCCGCTCATTATCCATTTAGGTATCGGGAGCGCATCTGATGAGCGCTCCCGATACCGACGCACCTAAGCGTCTGTCTTGCTTTTCTCTTTGCAGCAATCACAATTGTCGCAGCAATCCTTGCCTTCTTCGGTGGCCGGGGCGGCAGTCGCCTTTGCTTCGCCATCCTTCTTCATCGGGCATGAATCACCGCAGCAATCGCAGCAGCTATGTTCGCCAGTCGTCGTCATGCTGACCATTTGGGCCTTCATCGGGCAAGCCTTGCCAGCATGCTCGCTGGTCGGCTCGTGGCTCATTTTTGCCTTCATCGGACACGAATCGCTTTTCTTGCAGCACGAAGCCTTAGCCGACTCCGTATTTACCGTTCGGTTGTAAGCGTAGGTTACGATAGCGAGTCCGAAGACCGCGAGGATCGCAAGTGACGCAATTATTCTCTTTTTCATGATATAAATTTCTCCAAATGTTAGAAACTGGTTTTACACACAGAATCGCCGCTTTTCGAGCGCAGCAATTCCACGATTTCGAACAGCTTTTCTGCTCGAATCAACTCGTGAAGCGTGTTTCTAAATCCGGATAATGCAGTGTTTGAGGCGGTCGACGCGTCGATCCAACGGGGGCGGCCCGCGGTAAGCGATGTCCGACCGATAAATCTTCTGGCTGGCGAAAAAAGCTGGCGTAAACGAGAACTCCTGAACTAAAACCGGCCCAATCGAATCGAACGAAAAAGTCTTGCTTTCAACCGGAGCCGCAAGGAAACTGAAGGTTAACGGACAGCAATCCATCTCACCGGGTGCAGAAGCCACTGTGTAAGATTCGTTGTTCTGCTGATCTTTCTTGTCGCAGTGCTCGGAAGTTTTCTTGAGCGGACAGTGTTCCGGTTCCGCAGTTATGTCAAAGGTCTGACAGTAAGCCACGCAAAGCGCTCCGCCTGCGTTCAGGCAAATGAATGCCGTTACGAATATGGCGGTTAGCTTTGAAATAAGTCGGTGGCGGAACATCAGGAAAAGTATATCAGACAAAAGTCGAAATCATCCTATACATTAAACCGAAAATCCACAACATCGCCGTCCTGCATAACGTACTCTTTGCCTTCGAGGCGAGCGACGCCTTTTTCGCTGGCGGCCTTTCGGCTTCCGTGGGTGACAAGGTCATCGTACGAAATAATTTCCGCCCGGATAAAGCCGCGTTCGATGTCGGTGTGAATCTCGCCCGCCGCCTGCGGTGCTTTGGTTCCGATCGGGATCGTCCAGGCGCGCACTTCCTTTTCACCTGCCGTCAAAAACGACATCAGGCCAAGCATGTGATAGGCGGCCTTGATCAGCTTATCGACGCCGCTTGAACTGAGGCCGAGGTCTTTAAGATATTCGCCACGTTCGGCCGGATCGAGGGCGACCAGCTCGGCCTCGAGTTTTGCGCAGATGACGACAACATCCGCTTTTTCGCTTTCGGCGTGCTTTTTGACGGCGGCAACATGGGCGTTTCCGTCGGGGTCGGCCAGCGTCCCTTCATCGACATTCGCCGCGTAGATGGTTGGTTTGGTCGATAGAAAAAACCACGTTCTTACTATCGCCCGTTCATCGTCGGTGAGGTCGGCAGCACGTGCCGGACGGCCTTCTTCCAGCAGCGGCATAATCTTGTCGAGTATCTCGATCTCAATTTTTGCAGCTTTATCGCCCGAAGCTTTTACCGCACGGGCCGCTTTATCGCGCCGTTTTTCGGCGGATGTGAGATCCGCCAACGCTAGCTCGATCTGGATAGTTTCAATATCGCGGATCGGATTCACCGAACCCTCGACGTGAATAATATTGTCGTCGTCAAAACACCGAACGACCTGGATGACGGCATCCGTTTCGCGAATCGTTGCAAGAAACTGATTGCCCAAACCTTCGCCTTTTGACGCGCCGCGGACGAGCCCGGCAATGTCCACAAACTCGACGGTGGCCGGAACCGTCTTCTGGGCCTTGTTCAATTTTTCAAGGACGGCGAGCCGACCGTCAGGTACGGCAACTATGCCAACATTCGGTTCGATCGTCGCGAAGGGATAATTCGCCGCAAGTGCCGATTCCTGCGCCGTCAGTGCGTTAAAAAGTGTCGATTTTCCAACGTTGGGCAGTCCAACGATTCCAGCTTGAAGCATAAGATTGTTCCGTTACACACAGCCAAGACTTCCGGCTATGTCAAAAACGATAATTGTATCGAATTATGAGTGAGATGTGAAACAAAAGAAGCGAGCGGTAACGGATCAGTTTGAAATATTTTCCGGCTTCTTCTTTGTGAACTTTGTGGTCCGCGCTTCGTGTTCTTTGTGTTCAGGTCTTTTTTTCAACACTAAGAGCACGAAGGGAAGACACAAAGGCCGCTAAGGGTTTAAACGGAATCACACCAAAAAGCGAGCCGAAACTCGCTTCTCAATCAAACTGACTTCCCACTCCGGCCCTATTGCGGAAGGTATGCCGCCGGAATCGGCTTATCACTTAGAACTCCGAATGCTCTGACCGTGTAACCAGCCTGGCTCTGCCGCAGGTACCAACTGCCGTCCGCGGGGCGAAATACGGCGAGATCGTAAAGCCCGTCACCGTCAAAATCGCCAGTGACAGGAACGTCCCCTGCGACGCCGAACTGCTGAACGGATATGCCGGCGGTTGTCTGCAGCAAATACCACACACCACTGCGGAAAACCGCGAAATCGACCTTCCCGTCACCGTCGTAATCGCCCTGGGCCGGCAGGTCAGTCGGCTCTCCCCAGGTCGCCGTAAAGTAATTTCCCGCGCTTCCCTGGACGTACCATGTTCCGTTCGAAGGGCGCCAGACCGCGATGTCCGCTTTCCCGTCTCCGTCATAGTCAGCTACAACCGGTTTGTCGCCGTTTGAGCCAAACTGGATTGTCGCGAAAGTATTAAGACTGTCGCTGAAAGAGATGTACCAAAGCCCGGTTGACGGACGAAAAAGTGCGATATCGGCCTTACCGTCTCCGTTGTAATCCGCCGCCGCCGGAATATCGCCCGTCTCGCCGAACTGCCGCACGCTGAACGTGCCTTTAGCACGTACATACCATGTCGAATTGCTGGTTCGAAACACGGCTAGGTCAGTCTTCCCGTCCCCGTCAAAATCGCCCGGGGTGAGAATGTCATCCGCTGTGCCGAATGCATAAACACTGAAGGTCGGCCCAAGCGAGCCTGAGATAAACCATTGCCCCGTGTCCGGGCGAAAAACACTTACATCCGTTTTCCCGTCACCGTCAAAATCCGCGACCTTGTTTTTCGGCACGGGAATCCCGGCTACTGGGCCGTCCGCTATATTGCCGTCGATGTTGAATGTTACGCCGCCCCATGTTTCGTTGTGTGGGGCCTGCCATTGCTTAATCCGTTGATGATTATCCCAGACATTTGCCGGAAAGTTGGCAAACGAAATATAGGTCCAGACCGAGATAACATTATCCCAACGTGCCATCCAAACTGCGTCCATACGGCTTGCCGGCAGCATGAACTGCCAATCCTCGATCGCGTTCTTTGGCGAACCGTATGTTCCGGATTTGTAGCCTAGTTCCCTGATTCTTTCGGTCCAGCCTTTCAGAAACGAAACCGTTGCGGGACGGCATCCGAGCGTGTCCGGCGTCGGCGGATCATACCGCTCCATGTCGTAATAGAGAATTGAACCGACCGTCAGCCCTATATTGTTTGCGTCGGCGACCGCGATATCTGCCTCGCCGCGTCCCTGCTGCTCCGCAACGGCCACATCGTAGCTGAGCTTCGCCGTTGTCGTCGAAGAAGTACAGGGTGACTGGTAGCCGACGACGGTCGGTATTAAACCCCAACCCATCGCGGACACTTGATTGACCCATGATGCCGAAAGCGTTTGCGAACACGCGCGGTTTCGGCCGCTGAAATAGATGTTTGCGTCAAAGAAATAAGAGTTGTCCCACCACGTCTGCATCTGCGCGACCGTGCCGTTTGTGCATTTGTCGAAACCACGGCCCAAACTTATCCGCGTCGAGCCGCCGGGCGGCAATGCAAACATCTGAGTTTTTGATAGGTCACTTTTTGCACTTTTCTTTTCGCGTGTAGACAACTCTTGCAGCTTCGGCGGTGTTGCGTCTTTGCCAAGAATGAGAAGTTTTACTTGCTGAACGCAGCCTCTTTTAAATCCTGAGCAATTGCCGGTTGTTTCGAGCGTCCAGTTACCTTTCTGAACCTTTGCCGATGCGTCTGTATCCTTTTGAAATTCAACGGAACGTCTAATTAATTGCCACGACGACCCGCTGTCGTTCGATTGATACAAAGCCCGTCCTGTAAAATTCGAACTGGTCGGTATCCGAATCCAAAGTTCCAAAACGTTATTTCCGGCTTTCGCCAGCGTCGCGCTTTCGAGATCCAGTTCGTACTCCGACGGATTTTCAAGATTGGCGGTGTGTTTTGTCCACGTCCAGCCGCCGTCCGTTGTCTTGGCAACCTCGGAGCGATAGGTTTTTAAGTCGGCTAACAAAACTATGCCTTCGAACTTGTTATCAAATAAAACCGACGCGATTCGTTGATCGGGAACCCTTGGTACGGGCAATGTTCGCCACATTTCGCCGCCATCGTCCGTACGGAACAGAGTGTCGGATGTGAATACGAGCCCGGATAGATCACTGAACATCACAATATCGTCGATTATCGAATCAGGTGTTTCCAGAAATTGCGGTTCTTGATAGGTATATTTGAAATGTCGGATCGTATTCCCGGTCGCCAACGTAAATCTCGACATATCCTGGGCCGATATATCTGCCGCAGATGAGATCGAAAGGGTTAAAGCGATAAAGAAAAGGATTTGTTTCATTTTTGGCACGCCGAACATATGAGCATTCGAAACACTAATGGATTTTTCAAAAAGTATAGCGTAGCGTGATGCATTTTGCCAGAACTTTGACTGACCGGCAAATTGGGTTAACTTATTGAAGAGTTTTCGAACGGTTCATATGCTGATTTCCTCAATTCTGATCCTTGCCATCGCCGCCGGTGGGTTTGCTCTGACGTATCTCATTGAGAACGAGGAGCCTTTTCTTTGGCGCGTGGCGGCCGGCAATGTTATCGGTTCTGCGATTTTCGGCACGACTACCTTTCTGCTTGCCATGTTCGCCGGACTGAATGCGGCTACCGTGATTGCCGCAATGGTCATCGTATTGATACCAATCGTTCTGCTCAAGAGCGAGGATCGGCGAAAGATATTTCGGCACGACTGGGCGAAGGCAAAGGGGAAAATGCAGGGTGCAAGTGTTGTGAAGGCCCTTCGATTGTTGTACTACGTAGGATTTCTCCTGCTTTTTGTATTCTTTTTCGACCGGACGATGATCGAGACCGACCAAGGTATTTTTACCGGCGGCTCGAACAACCTTGGCGATCTGCCGTTTCATCTGGGGGCGATATTCAGTTTTACAGACGGGGCAAATTTCCCGCCGCAGAATCCGTCGTTCGCGGGGGCTAAATTCTCGTATCCGTTTATCGCAGATCTTATTACGGCTGCGTTTATGAAGTTCGGCGTCGGCGTGAAGGACGCGATGCTTGTGCAGAATGTGGCGTGGGCGTTTTCGCTGTTAGTGATCCTTGAGAGATTTGTCCTAAAACTTACAAACGACCGGCTGGCCAGCAAGATCGCCCCCGCCCTTTTATTTCTCAGCGGCGGACTCGGTTTCATATGGTTTTTTGGCGATTTCGGTGCCCAGGCGAAGGGTTTTTCGGAGTTTATTTGGCACATTCCGAAGGACTACACTATCGGTCAGGATTTCCGGTGGGGCAACTCTCTGATCACGCTGTTTATGACACAGCGAAGTTTGCTGTTGGGCATGCCGCTGACCCTGATAATCCTGCAAAAACTTTGGGAAAGTTTTTGCGACACGGAGACACGGAGACATGGAGACGCGGAGAAAAGAATCGCTGAGTCACCGCGTCACCGCGTCACCGCGTCGGTTTTTGCCGGTTCTATCGCGGGCTTGCTTCCTCTTATACACCTTCACAGCCTTGTGGTCTTGTTCGTCGTTACGGCGTTTCTGTTCTTTCTGCGTATTGAGAAGTGGCGCGAGTGGGTTGGTTTTGGGATCGGCGTCTGTGTTTTGGCAATACCGCAGTTGGCCTGGTCGATCTCAAGAAGTGCTACCGAGACGACGAAGTTTTTCGAATGGCATTTCGGGTGGGATTCGGGCGACGCGAATTTTCTGTGGTTTTGGATAAAGAACACGGGTATTTTTATTCCGGTTATCGCAATCGGGATCTATATGTTTTTTTCAACGCAGAGACGCGGAGACGCAGAGGAAGGAGAAAGCACGAAAGAGAAAGAGAAAGATAAATCATCTGACTCATCCCTCATCCCTCTCCCCTCATCCCTTCTCCTCTTCTACCTGCCATTCGTATTTCTGTTTCTCATCTCAAACGTCGCAAAGCTGGCGCCTTGGGAATGGGACAACATAAAGGTTTTGATCTATTGGTTTGTCGGATCGATCCCATTTGTCGCGTTCGCCGTTTCGTGGATGTGGCGAAAGAGTTCGGCGTTAAAGATCGTTGCAGCGAGTTGCTTTCTCGTTCTAGTATTCTCAGGAGCGCTCGATGTTTGGCGGACGGCGTCGGGGCAGATCAAGAATGGGGTTTTTGACGCCGACGGCGTGTTGGTCGCGGAAAGAATCAAGAGATCGACGCCGCTGAAAGCCTTGTTTTTGAACGCTCCAACTTACAATTCGGCTGTCGTGTTGTCGGGGCGCCAGTCGCTGATGCGTTATCCCGGACATCTCGGCTCGCACGGCATCGATTACGGGGCACGCGAAAGAGACGTGAAAAGTATTTACTCGGGCGGTTCGAACGCCGATGAGTTAATGCGAAAGTACGGGATAGAATACGTGTTGATATCGCCCGAAGAGCGAAATTCGGTGGCCGCCAACGAACAATTTTTCAGGAAATTTCCGGTGGTTGCCGAGGCCGGGCAGTATAAAGTTTATAAGGTAAAATAAAGGCGGAAACACGACCGGTAGGCAGTGTGTTTCTTTCGCCGACAGACAATTGAAAATGGACGCGAATATCCAAAACGAACCTCGAAAGACCGACTATATCTGGCTGCTCAATTGCGCCCTTATCACGGCAGTCGCGGCTTTCTTAAGATTTTTCGCACTCGGTCTGAAGCCCTTTCACCACGACGAAGGCGTCAACGGCTTTTTTCTTACTACGTTATTTCGCGAGGGTGTATATAAATACGACCCGGCAAACTATCATGGTCCGACGCTTTATTACATCTCGCTGGCCTTTGCGAAAGTCTTTGGGCTTGGGACCGTTACGGTGCGTGCGAGCGTCGCAATCTTTGGCGTGTTGATGGTCGTGCTCGTATTTTTTCTAAGGCCATACATCGGCAAGATCGGCAGCCTTTCGGCCGGGCTGTTCTTAGCGCTGTCGCCGGGCATGGTCTTTATCTCCCGCTATTTTATTCACGAGATCTTTTTCGTTTTTTTGAGCCTTGCGATTGTCGTTGCGGTCCTTTTCTTTATCGATAAGCCGAAGGCCGGGCCGTTTGCCGTTGGGTGGATGGTTTTGCTCTTGCTGGTTTGCTTTTTGCCATCAGCCTTGATTCTGGCAGGTTACATGGGCGGCGAGAATGTGACCGCAGTTTGGGCGTTTCGCCTGGCGTTTTTCATTGTCGAATCCGTGCTTGTGTATTTTGTCATCCGCATGCTGTTGGCGTGGAACGCCGGCCGGCCGATATATCTGCTGCTTGCATCGGCATCGGTGGCGTTGATGTTTGCGACTAAAGAAACGGCTTTTATCACCTTGGGTACAATGTTGATCGCATGTCTTTCGCTTTGGATATGGCAAAAAATCTATCAGGGACGGGCGGCCGAAGACGGAAGCGGGGAAATATCTGACGGTACGATTACTTGGGCTAATTTTCGCGGAGCGCTCGGCGACGGCAACGATAGCTTGCTGATCGCGGCGGCGGTCGCGATCACGTTTATATATGTATTCGTCTTGTTTTTCTCGTCATTTTTCATGTATCCCGAAGGCATACAAAAGGCAATTGACGCCTACACGATCTGGACAAAAACGGGCAGCAAAGACCATACGCAGAACGGTGCCTGGGGATATCTGAAATGGGGAAGGGACATCGAGGCGCCGATATTTATTTTGTCCGCTCTCGGCACGATTATCGCATTTGCCTACTCACGCCATCGGGTTGCGATGTTTACAGGTCTCTGGGCGTTCGGCCTTCTTGCGGCATATTCGATCATCCCCTATAAAACCCCGTGGCTGGCGCTGTCGTTTATTTTGCCGATGTGCATCATCGCAGGTTACGGCATAAACGAGCTGGCACGGTCAAAGAATGCTGCCGCAAAGGCTGCGGCTGGGTTGCTTGCTGTTTCGGCGGCGGCGGTTCTTGCGTATCAGGCCTATGACGTGAGTTTCGTCAGGTATGACAAAGACGACCGGCCGTACGTGTATGCTCACACCAAACGCGAGTTTCTCGATATGATCGCGAAGATCGAGCTATCTGCGGAAAAAAGCGGAAAGGGAAAAGACGCCGCGATCGACATTATTTCACCCGACTACTGGCCGATGGTCTGGTATATGCGCGAATACCCGAACGCTGTATTTCACGGAAAGTTCGACAACGACGATACCGCGGAAGTGATCGTCGCCAAAAAAGGCGATCAGGACCGGGATGTGATAGCCAGATTTTCCGCCAAGTATAAATATGCCGGAATATACGCGCTCAGGCCGGGTGTCGATCTGATCTTATTGGTTAGAAACGATCTCGCGGACGGGGATGCAAAGGAACTTTTTAAACTCAGAAATCCGAACTAACCGAAGACGCCAACGATGACCAACGCCGCCCCGATGGTGATATGTAAAACGTCATCAACCCGCGTCCATCGAAAATGTTTCTCCGGGAAAATATGCACAAAGCTCGCTGCCGCCTGGTAAAGATCGATCAGCCCGAACCCGATAATGAAAGCACGAATGCTCGGATCGTGATCGAAATAAAGTATAATCACGCCGATTACGCCAAAGATAATGTGAAAAATATTGTACGCCGGAGCACCGCTCGTTAGGCTTTTGTTCTGAGGGATAATAAATCCCAAGATGCCGACCAGAATCAGCAGCGGGGCGAAAACTAGCAGTACATAATAGTTCAAGTTCTCCATAGCAGCGTATTATTTGACGCGTCTAAATTTATACTCGGGCTTAATAATTTTCGCGTAATACCTGCCGATCGAAGCCGCATTTATCAAAGACTGGTATTCTTTGGAAGGAACCTGAAAATATTGATAGACTCCGCCGTTGCGAAGCTCAATCTCAAGGATTTTATTGTCGGGGTCGTAACCGATAGACCTAATGCTTGAAGATGATACGCGTTGACGTGTCAAAGAATGCCACCTCGCTTAAACATTTGCCCGGTAGATAGCGATTACGCCGATACTCGAATATCGGGCGAAGTCCTTCGTGTTAAAAGTCAGAATATGAGTAATATTGTGGACAAGCATCGCCGCGACTATTCTCGCATCGTGCGCTCGAACGCCGGAAACACCAAAATCGACAACCAATTTGCGCCATTCTCGATAAATTCTTGCGTCGTCACCTATAAGGTGAAAGACTCTTTCAATCAAACGCAAGAAAAAATCTGCGTCTTCAAATGAATAGCCAAATCCGTTATTTTTGACGGGGCGGGTCGCAACATTCCAAAACTCTATACAGTTTTGCGGAAATATATAGATTTCATCGCTGTGCTCTAGCAACTTTCGAATGGCCTGTCTTAAAATTTGATGTTGCGAATCTTGGCGAATGGCGAACCGCAATAAAACATTGGTGTCTGCTAAAAGGATCATAGGTGGTCTTCGTAAATCCCTTCACGGCTCACTGCATAAACGGAAAGCGGCTTTGCGTCCTCAGGCATTCGTTTCTCAACTTCGTCCGCTAAAAGATCGGCGAGTTTTTCGAATTCCTCGATGCTGAGCTTTCTATCGCTCGTCAACAGCTCCAACATTTGAAGCGCGATATCTTCAACCTTCCGTTCCTTCGCCTTGGCTTCTTCGGCAAGCGGTTGATAAATGCTTTCAGGAACTTCTAATGTAAGCGAATGTGTCATGTTTCTCACCTCAATCGTATTATAACGTATAAGCTAAAGAGATTTAATGAGCGGAATCGCCATTCGACAAAGTTCCTACAAGGAAAGAATTGCAGTGGGTGATTGAGAGGAGATATTTTTTCACAATTATTTTAAGAGCATTACATTCAACATTACGATTTGAGGCTAGAGATTTATACATTTTTTGAGATTTGGTGTCAACAAAATCTCATTTTAAATCCTAATATTCCCCACCTTCTCCGGCTTCTTTTCCGAGCTAGGTTTCAAATAGGGAGCCTCGTCCTGTTCCCGTTTCTCACTCTCGCCGCTTGAGTGCCATTTCATCCATTCTGATGGGGCGTCGAAGGTTTCGCCGCCGTGTTTTGTGATTCGGGGGCGGATGCGGCACATTACGGGTGTGTTTATGCCGACGCCGGAGATAATTGCCTGGCCTTTGGTCAAGGCGGGCAGTTCCGCGAGCATTGCTCGACCCGCTCCTTCTACCGATTGGGCGACGGTTTGCTGGTCGATCGGGTTGACGATACGCATGATGATTTGAGTCATGCATTGAGACAGCACGTCTTGGTCGAGCTTGCCCGGCCGCTGGGTGATGAGGCCGATGCCGACGCCGAATTTGCGACCTTCGGAGAGGATTTGTTTGAGAACATTTGTTGAGACGACGCTTGCACCGGCGGGTGCGAAACGGTGAGCTTCCTCCAATAGGGTGAATACCGGATAATCGAGAAAATTATCGCCTTTATCGACGTGCTTCCCGACGGTCAGTTCGCGGGCCTTATTTACTCGACGTAAAAGCGTCCCGACGATCACCTGCTGTTCTGTCTGTTCGATCTCCGAAAGCTGGAGGATCGTGCAGCGGCCCGGACGGTACATTTCGTTTAGCTCGATATGTTCGTGGGCGTGAAAGATGCTGTCGGGACGGTCAAATCGTGAATCTAGCCGCCACAGCAGACCTTGGATGGACGAAACATTTCCGCCGTCGCCCGAATCCTTGTCATCCTTGCCGTATTGCTGCTTCTGTACCTCGTCCCGCAGATCAAAATAGTTGTACAGATAATCGCGCTTTCCCTCGGCTTTCAAACGATCATTGAGGCTGCGGAAGGCCTGCCGCAGAAAATGGAGCATTTTGTCGGATGTTCCTTCGGGCAAAAGATATTTCACATCGCCTTCTGTGAGCGACGAAAACCGTACTTTTATCTTCTCAGGCGTAAAAATTTTCACTTCAGGTTTGTAGCCGTCAGCACCGGCAAATTGTGCATCGCCCTGTATCGACGAGATTGTGTGATATTCGCCGTGAGGATCGACGATCAGAACGGCCGCTCGGTTATACGGCAGCATCAATTCTTCAACCAGCACGCCCGCCGTGTAGGATTTGCCCGCACCGGTCGAGGCAAGAATAGCGAGATGCGTTGAGACGACATCTTTGACCGACAGCACGACCGGAACGTCGCCTGGTTCGCGTGTCAGCAGACTACCGATATGTGCCGAGCCTGTCTCGGCCATCTTACGAGGGCTGAGCATTTGCGACAGTGTTTCGCTCGATGCCAAATAGATCGGGTCGCCCGGCTGCGGCGGGATTCGCGGATTGACGAAATCGTTTAGCTGGTGACTGAAGTATCCGATAGTCTCGACGGCGATCTCGTAAATCTCAAGATCGCCGTCGATGCCGATCAACGAAGCGACGGCCGAGGGCGGCGTGCCGGGATCGGCCAGAAATGCGTCGGGCAGTTGACGGACAAGCTTGCGGGAAGTTATCGTGCCGACAATCTGACGTGTTTCCCCGCCAATTTGAGCCTGATAGTAAACGAACTCTCCGATGCGGGTGCGATTATTGTCTCGCGTTATGAAAAGGTACTCGTGCGGCAGAAGTCCCGGCCCTTTCACGGTGCCTGTAAGAAGATCGATTGTGTCTGTCATGCGTATCAAAATATGCGGTGTTTACGCACAAGTATAAACCAAAAGGGTAATTGCTATCGCGGATCGAATGATGAAAGGTTGTCTATTGTCTAGTCGAAAATGTTACCTGTGGTCAGCGTAAAATATCGCTTCATCACAACCTTGTTGGAGAATGCGGCATTTTGGTGCTAAATATACGGTAGATGAATCTCGAATCGGCGCTTAACAGAAAATACATAAAATGGACCGCGATCTGGGTAGTTTGGACACTATTCGGCTTTTTTTTCGCGAGCCAGGTGGCGCTTCAAAGCCAGCTTTCAGAGAATCCGACCTCTTTTTGGCGCGTTCTGTCGTGGCAGCTTGCATCGGGCTATGTATGGTTCGCCATTAGCCCGATCATATTTTGGCTTGGACGAACATTTTCATTTGACGACGGAAAATGGAAGACGAGCCTACCGATTCACGTCGTTGCGAGTATCGTGATTGCGATCGTGCAGCTTGGTATAGACGCCTATGTCCTGCCCAAGCTTGGTTACATGCAGCGATACCAAGACGCTTCGTACTTTGAGATATTTAAGATCTTTCTGCTGGTCAACGTGCATTTCGGCGTCGCTATTTATTGGGGCGTGCTCGGTTTTCAGCAGGCGTTAAAATATTACCGGAAATACAGGGAACGCGAACTGCGGACATCGCAGCTCGAGGCACGCCTTGCCACATCGCGACTTCAGGTATTGAAGATGCAGCTGCACCCGCATTTTCTCTTCAATACGTTGAACGCTATCTCCGAGCTGATCTACAAGGACGCCGAATCGGCCGAGAGGATGATTTCCGACCTTAGCGACCTTCTGCGCATGTCGTTTGAAAACCTGGAAGTTCAGGAAATTCCGCTGAAGCAAGAACTCGAGTTTCTTGAGAAATATCTTGAGATCGAGCAGATGCGTTTTCACGACAGGTTGAAGATTGAGATGAGTATTTCGCCCGAAACTCTCGACGCCAGCGTACCGAATATGATCCTCCAGCCGCTGGTCGAAAATGCGATAAAGCACGGCATCGGGCCGCGGTCCGAAGGCGGACGGATCAACATCGCCGCAGTGCGCAGGAACGGCCACCTGGAGCTTACCGTCAGCGATAACGGCCTGGGTGTTCCGTTCGGTGATGTCGAGAATCTCAGCGAGGGTGTCGGCATCTCGAACACGCGCCGCCGCCTGCGTCATTTGTATGGAGAGGGACATAGCTTCAGTCTGAACAACGCGGTCAATTCCGGACTTGTTGTCGATCTTACGATCCCTTTCAAAGAACTCCGCGACGACGCGAACGTGAAAAAGGAAAACCTGTCAGGAGCCTTCGACGCGGTGCGATGAAAATCAAAACTCTCATTGTCGACGATGAGCCACTTGCGCGCGAACGTGTAAAGCGTTTCCTGCGCGATGAGAGTGATATCAAAATCATCGGCGAATGCGGCAACGGCAAAGAGGCGATCTCGTCCATCAACGAGCATAAACCCGACCTCGTTTTCCTTGACATCCAAATGCCGGAAAAGAACGGTTTCGAGGTTGTCAAAGCGCTCGATCCGCAATCGCTCCCATCAATAATTTTCGTCACGGCCTATGACCAATACGCTCTTCAGGCATTCGATGTCCATGCTCTCGATTACTTGCTAAAGCCGTTCAACCGCGAGCGGCTGCATCGTGCCGTGGCCCACGCCCGCGACCATATTGAACATAAGAATATGGGTAATATTGACGAGCGTTTAGCTTCGCTGATAGCCGATATTCGTGGAGAGAAGAAGTATCTTGAACGCCTGGTCGTGAAATCGGTTGGGCGCGTTTTCTTTCTAAAGACTGACGAGATCGACTGGATTGAGGCTGCCGGGAATTACGTAAAACTGCACACCGGCAAAGAATCGCACATGATCCGGGAAACAATGAACGGCATTGAAACAAAGCTTAATCCCGACAAGTTTCTTCGCATCCACCGTTCCACTGTTGTCCACATCGACCGCATAAAAGAACTCCACCCGATGTTCAGCGGCGACTATGCCGTCATTTTAAGAAACGGCACCGAACTCGCCCTCAGCCGAAATTACCGCGAACGATTTCTCGAGCTTTTCGAAAACGAAGCGTAGGAATTTTTCACCGCAGAGACGCGGAGACGCTGAGTAGGAAATTCAGCCACAGATTCACACGGATGAACACGGATGAAAGAATTTTCTTCATCTGTGTAAATCCGTGTTCATCTGTGGCTAATCCTCTCTGCGTCTCCGCGTCTCTGCGGTGAAATAAACAGTTCGTCACACCCGTTTGCCGTTCATCACAAAAGCGTTCGCATTTCCGCACCGAATTCGTATATTCCAACATGAAGAAACCCCTATTGATGGAGATCGAATGCCCAGGAACGCAAAAATCAAGGTCCTCTTATTCTTAGCCTTCGGCATAGTTATCGTTTTCAGAAACTATGTAATCGTTATCGGACAGACCGTGAAGCCGGTGCTTGTTGTCCTGAATAAGGCGGATGCCAACCTGGCAATAATAGATCCCGCAAATATGAAGCTCGTGGGCAAAGTCCCGACCGGCGACAGCCCGCACGAGGTCGTCTTGTCGGCCGACGGCAAGACGGCCTTTGTAGCCAACTACGGAGCGCAGACGCCGGGCAGCTCGCTATCGGTGATCGACATTGCGACGCTAAAAGAAATCCGACGCGTTGATCTGACTCCATTACTTCGTCCACATGGACTGCAGGTCATTGGCGGCGGCAAACTTTATTTCACTGCCGAAACCAATAGGATTATTGCCCGCTACGACCCGGCTGCGAATAAGGTGGACTGGATGATGGGCACCGGGCAGAACGGTTCGCACATGATCGCCGGAAGCGCCGATCAGAAAAAATTCTACACAGCCAACATCGGCTCTGACAGAGTAACGTCGTTTGAGTTTCAAAACGTTCCTCCGGCGGCGTCGAAGATAATCCACATTCCGGTCGGCAAACAGCCCGAGGCGATCGACCTTTCACCCGACGGCAAAGAAGTTTGGATCGGGCTGAATGTGGAGGGCATGGTAGAAATTGTCGATACCGCCGCTTACAAATCAAAAGAAAAGATCAACATCAACGGTCGTCCGTATCGCGTAAAGTTTACGCCTGACGGCAAGTTTGTTGTCTGCACCATGATCCCGACGAAGGAGCTTCTGATCATCGACGCGGCGACACGCAAAGAAATCAAAAGAATCAAGCTCGAAAGCACGCCTCTCGGCATCGCATTCTCGGCTGA
This sequence comes from Chloracidobacterium sp., assembly GCA_031402865.1. GTDB lineage: Bacteria > Acidobacteriota > Blastocatellia > Pyrinomonadales > Pyrinomonadaceae > OLB17. Next base: position 18,273 of record JANNST010000058.1, on the reverse strand, counting down.
CGGCAAAACGGCCTTCGTTTCCGCTGGCCAGCCCGATGTGGTGCTAAAGGTAAATTTGGAAACCGGCGAGGTCACGGGCCGGGTCGAGACGGGGAAGGTTCCCGATGGAATAGCCGTGGCGGGTATGTAGGCAGAAACGCGACCGTGAGGAAGCGTGCAAAAAAATGAAAAAGGATTGCAACGATTATGGCATTACGTATGGCAACCCGAATAATGACGCGCAGACGCAACTCGGAATTTGGTGACAAACTGGACTCCCTTCGATCGACGATCCGGTCTCTTCTTCATGAAGTAGCAACTGATACTCAGCCGGTGAGCATCGATCCCGAAAAGGGAATTGATTTTTATGAAAACGTCGAGCGGTTCGAAATTCAATTGATCGAATCGGCACTCGAAGTAGCCGGTGGCCGCCAAAACCGTGCCGCTAAACTGCTTAACTTACGGACAAGCACGCTGTGTACAAAGATGAAGAATTTGAACATCAAGCGGACTTGAATAAATCACAGACCTAAACATCATGACAAAAGCAATCAAACAATTTGCCGCGGCCGCTCTTCTTATTACTTTCATTCTCAGCGTACCGGCTTCCACATCTGCCCAGAAAAAGAACGGCAATGGCTCGGCCTCAGCGGCGAGCTTTGGCAATGTAAATGGTATTACGGCCCGACAGCTCAAAGACTATTTGACCTTTATCGCTTCGGACGAGCTGGAGGGCCGCGATACGCCTTCGCGCGGCTTGGACATCGCGGCGATGTACATCGCACAGCACCTGTCGAGCTGGGGCATAAAGCCCGGCGGCGACAATGGCACTTATTTTCAAAGATTTCCGCTCAGGCGCAACAAGATTGAAGCGCAGGGAACAAGGCTTCAATTAAATAATCAATCTTTCGTTTACGGCGAAGATTTTCTTTCGAGCTTTAATCCCGCAACCGTTGTAAATAGTCAAATTGTTTACGCGAGTCACGGTTGGTTTATCAAATCAAAAAATATCGACGCTTTTCAAGGCATTGATGTTAAAGACAAAATCGTTGTCGTCGCTAACAACTTTCCGAAAGGCGCGACCTCTAGTGATTTGCAGGGAAAACAGGGCGAAGCTTGGGCTAGTCCGAGTCTTTACGCTCAGATGAAAGGTGCGAAAGCTTTGATTATCTTCGGAAATTACAATAATCTCGCCAATTGGCAAAGCACAAAATGGACGCAAACCGAAAAAGGCGGAGTCGAGTTCGGCAATCCACAAACTCAAATTACAATTCCGACGATTACCGCTTCGCCACGCCTCATAAACGCACTGTTTTTCGGAGAAAAATCTAACGGTAACAATGTCTATACAGCAGGAATATCGCAGGAATTTGTCGACCCGTTTGATTTGAAAGCAACGAAAAAAATCAGCTTATCGGTTGCCGTCAAAACCGAGAAAGTTCATTCACAAAATGTCATCGGAATTTTGGAAGGCTCGGACCCTGTTTTGAAAAATGAATACGTCGCTATCGGCGCTCATTACGATCATGTCGGGATGAATCCGTTTGCCAACGGCGAGGACAAGATCTGGAACGGAGCGGACGATGACGGATCAGGAACCGTGTCGGTGATGGCAATTGCCGAGGCATTCTCAAAAGGTCCGCGGCCAAAGCGTTCAATCCTTTTCATCTGGCATGCCGGTGAGGAAAAAGGCTTGTGGGGCAGCGAGTATTTTACCGATAACCCGACGGTGCCGATCGGTTCGATCATAACCGGATTAAATATCGACATGATCGGGCGGTACCAGCAGGCCGGAGATGAAAACCCGAAAAATAAACTCTTACCCAAGCAGAATGAGGTGTTCCTGATCGGATCGAAGTTGATGAGCACAGAGCTCGGTCAAATAAGCGAAGAGACCAACAAGGCATTCCAGAATCTTAGCTTCAATTACAAATACGACGATCCGAATGACCCGGAGCAATACTTCTACCGCTCCGACCATTTCAATTACGCAAGAAAAGGCATCCCGATCATTTTCTACATGGACGGTGACCATGCCGACTATCATCAGGTGACGGATTCGGTAGAGAAGATCGATTTTGCGCAGATGGAAAAGGTTGCCCGGACGATCATGGCAACCGGTTGGGAACTCGCCAACCGGACGACGCGGCCAAAAGTGGACAAGCCGCTTCCCGCATCTGTAACAGGTAATTAATATGCGAAATCAAATTTTCTCCTCGCTTATCATTGCCATAGCTATGACGATAGTCGTAGGGGCGCAGACTACAGCTTTTATTAATGTCAACGTGGTCCCGATGGATCGCGAACGCGTTCTTTTAAACCAAACGGTCATCGTCCGCGACGGCCTGATTGCGGCGATAGGCGATGCCAAAAAGATCAAAGTGCCGAAAGACGCCGTGAAGATCGACGCCACCGGAAAATATCTTGTTCCCGGCCTTGTCGATATGCACACGCACCTTCTTTCCGACGGCCCCGAATATCCCGACTCGATTGCTGAAGATGAATTAAAGGTGATGGTTGCGAATGGCGTGACGACGATCCGCTTTATGATCGGAACGCCGGAACTGCTTGCCTTGCGCGCAAAGTCCGCTAAAGGCGAGATCGCCGCGCCGACAATTTTTGTTGCGTCGCCGCATCTGACGGGCCGCGAGCAGGGAAATAACTTCGTCGTCAACACGCCGGAAGAGGCGCGCGAAGCAGTGCGAAAATCAAAAGCTGCAGGTTACGATTTCATCAAGGTGACTACCTTCGTCAAGCCGGAAGTGTACGAGGCGGCCGTCGACGAAGCGTCCAAACAGGGCATTCGTATGGTCGGCCACGCCGACCGCGAATACGTCACTGCCATTCGGGCCTGGAAGGCGAAGCAGCAGATCGAACATCTCGACGGCTATATGGAACAGATTCTGCGGGACGACGCACCGATGAAGGGTTCCGTCTCAGACCTCTATATGTCCGATCCCAAGAACTGGGAGAGCATCGACTATATTGATGAAGCCAAAATCCCGACCGTCGCGAAAAAGTCGGTAGAGGCAAATCCGTTTTCAAACCCGACACAGCACTTTTTCAAAAATTCCTTCGCCCTTCCACGCAGCGAGGAATCAATTCGCGCGCAGCCCGATTTTCGTTTCTACCCGCCAAAGGTGCAGGAACAGTGGCTTAATTTTTACAAAAGATCGCGGCTGATCACACAGGTTTCCGCCGAAAGAAAATTGAAATGGATCGACGCCCGCAACAAGCTGATAAAGGCAATTCACGACGCTGGCGGCAAGTTGATGGCCGGTTCGGACACGCCGGAATTTCTGTGGCTTTACGGTTTTGCATTGCATCATGAACTAAAGGCCCTGCGCGACGCGGGCATCTCAAATTACGCAGCCCTCGCGGCCGGCACACGCAACCCTCACGAATTTTTCGGAAGCTTGAACAAGGCCGGAACGGTCGAAAAGGGCAAACGCGCGGATCTTGTCCTGCTTAACGCCGACCCGCTCGCGGATATTTCGGCGACGAAGGATCGTGCCGGGGTCATGCTGAAGGGCAAATGGTACACCCAGCCCGATCTGAACCGCTGGTTGGATGAGATCGCGCCTAAGATCTCAAACTCACTCCTGCCCGAAGAGAAAAAAACATCGTCGCTCGACGGATTTTGGGAAGGTGAAATAAGCCGCGAAGGTAAAACATGGCGGGTCAGTCTCGATGTTTCCGGCAGTGAAAGTGCGATCAAGTCACTGGTGAATTTTGTCGATCTCGACGTTATCGATGTCCCATTTCCCGTAAAGCAAACCGAGACCGGATTTCGTTTGGAAAAACCGCAGCCGAGCGGCACGCCGGTTGTTTTTGACGGTAAGGTTGATGGGAATGTGTTTGCCGGAAAATGGAGCGGCCTAGGCGTCGAGGGAACATTTTCGACGAAACGAGGTGTAAAAAAACCGAAGGCATATCGCGAAGAGGAAGTCACGTTTACAAATGGCGGTGTAACCCTATCGGGAACGCTGTTGATGCCGACCGAAAAAACGAAGAGTCCCGCCGTGACGATCGTTCATGGCAGTTCGCCGAATGAAAGAGCAACCTATCGATCCTGGGCAAGACGTTTTGCCGAGCTCGGTATAGCCGCGTTGATTTACGACAAACGCGGCTCCGGAAAATCGACGGGAAACACGCGTGCCGCAAGCATGGAAGACCTCGCGGACGATGCGTTATCCGGACTGAATATGCTCAGATCCCGGCCCGATATTGATTCTAAGAAAATTGGAATAGCCGGCCACAGTCAGGGCGGATGGATCGCACCGCTTGCGGCTTCGCGGTCAAAGAATGTGGCATTCATTATCGCAAGCGGCGTCGCAGCCGTCACTCCAGCCGAACAAAGCATTTATCACCGTGCCGGCGTTATGCGGCGCGAAGGTATAACCGAACCCGAGATCGAGCTGGCCACAAAGCTTCGCGAAAAACTCTACGCGCTAAATCGCAAGATTCTGAATAACGATCCAACCTTTCAGGCCGAACGAGCCGCTATTTCGCAGGAACTTATTGCGAACAAGGACGCTCGCTGGTTCGGCCCGGCCGAGCTGCCGCCCGCGCTTTTCGGTGACCTGCCGTCACGCGGAGCGTTAGAGCTTTTGTTTTACGACATAACACCCGTTTGGCGAAAGCTTAAGGTTCCCGCGCTCGTCATGTGGGGCGATCGTGACACGGTCGTGCCGGTCGAAACGAGTCGAAGGATCATCGAAGATCTGCAGGCAAAAGCGGGCAACAAACAACTAACGATCAAGGTTTTTCCAGGCGTTGATCATAGCAATAATCTGGTTGCTGCTGACGGCGAGTGGGACTTCCCACGGGCCTACGCGGATTTCGATCTGACGATGGTCGAATGGGTCTTGAACGGTGTCGGTTAATTCCGGCTACCCGATAGGAATTTAGAGTGGTTCTAAAATTGACCTATCGTTAAAGCGGTCTCTGATCGCCGGTATAAGTCATAAAAAGCAACGGCGGTCAAAGGCCGCCTCTAAACGACGATCTATTTTTTACTGAAACGTTTTTTTCATAATTAGCGTCTGTTTATATGGAACATGATGTTCTACGGAAAGATCACATACTGGATCGAAACATAGGCGGAGAAGTTCGTTTCCGCATATTGTATTGACCCGTCAAATACCGGCAGCCAGGTTGCCGTCATCCCTAATTACTGGAGGTAATACGAAAATGCGAGCATTTATAATCATTTCATTGGTTCTTTTTACTACCGTTCTCACCGCCGCTGCGCGGGATAAAAGCGAGGAAAAAGCGATCGCGGCGATCACGCAGTTGGGCGGCAAGATCGAATATTCCGATAACGCAGCAAAAAATGTTATCAAGGTCGACCTAAACAATACGGCGGTAACGGACGGCGATATGCGTCATCTTCTGCATTTCAAGGAATTGCAGTCGGTCGATATAAGGGCGACGCAGGTTGGTGACGGCGGTACGCAGTATCTCGGTTTTCTCAAGAATCTTCGTTTCCTAAATATGTTCCGGACAACTCTTTCGGACGCAGGGCTCGACCGGCTGAAGAATCTTAAGAACCTTGAAACGCTTCTCATCGGACGCACAAAAGTTACTGACGACGGCCTGCAATATGTATCGAAACTTTCCCGTCTCAAAAAACTGAGCGTGTTCGAGACGGCTGTGACTGATCAAGGGCTGAAGCATCTTGAAAAACTTCAGTCGCTTGAGGTTCTGCTTATCGGCGGTTCGAAGATATCGGACGAAGGAGCTAAATCGATTCAAAAAGCCATCCCGAAGCTTGCGTTTAGAGAAGACTTAACCTAGCTGAATACTTTGGCCGATCACGCCGAAAGGTCGTCGCCGACATGAATAGGCGGAAACACGACCGGTAGGTAGTGTGTGGTTTGAGCCGTGGAAGAGGCAGACTCGCTACCGCTCGTGTTTCTGGCTTTGTACTTGCAATTCATTCCTCTCCGGTTACAATTGAAGCCACCTCAAATTTCCGGAGATTAAAATGCGAAAAATCCTTGTTGTGTTCTGCCTTCTTATTTCTGTTTGCACGCCGATCTTCGCCATCGACATGAGCCGCGAGATCGATGCGGCGACGACGAAGCTGATGCCAAAGCTTGTCGAATGGCGTCGCCACATTCATCAGTATCCCGAGCTTTCGAACCGCGAGGTAAAAACGGCAAAGTACGTACAGGATCACTTGCGAAAGCTTGGCCTTGAGGTCCGAACCGGAATTGCCAAAACCGGCGTCGTCGGCGTTTTGAAGGGAAGCCAGCCGGGGCCGGTGATCGGCCTACGAGCCGATATGGACGCTCTTCCGGTAACTGAAAGAAACTCACTTGGATTCGCGTCAAAGGAAAAAGCTGACTTCAACGGCCAGAGCGTCGGCGTCATGCATGCTTGCGGACATGATACGCACGTCGCGATGCTGATGGGCGCGGCCGAAGTTCTTACGGGAATGAAGGACAAGATCAAGGGAACGGTAGTATTTATCTTTCAGCCTGCCGAGGAAGGCCCGCCGGCTGGTGAAGAGGGCGGTGCACCGCTCATGATCAAAGAAGGCGTGATGGACAATCCGAAGATCGACGCGATCTTTGGGATTCATATTAATTCGCAAACTGAGATAGGCAAAATCAAGTACAAATACGGTGCGGCAATGGCCGCAAGTGATTGGTTTTCGATCAAGGTTAAGGGCAAGCAGACACATGGTTCGCAACCTTGGTCGGGCGTCGATCCGATAGCTGTCGCAACTCAGATCTACACCGGCCTGCAAATGATCGTCGCCCGCGAGTCAGAGCTGACAAAGGCGCCGGTCGTAATAACCGTCGGCAAAATAAACGGCGGCGTCCGTGAAAATATCATTTCCGAAGAGATGACGATGTCCGGCACTATCCGCACGCTCGACTCGGCGATGCAAAAGGATGTACACAACAAGGTCCGGCTCACCGCTACAAAGATCGCCGAGAGTATGGGCGCAACCGCCGAGGTCTCAATCGATAACAAAACACTTGTTACCTACAATACGCCCGAACTTGTCAAAAAAATGCTCCCCTCGCTTGAAAAAGCGGCCGGAAAGGAAAACGTAATAGAGAACGAATGGACTACGGGCGCTGAGGATTTTTCATTCTTTGGTGAGAAGGCACCCGCGTTTTATTTCTTCGTCGGCGGAATGCCGAAAGGCAAAGACCCGAAAGCCGCAGCCGCCCATCACACACCCGATTTCTTTTTGGACGACAGCCGCCTGGATGTCGGCGTAAAAGCTTTCGCAAATATTGTTTTTGACTACGTCAACTAAGTAGTACGCGAATCACACCTAAAGCACGGTTTTCTGGCAATTTCCGCGCTAATAGATGTTTTTCGCGTTCTTTATTTCTAACTACGCCTGATTATGGGCCTCGACAAACCACAGCAGCTTGTCCACGCTTCGCGAAACTCCGGTATATAGATCAGCCGTGTCCTTGTCGCCAAGTTCGTCGGTAACGTCGATGTTTTTGCGGACCTTTTTGCCAAAATCCGCCATCACCGACGAAAGAGCATCGACGTGGGCGGTTCCGTCGCTGATCTCATGCGGATATTCGCTAAGGCTCGAATTCTCCGCCGCCAATCGCACCGTTCCCATCGCAACCCCGCCGAGCGTCGTTATCCTCTCGGCGATGTCGTCCGTATGAGTGTCCATTGCGGTCGCCACCTGATCGAAAAGCTCGTGCAAGGCAATAAAACTAGCACCCTTCACGTTCCAATGGGCCTGTTTTGCCTGTGACTTCAGGTCCGCCGCATCGGCTAAACTTTGATTCAAAATGGAGATAAGTTTTTCCCGCTTTCCCTTGGCGATATCAATTTTTGTGTTATGTAATTCCATATTCCCTCCTGGTTTAGAATTATTCTAATTAGAATACCCTTTTTTATCAACCGGCAATTCAAACAAAGGGCGGCATTTGAAAAATCGGCGCATCTTATTAAATATAGATATATGTTTATGCTTCTTCAAAATGCCACCTGGTATGAATGGTCAGTTGGGCTGGTAACTCAAATCCAGCAAACCGTGCTCGAATCGATCCAGTCGATGATAACAGGCATTTTCGGCCGGCTTCCGTTTATCCTTGCCGGTCTGATTGTGGTGATCCTGTTTTGGCTGCTTTCAAAGGTCGCAAGATATCTTTTTATGGCCGCAACGCGTCGTACAAAAATCGACGTGCGGCTTCGGCTGTTGATAAGCCGGATGTTGGTTGTAGTGGTCGTCAGTCTTGGAGTTTTGACGGCGTTGACAGTTGTCATACCGTCGTTCGATTTCGGAAGCCTGATCGCGGGCCTTGGCTTTTCGTCGTTTGTGATCGGTTTTGCGACCAAGGATATACTGAACAATTTCCTGTCCGGCATATTGATCTTGTGGCAGCAGCCGTTTCACATCGGCGACCACCTTTTCGTTGGAAGCAACCAAGGCAAGGTGGAATATATCGGCGTGCGTGCAACCTCGCTTCGCAAGGATGACGGCGAGCTGATCCTGATACCTAACGGCGATATGTATTCGAGCGCCCTGACGATCCGCGGTGCCGGCTCGAAACGCCGGATGAACCTAAAATATTCCATCGGCTATGACGAGCAGATCGAGCAGGCCAAGAAAATTACGTACAAAGCACTTCTCGAAACGGAAGGCGTGGTCAGCGATCCGAAACCGAGAGTTCTTGTTTCCGAACTAAGCCCTGACGGCGTTAGCGTAACAGTAAATTTCTGGATCAATACGAATGAAAGTAAGCCGCTTGAAGTATTCGACCGTGCCGCAATTGGGATCGTGCGGGTCTTGGACGAAGCCGGTATCGAGGTCTTCCCGCCGGGTTCCATGATCGTTCAGCGGCCGAAGGAAGAAATACCGGAAGAAGAGACCGAGACAAAGAAAAAGTCGGACTTTTGATGTTTGGGAGAAAGCCGGCTGGTCAAAATCCGCGAGCGGGAATTCGTGGTTGACGTGTGCTGCTGTTGCCGTCGCCGCGGAAAAGCGGCGTGAAGATCCATTTTGAGTGATTCTCGATACCGTAGTAAGCCAGAACGGACTTACTCCGGCTTTGGCTGGCCACGCCGATAAACGGCGTATTGTCCGTCACCACCGAAAAGTCTTCATCCTCAGGTTCTTCGATCTCACTTTCGCTTTCAGTGTTGATGACATTGGCCAGACTTACCGTGTACCTGTCGAAAATGTCCGGTCGAGGTGATGACGGCAAGAGCCCGTTATTGTAAATCTGCACCCGTTTCGCAAATGATGCGATTACCTGCGGATCGGGGGCAATCAGCCGCCATTTGCCGTCTGCGCTTAGCGGATCGGTAGCTGCGGACGCGCGAAGTATTTGCCGTTTCTGCGTGCCAAACGGTATGCCTTCGAGCAGTTCGTCAATCGATTGTGGGAGTTTTGCTCCCCGATAATGGATAACATACTGTTGAATTGCGTTCGCGATCTCCTCACCGCGCCTGATGGATTCCAGTTCCTTTTCACGCTGGACTTCGATCTGGACCGATGGGGCCACGGCCAGCAGAGCGATCGCAAAAACCGCCATAAATGCCATAACCGCAAGCATCGTCATGCCCTGTTCGGATTTGAGATTCCGGGTTTGGAATTTCGGATTTGACAGATCGGAAAAACGATTCAGAATCGAGGCCGAGATGTTTTCGACACTCCGCCCTTCGCACTCCACGCTCCGCACTCCATCAGTTGTCCGTGTCTTCGTCATCGTCAACGTCCTTTTTCATATTGGCCGGCCTATTCGAATTCGAACCGGGCGGCACGTAGCGCGGAATATTATCCGGAATACCGGGGATTCTCGTGTTGCCTGCCGGTTGTGGCTGTGGAGCCGGAGGATTGAACGGCACATAACTCTCTCTCGCCGGAAATCCCGCTGGTCTACCGGTTCCGGTTCCGGTTCCAGTCGACGTCACGGGGGTCGGCGGCGGAATAGTCAGCGGAAGTTTGTGTCGAAATCCGAGCGTGGTGTCTTCCAGAATAGTTTCCTGGGCTGAAATGCTTAACAGCCGAAAACGCCCCTCGACAATGTCGTTCAACCGCGCGCCGATCGGCAGTTCTTTGCCGGCTACCGTAAAATAGGCGGTGTCGTTGTTACTGCGCTTGCGGGCGATCATGCCGATATACTTCACCTGCGGCTTGGGAGCAGGCTGCACATCGAGCATAACCGGATTTGAGTAAAGTTTTCCGTCTGATGTCTGAGCAAGTATCTGTCTCTGCCCTTCGCCGGTTATCAGAACGCCGGGAATGTCAGCCGTCATACGCTGTCCGTTGATATAGGTAGACGGCAATTCCTGTTGGCTAAAATAAATACGCGTATCGGGCGTAAAGTTGTCACCGGCTATTTCCAGGCGGAAACCTTTGGATCCGGCATACACACTCTGCGGATTTAGAAGTGCTATCTGTATAGGCGGCGGCGGTGGCGGCGACGGCGGAATTACAATTACGGGCTTGGGCGTCGGCGTTGGACAATTTTCCCGGCACGGCGGCGGCGGCTCATAAAATGCAAAGATATTTCTGCCCGGGTCAGGGGCGCCGAAATTGCCGGGCCGATAAACGATCGGCTGCGTCATATATGTAAAATCCTGTTCGCTTTGGCTTGGAAGTTTCAGGTCCTGCGGATCGACATTACGCGAGCCTGGTGTTTTCGGTGTCGGCGAAGTTTTTACAGTAACCGTGGTCGTGCCGCCGCCGCCGCTAAACATTCCCCTCAGGAAGGCAAAATAAAATACGACCAGGCACATAAGGCCGAGCACCATCGCCGCAATGATCTTATTTCGTTCGTTCTTCGATTTTCCTTCAAAAAGTTTCATTGCTCAAAATTACTGGGCAGCCGGGGCCTCGGTCACCGCGGGTGCGGCATTCGGACGGCGAAAATACGCGGCCATTTCCAAACGCAGTCTCACAGTCGTTCCGTGCGTTTTTCCGCGTGCACTATTCGGCAAAGCCGTTTGTGCTCCCTGCTGTTGAAAAGGGGCCGAGGTGTTTGTCATCGGATAGGAAGTTGTCGGATAGGACGCTGTCGGATCACCCTGAACGCCGGCCTGCGTCGGGTTATTTTGCCGTCCGTCCTTCTGCTCCGTTTCGGAGGGTTCAAGCTCGACGGCGCTTACCACGACAAACTCGTTGCCGGTTTCGATCTCTCGTAAAAAACGTCGAAGGTTTATATACGGCCCCTCCAGCGTAGTGGTCACATATACGCCGGGAAACAGGCTGCGAAACTTCGATTTTCCACCCTCTTCATTGGCTTTACTGCCTTCCTTCTGTTCCAGGATTTCGAGCGGAGCGTAATCCGGCCCGGTTGTATTCACGAGGCCGTATCCGGCGATCAGGCCGTTAATTCTTTGATAAAGAGCGGTCCGGCCGTTTGTGGCGATCGGAAGATAGTTGGATTCAAAATCGTTGACGCTCGAAAGCAGTTTTGCGACCTCGGTTTCGACGTTCGACATGTTGCCGTATTTCGCACGGGTCGATATCAATTCGTTTTCGAGCGTGACCACCCGCGCACGGTTGTTTTCCAACTCGCGGTTCGAAGGAACGACGACGAAAACATACAACAGAATTGCGGCGATAACCGCCAGCATTCCGGCTCCGGCGGTCGCAATCTCGATCGGGCCCCACATTCCGCTATAAACCTTTCGCGGCCTGTTCCTTGGCGGAATGTCAATCAGGTGCTCTTTTTCGATGATGATCGTTTCTTTGTCTGTCAGCAGAACCGTCCGGTCGGCTTCATCAATGACAACCGTCGGATCGACTGCCTCCCCGATCTCATTTATAAGAATTTTGGGTTCGCTGTCGTCCATACCATCCTGAGCCAATGTTTTATCGAAATCTTTTTCGCTCACTATTGCGTACCTCCCTGGCCGGATTGGGCAATATCGGCGGACGGTGCGGCGATCGCTTGCCCGTAGGCGGGCGTATAGATCAACTTAAGCGTGTATTCCGTGTAGGTCATACGCTCGTTTTTTTGCAGGTCCTGGCCACGAAGCTCTGCCTGAAACAAGCCGGAGTTATTCATGCTTTCGATCATCGACATAACGGCTGCGTAATCGCGGCTTAAAACTCCGAAATCCAACTCAGCCTTTACGCGGTCGCCGTCCTTATAAACGTTTTCCACCGCGATCCGCGAAGCACTGACGCTCCCCGGCAGCACCGATTCCAGATCGGCAAACAGCCTAGACCAGCCGAACGACTTGTTTGCCACCAATTTATGCGAGGCAACAAGCAGGTCGCGCTGTTCGGGCGTCAATTGCTGCTGCACTTTGGCCCCCTCACCCTTCAACCGGGCGACCTCGGCCTCCATTTCCTTTACCTGGCCCTCGGTTATTCTACTAACCTCAGCATTTTCACTCAGTTGCGCAAAGCTTACGGCCGCGCCTGAAACGGCAAGAGCAAGCAGTAAAAGCGACAACAGGTACGGCGTCGTACGGTTGCGGAATGGCTTACTGGAGAGATTTAATTTGGTTATCACGATTATTAATGCAGCTGGGTGAATTCTGGAGGCCGCTCAACGAAACACAAATTTTAACAGAAATATATTGCAATGTCTTTCACGAAGGCTGCGCGGCAAAAGTTGCAAAACTTAATCTTTGCGGGGCTGAAGCTGCCGGTCCAGTTCTTCGCCGCTCAGATCGCGGTATGCGCAGACGCGGTTGCGGCCTTCGCGTTTTGCACGGTAAAGGGCGGAATCGGCCATTTCGACAAGTTGGATCGGATCGCTCGAATCGTCTGGAAATGAAGCAACGCCGATGCTTATCGTCACATGATGCGTTTCGGGCGGTTGGCCCTGCCGCATAATGCTGAAGCCGCGTGCTTCGATCTCATTTCTTATGCGTTCCGCCGCAACAATTGCCTGCCCCATCTCCGCATCGAGCAAAAACGCCGCAAATTCCTCGCCGCCGAACCTTGCGGCCGCGTCGCCGCTTCTCAAACAATTGATAATGGAATTTCCTATCTCTTCCAGCGTCTTGCTGCCGGTTAGATGCCCGTAGGTGTCATTTACGTTCTTAAAATGATCGATATCCATCATCAAAACACAAAAAGTGCGTTTTTCTATCCTCGCCCGCTCCGATTCTCGCCTGAGTTCCGAAAAGAACGAGCGGCTGGAAAGCAGGCCGGTCAGGTCGTCGTGCGAGATCAGGCGGTGAATCTGTTGCTGGTATTCGCGGTCGATCGCGTCAAGAAGGTCGAAGCGCAGCATCTGGTCGCCGATCGTTATCTTGTCGCCGTTCTGCAAAACTTCTTCATCGACCCGCTCGCCGTTCAGCATTGTGCCGTTTCTGGAGCCGAAATCCTTCAGTATGTATTCCGCCTCATGAGTTTCGGCATTAACCGATCTGGTGATCTTCGCGTGTCTCCGCGAAACCTGCGAATCATTCAAGCGAACATCCGCACCCAACTCGCGCCCAAGAATAACCTCCTCGCGATCAAGCGGGATCGGCACGGCAATTAGCTCCCCGCTTAAAAACACAAGTGCAGGGCGCAAATCGCGATCTTGACGCTTTACTTTTTGCATAGAAGAACTTACTCGAGGCATGAGGCGTGGGGGACAAAATGACTCCGATTAACAGGATAGCTTATACTGGAGTCAAATTTCCAGAGTTTTTTGATCGTTTGGCGGCTCGTTCTTGCAATAAATCGATACAGACAAACCACATAAGCCGCACAAGTGGTTTACCTTAATGAAAATACTCATCGTCAAACTAGGCAGCATCGGTGACATAATCCACACGCTGCCTGCCCTGGCTGCGATTCGGGCTGGTCTGCCCGAAGCGGATATTAGCTGGGCGGTTGAAAAGCGTTCGGCGGAGATCTTGCGGGGCAACACGATGATCGATCGGCTGATTGAGGTCGATACGCGATCTATCCGTAGCGGAAGGGTGGTTGAGGGCATACTCAAAGGCATCAGGGCGCAGCTTCGCGAGCTTCGACGGGTCAAGTTCGACATCGCTCTCGATTTTCAGGGCCTTTTGAAGTCAGCGGCGATAACAAAACTGTCCGGAGCTAAGATCCGGTACGGGTTCGATAAGAACAGCCTGCGTGAGCCGGCAAGCCGCATATTTCTCAATCGAAGTGTCGAAATCCCAGCGGAAACTCACATCATCCGCAAGAATCTAACCCTTGCCGGACAGGCCTTTAATATTCAGGTTCCGGCCGATAATTTCAAATTCCCGATCGCAACCGAAATGGAGCATAAACTCGAGAGCATTCGATTGATCGAAGCGGCGGGACAAAATTTTGCAATCCTGAACCCGGCCGGGGGTTGGGTCACAAAGCTCTGGCACCCCGAAAAATACGGTCAGTTGGCCGATATGCTGTGGGAAACAAATGGGCTGACGTCGATAGTTGCGACGGGGCCGGGCGAAACTGAACTGTCGGACGCGGTCATCGGCGGCAGCAGATCGGGGAAAGTACTGGCTGCGCAGCCGAGCCTGAAGGGTTTTTTTGAACTGGCGAGATCGGCGAAAATATACGTCGGCGGGGACACCGGGCCGACGCACATCGCGATAGCCGCCGGTGCTCCGGTCGTCGGCATCTTCGGCCCGACCGAGTGGTGGCGAAACGGCAGCACGGTTGCGGGCGACATTTGCGTCGAGCGCCTGGATATCGGCTGTCGGGTCGATTGCCATCGCCGCACCTGCTCGAACTGGATCTGTATGGATATCCCGGTCGAAACGGTCTTTCAAGCCGTCCAGAAAAGGCTCGGCAACGCATGAGGCCGTATACGACATCTATTTTCTCGGCTTCGACGTCGAATTACCCGGATTACGCAACGCGGATATAAGGCGACTTATCGTTTAGAAGCGGTCTCTGACCGCCCCGTAGGCTATTAAAAAACGACGGCGGTCAAAGACAACCTCTAAACGACGCTAGTAATTTATTTGATTTATTTCCTAACGCGTAATCCGTGATTAAGACAAATCGCCTAAATAATTAGAATTCTGGCGGCGGGCGGTGCGAAAATGAGGCACAAAATGTTTCCATTGAGTATAATAACGGCAGTCACTTAATATGACTTTGGATGCTGCTTCGGGTTGATTGAAGAAACTCCTACTTCGAAAAATGAGAATTCCGTTGTATAAAATCATACTGACTTTGGCCGCCGTGGCCGTATTTGGGGCTGGCATTACGGCTCAGAACGGGTCAAAAAACGACACGAAGGCTCCACCGTTTTCCGATGGCGAGACGCTGACGTATGAGGGAAAGGTCAGCAAGAACATTATCCGCGGCATTGCCGTCGCCGAGCTTACATTCAAGGTCACCCAACCAGGCCCCGGCGAAGATTATTTCGTCAAGGCCGACGCGAAATCGAAGGGCACGCTTTTAAGGCTTTTTCGTTACAGCTTTTTGTACCAGAATGAATCGACGATCGGCGGCAAAGAGTTTCGCATAAAGAAAACGACGAAGCACGATGTGCAAAAAGAGCGCGTACGCGACAGCGAAGCGGTGTTCAATTACAAAGAAAGGCTTGTCACCTACGTCGAGACCGACCCAAAAGAGCCAATGCGCCCGCCCCGTAAGATCGCTTCCGACATCGGCCCCGAAACGCACGACCTCGTCTCCGGCCTTTACAGCCTGCGTCTGCTGCCGCTTGCCGTCGGCAAATCTTTCGAGCTGTCCGTCAGCGATTCCGGGCTGGTCTACAAAATACCTGTCAAGGTCACGGCAAGAGAGCGTCAAAAATCGGTGCTTGGGAACGTCTGGTGCTTCCGTGTCGAGCCCGATGTATTCGGCCCGGGCAGGCTGATAGAAAAAGAGGGAAGCATGATCGTTTGGATAACCGATGACGCAAAACGCCTGCCGGTCCGCTCGCAGATCAATTCTAACATCGGCCGGGTCGAGGTAAAGCTAAAGACCGCAAGAGGCCTTAAGTCTTGATCGGAACAGCCCGGCAAACTCGAAACCCGGCTTGTAACTTCCCCCAAAACACCGCATAATCTTTGTTTCTACTAAGCATATTTGCGCGTTTTTATGGCTGAGAAAGTTACAAAGCGATTGTCGAAGGCGATCGACCCGAAGAGCGAAGATTTCGTTGAATTTGATCTGTCCGATGTCAGAGGTGTGTCGTCTTCATCGGTTGTTCGCAACGCCGTCGGAGCAGTTCATTCCGCTGACGCGATCGAGGCCGAATCGGATGTCGAAGAACTTGAGACCAAAAAATACTCGCCTGCATTTCTCGAGCTTGCCGTACCCAAACTGCCCGAGCTTCCAAAAGAAAACCGCGCACAGTTGCTTATGCAATCGCCCAACCGACTTTATTTTTACTGGACGGTCGGCAAAAATCCTTTTCACATCCTAAATCGCGCGATCGGCGAAACGGGAAGCTACACGCTCGTGCTGAAGCTTGTAAATTTAAAGAACGACACCGAACAGATACATGCGGTCGACGCAGGCGGCTCTTGGTGGTTTGACGTTGACGCGGATACGGAATACAAGGCCGAGATCGGCTTTTACGCGACCAACCGCCCGTATGTCCGGATAATGTATTCGAACACGATCGCCACACCGAGAAAAACTCCGTCGCCGCGCTCTGCCGAGTCGGCACAGTGGACCGTTACCGCCGACAAATTTGCCCGCGTTCTGGACGTAGCCGGCTTCTCACGCGATGCTTTTGACGTCGCCCTTGCCGGTGACGACCAGCAGGCCGCCGAGCTTGCAACAAAGTCCGCCTTCTCGCAGTTTATCGGCAAACCGCATTCGGAATTTGAAACGTTCAGCGTCGAAGAGATCCGATTCGCCCTGTTCGCATTGGCGTCAGGCGCATCGCTCGACAGCCTCCGCGGCCGCATCAGCACCAGCCTCTTTGCGGTACTCGAAGCAAACATGGCCGACCTAACCGGCGAAGACGCCCTTGCCGCCCTAAAGGCCCAGTTTGATTTCGAAGCTGACGACATCGAGGAAGAAGAACCAGGCTCAGCCGTCTTCGGCTCAAGTCTCGTAAACTTCCCCCGACGCCTAAAACGCAACCGCCGGTTATCCGAACTCGCTCCCTTCAGCTCGTTCAGCATCGCCAAGCCTGAGTAACCAAAGTTGATTTCTGGAAGTTAATTAGGTGAGATCTTCGCTCAACCCATGAAATCGTTGAAAATTACCGCCTTTTGAAGTTGCGGCATTTTGAACACGCGGACGCCGTTGGATACTCAGAATTTCTCTGGTTTATCGTATTCAATTTTTTTCACATTAAACCTTGCATAGCTGACTTCGCCTTTTTCTAATTTCCAAATTACTTCGGCTTTCATCGGAACAATCACGCCATTGATTTCTCTGTAATCAGCCATTTTGCAGAGCCACGCTTCACGTTTTTCTTCGCCCAGAAATCGCTTTGTTTCCATTTGCGTTATTTCGCCGATTTCGTTAAATGTAACGATATAAGAGAATGAGACGGACTTGTATTTGAATGATAATTTTGCCGAATATGCATCAATCGGCGACCATTGATTTCGCTCATTGGGCAACAAATTGGTGGGAAACCAAACGCTTTCGGCAAGCCATCTTTGCAATTCGCCCTCGTTAAAATTCTCGCCGCTTCCGTTCACGATGTTGTAGAAAGAGAAAAGCGTAACGACCAGCCGACCTTGATCGGCAAGATACATATCGCGGGCGGTGAACATTGAAGTCGTGCCTTTCCAAATAAACCCCGGCTTTTCTGCCGTAAAGTATTGCTCGCCTTCGATGTTTGTAAAATCTTTATCCAAGCCCGCTTTGAATTGCCCGTCGTGCGTCAATCGCACATAACTAATGAAGGGCTGTCCGTCTTTCAGAACGTGGCGAAAATAGCGTTGGACAGGTTCGGGCAAATTCGACAATTGCTCATATTTGAATACTTTAGCGGAAATATTGTTTGACTGAGAGAACAAATCCACTATTTCATTTTTGAACTCAAAGAAGCGAAATAATTTTCCGCCAATCAAGATTAAGACGAGCGTTGAGACAATAAGAAGTGTGATTGTCACTAGTTTTTTATACCTCATTTTTCAAACCTTATTTCCTGACTTGTAGCGTCAGAATCTTTTTTGAACATTACGGCAAGCATCAGCATAAATACCGGAGCGGTAATTGCCCAAGGCATCCCGATAAGAAGCAACGTCTCCGAAAAGTTCGGGTAGAAATAAACAAATGCAATCAAGGGAGTAACAAGTGCGTGAGCTAAAAAGGTATATCTGATGTTATAAAGACGGTTTCTCCGACGTTGAGTAGAATCAATGTTGACGACAAGGATTCGGATCTTTGACAGGAGAAACCGTAATGACATTATACATCGGGGTTGATTTTCATCCGCATCAGCAAACGGTAGCATGGTG
>JANNST010000057.1:0-5890 GCA_031402865.1 Chloracidobacterium sp. | reverse complement strand
TCCATCGATTTGTCAGTAGCCCGCACGTGAGTAAGGGCTGGTGCGAGTACAGCCCTTACTCACATGCGGGCTACTGACACTTAAGACCGTTCGAAAATGCCAACCGCCTCAACGTCGTCATACTCCTTAAGCATGACCTTTATGATCTCAGTTTGTTTGGTCGGCACGACTTTGCCGATAAAATCAGCCTGAATCGGCAATTCGCGGTGTTCACGTCCGCGATCGATCAACACGGCTAGCTGTACTTTCTTGGGTCTTCCGAAATCCATTAGCTGGTCAAGAGCGGCACGTATCGTCCTGCCTGTGTAAAGCACATCATCCACAAGAACAATTATCTTCCCCTCGATATCCGCGTCGAGTTCGGTGCGATTGACGATGGGATTGGCTCCAACCGTAGAAAGATCGTCGCGGTAGAGCGTGATGTCGATAATTCCGTAAAGCGGTCGAATGCCCTCTAGAGCTTCGATCTTGTCAACGATTCTTTCGGCCAAAGGAACGCCTCGGCGTCGAATTCCGACAAGATAAAGATCGTCGGCACCGTGATTTTCTTCAACTATCTCGGAAGAAAGACGGGAAATTGCCCGCTTCATACGAGCGCTGTCCATTATCCGAGATTTTTCAACTAAACTGTTTTCGTCTGCCATTTGCAAGCAAATCGTAGCAAAGCTCAGTGGTAAGTTCAAAGATTGATGCAAAGTTTTCGAGTTTTGGTAGAATGGCTTTGAGGTATGGCACTATGTCCAAGAACTTGGCAATTGTACAAACACACCCTGTCTTCTCCATGCAGGAATATCTGAAATTTGAGCGATTTGCTGGTGATCGACACGAATTCCTTGACGGAAGTGTTTCTGCGATGGCCGGCGAAAGCCTCACCCACAGCACAGTTTGTTTTAATCTTTACGCGATTGTCGGCTCGCAGATTCGTGGAAAACGCTGTCGCGGCTTTTCGCCGAATATGAAAATCGCCACCAATGAATCAGGGTTATTCTCATATCCTGATTTAGCCGTCGTTTGTGGTCCGCCTACTTTCCTCGATGACAAAGTCGATGTTTTAACAAATCCGACCGTGATTTTTGAAGTCCTTTCGCCCTCCACCGAAAATTACGATCGGGGCGAAGAGTTCCTGAGGTACACTAATTATGTCGAAACTTTGGAAGATTATGTTTTAATTTCGCAAGACAGACCGCTCATCGAACATTATTCAAAAGACTCAGGTTGGGCTAAAATCGAGATCGGAGGCTTGGATGCCATTCTGAAACTCGATTCGGTTCAATGTGAAATTGTGCTGGCTGATCTTTACGATTTGGTTGAATTTCCCGCATAAAATGTCTTTTTATCACTGGACGATCCGCCCGCTGCTTTTCGGTTTGGAAGCGGAGAGGGCGCATGAATACGGCATTGATGCGTTGCGGATCGCTCTTTCCTCGGCACAAGCTCAAAAATTGGCGGTCAAACGTTTTGGGGGCGAGTCTTCGGCCGCCCTTTTTCGCTTCGGATTGAAATTCGATAATCCCCTTGGTATCGCCGCCGGTTTCGATAAAAACGGTGTTGTCGTCAATCAGCTTGCTGCCCTTGGATTCGGCCACGTTGAGGTTGGAACTGTGACGTATGAGCCGCAGAGGGGCAACGAAAAGCCGCGATTGTTTCGGCTGCCGGAAGATCAGGCTTTGATAAATCGCCTTGGTTTTAACAATCAAGGCGCCGTCAGGATCGCGGAGCGGCTGAAGAAACTTGAACGTGAATGCGTGGTCGGAGTGAATATCGGGAAAAATAAAGATGTTCCGATTGAAGAAGCGACCGAGAATTATTTGAGGAGCCTGGATCTGGTCCACAATGCGGCTGACTATATTACTGTAAACGTTTCCTCCCCAAATACTCCTAATCTGAGGGAATTGCAGAGGACGGAGAACCTTGAGGAGCTACTCGGAACACTACAGGGACGCAATAGGGAACTGGGTCAAAAACCGCTGCTGGTCAAGATCTCCCCGGACCTGACCGAGGCCGAAATCGACATGATCGTCGATACGTGCTTGCGGTTAGAGGTTTCGGGGATTATCGCGACAAATACGACAACCTCGCGAGAAGGGTTGAAAACTCCGAATGCGGCAGAATTCGGGGCCGGCGGGTTGAGCGGTAGGCCGTTGGCGGAACGGTCCAATGAAGTCATTCGAACGATCTACCGTCATTCGAAAGGTACGCTCCCTATTATCGGGGTCGGCGGCATTTTTTCCGGGCAAGATGCCTTTGAGAAAATCGCGGCCGGAGCGTGCTTACTTCAGGCATATACGGGATTTATTTATCACGGGCCGTCATTCGCGAGTGACATTAATGCTGGGTTGGCTGCGATCATCAAGGAACGGGGATTTGCAAATATCGACGAAGCGATCGGAAGCGAAGCCTGAGAGAGCAGCAAAATACGGGCACGGCTTGCCGATTTCGTTTGACAGTACCGGCTCAATCGCTATAATTAAACGTTTTGCTTTCGGATGTTTGATATAGCTATTTGTTCTATCTAAGCAATGATTGTCAATCTGGCAAAACTTGAAGACACTGATGACAGGTTCGAGTTTTCGATCCGGGCTGATGAATTGGATCTCGAAACCGATAATGTCAGGTTAAAGAGCGACATTACCGTTTCGTGCGAAATTTCAAAAAGCATTTCCAGGACGGGGATTAACGGTCAGGTAAGTGTTGCAATCGAGGTCGATTGCACGCGCTGTCTGGTTCCGGTAGAACAACCGCTTGGCTTCAGTTTTAGTGCGGCCTTCGTGCCGAGGGAAGAGCTATTAAAGGAAGACGAAGCGGAACTGGAAGCTCAAGATCTTGACGTCGATGTGCTCGACGCAGATGAATTGGATTTGCGGGAAGTAGTTAGAGAGCAGATATTTCTTAATCTTCCAGACCAGATATTTTGCAAAGAAGACTGCAAAGGGTTGTGCCAAAAATGCGGTGCAAACCTGAATTTGATAGATTGTAAGTGTATAGAAACAGAGATCGACCCGCGTTGGGCGGCTCTGAAAAATTTGAAGTAAATTTTTGATTCCAGATTCCAAATTTCAGATTCCACATTAATATGGAATTTGGAATTTGGAATCTGAAATTACGGAGTAATTATGCCAAATCCTAAACGAAGACATTCGCATTCCCGTACGCGTCAGCGCCGGGCTCATGATGCCCTGCCGACGCCACAGTTTTATCTCGATAAAGATACGGGGGAAGCTAAAGTACCGCATCGCATCGACCCAAAGACCGGAATGTACAAGGGCCGTCAAATAATTGATGTCAAAGAATCCGAATAGATTTTGAATTTTTCAAAATTTTAAGTTCTAATTCTAATTAATGGCTACTCACAACGCGGGCATCATCGGGATGGGACACGCCTATCCAAGCGGCATATTAACAAATGCCGACCTGGAAAAGATCGTGGAAACGTCGGATGATTGGATCACCTCGAGAACGGGGATCAAACAGCGGCACAAGGCCCGCGAGGACGAGTACACGTCACAATTCGGTTCGCTTGCGGCAAAACAAGCTGTTGAGCGGACTGGCATAGACGTGTCCGAGATCGACCTCATCGTTTGCGCGACAACCACTCCAGACCAAATAATGCCATCGACCGGAGCGTTGATCCAGGCCCAGATCGGGGCAGTCAACGCCGCCGGCATGGACGTTTTTGCGGCATGTTCGGGCTTTCTATACGGGTTGACGATGGTTGAATCTATGATAAGGACCGGGCAAATCAAGTATGCCTTGGTTATCGGCGCGGAAGTGCTTACGAAATACGTTGATTATACTGATCGGGGAACCTGCGTGATTTTCGGAGACGGAGCTGGAGCGGCGGTGCTTGGACCGGTGCCTGAAGGAACGGGAATTCTCGCGACTAAAATCAGATCGGACGGGCGGTATGAAGAACAGCTGTATGCTCCCGGCGGCGGCACAAAACTGGGAACAACGCATAAAACCATTGATGATGGAGAACATTTTTTTAAGATGAAGGGCAACGAGTTGTTTAAGGTTGCCGTGCGCTCGATGGCGGAAATTTCGGCCGAAATGCTTGAAAAGGCTGGTTATACGGTCGATGACGTAGACCTTGTGGTTCCGCATCAGGCCAATCAGCGTATTACGGATGCCGTAGCATCCCGTCTTGGCGTTCCCGATGAAAAGGTTTATTCGAATATAGCAGAGATGGGTAACACTTCTTCGGCGTCGATCCCGATCGCTCTAGACGAATGCATTCAGTCCGGGAAAATAAAGGAAGGCAGCCTCGTTCTGCTGACGGCCTTCGGCGGCGGCGTAACGTGGGGCGGCACCGTTGTGCGATTTTAGATGGGTAAGACGGCATTCATTTTTCCGGGACAGGGCTCGCAGTCTGTCGGAATGGGCAAAGACCTGTTCGATAATTTCCAGGAAGCGAGGGAAGTATTCGAGCAGGCGAATGATGCTCTTGGGTTTTCGCTTTCCGATCTTTGCTTTACGGGCGACGAAGCTGAACTTCAGCTTACCGCGAATACCCAGCCGGCGATCCTGACGGTTTCGGTCGCCGCATTCCGGGCGATGAAAGGTCTGAAACCCGATTTCGTTGGAGGCCATAGCCTTGGCGAATATTCGGCGTTGGTAGCGGCTGGCGTTATCGATTTTGCCGACGCCGTGAGAACCGTCCGCAAGCGCGGTTTGTATATGCAAGAGGCTGTTCCGGTCGGCGTCGGGGCGATGGCCGCGATACTGGGGCTGGACGCGGAAATCGTTGAAAGCAAGTGTGCGGAAGCCGCCGAAGGGCAGGTTTGCGGCCCGGCGAACATTAATTCGCCATCGCAGGTCGTTATTGCGGGCGATGCCGAGGCGGTTGATCGGGCATGCGTTCTGATGAAAGAGGCCGGGGCCAAACGGGCGATAAAATTGAATGTTTCGGCACCGTTTCATTGTGCGCTGATGATGCCGGCCCAAGAGCGATTGGCCCAAGATCTGGCACGGCTTGCATATGCCGATTTTGAGGTTCCGATAGTTCATAATATCGATGCGGCGGCAAATGACGATGCCGGCAAAGTTGCAGATGCTCTTACGCGGCAGGTTTCGTCGCCGGTGCTGTGGCTGCAATCGGTGAGATTTTTGATTGGCCAAGGTGTCGACACGTTTATAGAGATTGGCCCGGGCAAGGTGCTGTCAGGATTGGTGCGGCAGATAGACCGTGATGTCAGGGTGTTCAATATTGAGAATTCAGAAAGTTTAGGAAATACTTTAGACTCGTTATAAATAGAGGAGAAAATATGTCGGAAGTTCAAGATAAGATTAAACAGATTATTGTTGACGAATTGGGTGTCGATGAAGCGGAAGTTACCGAAAATGCCCGTTTTATCGAAGATTTGGGTGCGGACTCGTTAGATTTGGTCGAGCTTGTTATGCGGTTCGAAGAGGAATTCGATATAGAAATTCCCGACGAAGACGCTGAGAAGATCCAGAGCGTTCGCGATGCTTACGCTTACGTTGAACAGCACAAAGCAGCTTAGTTTTGTGAATCGTGAATTGTAGATCGTCAATCTTTGACGAAATCGATTCACGATTCACTATTTACGATTCACGAAATATGAAACGTCGAGTAGTAGTTACAGGACTCGGTTTGGTTACGGCGTGCGGGAACGACATGGCGACGACTTGGAGCGCGCTGATGAACTGCGAGAGCGGAGCCGACCACATCAAGAAGTTTGACGCCGAGAAGTCGAGCAAGCCGGCTCCGAAGAATCGCGACAACGACGAAGACGATGGCGATCGCGGCGCGAATCTACCGCCGCCGGCCGGACATCGTCATCCGCATCATGGTCCGGGCATCGGCCCGCAGTTCCGTCATCCGGAACCGCATCCGGCGGTAGTCGTCGGCGTTATGGCCTTCCGGCAG
>JANNST010000056.1:0-22978 GCA_031402865.1 Chloracidobacterium sp. | reverse complement strand
TTGCGCTATTTTGCTTACCGCTTTTTAAATAATGTCAGCTTCTTTTAGACGCGGTCTCGCCCCGCCGTGGCTGTTTAATATGTTTCCGGGGCGGTAAAAGACCGATTATAAACGACGAATCTTTGTTTAATCGTTTATTTTCTTGCCGGTGTTACTAATCGCTTCACCAACCCCGTCAACCACATCCGACACTCCGCGTTTAACTTTTCCCCAGGTTTCCTGAGCTTCGCCGCCCGCCCGCTGTGCTTCGCCTTCAGCCTCAAGTCGCTCGTTGCCGGTTACTTCACCAACCTTGTCCTTGACCGTACCCTTAGCTTTTTCCCACTTACCTTTTGCCTCGTCATCATTGAAAATTGCCATCTTATTTCTCCCTCGATTCGAATTTGAATGTGTACCGTTTCGAAACAGCGCATTCATCAATGGGGAGATAATGCAATTTACATACCTTTATAGTCCGGCCCGCCTCCACCCTCGGGAGTCACCCAATTGATTATCTGATAAGGATCGGCCACATCGCATGTTTTGCAATGAACACAATTTGAGAAATTGACCTTCAGTTCCTGCCGCTTACTCTTGGCATTAAAATCCATTTCGTACACAGCTGCCGGGCAAAATTTTACGCAAGGATTGCCGTATTCCTCGGTGCATTTAGTCGCGCATATCTCTGTGTCGAGAACGTGCAGGTGCGATGGCTGGTCTTCGTTGTGGGCAACGCCCGCATGAAATACATCGGTCGCCTTATCGAAGATGGTTTCTTTATCGAACTTCAGTTTTGCGTACCGCTCGTGGTTCGTATGACCGTGCCGGTCGTTGATTTGCTGCATCCGCTCGTGCCCGGCAACGTGATGTTCCTTGGGCATGAATCCCCACGCCATGCCGCCCGTAACAAACTGAAGTCCCGTGTTGATCAGCGCCGACCACCGACCGCTCTGGAATGCCGCGTGGAAATTTCGAACCGGGTGCAGCTCGTCGTATATCCAGCTCAGGTTCACCTTCTCTTCAAAATGTTTCAGCGTATTAGAGGTAAAGTCGCCATGCTGGAATGCACCGATGATCGTTTCGGCGGCAAGCATTCCGCTCTTCATCGCCGTATGAATTCCCTTTATCCGCTGGCCATTCAGGAACGAAGCACAATCGCCAACCAGCAAAACACCATCGGCATAAAGCCTGGGCATCGTGTAATAACCGCCGGTATTGATCGATTTCGCCCCGTACTTGAGCATTTTGCCGCCCTTTAAAATTTCGGCGATCTTCGGGTGCGTTTTGAATTTTTGAAACTCGGCGTGCGGGTCGATGGTTGGGTCAAGATAATCGAGCCCGGTTACATAACCGATGCTGATCACATTATTTTTCAAACCGTATATCCAACCGCCGCCATAGGTCTTAGTGTCGGAAGGAAAACCAAGCGTATGGACAACCTTACCTTCCGCAAAGTTCTCGGCCGGTACTTCCCAAAGCTCTTTAACGCCAAGCGAGAAAACTTGTGCTTCTTTTCCCTCGTTCAATCCAAGCCGTGCAGTTAGCTGCTTCGCCAGCGAACCGCGCGAGCCTTCGCCTAAAACCGTAACCTTCGCAAGCAGATCGACGCCCGGTTCAAAATTCTCTTTCTGATTTCCTTCCTTATCAATTCCCTTGTCGCCGGTTCTGATGCCGATCACCTGCTCGTTCTCGTCATACAAAACCTCCGACGCCGGAAATTCCGGAAAAATATTGATTCCCGCCTCTTCGCATTTTTCCGCCAGCCATTCGCACATTTTCGAAAGGCTGATGATGTACTTGCCCTTATTTTTCAAAGGAGGCGGCGTGAGCGGAGCCTTGATCGCCTTGTTTTTGGTCATGTACCAAAACGCGTCTTCGGTAACAACCGTATCGACCGGGCAGCCCTGCTCCAGAAAATCCGGCATCAGCTCGCGGATCGCAATCGGGTCCATTACGGCCCCCGACAAAATATGCGCACCCACATACGCACCTTTCTCGACAATGCCGATCTCAATATCGCCGACCTTATTCCCGTGCCGCAATCCCCGCTCAATAAGCTCGTCATGCTCCGCAATGCTGTTCTTCAAATGCAAAGCCGCCGCCAAATTCGCCGGTCCCGCCCCGACAAACACCACGTCCATTTCAATCTGTTCGCGTTCGATCATATTTTTTTTCTTGGCTCCCCTCCTTACGAAGGAGGGGTGGCAGCCGCTTCGGCTGACGGGGTGGTTCTCTCTCTTTTTTTGTAGAGCCAAGTCCGCTTCCCCGACTCAAGCGTTACCCTAATTCTCTCGTATTCCTCAGGCTCATATCCATCAGCGACGAAAAGCTCGTCTGCCGAAACCTCAAACACCATGCC
Organism: Chloracidobacterium sp.; assembly: GCA_031402865.1. GTDB lineage: Bacteria > Acidobacteriota > Blastocatellia > Pyrinomonadales > Pyrinomonadaceae > OLB17. The sequence continues at coordinate 20,640 of JANNST010000056.1, read as the reverse complement.
GTCGATCGTATCACCATCCGACTCCACGGCACTCAGTTGGGTACGCTGTTCGCCTTTCGCGAGAAACGCCACGTCCGTAATTTCAACACTACCCGATTTATAACCGGCGAGGCTATCCTTGGTTCCATTCAAAAGCCGTCCAAACAACTTCAGTTGCACGTCCCTGTTTTGCAGCGTCCCATACGAAAAAAGATATTCGCTCATTACTTTCCCAGAATTCTTTTCAATCGCTCTTGACCGACTGGTCTGAAGAACTCTTCGGGATAGTGCTCTGGACAATCGAGGTGCCATCTCTGCATTTCGACCTCAACTTCACTTTTAGTGATCGACGGATTCGAGCGTCGCAGTCCCTGCACATGTTCGTACTCTGCAAGGCGCGTGAGTTCTATCATTCGACGCATCTTCTCAATACCATCAATTACCGTCATGACCTTATTCTACCACCGTTATAGTCTATTTCAGTCCTCAAACTGCTTCTTCAAACTATGAATATACGGTGCTCTCGCCACGCCCTTCTCAGTGATAATCGCCGTCACGAGGTCGTTCGGCGTAACATCAAAAGCATAGTTCGAAACGCCGACGCCTAATGGAGCGAGTTGATTTTCCTTAATGTGGGTCACCTCGCGTTCGTCGCGTTCTTCGATGGGAATTTCATCGCCGGTCGGGCAGTTCAGATCGACGGTTGAAAGCGGCGCTGCGACGTAAAAAGGAATGCCGTGGCGGCGGGCGAGAACGGCGACCATGTAAGTGCCGATCTTGTTGGCCACATCACCGTTTGCCGCAATGCGATCCGAGCCGACGACGACGGCGTGAACACCGCCTTTTTTCATGATATGGCCGCTCATGTTGTCGGTGATAAGTGTAACCGGGATGTCGTCTTCCATCAGTTCCCATGCGGTTAGGCGTGCTCCCTGCAAATACGGCCGCGTTTCGTCGGCGATAACCGAGATCGTCTTGCCTTGATCTACGGCTCCGCGGATTACGCCGAGAGCCGTTCCCCAAACGCCTCCGGTCGCCAAAGCACCGGCGTTGCAGTGTGTCAAAACGGTCGAGTTATCATCGAGCAATTCGCCGCCGAATTGAGCGATAAGTCTTTGCGATTCAATATCTTCCTCATGGATCGCTTTTGCATCTTCCAGAAGTATCTGCTTTATCTCGCTAACCGACTTCCCTTCGCCCTTCGCTTTTTGGAACGTCCGCTTCATCCGGTCGAGAGCCCAGAAAAGGTTAACCGCCGTCGGTCGAGTCTTCGCCAGAACCTCGCTGACATATTCAAGCTCGTCTTCCAGATCGGCAACGGCCGTCCCGACAAAAAGCTTGGCACCAAGTGCCACGCCGTACGCCGCCGACACGCCGATCGCCGGGGCTCCACGCACCACCATATCCTTTATACCTGCCGCGACATCGTTGTACGTCCGCAGCGTAAGCCAAGTTTCCTCGGTCGGCAACAACCGCTGATCGAGCATCATAACGCCTTCGTCGGACCATTTCACGGGAATAATTTTCAGCTTCATAGTTCTATATCGAAAAGAGAATCTTACGGAAAATCGTCAGCTCTCACAAGAGCGTCACACCCTTTAATTTGATACTCCGCCAACATTCGTTTATAGTTTTCGGATACTTTGCTCACTTAAGCAACAAAGTATTTGACGACATCATGAAGGAGTTTGAATCCGACACCTTGATTAATATGCAGTCTGCAGCCGGCCTTGGGCCAGAACAATCCTCAACGAGCACATTCGATCTCTCCCGACAGCTTCCTAAAAATTTATCGTCATTGGACGATCTGTCACAAAACTTCTACTGGTCGTGGACCCCGGAAGGCAGCGAAATTTTCCGCGAGATCGATCCGGCCCTTTGGCTAAAATGCGAGCAGAATCCGCGGCTCCTGCTTAAGAAGGTAAGCGAACTGAGGTTGTGGCAGAAGTCTACGGACGGTGCGTATGTCGAGCGACTGCAACGATTTAAGGCTGATCATGACGCATACTTAGCACAGACCCCAACCGCATTCGCCAAGCTCACGCCGCAGCATCCGGCTGCCTATTTCTGTGCCGAATACGGTGTACACAATTCACTGCCGACGTATTCGGGCGGGCTTGGCATACTTGCCGGAGACCACCTGAAATCGGCCAGCGATCTGAATGTGCCACTGACGGCAATCGGCCTCCTATATCGATTCGGATATTTTCGCCAGAAGATCGCCCATGACGGCTGGCAGGAGGAAGCGTATCTCGATGTCTTCGATTCCCTGCTTGCCCTACAACCTGTTTTGGATGCTGACGGCGAACGCATTCTTGTGATGGTACACATCCGCGGCCGAGAGGTTTTTGCCCAAGCCTGGCTCGCAAAGATTGGCCGTATCTCGCTATATTTACTCGATACAAATGTTCCGCAGAACCCGGAAGTTGATCGTTTGATCACCGGCCATCTTTACGGCGGCAGCACTGAAACGCGGATCGTGCAGGAAAAGATTCTAGGCATCGGCGGCGTCCGGCTGCTTCGCAAACTCGGCGTTGAGCCTTCCGTCTATCACCTAAACGAAGGCCACTCAGCGTTCCTGACTCTAGAACTCGCACGTGAATTTCTCGTAGAAAACCCGGATGCACACTTCGTAGATGCGGTCGCCAGCGTCCGCGAACAATGTGTTTTCACAACCCATACGCCTGTTTCGGCCGGAAATGATGTCTTCTCGAACAAGGAAATGCTCGAGTGCTTCGACGCAGGTTTCATATCGGCCCTGGACCTGTCCCAAGATGAATTTTTCGCTCTTGGACGTACAAATCCCGGCGATGAGGCTGAAGCTTTCGGCATGACGCCGCTGGCCATAAGAATGTGCCGTTCAGCAAACGGTGTAAGTGAAAAGCATGGCGAAGTGTCCCGCGATCTGTGGGTAGCGATGTTTCCCGATGGAACAGAGACCAAAGATGTCCCGATCACACACGTAACGAACGGAGTTCATGCTCCAACTTGGATCGCCCCGCTCTTCCAACAGCTGTACCGTGATTCGATCGGAGAGAATTGGAATGAAACGCTGGCCGATCCCGCCGGCTGGGCGTATGCCATCGACCAGATGCCTGATGAAGCAGTCTGGAAGACGCACAAAACCCTCAAGCAGATGCTGATCGCGTATTTGCGGCAGCGTACGAAGGCAAAGGAAACCGGCGAGCTTGAAACGATCAACGAGCACAAAGATACGAAAAAACTCTTTTCCTCCGATGTCCTGACCGTCGGTTTTGCCCGGCGCGTTGCGGCATACAAGCGTTGGAACCTGCTTCTGTCTGATCTCGACCGCCTGCTGCGTCTTGTCGATGACCCGGACCGTCCAGTTCAGTTCGTCTTTGCCGGAAAGGCCCACCCGCAGGACAGGACGGCCAAACAGATATTGCAGCAGTTGATGAGCATCAATCACGATTCCAATTGGCAGAACCGGGCCGTATTCGTTGAGGATTACGATCAGGAGGTCGCAAAGTACCTCGTTCAGGGTGTCGATGTCTGGATGAATGTTCCGCGTCGCCCGCACGAAGCCAGCGGCACCAGCGGTATGAAATCCGCTATGAATGGAGGCTTGAATTTTTCGATACTGGATGGTTGGTGGATCGAAGGTTTTAACGGCAAGAACGGCTACGCGATCGGCGAGCTTGAGGTTGACCCGGACGATGCTGTCGGCGACGCCGAGGACGCTGAATCATTATACGCCACGCTTGAGAACGAGATAATACCTGCCTACTACGAAAATAACGAACAAGGCTTGCCGGAAAAATGGATCGGCCAAATGAAAAATGCCCTCTCCACGCTCACGCCGCAGTTTTCGAGTGATAGAATGGTGAGAGACTATATCGCAAAGATATACAACGCGGAAAGCTAAACAACAGTAAAGTTTATGCCATACACTGAATTCAAAACGGGCGTGATCAGGCCGGTTGAGGTCTACAAAGAGGCCTGGGAGATGATCAAGGACGAATTTTGGCTGGTCTTTGCCGTCACGATCGTCGGTATAGTGATTGGGAGTGTCGTACCGGTCGTTCTCATCGGTCCAATGATGTGCGGCATCTATCTGGTGCTGCTTCAAAAATTTGAGGGCCGGTCGGTCGATTTTGCCCAGCTTTTCAAGGGCTTCGACTATTTTATGCCGAGCCTGATCCTTGCGGTCATCATAATGGTACCGATGTTCGTCCTCATTTTCTCGATATATATTCCGATGTTCGGCATCATGATGGCCGGGCCGAAAATGAGCGAATCCGAGGTAATGGCTGCGATACTTGGGATGCTGGCGGTGGAGATCGTTGTCGCGATCGTTATGGTTTGCATCCACACGCTTCTCATCTTCGCTTTTCCGTTGATCGTCGACAAAAAGATGTCGGCGGTAGATTCGATCAAGACAAGCGCAAGTGCGGTTTGGCATAACCTGAGTGGTGTCGTTGGATTGTTTGCGGTCGGATTTGTCGTGGCCCTCGTTGGATACGCAATGCTCTGCATCGGTATTTATCTCGTTTTGCCGTTGATCATCGCGGCCAATGTGGTCGCGTATAGGAAGGTATTTCCCGTTGCTCAGGCTTATTAGCACAAGGGGTTTTATGTCTGCAAAATTTGTTTCGGTCGATTCGCTCGATGCTCTCGATGCCCTGTTCGAAGAATCGCACCACAGTCCGGTCGTGCTGTTCAAGCACAGCAACACCTGCGGGATCAGCGCACATGTTATCGAGCAGGTCGGCGACGTCGAAGCCAATGTTAACGTCGTCGTCGTTCAGCAGCAGCGTGCTCTTTCGAATGCGATCGCCGAGCGCACCGGCCATCGGCACCAGTCGCCGCAAGCGTTTGTAATTAGGGACGGCAAGGCCGTCTATCACGCGACGCATTATGGAATTTCGGTCGACGATATCGAAGCTCAATTAAAACCGTAAACCCGTACATCTCTTCTTTGCTCCTTTGCGTCTTTGCGGGAAACATCTTCTCCCGCAAAGACGCAGAGGAGCAAAGAAGAACAAAGCATATGATCGAACCGACAGAGATCGTCGAAGAAAGCGATAGCGAAGTATCGATCCGCTGGTCGGACGCTGCTGAAACAAAATACAACGCGCCTCAGCTCCGGCGAGCCTGTCCTTGCGCAGGCTGTATAAACGAATGGACCGGCGAGAAACAGTTGGATGATTCACAAATTCCTGATGATCTGGCGTTCGGGCACATTTCCATCGTCGGCCGCTACGCCCTTAATTTTCATTTCACCGACGGCCACGACACCGGCATCTTCAGCTTTGCGTTTCTGCGAAAGCTGTCTGAAGCTAAAGATAGTGCGTCAGCCGGGTAAGAGCCATCCAGTTATTCCGTGGTTCGCTTCCTGATTCTTAACTCCGCGAACCTCAGCGTCCTTCTCGGTGTTCTCTGCGTTTAAATCGATTTTAACGCAGAGATCGCTGAGCTTTTCGCAGAGAAAGCTGAGACTTGTTTTCTACCCGGACACAAATTAGACATTACTGGCAAGCAGTTAACAAAACCCCATCAAAAAAGTTACAATACATACATGCAGGAACGTGAAATTTTTGACGAACGGCAGGAAGTAAAAACGGCGAGTTTTTCCTGCCCTAATTGCCGCGAACGGAATGAGTACGATGTACGCTGGCTGACCCGTCGTAAAAAGCAGCAGCCACCGCGTAACTTGAGCCAGGACGATCGGGCGCGTTTTGCCAAATCACGCGATTATATGGTCCGCGTTGACGACCAATTGATGTGCAAGAACATGAAGTGCCGGCGGAGATTCGAGATTCCGTCGTCTCAGTCGGTCGTTTTTATCTAAGCACGATTTTTGTATCCGTTGGGTTGATATTTGTATCGGTGGAACAATATCGTCTTCGTGATCTTTGTGGATCTCTCTCAGTGATCTTTGTGTTAAGCCCGATCCTTTAACACGAAGATCACAAAGTTTTTTTCACAAAGAACACAAGGAAGAATTCGAGAGGTAAAGACAAGGAGGTTTTTTATGACGGGAAAGGAATTGGAATTTTACGAAAAAGAAACACCGGCCGACGCGGAAATAAAGGCCGTAATGGACGACGAAATAGCCCACGTTCCGCAAGCTCCGGGCGAGTTGGCTGAGAGGCTCCAGGAAAATCACGCCGCTTCACCGGCAGATTCCGGAGGCGACATCGACGCCGATTGGGAAGAAGTAAACACGTCCGGCGCCGAATCTGTTTTCGGTCACAACCCGACTCCCGATCAATCCGACGTCGAAGAAAACGCGCACGCGATGGGCATCGATTATCAGGACAACGAACCGCTTGATATTCTTGAAAAAATTGAAAAACGCGACCGCGACCGGTACGAGCTGGACGAAAATTCAAAGGCTACGGACGATTCGATCTAATTAAAGAGATATTTTCCGCAAACAAAAAAGAGGGCAAATGTCAGCCCCCTTTTTTTATTATTGTTGCCGGTCGGCTTAATAAATATTGAAACCGTAATCAAACGTAACAATTGTCGTCACGGGCTGTCCATTGATCTTTTTCGGTTCAAATTTGATCTGCCTTGCTGCAGCGACCGCACGCTCGGAGAGGCCGTGCGGAAGCCCTTTGACAACCGACACGCTACCGATCTGTCCCGACGCTAGAAGAGTTACTTTTACGAAAACGCTGCCTTGAACATTATTTGTACGGGCGTCATCGGTATAGGTCGCTCTGGGCTTAGAGATGATTTTAAAAGACGTTGTGACACCAACCGGCTTTGGCGGAGGCGGGCTTCCATCGCCGCCTGGCCCCGTGCCTGACCCATTTCCCGTTCCAACTCCACTGCCGTAACCCGAGCCGCTGCCGCTTCCGGCACCCGACCCGTTACCGCTTCCCTGTCCGGTTCCATTGCCGCTTCCAATTCCGCCGCCGGAACCCATACCATTCGAAGCGAGCCCGGCAAACTTGTCCGGATTGCCGTACCTGTCAAATTTCTGTTCAAATTTCTTATCGCCTTTAGTCGATGGCGGCGGCATTAAAAGCGCCGGATCGTCCATGCGATGTACTTTTGCGTCAGGCGGGCGGATCGGGTCCTTGGTCTGATTTGCCATGTCACCCTGCGTTTCCTCACGTTCTTCGTCACGACCGCCGCCACCGCCACCGCCGCCCTTGTCCTTATCAGGTTTCGGTTCGTCTTCAACGACTACAGGAACTTGTTCGACGAGATACGCAATCGAATTTTCGCTGCCGATCGCACCGATCCCGAGGTCCTTCTGGAAAAGCGAAACGATAGTTGAACCGATCGCAACCGTAACAACAAGAAACGTGGAACCGAGCAGCAAAAGATTTCGCTGGCCGGTCTTCTCCTGAATTACCGTGACGGAATAGTCGCCGTCCGCGTCGCGAGTGTAAACTGGCGGATCGAAGCTCTGAGACGGCTTTTGATCGAACGACGGAACTTCATTCGTGAAAATGTCAGCCGGATCGGCGGCGGCGATTGCCGGGGCTTCTTCGGCAGGTTCAAAAATTTCGTCTTCGATAACGTCGGCATTCTCCGCAAACAGCGGTGCTGCCGGCTCGACGAAACCGTCGTCATAAACCGGTGTTTCGTCAGCTAGATCCAGCGGGTTGACCTCGTCGATCTCATTCAAGAAAACCGGTGCCGGCGGTTCAGCCGCGGCATCTGCGGGCTCAAGGCCCTGGGTAAGCGGATTCATCTCAAAGGCCTGCAATGGTGCTGCGCAATTAGGACAAAACCCAAACTTCTCGGCGAATCCTTCATCACAAGAACTACAAAACTTTACTATTTTTCCCATCTCTTCGGCCTCTCCAATTTATTATCCGTCGTTATCGGGCAGGCGGATCATTTCTTAATTATATCGCGTTTTCGGCAGATGTTAAGCCTTTTTCCTAAAAAAATTCACCCGCCAACGCTTATCGGGCATGTTCAATTCAAATAGATGCTGCTATCGATTGGAGCGATGCCTGTGCAAAACTAAATTTTCCGCATGAAATTTGGTTAAATCGTTCAAGGCTCTACACAGTAGAGATCAGTTTCAATGGACACATTTCGAAGTTGCGATTTCAACCCATCTCATTCCGGTGCTTCTTCGCTCCTTTGCGTCTTTGCGGGAGATTGGTTTTTTTTCCCGCAAAGTCGCTAAGACGCAAAGCAGAAAGTTCGTGCTGCCGTAGCTCTTCTTTCAATTTTACCTACTACCGTTACAACACCTGAATGGAATTTTGCAACTAAAAAGGATAACATTTCCTTTTCGCATTAACTGCAAGCAATGACAATCAACAAAGTATTTAGCATTTTAGGCATCCTATTAATTCTAGCCGCCTCCATCTTCGCCCAGAAAGCGGCTAGCACGACTCCGCGTCAGGAAAAACTTTTGAACGGCCTTAAAGTGCTGGTTTGGAATAACCCCGCGGCGGACAAAGTGACGTTGAAGCTGCGTATTCATAGCGGTTCATCGTTCGATCCGCAGGACCGCGAAGGTGTCATGAAGCTTGTATCCGAAAGCTTTTTCCCCAACGCCGCGGCGAAGGAGTTTTTCACCGACGAGCTTGGCGGCAGTCTTGAAGTGACCTGTGATTACGACTACGTGCAGGTCAATGCAACCGCTCGTACCGCCCAGTTTTTGACAATGATGGAGTCGATCGCCGCCGCCATCGCAAATCCTACGCTCGACAAAGAAGCCGCAGTCGCATTGAAGGCCGCGTTGACTATACAAGTAAAGGAATTAGAGAAAGACCCGGTGTATGTCGCCGACCAGGCGGTGGCAAAGCGTCTATTCGGCACGTTCCCATATGGACGCCCGCAGATGGGAAGCTCCGATTCGATAAAAAGGATCGATTTTGCCGATCTGCGGTTTGCCAAAGATAGGCTGCTGACGGCCGACAACGCCACGCTCGCCATCAGCGGCAATATTGACGCCACACTCGCCTTTCGTGCCGTCCGCCGTTATTTTGGGGCGTGGCTGAAGGCTGATAAAAAGATACCGTCGACATTTCGCCAGCCCGATCCGCCCCAAGCCGGAATGCCGGTGTTCGATTCACCCGTCGCAAACACCAGTGAATTTCGATTCGCCGCACGCGGGCTCGCCCGAAATGACCCCGATTTTTACGCATCGAAGATCCTGCAAAAGATCATTGAAAACCGCATCAAGGCTCGCGAAGGACAACAGGTGTTTTCCCGCAACGAACAACACGTTTTGCCTGGCTCTTATGTCTTTGGCGTCTCCGGTTGGAAGCTCGGCAGTATCAGAAAAGATGGCAATACTATGGCTCTGCCCGTGATGACTGATTACGAAGACAATTTTCTTAAAGACGCCGTCACACAGGAAGAGTTCGACACTGTCAACCGGATGTGGATTGCCATGATCAGGCCTGAAAACATATCGGAGCTTTGGCTGGACGCCGACACTTTCAAACTTGGTCCGGCAGCCAGAGAGTTTGAGAACGCGCAAAATGTAAAGATTGCGGATGTCCAAAGGGTTTTGGGCAGGCTTCAGAAGGAGCCCTTCGCCTTCGTCCTCGTCTTTGCCGGAGAAAGCACCTCCACGTCACGCAACTAATTCAATGCAGACCGAACGAACGGCCAACGAGATCGAGCATGCACGTGCCGTGCGCGCAATGTTTTCCGGCATCGCGGGGAAATACGATCTGTTAAATCATGTTCTTTCCGCGAACATAGATAAACGCTGGCGAAGGCTTGTCCGCGAAAAACTTTCTGATATTCTAGCAAATGAAAATGCGGTTGTTTTGGATGTCGCATGCGGAACCGGCGACCTCGCCCTGGAGCTGCAAAAGCATGCGAAAGCAAGGGTTATCGGAACAGACTTTTGCCGGCCGATGCTTGCGATAGCACATGAAAAAACGGCAAAACTGTTGCTTCCCGTTCCTTACGTCGAGGCGGATGCGATGAAACTTTCGTTCGCTGACGCATGCTTTGACGCAGTCACAATTGCATTCGGCCTTCGTAATCTATCTAATTTTGAAGACGGCCTGCGTGAGCTCCGGCGTATTCTGAAACCAGGCGGAAAGTTGGCGGTCCTCGAATTCTCCGCCCCGCTCGTTCCCGGTTTCAAAGCACTCTTCAATTTTTACTTTACGAACATTCTCCCTCGCATCGGCGGCATGGTCAGCGGCTCTCGCGGAGCTTATGAATATCTTCCCGATTCGGTTTCCAAGTTTCCCGATCAGAAAAAGCTCGTCGAATTAATGGTGAAAACCGGCTTCGCCGATGTCGAATACAAGAATCTAACAGGCGGCATCGCCGCGATCCATACGGGTTTACGGACGTAAACCTTCGTGTTCTTTGTGGGTTTCTCTTCGTGACCTTTGTGTTAAAAACCTCTTTCTTAACACAAAGAACACAAAGTGCCCACAAAGACCTATTCAGGAACAATATCTTTTCCACCCGTTCCAGGTGTTCCACGCTCGCTGGAACGGAACACCCGATTCGGCCTTGTTTGTTATATCACCCGCAAAATTATAAAATTTTCCTGCCTCCAGCTTTCGCATGAAATATAAGTTTTTAAATTTTGTCCGGCAGATCGCTTTGATTTTGCTGGTCATTTGGACCGTAGTTTCGCTGGTTACGCTGCTGATCGAGCTTGTGCCCGGATCGCCCGCGATCACCATTCTTGGCGAAACCGCCACCGCCGAGCAAATCGCGAATTTCAATCAAAAACACGGTCTAGACCGCCCCGCGTTCTTTTTTTCGTACACGTCCGAATTCGGTTTTGCCTGGAACGGCATGAACAATCGCTATTCCGATTATTGGATTGGACTCGTTCAGGGCGATCTCGGCACATCATTCCGAACCGACCGGCCCGTTCTCGACATGATCCTGGAACGTTATCCGGCGACGATAAAACTAGCCCTCGCCGCAATGCTGGTTGCGGTTGGGATTGCGATCCCGCTGGGCGTTCTCGCCGGTAGACACAAGGGCGGAATCGTCGATAACGCCGCGTCGTTTGTCGCCCTGCTGGGCATCTCGCTGCCGACTTTCGTGATCGGGCCGTTTCTCGTTTACATCTTTGCGATCAAATTGGGCTGGTTTTCGCCCACGGGTAGTTTTTATCCAGAAGATATCATCCTCCCCGCGGTTACGCTCGGAGCGGCATTGTCAGCTATTTTAACGCGTATGGTGCGTTCCAGCGTTATCGAAGAGCTTGGCGAGGATTACGTCCGTACAGCCCGTGCGAAAGGCCTGAGCGAACGCAAAGTGGTCTATAAGCACGTTCTGAAAAATGGCCTGATCCCTGTTGTCACAATTCTCGGCCTGCAACTCGGCGTTCTGCTCGCGGGGGCGATCATAACCGAAAAAATATTTAGCTGGCAAGGCCTCGGTCTGCTGCTGTTAGATGACGGAATTGCCAAACGCGATTATCGGCTCGTCCAAGGCTGCGTGCTTGTTATAAGCGTCACCTATATTGTTGCGAATACGCTGACGGACATGGTCTACCGGAGGCTCGATCCGAGAATACGACTTTCGTAATGAAAAACGAATAACGAAAAGTGAAAAATGTCGAAATCGATCTTAAAAGACAAAAGTTATTCGTTCGCTATTCGAATCGTCAGGTTAAATCAGTTTCTCTGTACCGAGCAGAAAGAGTATGTCTTAAGCAAGCAGTTGCTGCGTTCCGGCACCGCCGTCGGAGCATTGGTGAGAGAGGCAGAGTTCGGACAATCGCGTGCAGACTTTAGAAGCAAAATGGCGATAGCCCTAAAAGAAGCAAATGAGACAGATTATTGGCTAAATCTACTGAAAGATACCAGCTATCTTCAGGCAAATATGTTTGATAGCATTTCGGTCGACTGTATAGAACTTATAAAAATCTTGGCCGCGACAGTAAAAACAACGCAAAAATGATCGGATTGGAGTCATGACCTGCCTTCCACTTTTCGTTTTTCACTTTTAGTTTTTCACTTTGGATGAACAGACTGACATACATCGGAATTGCCATCGCTGCAGTCGTCATTCTAACGGCGGTCTTCGCACCGTTGATCGCGACGCATGATGAGAACGCGCAGAATATCGAAAAGCGTTTCGAGTCGCCTTCAGCAGAGCATTGGCTAGGCACGGACGGTCTGGGGCGCGATGTATTTTCGCGTGTTGTTTACGGTGCCAGGATTTCTTTACAAGTCGGAATCACGGTAGTTTTTGTTTCGGGCATTTTCGGCATCTTTATTGGGGCAATCGCCGGTTTTTACGGAGGCTGGGTCGATAAATTTTTGTCGGGTTACATCTTCAATGTTTTTCTTGCGTTTCCGGGATTGCTGCTGGCGATTGCTTTGGTCGCTTTTCTTGGTGCCGGGCTGGGAAAATTGATTCTCGCTCTTTGCATTATCGGTTGGGTCGGTTATGCCCGCGTAATGCGTGGGCAGGTCCTGAAGGTGCGCGAATACGATTTTGTACAGGCCGCAAAAGCCCTCGGGGCAAGCAATATGCGCATCCTTTTTTCGCATATTATGCCGAACGCTATACAGCCGCTGATTGTTCAGGCATCGCTCGGTATGGCCGGTGCCGTTTTGTCCGAAGCCTCGCTGTCGTTTCTCGGCCTCGGTATTCCGCCGCCCGCTCCGAGCTGGGGTTCAATGATAGACGAGGCTCGTAATTATTTCGCCATCTATCCGCACGTTCTGTTTGTTCCAGGCGTCGCGATCGCGTTGACCGTGCTTGCGTTTAACTTCATTGGCGACGGCCTGCGCGAATATCTCGATCCTAAACAAAGAACACGATAGCCCGAATGATATGCGACCGACCCGAATCTTCCCTCTTGGCGAAAATGCCGTGACCGTTGAGTTCGGCAACGAGATGTCGGAACCGCTGAACGATGCCGCAAACAATCTGTCCGCGTATTTCGAAACTCATCGCTTCCCCGGCTTTGTCGAAGCCGTTCCCGCAATTGCCTCGGCAACTATCTTTTATGATCTAATTGCGGTTCGAAAAAGCTTCCTGGAGTTCAAGACGGCCTTTGAAGCGATAAAACAACTGGTCGAAGACGCAACCGAACACCTAGCCGACACGCCTCCGGTAAATAATCGAATCGTGCAAGTTCCGGTAAGCTTCGATGCGGAGAACGCACTTGACCTCGAATTCATCGCCGAAAACAGCGGACTAACGAAATCGAAAGTTATCGAAATCTTTCTTTCGAAAACATACCGGGTTTATATGCTCGGCTTCCTTCCGGGTTTTGCGTATATGGGCGTAGTCGACGAACGAATTGCAGTGCCAAGAAAATCGTCGCCTCGTTTGATCGTACCCAAAGGAAGCGTCGGCATAGCAGGCCAACAGACAGGCATCTATCCGAATGAATCCCCGGGCGGTTGGCAGATAATTGGAAAAACAGATCTTGACTTAATGACGCCGGATAGGGATTCTCCCTGTCTCTTCCAGCCCGGCGACAGCGTGCGTTTTCTATCCAACAAACTTTAGTTTGTTGTGCCGCATAAACAAACTAAAGTTTGTTAGACCTCAGAAGATGAGTCTGCTTATTCAAAAGGAAGGGATACTGACAACGGTACAGGGCCGTGGTAATTACCGCTTGCAGCGTTTTGGTATAAATCCGGGCGGAGCGATGGACCGGACCGCTGCGCGGCTCGCCAATCTGTTGGTCGGAAACGCCCAACCCGAACTTGTCATAGAAATGCATTTCCCGGCGGCAGAGATCGTTTTTGAACATTCATGCGTGTTTGCCCTCGGTGGAGCCGACTTCCGTGCATCGCTGAATGGAAATCCTATCGAGAATTGGTCCTGCTTGTTCGCCGAGAGGTCGAGCGTCTTGAAATTCGAGAAAAAGGCCGGTGGCAACCGATGTTATCTCGCAGTCAAAGGCGGCTTCGACGTAGCCGCCGACCGGTTCGAAAACCGGCGATTGAAAAAAGGCGATAGAATAGCTCTGAAAATCCCACTCAAAGAGGAAAAATGGCTGGGAAAGCGTCGTGTTTCAACAAGTATGCTTCCGGTTTACAGCAGTTTCCCAACCGTCCGGATTCTGGAGGGTGGCGAGATCAATTACCTTTCGGACGTAGATAGACAGGCCCTTACAGAAGAGAATTTTGTGGTAACCAATGACTCAAACAGAATGGGCTTTCGACTGAAAGGACCGAAATTCAAACCGCTTCAAACAACCGAAATGGTTTCCTCAGCCGTTTCTTTTGGTACGATCCAACTCCTGCCCGATGGTCATCTGATCGTCCTTATGGCGGATCATCAAACATCCGGCGGATATCCGCGCATCGCCAACGTCATTTCGATCGACCTTCCCTTGCTGGCTCAACTAGCAGCAAACGATAAGGTCGCGTTTGAGCTAATCGGCATCGATGAAGCCGAACGCGTGACAACGCAATTTGAACAGGACGTTGAGCGTCTTCGAATCGGCTGCGGATTCGGTCGTTATTGGTGACACAACTGTGTTAATCTTGCTCAAACGAATATGCTTTCTGTCGATCTAAACTGCGATATGGGCGAGAGTTTCGGCGCCTGGACGATGGGCCGCGACGCCGTGCTGATGAATCATGTTTCGTCGGCAAACATAGCGTGCGGATTTCACGCGGGCGACGCGTCCACTATTCGAAAAACGGTCGAAATGGCGGTGGCAAAAGGCGTTGCAATCGGTGCTCATCCGAGTTATCCGGACCTTCAGGGATTCGGTCGGCGAAACATGTCGCTATCGCCGCAAGAGGTCTTCGATATCGTGCTTTACCAGGTTTCGGCGTTGAAAGGGATGTGCGAAGCTTCGAAAGCAAAGCTCCACCACGTCAAGCCGCACGGAGCGTTGTACAATCAGGCCGCAGCCGACAAATTACTCGCCCGCTCGATCGTAGATGCGGTCCGTAAGATCGACGAACGCCTGATGGTTTACGGTCTTTCGGGCAGCTTCCTTCTATCCGAAGCCGAGAAGCTCGGGCTGCAAGCCGTGTCGGAAGCCTTTGCGGACAGAACCTATCAAGCTGACGGCAGCCTTACACCCAGAAGCCAGCCGAACGCCCTGATCGACAGTGCGGAAGACGCTGCAAAACAGGCTCTCCAAATGGTCAGCAGTCAAACGGTGGAAACGGCCGGCGGCGTAATACCCATTAAAGCTGATACGATCTGCATCCACGGCGACGGCGAGCACGCCGTTGAGTTTGTAAAGGCCATAAACGCAACCTTGCTCAAGAGCGGTATTTCTGTATCGCCACCCTCGGTACGGCCCGGATGAAACAAGCATCAAAATCCTCGGTCATTCTCGGTGCCGCTTTTTTGATGGCCACTTCGGCAGTCGGTCCCGGATTCCTGACCCAGACAACAGTTTTCACAAAGCAGCTCCTCGCAAGCTTCGGGTTTGTAATTCTGCTTTCCGTGATTCTCGACATTTTCGCTCAGTTGAATATCTGGAGGGTGCTGACCGTCAGCGGAAAGCGTGGCCAGGACGTTGCAAACGAAACGATCAAAGGCAGCGGATATCTGCTCGCGGCCCTTATCGCATTTGGCGGGCTCGTATTTAACATCGGCAATATTGCCGGCTGCGGACTCGGACTAAACGTTCTGTTCGGGATTCCGGTCGAAGTCGGAGCGATTATAAGCGCCGCCATCGGGATCGGCATTTTTCTCGTCAAGGAAGCCGGAAAAGCGATGGATGTTTTCGTCAAGGTGCTTGGCGTAGTAATGATCGCAATGATCGTTTACGTCGTCTTTGCATCACAGCCACCGCTGCTGGAAGCGGCCTACAGGACGATAGTTCCCTTGCAGATCGACCCGCGTGCGATCGTTACGCTTGTAGGCGGCACGGTCGGTGGATACATTACGTTCGCGGGAGCCCATAGGCTGATCGACGCCGGCATTTCCGGGAAGGATGCGTTGCCCCAGGTCAATCGAAGCGCCGTCACAGGCATCATGCTGACGGCGGTCATCCGGTTTCTGCTATTTCTTGCATCGTTTGGTGTTATCGCGATGGGTCTGACGATCGACGACGCGAATCCGCCGGCCTCCATTTTTCAGAATGCGGCCGGAAATGTCGGCTATCGGATCTTCGGAATCGTTATGTGGTCGGCCGCAATAACATCGGTGATCGGTGCCGCATATACTTCCGTTTCGTTCGTCAAAACACTGAATGCCGCCATCGATAAACGAAGCAATCTAGTAATTGTGGGGTTTATTGTCCTTTCCACAGTAATTTTTCTGCTGGTGGGTCAGCCGGTTTCAGTTCTGATTTGGGCTGGAACGATCAATGGATTTATCCTGCCCGTCGGCCTTGCTATCGTACTTATCGCGTCGAGAAAAGCGAAAATTGTTGGCGATTATTCCCATCCTTTGCTGCTCCAGATCGCGGGCTGGTTTGTTGTCGCGATCATGACGGTGTTTAGCGTGTACACACTCATTCAGTTTCTTGCGTAAATTAAGCAAGCGTTTCCGAAAATCTGCGCATCTTAATCGAAAAGTTTTACCGTTTGGGGAAATTATCGCATGGCCAAACTTTGCTCCATTCCGTTTCTCGTTCTCGCGGTTGCATCGGCAGCTCAAGCCCAGTCGGGTCGGAAAGTGCAGCCCGCTCCGTCGCCGATGCCCGCAATTGTCGACACTGCCGAAGAATATTCGGAATCGAAACCGAGAGGACAGCGTTCCATGGGCCTGACGCCATCATTGCGAAATGTTGCTGATCGAGGCACAAAGGATGTTCCCGCGAACTCTCCGCAAGAACCGGGAGCAGCACAGGCGGACACCGAAACCGGTGAAGCGGTCGTAAAGGTTGAGACCAATTTGGTAACAATCCCGGTCTCCGTTTTCGACCGGAACGGGCTCTACATTCCGAATCTCCGACAATCCGATTTCAAAATATTCGAGGACGGAAAAGAACAGGAAATCGCTTACTTTGGAACCACGGACAAACCGTTCACGGTTATTTTACTGCTTGATACCAGCCCTTCGACCGAGTACAAAATCGATGAGATCCGCCGGGCGGCGATTGCATTTGTCGATCAACTCAAGTCCCAAGACAAGGTCATGGTGATTGAATTTGACGAAAACATACACGTTCTGGCGGAGTCGACCGGAGACCGGCAGAAGATATACAAGGCAATTAACAAAGCTGATTTTGGGGGAGGAACTTCGCTATACGACGCGGTCCTTTTCTCTTTGAACAAACGCCTGAGCAAGATTGACGGCCGCAAAGCTATCGTTTTGTTTACCGACGGCGTAGATACAACATCAAGTAAATCCGGTTACGATTCGACGCTGGCCTTAGCCGAAGAAGCCGATTCTTTGATCTTTCCGATTTACTACAATACGTTTTCTTTTAACGATTCGGGCGGTTCGACGTTTCCGGGCGGGCGTATCCGAAATCCGATCGGCACACGTCCGCAGGATTATGCTCTTGGGAAAAAATACCTCGACGAGCTCGCTGATTATACCGGCGGACGTGTCTTTAGGCCCGAGGCAACGCCGGGCGGGCTTACGGCGGCCTTCGAAGGCATAGCCGAGGAACTTCGACGGCAATACAACATTGGCTATGTTCCTGCCGACGCCGGAAACGCCGGTCAACGCAAGCAGATCAAGGTTCGCGTTAACCGGCCGAACCTTGTTCTTCGCTCCCGCGACAGCTACATAGTCGGTGCCTCTCAGAAAAACTAAAATTCTGGTAGTCTCCTAAAATTGTGGTGTTCCGGGATGGAGCCACCTAACCGACATGAAATCACAAACCTCTCACTCGGCGGACTCGGTGTCTTTCTCCGCAACCTCTGCGTTTGAAATGATTTTAACACTGAGATCGCCGAGATTTCGCAGAGAACGCTGAGAGGAATGGTTCTCTTGAAAATGGCACCACAAGATTAGGACACTACCAAAATTCTCTAAATTGTCCCGCTTAAGAGAGATCGGGATCTTCACCAGCACTCTGAATGGCAGCAACCGTGTCGGTTTAACCCCAATTACGCCTTAGAAATAAATTAACAAATTACCGGCGCCGTTTAGAGGCGGTCTTTGACCGCCGTTGCTTTTTCATACCCTTACGGGCGGTCAGAGACCCCTTCTAAACGATAGGTCAATTTTTAGAACCGCCCCATATCCCGATCGCGGAATCCGGGTTTAACGCCAAAAGAAAAAGGAGCGTGATTGCTCACGCTCCTTTCGTTGGTTATTTACTCTGTCAGTTTCCTGACAGCCTAATCAACTCATTTATTACTGACCAGCAGGGCCAGCGACTGCTGTGTCGGTTGCACCACCGAGTGAGACTGTCTCATCCGGGTTGCTGCCTTCAACTGCACTCGATTTCTTGATGTAGAATCGGCCTTCAGACGGACGGAAGATTGCAAGATCTGTCTTGCCGTCTCCATCGTAGTCTGCAGGAACCGGTACATCACCAGCGTTGCCGCCGTAGTTTCGAGCCGTGTACGAAGTTGCACTAAGTGCAAACCACGTTCCGTTGCGGTATACAGCGATGTCGGCTGCTCCGTCACCATCGTAGTCCGCGGGAACCGGCACGTCATTCGTCTGACCAAACTGCGTCACACGGAAGCCTGCTGTCGATCCCTGTGTATACCAGGTGCCGCTTCTGAACACACCCGCGTCAGTTCTACCGTCGCCGTCGTAGTCGGCTGCGACCGGTTTGTCTGTCGGGATTCCGAATTGGAATACTCGGAATGTGTTGTCAGTGTGCTTGATATACCACGTACCATTTGACGGACGGAATATAGCAAAGTCTGCTCTGCCATCGCCGTTGAAGTCGCCAGTTTGCGGAATATCTCCAGCTTCACCCCAAACATGAACCTGATAGTCCCCACCTGTGTTGAAGTACCATGTTCCGTTTGACGGACGCCATACCGCATAGTCAGACTTGCCGTCGCCGTCATAGTCTGCCGATACGATCTTGTCGCCAGCCTGGCCGAAGTTCATGCCGCGATTTTCGCCGCCTGCAGATGTTGCTGCATACGTCCATCTCGCGTCAGATCCTCGGAATACCGAAGCGTCAGACTTACGATCGCCGTCAAAGTCATAACGAACAGCACGCTCCTGCTGAGGAATAGCTGCCGTATTGACAAATGCAACCGAGTTGATGCCAGCCACAAGTCCGTTAGGACCGCTGAGCGTCGCTACACGTGTTGCAAGGTTAGCAGACAAGCCACCCGCGCCGCATGATGGGCAAGTGATAGCCGTGACCGATGTATTTGCAACAGCCGTTTCGGTAATCGTTATCGTCGATCCCTGGTTAAAGGAAGCTCCGAGTAATCCCGAACCGTTTACGAGTGTACAGTTTCCGCCCTGAGCAGCGTCTCCCGCAATAACAGATACTGCTTGCGAGAACGCCGGGAAGAGAGGCACACCGTCACCACTGACTGGGCTGACCAATGCAACCGTGAAGTTGAAGGTCGTACCCAACAGAGCTGGGCTGCCAGCGATCTTACAGACCTTGAGGGTCGTCGGGTTGAAGCGGAAGTTTGTGAACTCAACTTCAACAACCGCTGCACGTGCGAATACCGCTGCTCTCGAGACCGAAGAAGTCGGTACAAGGCCAGCAATGTCAAGCGTGACACAACCGACAGTTCCGACATCGGCGCCGAGATCGTCTGTGACTCTCAACTGCCAGTTTCCGGCCTGATTTACACCGTCAAACGTTGACAACGGAGCTTCCGGCTGGAATGAGCCGGCAAACGGAGCCGTTCCAGTTGTGATCGAAGCACCTGCTTCATCGTCGAATGTAGTCGGTGTTCCGGCACAGGAGTTTGCTCCCGATCCGTAGTTATCACCCGCGGCGCCGTTGTCGTCAGACAGATTTACCTGGACTGCAGCCGGATTTAGAAGGCTGATGTCAAGGTCGGCATCGAACGTGTGGTTTAAGCGAACTCTGGCATTAACGTCCGTGATGATAGCTCCAGTTGGAACGTTCACCGGAACATTGATGGTTGCCAGGTCAACAATCGGCGTGGCAATGTTGCCCGTCGAGAAACTGCCCGCTACCGGTGTTATAACAACGCCCGGAATTATCGTTCCCGGTGTCAGATTCGGATTCGGCGTGAAGCCACCACCAAACGGCGGGGTAAAGCTCGAACCAAACTGTCTGATTCTCGAGGTCCTGAGCTCGCCAGGATTCTGCGGAATCGTGTTGTTTAACGAAACGCCATGCTCATAAATCAACACTGGTGTGCCGTTTATGAATGTCTGGAACTGGTTGTAACCAGGTGCGTTTGCTCCCAATCCAGGTACGAATTCACATGTTCCGCCCTGTGCCGGATCGCCTGCTCGAACGTCAAACGTTCTCGAGACCGGTCCGTACACGTTGAACTGAGGTGCTACCGCAAGCGTTGCTCCAAAATTCGAGATGACGGTAAAGGTGAACAAAGTGTTGATCGGAATGCCTGGGCCTGCGATCTTACAGACCTTGACACGTCCCGGATTCGATCGGTTGGCAAAGATTACCAATGTCTCATCCGCTGAAGTCGTCGATTCCTGAAGAACCACATCAACAAAGCCGCCGCCCGCATTGGGGAACAGGACATCGTTGCCGTCGCCGTCGACGCCTACTCCAAATCCAAGAACGTCAGCACTGTTGCGTCTGGTCGGCGGAATTACTTCGATGCTTTCCAGATAGAAACCGGGTCGTCCGAGTTCCGTAACAAATGCCAATGACTGTCTTGGGTTGCCTGCTGGCGGAGGATCGCCCTTCGTTACAGCAATTGCGCCTGAACACTGTCCAACAGGTACCGAGAAGATCTG
>JANNST010000055.1:0-95070 GCA_031402865.1 Chloracidobacterium sp. | reverse complement strand
CGACGCCGTGCATCAGATACAGGCCGAATCGGCCGGTGATCTCGCTTGTCGCTGGAACTGCAAGGCCGGAAAGTGCGGCTCGTGCTCGGCGGAGATCAACGGCATGCCAAAGCTGATGTGCATGACGCGGCTCGATACCATCCCGCTCGATGTGCCCGTCACGATCGAGCCGATGCGTGCGTTCCCGCCGGTAAAAGATCTTATTGCGGACATCTCGTGGAACTATGAGGTCAAAAAACGCATCAAAAAATTCAAGCCGCGTGCACCCGATGCTGAGGACGGCACGTGGCGAATGCAGCAGGAAGACATCGACCGTGTCCAGGAATTTCGCAAGTGCATTGAATGTTTCCTCTGCCAGGACGTTTGTCATGTGCTCCGCGATCACGCCAAGCACGAAGAATTTATCGGCCCGCGTTTTCTGGTTTATGCTGCCGCGCTTGAGATGCACCCGCTCGATACCGAGGACCGTCTCGAGGAACTAAAGGACATGCACGGCATCGGATATTGCAACATCACAAAATGCTGCACTAAAGTATGCCCGGAGAATATTACGATCACCGACAACGCGATCATTCCGTTAAAGGAACGCGTCGTCGATGAGTTTTACGATCCGCTGAAAAAACTTGTAAAGTTGTTTAGAAAGAAATAACAACGCGTTCGGGAGCCAGCACGTGTCAGTAGCCTGCACGTAAGTAAGGGCTTGGTTCGTGAGCAAGAAAAGCCCTTACTCACGTGCGGGCTACTGACACGAAGCCACCGACATTGAGCATATGAAATATTCCGCAACTGTCTGGGCTGAGAAAAGAAAGGCCGGGCTGACAAAATATTTATTCTTCGACGGAATTCTAATTTCCGGCGGCCCGTTTGCGGTCGTGATGCAGGTCGTCGGGTTTTTTTTGCTCCGGGATGAAGGCCAATCGTTCGGTCAATATTTTAGCTCGTCACGGACGTGGATGACTTTCTTTTTCCACGGCACATTGTTTGGATTAGTCGTGGGGTTCCTGAATTGGCGACGTAACGAGAAAGCATACGTCGATTCACAAAACAAAGCTGAGGTTGGATAAAGAGCATTATGTTCAAACTAAAGCCACTACATAAAGAGGCCGTACCAGCGGCTCTCGACAAAGCAAAACATTACCGCTTGCTGAACGAGCCCGGAGCGGCTGAAAGCATCTGTCTCGACATACTTGAGATCGAACCGGAAAATCAGGAGGCTTTGATAAATATCGTCCTTGCGATGAGCGACCGGTTCGGCCGGGATTACGCCGTCGGCGATGCGCGGATTACCGAATACCTTACGCGTATCAAAGGAGACTACGAGCGGACCTACTATTCCGGCATTACGTATGAGCGGCGAGCCAAGGCCACATTAAACAAAACCGGCGTCGGCGCATATGAACTTTTCCGGCAGGCAATGGACTGTTTTGACAAGGCCGAGGGCATGCGGCCGGCCGGGAATGACGACGCGATCTTGCGTTGGAACGGCTGTGCCCGCGTCATTAACCGCAACAAGCTCGAACCGATTGAAACTCATAGCGACTTTATCGAGTAATCTGTCCGTAATCGTTTTTGTTCTGTTTGCTTTATGATATTATTTTCGAGTTCGAACCAGCTTCAGGTATATTCTTCGACAAATTAGAAAATTCTTCGTCAAGGAGCTAATTTTATGGCAGGAAAATTTGAGATCAAGGCCGGAAAAACCGGAAAATTTCGCTTCAATCTGAAGGCCGGAAACGGCCAGATAATTTTGACCAGCGAGGCCTACGATACGCGAAAGGCCGCGGAGGGCGGCATCGCCTCGGTCAAAAAAAATGCGGGTGACGATAAACGATTTGAACGCAAAGCAGCAAAAGACGGCTCACCTTATTTTGTTTTGAAAGCCGCAAACGGCGAACCGATAGGAAAAAGCGAGATGTACAAAACCGCTTCGTCGATGGAAAGCGGTATCGCGTCGGTCGGGAAAAATGCACCGGATGCTCCGATTTCGGACGCGAAGTAGTTCCGCATCCGATAGGCCCAAAGACGAAATGCCCGAGCAGCCTGCTGGGGCTTTTCTCTTTTAACGGTCAGGTCAAAAGCTGCCTTCACCTTTGAGTCTTTGCGACTTCGCGGGAAATCTTTCCCGCAAAGACGCAAAGGAAAAAAGTTTTGAGTATTTACTATGAGTACTTCGTTAAAATCAGCCCGAACAAGGCTCGGCATCGAGGTCCTATTGGACGAACAAATTTCTCTGATCAAAGGCCAGCGTGTCGGCCTTGTCTGTAACCAGGCTTCGGTTTTGCCAGACTTGGCACACGTTGCCGACGTTTTCGGTGAACGTGACGATTTCAAATTGACCACACTTTTTGGCCCGCAGCACGGCATTCGTGGCGACGTTCAGGACAACATGATCGAAACGCCGCACACCATTGACGAGCGTACCGGCGTTCCCGTCTATTCGCTGTACAGCGAAACGCGCGAGCCGACGGAAGCTATGCTTGCGGATCTGGACGCGATCGTTTTTGATATGCAGGATGTCGGCTGCCGCATTTACACCTTTGTTTACACGATGGCGAACTGCATGCGGGCGGCGAAAAAATTCGGCAAAAAAGTGATCGTCTGCGACCGCCCGAATCCGATCAATGGCGTTGCGGTCGAGGGCAACGTGACCGAAACGGAATTTACGTCGTTTGTCGGCCAATTCGAGATCCCGACCCGTCACGGAATGACCTGCGGCGAGCTTGCCAAACTTTTCAACGATCATTTCGGCATCGGCTGCGAGCTTGAGGTCGTCGCGATGGAAGGATGGCGGCGCGAGATGTATTTTGAGGAAACCGGATTACCGTGGGTACTGCCGTCGCCGAATATTCCGACCGTCGATACATGCGTCGTGTTTCCTGCCACCGTCCACGTCGAAGGCACTGAACTAAGCGAAGGCCGCGGGACAACAAAGGTTTTCGAACTAAACGGCGCGCCGTTCATCGACCCGTACGCCTGGGTCGCCGAGCTTGAAAAATACGACTTCGCCGGCGTTGCCTTCCGTCACGCATTTTTTCGCCCCACATTTCAAAAATGGGCCGAAAAGACCTGCGGCGGCCTCCAGATCCACGTCACCGACCGCAACACCTTCACCCCCGTCATCGTCGGCATCGCAATGATAAAAACCGCATACGACCTCTACACCGAACATTTTCAATGGAAACAGTCCGCGTACGAATATGTTTTTGATAAGAATCCTTTCGATGTCGTCAGCGGAACGGATAAGATCAGGAAGCAGATCGAAGGAGGTGCGTCGCCGAAGGAGATCGGTGACTCGTGGGCGGAGGGGCTCAAGGAATTCAGAGCAATTCGTCAGCAGTTTATTCTCTATTGATCACGAGGGTGTGATAGCCAATTCGGAAAAATAAGTCGGCCAACAATAAACGAGCACATTAGCCAGACGATTGCTACGTATAAAAGTATCAAGCCGGTACCAATCAATAATTCATATGTGCCTAGAATCGAGCCAGGCGGCTTTGCGTGTGCACCGATGAAGAGGGTGAGTCCCGCGAGAACGCTAGTTGCAAATGTGAACAAGCCATAAACAATCAACGCTACAACGAATTTTGCAAAATTATCGAACGGTTTGGCTCCTCGAACATGGACGTAATAAGCGCTGGCGATCAAACTGCATAACGATCCTAGAGCAGTCAAAAACCAGATCAGAATAAGAATTAAGTCCATATTTAGCTTCACGTATGCTCTCGCAATACGGCGAGTAGTTTCTCAGCACACAGCGGCAAGCGATAATCGATCTCCGATCTCTCTCGGTCAAACCAAATTAGTTTGCAGCGTCTGCCACGGCTTTATCTTTGCCAATGTTTTTTCAAGCGAATCTTTGGTTTTCGCGGCATCGTAATCAAGCTGAAGACCGATCCAAAAGTTTTCCGACATCCCCAAAAACCGTGACAGTCGAAGTCCGGTGTCGGGCGATACTGAGCGGTTACCTGCGACGATCTCTCCGATCCGTCGCTGCGGCACGCCGATCTCCTTAGCCAAACGGTACTGGGTGATGCCCATTGGTTTTAGAAATTCCTCGATCAGAATTTCGCCCGGGTGCGGGTAGGGAACTTTACGCATTCTCTTTCTCCATCAATGATAGTCAACGATCTCCACATCTTTTGGGCCTTCCGGTTCCCAAACAAAGCAAATACGGAATTGATCATTTATCCGGATGCTGAATTGCCCGGATCGTTTACCTTTCAAACTCTCAAGCCGATTTCCCGGCGGTACTCTCAGGTCGTCAAGCCGTTCCGCTCGGTTCAACATTGCCAACTTCCGCATCGCTGCCGGTTCGATGTTCACAAATCACTTGATGCGCCGCCCTTCGAATAACGCTCTAGTATCGTCGCATTTGATAGAGCGAATCGGTTGGCACACTCCCTACCGGTCGTGTTTCTGCCTTAGGGCTTCCAACACTTTTTCACCACGCGGCGACAACCGGTAACCGATGTCGAGGCTTTCT
This sequence comes from Chloracidobacterium sp., assembly GCA_031402865.1. Classification (GTDB taxonomy): domain Bacteria; phylum Acidobacteriota; class Blastocatellia; order Pyrinomonadales; family Pyrinomonadaceae; genus OLB17. Next base: position 90,587 of record JANNST010000055.1, on the reverse strand, counting down.
GTCAGGCCGAGGGCTTTTAGTTTTCGGACCCAGGGTTTGAATTGCGGGATCGTGACACCGGCGCATTTCGCGAGAATGCCGGAATAGGTAGCGGGCTGATCGTGGATGGTCTGCAAGTACGATTCGGTCCACGCCCCGCGGCGGCTTCGTGTATCCAGCTTTTGCAGTTTATCGATGATCTCCGCGATCTCCGCATCGCTCAAATCGGCATTAGCCCGCAAGGCTTTCCGCGGATCTTCGCCCGCGAAATGTACTCGGATGCGGTAGATAGGGTCGTCGCGGTAATTCAGGTGTTCGAGCAGATCGCCTTTCGCTGAAAACCCGGCATCGTTTGCATCGCGTTCGGTGATCTCATCCTCGGTAACGGATTCGACCAGGTCGATAGCGATCAGGCCCGTCTGCGTCATTTGTGTGCCGCCGGTCTTGGCGCCGGGACGGCTCCAGCGGCGAAAGAGCGTGGTTATTTCGCCGGATCTGATTCGTTGAAGTACCTCGTCTTTAATGAGCATTCCGGAACGCCGACAACTGATTCAGCCGCCGCTGACCGCATTAAAAATATGAAGTTCGCTGCCCGCTTCGATAGTGGTTTGCAGCCCGCCGAGACGGCGAATGTCCTGGCCCTGGTAATAGATGTTCACATGCTGGCGGATGTCGCCTTGTTCGGTCAGGATGCGGTCGCGAAGCGAAAGGTGCTGCCGCCACAGCGACGCCAGCACATCGCCGACGGTCTTGTGGCTGCCGGAAATTCCGATCTCGGTCATCCCGTCGCTGAAGCTTTTCAGATGTCCGCTTAGATATACCTTGTACGACATTTATTTAGTACGCCTTCACGCAATTGATCTCCGGCAAAGAGCCCTGGATCATCTCCCATTTCTCACCATTGTCCACGGAACCGAACAGCTTGCCGTTCTTCGTTCCAAAATACACTTCGTCACCAACGGAATGGAGCGCGTCGCGAAGGATTACCTCGAAAGCATTCTCTTGCGGCAGCCCGTTGGTCAACGCTTCCCACGAATCGCCCTCGTCCTTGCTTCGGTAAACTCTAAGCTTGCCTTCGCAGGTATAACGAACACCATCCGAATCCAAAGGCACGATAAACACGCTGCCCGACTCCGTAACGGTAATACCGAAACCGAAATTCGACGGCAGCCCCGATTCGATCTCCTGCCAGGTATTCGCTCCGTCGCGGCTGCGGTAAACGCCGTGGTGATTCTGCAGAAAGAACGTTTCCTTGTTCGACGGATGCCGCGCGATCTTGTGGACGCACTGGCCGAATTCTGGATAGGGGTCGGGGAGAAAGTAGGCTTTGACGCCTGTGTTCGTTACGTTCCAGCTAGCACCGCGGTCGGATGACTGGTAAACACCGCCGGTCGAGATAGCGGCCTTTAATGAATCCGCATCGTCCTTGTCAGTAACTATCGTATGAACTGCAAGCCCGCCGAAACCGGGCGTCCACTCTGCGCGGTGCGGGTGGTCCCACAAGCCGCGGTTCAGCGACCATGTCCCGCCGTTGTCGTGCGATTCGAAGATCGCCGCCGGAGCGGTGCCCACATAAAGCGTGTCATCATCGGCCCCCGGCGCGATCTGCCAGATATTTTCGAGCGATTTTTCGGTATCCTCCGGAAACTTGATCCGCATTTCCTCCGGCATGTCCCATGTCTTGCCGCCGTCGTCGGTGTAAACAAGCTCGGCGCCGAAATGCCAGCTCGTCGCCGCTGCCCAGATGCGGTCTCTGCCGGCGCGTTGGTCCAGCATCATCGCGTAAACCGAGCGTCCGGCGAAATGCGGCCCGTCAAGGTTCCAACTGCCATTCACACGGTCAAGGATGAACGCTCCTTTTGCGGTCCCGACCAATAGTTTTCCATTTGGTTTGGCCATAAGGTTATGAGTTGATTACACCCTTGATCTTGTCATTTTTATTCCGAAGGTCGATGCCGCCTTCGAGGATAGATTTTAGATTGGCTAGGTAAAATGTCCAGCCTTCGCCGCACCCGATATAGAGCCGCAATTTTTCATCCGGGCCGATCTTTTTTTGCGTAAGCTGGACGACCTTTTCGCCTTTTTCAGCGACGACGATCACTTCGACGATGCAGCCGTCCGCAAATGTGAAGCTAAACGTGTTATGCCCGTTTGCCTCAAGCACTTTGCCGGCTTCGGGCGAGCCGCCTGGGAAACCGTACCACCGCCAGGTGTACGCATCGCCGGCCTTTACACGTTCGGTCTTGAATTTGACGGTTCCGTCCGGGCCGGTGTAATCCGCCCGCGAAAGGAACCAGCTTTCGATCTGTTCGGGTATCGCCCAGGCGTTATATATCGCCCGGGTCGTTGCATCGATATTGATGCGTTTGGTAAAGCTCGACCAATCGTGTTTCATGTCTTTTTCATCTTGTTCCGTTCCTGTTCCTCTTCGTCCGTGGTCTAGTTTCTTAACCACGGAAGAAAAGGAACGAAAACCGAATAAGAGGAACGCTGGAAGCTAAAACCAGCTGCTTTTCTTTTTCGAACCGCCGCCAAAAATACTGCCTAGCACGCCGCGCACGATCTGCGTCCCGATCTGCCGTCCGATCGAACTGCTGGCTGATCGGGCGACGCTTTTTGTAATCGATTCAACCAACGTGTCCGGTGCGCGTGCGGCCGCTTTCTCGGCTTTTGTTGCGGCTGCTTCCGCCTTTGCCGCTTCTTCAGCGGCCTCCGCCTGAGCATTCGCGACCATCATTTCCTCAGTCTTTTTACTGAGGATCTCAAACGCCGATTCCCGATCTAGAACGTTTTCGTAGACGCCCGCGACCAACGAATTCGCTATCAGCTGCTGACGCTGTTCGGCAGTGATCGGCCCAATGTGACCTACGGGCGGCACTACAAAGGCACGGTCGACGATGGTCGGCACGCCTTTCTCATCTAGTGTCGAGATCAAAACTTCGCCCACGCCAAGCTCGGTGATCACCGTTTCGGTGTCGAGCTTCGGATTCGTGCGAAACGACGTCGCGGCGGCCCGGACGCCCTTTTGCTCCTGAGGTGTGTAGGCACGGAGGGCGTGCTGTACACGGTTGCCGAGCTGTGCAAGGACTTTTTCCGGGATATCGGCCGGGTTTTGCGTTACAAAATACACGCCGACACCCTTTGAACGGATCAGCCTAACAACCTGTTCGACCTTGTCGATCAATGCCTGCGGAGCGTCCGAGAACAAAAGATGTGCTTCGTCAAAGAAGAAAACAAGCTTCGGCTTTTCCAGGTCGCCGGCCTCGGGCAGCGACTCAAAAAGCTCCGATAGCAGCCACAAAAGAAATGTCGAATACAGTTTTGGCGCGTTGATCAACTGGTCGGCGGCAAGCAGGTTCAGCACGCCTTTGCCGCCGATGCTCTGCATAAAATCATCCAATTTTACGGCCGGTTCGCCAAAAAATTGGTCGCCGCCCTGCTCGTCCAATTGCAGCAATCCACGCTGGATCGCTCCGATCGATGCCGTCGATACATTGCCGTACTTCAGCGTCATCTCGTCCGCGTTCGAGCCGACATACTGCATCAATGTCTGTAGATCTTTCAGATCGAGCAGCAGCAGGCCGTTATCATCGGCATATTTGAACGCGATAGAAAGCACGCCTTCCTGCGTATCGTTTAGCTGCAGCAGACGCGATAAAAGCAGCGGCCCCATTTCAGACGCAGTGGCGCGAAGCGGATGCCCCTGCTTGCCGAAAACATCCCAAACGGTCGCCGGAAATCCCTCGAACGAAGGCGTTATGCCGAGCTGTGTATTGCGAGCGTCGATCTTGGCATTGCCGCCGCCCGCCTGCGTCACACCGGACAAATCACCTTTTATATCGGCCATAAAAACCGGCACGCCGAGCTTGCTGAATCCTTCGGCAAGCCTTTGCAGCGTCACCGTTTTACCAGTGCCGGTCGCACCCGTGATCACGCCATGCCGATTCGACATTTGCGGCAGTAAAAAAAATTCATTCGCATCCTTTTTGGCTACGAGTATCGGTTCTGTCATAAACTGTTTTTCCTTATTATCGTCACTTCGATAAGCAAAGCTCTCTCTTTCATCTTAACAATTGGCGTATTTCCAGTTTCGGGTTTTGCCCTCGGCCAGCCATTCGATTGTCGTTGCCAGCCGTTTATTTCGTGTCGCCTCGGTCTTTGCCTCGGTGATCCACTCTACATATTCTTTTTTGTTGCTATAGCTGAATTCGTCGAAAACGGCTTTCGCCTTCTTTTCGTTTTTTAGGGCCGTCGTCAGGTCGTCCGGCACAACCAACTCTTTTCTCTCGACAGGCTTCTTGGCTACCTTTACGCCCTTTTCGTTCAGTTCTACCGCTTGATGCAAAAGCTCGATCATCACCTTGTCACCCGGCAGGTCGTCGAGCGACGTGATCCGTCCAAAGCTTCCCATCGCCGTTTTTTGTGCCGGAAAAGCGTCCTTTTCCATCAGCGACTGTTTCCAAAAACCGAATGCGCAATGCTGTTTGAACGAAGCCATGCTGCATACCACACCCTTGTGGTCGAAATGCGGAAAGCCCCACTTCATTGTCTCGACAATGTCTGGGCATGTCTTGTGTACGAGATTTCTAATATGAGTCAGGATCGGCTTCGCAAACTCGGCTGATTTTTCAATATAGGCGTCAATTCGTGGATGTGAATTTAGCATCGCAAACAGTTCCTTTCGACAGAGAATGCAGGCTAGTCTGAACTGCCAGATTATATACGATTTGCTTGTGCCGTGTCAGTAGCCCGCACGTAAGTAAGGGCTCATCCCCGGCCACTCAAGCCCTTACTCACGTGCGGGCTACTGACACCCTCCAGACTACTGACGATTTTCCTTGCGGATAACCAACTTTAATCCCGACCATCTTTCATCGACCGCGCAGACCTTAACATCGACTAATCCGAGAGGAAATGCCGCCTCGCGGACGGTATCTTCGGTGATCTCCGTCGGCAGCTTCGCGGCTTTTTTGTACCACGACACCCAGATTGCACCGTTTTGCCGGATCCAGTTTCGCTGATTGGCAAGTCCGCTGAACAATTCGTTGCGGCTGTTTGTAAAAAAGTGGATCACATCGATATCGGCCTGCGGTTTTTCAAGCGTAACTACAGCATCCGGCAGCGGCTCTAGCATGTCGAGAAAATTATCCGGCGGGTTTACGCCGAGTAGCGTAAAGCCTTCCTTGATCCCCAACTTTTTCGCTAGTGGCGTGCCGGAATATCCCGTCGTCATCGAATTACCTCAACGTCATCAAAACCTGTCGTGTCCGCGGCCCGTCAAATTCGCAAAGATAAATGCCCTGCCATCGACCGAGCAGCAATTTGCCATTTGCAAACGGCACCGTCACGCTCGAACCGACGAGCGAAGATTTAATATGTGCGTCGGAATTATGCTCGAAATGCTTAAAATCCTCATAGTACTGCGGTATCAGTTTTTGCAAAAACCCGAGCATATCGCTTTTGACATCGGGGTCAGCATTTTCGTTGATCGTCAATCCGCACGTCGTGTGCTGTGTAAAAAGCACGCAAATACCTTCGTCAGCCCCGTTTTCAGACACAAGTTTCTCAACGTCTGGCGTTATTTCGATCATCTCCTCGCGTTTTGAAGACTTTACATCAAGTGTTTTCATGTCCAACGAACCGCGCCTGTTTTGCTACAAATATACCAAAGCCGACAGTGCGCTAACAGGCCGCGCTACACCAACGCTTTAAATTCTTGATAAACTCGTATTACGTAAAAATGAGAACTGGAGATTTTTGATGAAAAGATTTGTTTTCGGGGTATTTTGCACACTTATATTCTTTTTCATAACTATTACGGCGGAAGGGCAGAACAGGTTCGATGGTTATTCTCTTGAAGTAGACGCCAACAGTACGGGCAATAACGGCTCGTGTCCGGTCCGCTTTCTTCCACAGCAAAACTCGCTAAACCACATACAAGTTTTCCTCGCCGGAACCGATCTTCAGACGCCGGCGACCGGGTTGAGCGGTTGCGACAACAGCCGGGCCGATGGCAATCGCGTTGCTCCAAGCACACAGAATCAAAAATGGTGTTTCCAGGGCCCGGAAGAGCTTTATGAGATCAAACTGAGCAATGGCAATTCGTATTTGTGGCCGATGGTTGGAAAGGACATCGGTTTTTACAATGTAAAAGACTTTCGCCCGATCAAGCGTGTCGCTGGTTCGACGCCGGCGAAATATACGTACAGTGAACCCGCCGATTATACGAAAACGATCCGCAATGCGATGATGGTCATGGCCAGCCGCCAGGGCGGAACCCTGCGCTTTCCTGACGGCGATTACGTTATCGGTACAACCGACGGCAACACCCGCGATCCGGGTTACGAGGCGATAACGGTGACGTCGGGTGTCACGATTGTCGGCGCAAGCGGCAACTATTCGATTCCCACGACGAACCTGCCCTCCGAAAAAGGAGCCGCCCGCATTCGCCTGAGAAACAATAAACAAACCATCTTTCGCATCGGCGGCTGCACGAATGCAGTCACCGTCCGCAACATCGAATTGCTTGGCAATGCCGGCCTTTTCGGTGAAGCCCCGCGCGATCCGACCGGCACCTACGGCATTGAAGCCGTGGGCAAATGGGCGATAGACCCCGTCACCAAAGTTCATTCAATGAATCAGAGCCAGTTTTTCCGGGTCGAAAATGTCGTTTTTCAAAATTTGGATACGGGGATGCTTGCGTACAACGCAAACGGAACGAAATGTAATCCCGCCAATCAATTATGCAACAGTTGGCAGATCGACAACTTTCGCGTCGATCACAGTTTTTTTATTAATAACCGGACCGGAATTGTTGTCGATTCGGGAAATTCCGATTGGACTATAGCCAATTCAGTGTTCAATATTGTGGCCGCCAACGCCCCGGGTATCGGGATCCATCTCAAGCGCGGAGCAAACGTACTCATCGAAAATACGTTCGCCGGCGGATACGATTACGCCACGCTCATCGGCGGTACGTTCCTTTATATCGATTCGTTCGGCTCCGTCACAATGATAAATTCGTCGTCGGAACGCAGCCAGAGAAGCATTTACACAGCTCCGTACGGCGCAACGTCCTCCCAGATGCTGACCGTCATCGGCAGTACCTTCAACGATAAGATCGAGATTACCGGCCGCACTAATTTTACATCTACCGGAAATCTTTATTTTGGCTATACGATGAGCATAGGCCCGCAGGTTACCGTCAATTCGGTCGGCGACAAATTTTGCCATGATCCGCTCATTTATCCCGGCCATTGCACCGATCTCGTCGGCGGCGGGAAGATTGTCAATAAACCTGGATTCAACGGCGGCGGAACCGTTATGTTCCAATCGGGCCATCTGCCTGAAGGCCAGGGAAAGGACCGCATCGACCGCCAGCCCAATTTCTTCGGCTATGACGTCGAGCTAGGCGGCGCCTTAATGCAGCACGATCCGAACATCACCTTCCGCGATATCACCGCCTTTGCCGCCCCCGTAGAAACCGGTTCGCGCGTCAAAGACGGAGCGATCGTCTATTGCAAGGACTGTAAAAAAAGCAATACCGGCACCTGCACCCAAGGCCAGCCCGGCACCGACGGAGCATTCGCCAAACGAATAAACAATCAATGGCGGTGTGATTGAAGTACATAGCCACTAAGCACACAGAAGAGAAAAAGAGAACGATTTGATCTCTGTGTGCTCTGTAGCTCGTTCCGACATTTTGCCCGGCGTTATTGGTTAAATACCTGTAAGTATTTTATAATCGGGAGTTTTGGACAGCCGCTAGATTTTACATGCGCTTTGCATGGCAATTTAACGAGGTTAGATATTAAGTTTGTTTCTCGCGGATTGGCGGAAACAAAGAATAGAAACAATATGAACAGTTACGTGATTTATTTAGCGCCCGCTTTAGGGGTTTTAGGACTGCTGGTGATGTGGTACAAGTCGGCCTGGGTTACGAAGCAGGATGCGGGCGACCCGAAAATGCGGGAGCTTGCGGGCTATATCGCTGACGGAGCGATGGCGTTTTTGAAGGCGGAATGGAAGGTACTCAGCATATTCGTTTTATTCACCGCAGTTTTACTGGCCTATTCCGGAACGATTCATGAGGTAAACGGTCGACAGATACACTCAAGTTGGGTGATCGCCATCGCGTTTATTATCGGTGCGGTGTTTTCCGCGACGGCGGGATATATCGGGATGCGCGTCGCGACCAAGGCTAATGTTCGCACCACGCAGGCTGCCCGGACGAGCTTAAAGCAGGCGCTGAAAGTTTCGTTCACGGGCGGGACCGTAATGGGGCTTGGGGTTGCGGGGTTGGCCGTTCTGGGTCTGGGAGGTTTGTTCATAGCCTTCCTTGCTCTGTTTGCCGACCTTGGTGCAAATCAAGTGAGAACGGCAATCGAAGTATTGACGGGTTTCTCTTTGGGAGCGGAGTCAATCGCATTATTCGCACGTGTCGGCGGCGGTATCTATACAAAAGCAGCCGATGTTGGAGCCGATCTGGTCGGAAAGGTCGAAGCCGGAATTCCTGAGGATGACGTTCGTAACCCGGCGACGATTGCTGACAATGTTGGTGACAACGTTGGCGATGTAGCTGGCATGGGCGCCGATCTGTTTGGCTCGTATGTGGCAACTATTCTCGCAACCATGGTTTTAGGGCAGGAGATAAGGGTGAACGATGCGTTTGGCGGCATGTCCCCGATTCTCCTACCGATGGTGATCTGCGGTCTTGGAATCGTTTTCTCTATTGTTGGATTCTGGTTCGTTACGATTAAGGATGACAAATCAAGCGTACAGAATGCGTTGAACATTGGAAACTGGGCTTCCATGCTATTGACGGTCATCGCTTCCTACTTTGTCGTGATGTGGATGCTGCCTGATGGCCAGATCGCATTGCGAACCACCACGTTCAACAAAAATGGTGTTTTTGCGGCGATCGTTGTGGGAACGGTGGTCGGAGCGATCATGAGTATCGTAACCGAATATTACACCGCGATGGGTAAGAAGCCGGTAAACTCGATCATTCAGCAATCGTCCACCGGACATGCGACCAACATAATTGCCGGTCTGTCAGTCGGCATGAAATCGACCGTCATCCCGATCCTGACATTGGCCGGCGGCATCATTGCTTCCTACTATTTTGCGGGATTGTACGGCGTCGCGATTGCGGCCGCAGGCATGATGGCGACGACCGCGATGCAGCTTGCTATCGATGCATTCGGCCCGATCGCGGATAACGCTGGCGGTATCGCAGAGATGAGCCAATTGCCTCCCGAAGTTCGTGAGCGTACCGACAATCTCGACGCGGTCGGCAACACGACAGCGGCAACCGGAAAAGGTTTTGCTATAGCCTCGGCGGCTCTGACCTCGCTCGCGTTGTTTGCGGCCTTTGTCGGCATTGCCGGCATCGACAGGATTGATATTTACAAAGCCCCGGTATTGGCGGGTTTATTTGTAGGCGGAATGATCCCGTTTATTTTCTCTGCATTGTGTATTCAGGCGGTAGGTAAGGCGGCGATGGAGATGGTGCAGGAAGTCCGGCGTCAGTTCCGCGAAATTCCGGGCATTATGGATTACACCGCGAAACCTGAATACGAAAAATGCGTCGCCATCTCTACCAAAGCATCTCTGCGTGAAATGATGATGCCGGGAGCTATCGCCTTAATTACTCCGGTAATCGTCGGCTTTACGTTCGGCCCTGAAGTTTTAGGCGGTTTATTGGCAGGCGTCACTGTATCCGGCGTATTGATGGGAATCTTTCAGTCGAACGCGGGCGGAGCGTGGGACAATGCAAAGAAATCCTTTGAAAAAGGCGTAATGATCGATGGAGAGATGGTCTACAAAGGATCGGAGGCGCACAAAGCGTCGGTTACGGGCGACACCGTAGGCGATCCGTTTAAAGATACCTCGGGCCCATCAATGAATATCCTTATCAAACTGATGTCCATCGTGTCACTGGTCATCGCTCCCTATATATTCGGGATCGGTCAATAGGGGCGGATAATAGTCTACGGGGTAGTTTTGGATGTTTAATTCATGAAGAGCGTAGAAGTTGTCCGCCACAATCCTCATTGGCGAGATGCATTTGAGAATGAGGCAAAGCATATTGCAGCCGCACTCGAAGAAAATGTTGTCGCTATCCACCATATTGGCAGCACGGCCATCCCGAACATATACGCAAAGCCCGTCATCGATCTGTTAGTCGAGGTCACGGATATTATTGGACTTGACACGCGAAGTTCGGCGATGGAGTCACTCGGTTATGAAGTGATGGGCGAGTTCGGTATCGCCGGTCGTCGGTACTTCCGGAAAGATGACCAAGAAGGAATCAGAACGCATCAGATTCATGCGTTCGAAGCCACCTCAACTGAGGTAGAGCGTCATCTAGTATTCCGCGACTACATGATTGCACACCCTGGTGATGCCCAAAGATACAGTGAGTTAAAGAGGAAGTTGGCGAAGGAACACCCGTACAGTATGGAAAGCTACATGGACGGTAAAGATGGTTTCATCAAAGAAATGGTTCAGAAAGCAGCACTGTGGCGTGCACTGCAGAAAGGTTAGTCGGCAGCGGTCTACCAAGTCGGTCTTTTATCAATCAGAGTCTCGACTTTAGTCGCACCGTTATGTTGGGAACTACTGGAGCAACATTTCAATGCGGTCAAAAAGTGCGTGGATTCTGTTCAGCAGAGCTATGCGGTCCAATTCCTCGTCATCCGAATCCAACGATTCATACCGATATTGAACCGCAAATGGATTTAGGTCGATAATACTTGAAAAGTCTGACACGTCCTGTCCGAGGTCGTCGAGTTTGTCCATCAGAAACCTCAAATCATGGCCCTTCGGGTACGAACCGCCGAGACATGCAATTGCAGCCTTCAAGCATTTCTCTGCCGCCTGTTGTGCGTGAAACCCGAATACCTCGTCAGTAAAATAGAGCTTACCTTGCGCCTCATCGAGTTGCAGCATTCCTTTCAGTGCGTTAAGGTCACCGAGTGCCATTTCGAAGAGTTCCCGTGCATGATCAAGGTCGCTCATAAAGCACGTCCCCCTCGTTAAACGCCTGACGAACAACGTGATTGGTCGTGTCCTTCCAACGCAGCACTTCATCGGGCGTATAAAACAAGATGTCAACTGGAATGTTCGAGGCTGGGAGGCTGCGCCGAATATCTCCCACTGCTTTCCTTCTGCTCCAAGGTTTATTTGCAGGGCGCTCACCAATCACCAATAGATCGATGTCTGAATTGTTAGTTGCAGTTCCGCGAGATTGCGACCCGAACAAAATTACAAGCAACGGATTAGCGACATCAACAATTGCCTTTGAAATTGCGGCTAGCTGTCTTTTCGTAACTGTAGTTGGCTTTGTCTTCATCGGATACTGCTAATGATCGGATATATGCTGTCTTAACTAACAACAATATATCAAATTTTATGTGATTTGTGTCGCCTGTTCCTTGGCGTAAGATTGTTACCTTTCCGGTTTGAATTAATGGCGTAAATCGGGTTAGTTTTTCATTAACTCTGAGAACCGTTCAAACAAATACTCGGAATCATGTGGCCCGGGTGCTGATTCGGGATGATATTGAACTGAGAAGACCGGCAGTGTCTTGTGCCGCAAACCGGCGACGGTCTTGTCGTTGAGGTTGATGTGGGTAATCTCGACATCGGGGGGCAGGCTCGCTTCCGCAACCGCAAAGCCGTGGTTATGGGCGGTTATTTCTACCTGGCCGGTCGTCAGGTCCATTATCGGCTGGTTGCCGCCGCGGTGGCCGAATTTCAGTTTGTAGGTTGAGCCGCCGAAGGCTTCCCCAAGCAATTGGTGACCGAGACAGATGCCGAAAATTGGCGTTTGCGTTTCGGTCAGTTTTCGGATCTCATCGACAACCTTCGTCATTGACGCAGGATCGCCGGGGCCATTGGATAAAAATATTCCATCCGGCTTCAATGCCATAGCATCTTCGGCGGATGTGTTCGACGGAACGACGGTTATCCGGCAGCCTCTTTTGGAGAATTCGCGAAGGGAGTTGGTCTTTACGCCGAAGTCATAGCAGACGACGTGATGTCTATTGAGTGCGGCGTGCGGCGTGCGGAGTGCGGATTCCTGGTCGCTCGCGACACTTTCGTAAACGTAGCTTCCGTCGACGCTGACCGTGCTTGCGAGTTCCCGGTTTGCCATTTCCGGCGAGGTTAAGACCCGGCCGAGCAGGGATTTCGCGTCGAGATCAATCGTCGAGATCGCCGAACGCATCGCTCCCTTATCGCGGATGTGGCGGACGAGAGCACGCGTGTCGATGTGTTCGAGCCCGACTATGTTGTTGCGTATAAGGTATGAATCGAGCGTTTCGGTCGCACGCCAGTTCGAAGCTATCCGGCTTGCTTCCCGCACAACAAGGCCTTCGGCCCACGGCTTGCGCGATTCGGTGTCCTCTTCGTTGACGCCGTAGTTGCCGATCAGCGGATAGGTCATGCAGACGATCTGTCCGGCATAGCTGGGGTCAGTCAAAATCTCCTGATAGCCCGACATCGACGTGTTAAAGACCATCTCGCCAAAAGTCTCGCCGTCCGCGCCAAAAGACGCACCCTGAAAAGTGCGCCCGTCTTCGAGTACCAAAATCGCTTTCTTCGCTAAGTTCATTGAGGGAATTTTATCACAGAGTCTTTTAACAGGATGAACAGGATTTTCAGGATGCTAATAGCAGGTTGAGCAGAAACGAATCTATCTTGTTCATTCTGTATAGCCTGTTAAATGTCGTCCTCTGCGTCTCTGCGTTGAAACTCCTACTCTTCGTCCTCTGCCCGCAGGTCTTCGATCTTTGGCTTTGCCGGAAGATCATATTCGCCATGCTCCAAAAACCCGACATCGCCTGGTTTCCAGTATCTAAAAAACGCCTTTCCATAAATATACTTTTCGGGAACCAAACCCCAAACGCGCGAGTCAGACGAGTTATCGCGGTTGTCACCCATTACAAAATAGTAGTGCTCGTCAACCGATTTCACGACATTATCGCGTAAATTTTGGTTATGGATCGTGTCCAAGTAGGGCTCGTTCAGCTCCTTGCCGTCAATATATACCTTGCCGTTTCGCACCTCGACGGTCTCGCCCGGAAGCCCGATTATACGCTTTACATAACTTTTGTCGGGGTCGCTCGGATACCAGAATACGACGATGTCGCCGCGGTCTAGGTGGCCCCAGCTAATGCTCTTAAACTTGTAGTAGACGAGTTTATTGACAAGCAGCCGCTCGCCGTCATGAAGCTGCGGCAGCATCGATGTTCCTTCGACAACAACCGGCTGCACGGCAAACACGCCAAATAGAATAAAGACGACAATGATTAGAAAAACATCGCGCAAAAGCCGTAAACTCTCCGACCACAAACCATTTCTCGATTCACGGCCGAGACGCACGACATCCACATCCGGATCGTCCGCCGCTGAAACCATGCCAAAATCGATTTGTTTTTTCTTTTTGAAATCGAACATAATCAACAAACTGTTTGATGCCAAACTGTAACACGCGGCCGGCACAAACCTCACCAACATAGAAATTAACTTTACCGGCAAGGTTTGTCAAAGAATTTATCCGCTACAACGGCGGAGTTTTTTACAGGATGTGCAGGATATTCAGGATGATTTGAATCTAGTTAGGTATAAATTAAGAACGTAAATCCTGTCAATTCTGTCCATCCTGTTAAATGTCTGGTCTTTGCGTTGAAAATTATTATGAATCAAGGAATACGCTCATTGTTTCCGGCTGCCAGCAAATATACATATCTTAATAGCGCCGCTGTTTCGCCGATGCCCACGACCGCTATCGCCGCCGTTACCGCCCAATTGAACGACGTATCTCTGCACGGCTCGAACAATTTCAACGATTGGGTCGCGACAAAAAACCGGGCCCGCGTTCTCGTGGCCCAAATGCTGGGCGTCCAGCCTGAGCAGATCGCATTCATGCGAAACACATCCGACGGTTTCGCCTCGGTCGCCAACGGCCTTACATGGACAAATACGGACAATATAGTCAGTTTCGAGCAAGAATTTCCAGCAAATTTCTATCCGTGGCGAATGGTGCGCGACCGTTTTGGCGTCGAACTGCGGCTTTGTAAGGAAATAGACGGGCGGATCGACATCGATGAGATGATCTCAATGATCGACTCGAACACCAAGCTTGTCGCGATCAGCTCGGTCCAGTTCGCCTCGGGTTTCAAGGCCGATCTGGAGCGTATTGGCCGGGCAGCTCGAAACGCCGATGCTTTATTTGCGGTGGATATTATTCAGAGCCTCGGTGCGTCCGGTTTTGATCTTCCCGCCCAGTTCGTTGACATTGCGGCCGGAGCTAGCCACAAATGGCTCTGCGCTCCTGAAGGTTGCGGCATTTTATATCTGTCGGATAGGGCAAGAGCGCGTGTCGAACCGTCTTTCGTCGGATGGATAAGCGTCGAAACACCCTGGGACTTTACCGACCGCGCCCAGCCTTTTAAGCCAAACGCTTTAGCCATGGAAAGCGGAACCGGACCCGCTGCATTATTCTACGGACTTGAACAAAGCCTGAAATTGCTGAACGAAACCGGTCTCAACAAGATCGAAGCTTATTTGGAAGAATTGACGGACGAACTTTGCGGACGATTATCGGAAACCAACTACGAGACAATCAGCTCTCGCGAAAACGGTGAAAAATCGGCCATCGTCTGCATCAAACATCGCGGCGGTATGGATTGCAGCAAGATCGCCGAACACCTGCAAAACGAGGGAATAATTGTCAGCCCGCGCAACGACCGTTTACGTATCGCACCGCATTTTTATAATAATGTTGAGGATATTGCTAACCTACTCGGAGCTTTGCCTTAATTAAGGGTTGGAATATTTTCCACCCAAACAAGATGTTGTTTGAAACGCGTGTTTCTTAAAGCAATAAAGAATTTTCGGTCGGCCGTTACAAGTTTACAATCCAACGACATCGCAAGGGCAAGATATGTCCAATCATAAACGCTTTGCCCGGTTTCGTGCGCACCCACGAATGCCGGCTCTAGAAGTGATGCATTCGAATGCAGGACAATATTAAGCGACCGGAGCGAGTCTATCGCCGATAGGGCGACGTTTTCATCGAGGTCGTCGTTTCGGCATTTCTTCCATAAGATATTTCCAAACTCAGGTAGCAACAATTCCGGCGCGTACATCTCAAATCGCCCGCCGATCAACTGTTCGGCCTCGGCAGTGTGAACTTCGTCTACATACCATTTGATCGCGACGCTTGCATCGACGACTATTATCATCGGTCACGGTCCTCACGCAGTAAGTCCGCTGAATCTGTTTTATTGACCTTCGTATTTGAAGCCCTGATCTTTCTAATGAGTTCAAGCTCGGACAAAGGCTCGGGTCTTGCTGCAGCATCCTCAAAAATAGTCTTCATTTCCGCCTGCAGCGAACGTTTTTGACGTTTTGCCCGAAGCTTTAAACGGTCAAGCACCGAAACCTCAACATCTCTGACCAATACATTAGGCATCTTTTTCTCCCAAGACTCTTTATGCTTGCATTATGATAGCATCCGAACTAACTGGAAGGCAACAGATAAATCTCTGGGTTAGGATATCGTTTGAAGTCTAAGGCGCCCTTTTCCGGTGTTCTTAACTTCCGCTACTCGCTCAAACCGTCCAGGTTCAAGCGTGTTAAACCACCTGCGTCCGAATACGCCGTGCGTGTCGCCCGTTTTTGTTCGCGAAAGCGGAAAAAGACAAAGCCCGCAACGATCCCGGCAAAGATGGAGATGCCGATCCCGCCGACGATCCAAAGGACTGTCGAGATAAAAATATCGCGCGTCGTGGTTACAAAATATCGTTCCAAACGCTGGAGCAGATACGGATCTTCGCCAAGCCACTGGACGATTTTCTGATACTTGATCTCGTCCAAAAGGGAGTTAGCGGCGGTTTCGTCCGTGGCGTCGAAAACAAATGTATTATAGTTTCCGATACGGCGGTAAACGACCGGCGAAGTTTGCGGCGTGCCCGCAAAATGCTGTTGAAACATCGCATCCGCGCTGCTTGATGCTTGCGGATTTGTATACTCCACAATCAAAAGCTTTCCTGCCGGATACGTCGCCGTAACGGCCTCGGTGCCGCCCGAAAAATCTATTAGGTCGATCACTGGCCGGTTCCCAAGCGTATTCTTAAGTTCCTGAGGGTTACTGGTGAAAGTAGCGGCATTACGCACATTTTCCCAGTCCGGCAGGTGTTTTATCAAAACCGGAATTCCCTCGACATCGGAAACTTCCTGAGTTTTGACTTTGGGTGTGGATGGAGCTTGGGCGAAAGCTGCGATCATGCCCAAAAGAAACATGCCAATCAGCATCGCGGATCTAAAAGTTTCTTTTCTAACCATCTCACTCACCGGAATAATGGGTGCAAAACTTGGAATTATGATTCTAGCACTACGGAAATTGAACAACAATGGTGACACGTTTTAGTGCACACCAAATCGTATACCGGAATGCGCCGCGGTTACACGCTTTGGTTTGAATCTGTGCTTGGATGTACGCCGAATATTAAAGTATGCCTGTAAAAACGCAACAAATTACCCTCAGAAGCGTTCTTATCTTCAAGAGTCTCGGTTTGGCACACCAATTGATTAAACACACAGCGGGGGGAACAAGCGAATGACAACCGAAACATTAAATTTTCCTTTATTTCAGGGCGGAACGGGTAGCGAGACGGCGGAAGGTTCTTCTTTATCGTCAGCACACGTTAACGACATTCCGAAGGCGAAGGATTTCGAGCTGACGCAGGCGGCGTCAAAGGGCAACATGGCCGCTTTCGAAGAGATCTACCAGCGTCACCACCGGCGTGTTTATTCGATATGTTTGCGGATGCTGCAAAATGCCTTCGAGGCTGAAGATCTTACGCAGGATGTGTTTATCCAGCTTTACCGAAAGGTAGGCAGCTTTCGCGGCGATTCGGCTTTCACCACATGGCTGCACCGATTGACCGTAAACCAGGTCTTGATGCACTTCCGCAAAAGGAACGTAAAGTTTGAAAAGACGACCGAGGAAGGCGTAACGCCTGAGCAGATCGTTCCGGGGACGGATAATCCGTTCAAAATGCAGATCGTCGATAAGATGGCTCTGGAAAACGCGATTGAACAGCTTCCGGCAGGTTACAAGAACGTTTTTGTCCTGCACGATGTTGAAGGATTTGAGCACGAAGAAGTTGCAAGAATACTCGGCTGTTCGGTCGGAACGTCGAAATCGCAGCTTCACAAAGCAAGGCTGAAACTGCGGAAACTTTTGAAGAAGAAGGCCAATCCACGCCTTGTCGGATTGAATGCGTAATAATATTTTTTCCGGGCCGCGGCTTAATTCTAAGCCGCGGTCATTTTTTCGTACTCCCCATCCTTTCGAATTCCAAATTGAGGTAAACAATATGAAAACGACCCTTGTATCTGCCGTCTGGGCAGTTACCTTGACCCTCTCTTTTTTGGTTTTCTCTCTGACACTTCACGCACAAAACCGCGACATGACCGATCACCTAAAAAGCGGCATTGTCACTTTGTATGCCCACGACCCGCTTGCCCGCTCGCTTTGTTTCCGAGACGGCGGATACGGGAGCGTTTTCCAACAATATGAGGTTCGCAATCGCTGCAGCGACATAAACTTCCATAGTTACAATGCGGATGGCCTCACGGTAGGTGTTGAAGGAGCGAGGCAAGGTGTTGTTATCGATCTTGGATCAGCCGACGAGCTTCAGAAGAAATACGGATACGAAGAAACCGTCGGCAAGGGCCAGGGTTACGCTTCGCTGCGGGTTTCGGAAGGCAAAGTTCTCATAGCGCAGGACCGCAAGGCCCGTACGACGCAGGAGCTGAAGGAGACCGACTTGTTTCAAAAACCTTCATCGGCAGCCCAAACGGCTCCGGTCAAAGTGGGACATACTTACTTGATGCGTATAACGGACCATTACGAAAAAGGCTTTGAGGTAATGGTAAAATTGCTGGTCATTGCCCACACGCCTAGTGAGGCAGTAACATTTCGCTGGCAAATCCTATAACCGTCGGAAATCTCGAATAAAAAGGCTCGCCCGAATCGGGAAGCCTTTTTATTATTTTAGTTGTAGGGGTTTTAGTACGCGGCCGCACCGGCTTCTGCAACCGAATGATCCTGCTCGCCGCTTCCGCCTGAGACGCCAATAGCGCCTACGACCTTGCCATCCTTTTTTAACGGAATGCCGCCGGCGAATATCATAACTTTGCCGTTATTCGACGCGTGAATCCCAAAAAACTGGTCGCCAGATTGGCTGTTTTCGCCCAGATCTTTTGTCGTAATATCAAACGCCCTTGAGGTCCACGCCTTCTTAATCGAAATATCAACGCTCCCCAGCCAGGCATTGTCCATCCGGACATGAGCGACGAGATTTCCGCCTGCGTCCGCAACCGCAATGTTCATCGGCTGCCCGATTTCATCGGCCTTTTTCTCTGCCGCCGCAATAATTCTTCTAGCATCTGCAAGTGTGATCATAATTACTTTCTCCCTGATTCGTAAATAAAATTACTAACTCATCTTTATGTTTATATTACGCCGTTTGAGTTCGGCGACAAACTTTACCGGATCGATGGCCTTTTCCTGCGGCGTTGCCCCGCGTTCCAGAACATCGCCGCTTGCCATCATCTGCGCGATGATCGAAGCGGGAAACGCCGTCGTACGCATCATTGCGGAAAGGCCGGTTGTCTCGTCCTGTCTATCGACGATATCGTACCGAAGCTTTTTGGTTCCGCCGCCGGTCTTACCAACAAAATCCAGTCTGACAAGCACATAATCCGGGCCGTCGGCCGGCAGATGTTTTTGGAGCAGTTCGCCAAAGACTTTTCGAGGCTTCACCTTTACGTAGTCGGCGACAATCTCTTCGCTTGAGCAAAGTCCGAGGTCGATCATCGTTTTGAACTTCTCGCAATGCCCGGCGTAGCGGATGGTCTTGTAATCAAGCTCGCGGATCTTGCCCAAAAACGTGTCCGGCAGCGTCGACGTTCCGCCCGAGGTCTGAAATGCTTCGAGCGGCGGGAAACCCTCGAACGAAAGTTCTTCGATCTCGGTCATCGAATCGACCTCCTCGACCGAACCTTCGCGAATAACGCGGGCAACTTCCAGATACTCGTTGATCAATCCTTCGACCGAGAATACCAATTGATAGTTAAGCGGCGGCTGCGGATCTTGCGGCAGACCGCCGACGCGGATGTGGATCTCTTCGATCTCATCGAATTTTGCCGCACCGTGCATCGCCAGTATCGACACCATTCCCGGGGCCAGGCCGCAATCGGGGATGATATTGATTCCGGCCGTTTTTGCGTCTTCATCAAGCGCAAGTTGTTCGTCGACAACATAGTTATTGCCGCCCAGATCGCAGAAATTCGTGCTGGTTTCGATCGCCGCCCGCGAAAGGGATTCGTTGTACCAATAGTTGACGCACGAAATCGCCGAGTCGTTCCCGCGCATCAAGTCGACGACAGCCTCATAGTTCGCCGCGTCGATTTGCGTTGCGGTGATCTTGTCGGTTCCAACCGTTTCGGCGACGTGTTCGGCTTTCTTAACGTCAAAATCGGCTATCGTAACCGCCGAAACATCCGGTGAATTGTGAACAAGATCATAAACAGCGCCATGCCCCATTCGGCCGGCACCAAGGACTAGGATTTTCATTGGATTTAAGTCGAAACCAAGTCGAGGGTCGAGGGTCGAGGGTCGAGGGTCGAGGGTCGAGAGTCGAGAGTATGAGATGATAAATTCTTCTCCGACTCTCGACTCCAGACTCTCGACTCCAGACTCGCCCTACCAGTCGTCAAGCTCTTCCGGTTTCTCGGCGGCGATCCTGTCACCGGCCATTTCCCAAACCTTCTTTTTCCAGACTCTTATCGAGTCTAGAAGGTCTAGGGCGACTTGCGGATGGGCGGCGTTTCGCTCTAACCGGATTACCTGGGCCGAGACGCTGACCTCGTCATCCGAATTCTCGGTAATTGTCAGTTCTACCTTGGCCCCAACAGTTGGCAGTTTTCGCGGCAGATAGACGAGTGCTCCCTGGGGTCCGACGTTCTCTGTCAGGCCTTCCTCGATCACCTCGGTTCCGCCCTCGTCCTTCCACCTGACCCTGATCGGAAATGAGACCGGATGTCGTGCTCCCTGACGGCGTTCCTGCATATTATTTGTCCTCGTTGATTTGTTCCGGAAGAAATGCGTCAATTGACCTATGAAATATACGCGAATTTGGCCCGATAAGTCTACTAAACGCGCGCCGAATTCTCATGCCTAAGCGCCTGAAAACACAGCAATTGCATATATCATAAGGGGTTGCGGTTTCAGTCGGGGTGGACAGGCGGGGCCAAAACTGCTACAATCCCCTCATGTTCTGTTCGCGATCGGATGGAAACAGGCAGCATCCTCTGCCGATCGAGTCTTCAATTCAACGCAATACAAGGGGTCAGATGGTAAGCGATCTTTTTATCTCGCTACTGTTTTCGCGTTTGATTGAAGCTATAAAAATAGGAGTTTTGATAATGAAAAATCTCGTTAGAGGAGGCGTCATTTTGTCGCTTATCGGAATGTTCGTGGTATTTATCTACGCACAGACCGAGACAAAAACCGCTCTCAGTTCAGCGAAGAATTCGCAACTACAATTAAATAATCTAGAAGAAGAAATAAATACAGAAGCAGTAATTGAACAGCAGGACAATAAGAAGAAGTTAGTAGAAAAGACCGTGTCGTCAAAAGCGGCCGGTATCAGCAGAGGCTCATTTGTAGCCACAGCGTATTGTTTGAGAGGAAGAACAGCAATGGGACACGGTGTAAGGCAAGGCCTTATTGCCGCCGACCCGCGGGTATTGGGCCTTGGCAGCCGCGTTAATCTTAACGCCGCCGGCTACAGCGGCAACTATCTCGTCTCCGACACCGGCGGCAAGATAAAAGGCCGCAGGATCGATATCTGGATGGCAAGCTGTTCCGAAGCTCGCCGTTTCGGCCGACGAAACGTAACAATAAGCAGTTTCGGTAGATAATTTACAATTAAATATAAAACAACAAAGACCGCATCGAGCAATCGACGCGGTCTTTTAGTTTGTTAGGTGTTCACAATCCTAAGCGTGTCCGTTGCCCAAAGTGAAAAAAATCGAGAACTACACTTTGCGTCTTTGCTCCTTTGCGGGAAATTCTCACTTTCTAAAGCTTGCCGCATGAAGCTCATCGCGTTTCGGAAAGTGTAGGATCATTCCGACTACGCCAAGCCCGATCCAGAGAAAAAAGTATTGATAGTCGAACGCAAAGGCCAATGCCAGACCGAACAGCGAACTCGCTTCGCACAAAGCGAGGGCGATGATTAGGCCGCTCTGAACCTGGCCTGTATCTTGTACGGCGACCGCCCGTTCGTTCAGCCTTTTGCGAAAAGCGAACGAGAACCCAACCGCCGTCAACGCCGCCACCGCAAACCCAAGCACCATCGCTCCGCTGGCGCCTGCGATCGGTTTCGAAAAATCGAACTTGAACAGATGCGGCTTGATAAAAATCAGCAAAACGACAAACATCATCTGCGACATCAGCAAGGTCGCCCAAATGATGACCATTGTTTTATATTGAGCTTCGATGCTTGGCTTCGGATTCTCCATAAGTCTTAACTGCAGTCCCAATTGTAGATCACTTCCCCGCAATGCCGACAAACGAATTTGTATATTGCGGGGTCGCCGCCGGGCTCATAGTGTTCGACAAACTTAGTCCACTCGTCATCATTGAGCGCGAGATCCAAACGAATGGGGTTGATTGCGACTTCATGCAACTCGGTTTTCGGTGCATCGCCATGAAATTCACACACGTCACCACAATGCGTTTTCCATTCTTCGGATTGCCAAGAGTTGTAACCTGGTGTGCGCCTGTTTATCTCATCGCGGACTTCAGAAGGAGTTTGAGAATCGAATAGACCACCGTAGAACGTTGCGTCGAACTTCTTGGCAGCACTTCCGTCGGCTATGCACCACGGGCAAATCAACTCATCATACTCGCCGGTTGCGTAGACTCCTGCAACGTAAATGAAACCTCGCTTACGATGACAACATACGCATTCCGTCTCGCTCTCCTCAACAGCACCCGTTCGAAGCGGATCGGGGTGATATTTAAACTGGGGGAGTTTCTCCATCGGACGCTTTGCTTCCCGTAGGCAGTGAATTACTTTTGCCAGGCCTTGATGGCTATACGTCAGGCAGTAATTCGGCTATATTTCGCGCATAAGTTCTTCAAGACCGCGTAATGTCATTCCAGGCGCAAGTTTCGTTTTGAACGGTCGAATCTCAAAGCATATTGTGCTCGAGAGCTTGTCAGCGGTTACGCTGTCATTGCGAGGAACTTTAAGCTCTTCGTCGTTGGCAGAATGCGGTTGGACATCAAGCTTGACGTTAAGGGTCGTCGCCTTTGATCTCTTGTGTTCGCGTGAAACTCTCTTTAGATTTTCTTCCCCCATGTTTAGAATTTTAACATATGAAGAAACTAGCCACTGCATTATGCAGAAAAGGAATTTATTCTGCCGCATCCAACTCTTCTTCCAGCAACTGCCGCTGATAAAGCTCTGCATATTCGCCGTCAAACGCGAGCAGTTCTTCGTGCGTACCGCGTTCGATAATGCGGCCGTCGTGAAGGACGCAGATGAGGTCGGCGTCGCGTATGGTCGAGATGCGGTGCGAGACGATCAGCGTCGTTCGTCCGCGACGCACATCGCGCAGATTATGCAGTATCTTTTCTTCGGTGTAGGTATCAACGGCCGAAAGCGAATCGTCGAGAATCAATATTCGCGGATCGCGCATCACGGCGCGTGCGATAGCCGTCCGCTGCTTCTGCCCGCCTGAAAGTGTGATGCCGCGTTCGCCAACGAGCTGTTCGTATTTGCCGGGAAAGTCTTTGATATCGTCCGCCAGCCCGGCGATCTCGGCTGCTTTCTCTACTGAAAGTCGAGAGTCGAGAGTCGAGAGTCGAGAGGAAGAGTCTTGTACCTCTTCCAAACTCTCGACTCTTGACTCTTGACTCTCGACTCCAAACGCAATATTCGCCGCGAGCGTGTTGCTGAACAAGAACGTCTCCTGAGGCACAAAGCCGATGGACCGCCGAAGCTGCTCAATCGGAAATTCTCGTACGGGAATGCCGTCAACCAAAATGCTGCCTTCCGGTGCCTCGATCAGCCGCGGGATGAGGCTCATCAGCGTCGATTTTCCGCTCCCGGTTTTGCCTACGAACGCGACCGTCTTTCCCTGCCCGATAGTAAGATCGATATTCTTCAAAACCGGCGTGCCGTTATAGGCAAATGACAGATCGCGAAACTCTATCGCACCTTTGATCGGCTCTTGTTCGCTAACGCCCGAAACGTCTTTTATCAGCGGTTCAGTTTCAAGAATCACGTTAAAGCGTTTCAAGCTTGCGGTGCCGCGTTGATAAAGATTGACGACGTAGCCGAGAGCGATTAGATACCAGATCATACGCTGCAGGTACAAAATAAACGACGCGAAGTTGCCGGCCGTTATCTCGCCGCGAACGGCCATCGGCACGCCTACAGCCACGATGATGACAAACCCTAATCCGATAAAAAAGAAAAGCAGCGGGCGCATTGCGGCAGCAAATTTCACAAGACGAAGATTTTGAGCCGCATACTCTCGATTCAGCTTCTGAAATTCCTCTATCTCCGAATCTTCCTGTGCGTATGCCCTGACAACGCGAACACCGCTCAGATTCTCCTGCGTGCGTGCCGTTATGTCAGAGAAAAAGCCTTGTATTTTCTCAAACCGTTTGTGTATCTGGTTGCCGAGAAACTTGACCGTCAGTGAGACAAGCGGCATCGGAATTAAAAGCAGAAGCGTTAATTTTACCGAAATGCTCAGCAGAATTGGCAGCACGATACAAAGAGCAAAGATCGCCTGAAAGCTGTACAGTATCATCGGCCCGACGATCTGCCTGATCGCCGCAAGGTCGTTCGTCGCACGCGCCATAAGGTCGCCAACGCGGTTGTTGTGAAAGAATTCGAGCGGCTGACCGACCAGGCTTTTGTAGAATGCCTCTCGCATGTCGAATTCGATATGACGAGATGTGTTGATCAAAACACGCCGCTGCAAAAACAAAAAAACCCCGCTCATCGCGTTCACGCCGAGAATAATAAGCGGGTAGTAAATGATCTTTGGCCAGGTTATTTCGACGCTCAGATCGTCCACCGCCAACCCGACTAAATACGGCACGAACAGCCCGAACAGCAGCGACACAAGAATAAAAAATATCCCGGCGATCATGCTCCATTTATAGGGCTTTACAAATAGTGCGAATTTTTTGATCGGATCCATAAGAGGAGCGTGAATCGTGAAATCGTCAATAGTGAATCGCGGCAGGTTGATCATTCCTCTTTCGATTCACGATTTACGATTCACGATTTACCAACCTTCGTATACGTCGAGATCGCCGTCGCAATCAGCTTGCCGTCTTCGTTAACTACATCCGCCGAAACGGTAAAGATCCTTTTTCCGGCCCGCACGACCTTTCCGGTGCAGGTGAACGTTCCTTCAAAATGCGGCCGCAGATAATGTACGGTCAGGTCGATGGTCGAAGCCCGCTCGCCTTCTGCAAGACGCGTGATGACGGCAAATGCCATTGCCGTATCGATCAGCGTCGCCGTCACGCCGCCGTGCAAAACCCCCGCCGGCTGCCGCAGATCGTCACGCATATCGATCTTGATCACGGCTTCGTTATGCCGCATATCGACCAGCCGCATGCCCATCATCTGTGCGAACGCCAATCCGTGCAGCGTGTCCTCAGCCCGCTTTCGCTGTTCCGGGGTGATTTGGATTTCCATACTTTATAGACGCAGAGAAAAACACTTACCAGGATACTCAAATGAACAAGATAGCTTCATTCATTTCTGACTCGATTAATCATCCTGAATATCCTGCTCATCCTGTTAAAAAAAATGGCACGCTTCACTGCCCATAAAACTCACTCACCGAAACCTTACGAAATCCGGCGGGAATCGCAAAAACGCTTTCATCGACATCGGCCTGAAAATTCAAAATCTCAACCGAATACTGAAGAACCTTTTCGCTTCCATTCACCGTAAAAAACTCCTGCTTCACCGGCAGTCCAATCACTTCGTCAAAATAAACTAAGATCTCATTCGCCTCGCCGCCTTCTAAACGCACCTTGTATTTAACGACCGCTCCCTCACGCCCGATCTCTTCGAATTCCGCGTGCTCGCCTCGATTTAGCAGCTCTGATGTTAGTTCGCTGAATTGGGCATCGGCAGTTATAGGCCCGGTTGAAGCTGCTTTTTCGGCATAGATCTTCTTATCGAACGCGATCACGTAACCTTTTTCTGTCTGCAATACAGCGCGTTGATTTTTTTCACCGGGGTCGAAATCGATCCGGCGCGAACTTCCCTTTTTCGCCATCAGCGTACGCCGAATAAGATTGCCCGCCGTCACGACCATCTCACACTGAAAATTCTCAGGTTCTTTTGTCGTAAACGGAAAACGGCTTTTCGGTTCCGGCACGAGCGGCAGCGTCTTATTTTCATTCGTTTGCAGGAAACCACACCCGGCAACAAGGAACAGGAGTAAAATACTCGCAAGAAAAGATTTAGCGGGATTTGACAAAAACATTCGGGTATCTGAATTTTAACATAATGGAACGAGCGGACAAGAGCGGGAAAAATCTATTCCGTTGGCAGGCGATCTACCTCGCCGGTGCCGCCGCCGTTTTGCCGATCTCGCCGTTCCTCTATTTGCAGGGCCAATACACGCGGCGAAAGGTCGGCCTGCTGCCGGACGCGGCGGGAGATACATCAGGCATCGTCGGCGAAGGCCATGAAACTGTGGAGCTGCTGGTGATCGGCGAATCGACAATTGCCGGATTGGGTGCCCGTACGCACGAATTCGCCCTCACCGGGCAATTCGCGCAACGGCTGAGTTCACGCATCGGCAAAAAGGTGAGCTGGACGGTCATCGGCAAAAACGGAGTGACCGCCCGCCGGACGATAGATGAGCTTGTTCCGCGGATCCCCGACGAAACCTACGATTACATCCTTATCGGGCTTGGAGGAAACGATGTGATGAAGCTCAGCAGCCCGCGGAAATGGCGGCGCGATATGACCGAGCTTCTGGCCATTTTGCGCAAACGGAATCCGGAAGCCGTTTCCTTTTTATCAAACTGCCCGATGATAAAATATTCGCCCGCGATGCCGCACCCGATCCGGGGCCTTTTGTGGGAACTCTCAAAGCTGCACGACGCCAATATAAAGGATCTGACAGCTGAAATGGACCGGGTTTATTATTATCCGCAGCCTATTGATGTTCAGCTCGAAGGGTTTTTTGCTGACGGGATTCACCCGTCCGAACAAGGTTATGCCGATTGGGCCGAGGCTATGATGAAATTCTTTGACGGGAAGCATAAATGGTAAGCCCTGCGAAATCTTTCGATCTTCCCGCGCTTATCGACGCCCATACCGAATGGCTTGTCGTGAGCGAAAACGGCAAAACTTTCCCGCTCAACCGCACCGAGATCGAACTTCTGGACGACGACAACAAACTGCTTTTTGGATTTCTGGATGACAAAGGCTTTCGCTCCGTGCGTATCGAAAAAGTAACGGCCGATGGCAACGAAATTACGCTCGATGTAAAAGCAACCTTTGCCCGCACGACCGAGACGATCAGGCTCGTTCCACGTGTTTCCGCCGCCGAATTGAGCGCAAATGTCGAGCTTGCCCGTCTGCAAAAGGCGAATGAGATCGCCGCACTAATTACCGAGAACGATCCACAAGTAAAGCTCGTCCGCGTCGCCCTGAACAAAGGAAGTGGCCGCTTTGCCGAGATAGTTATTAAAAATCAGACGGGCGTTCAGACAGCGATTTTATCCGACGTTTCCGAACGCACAACGCCTGAAACGCTTCTGACCACCGCCATTCTCTGGCTGGCTAAATTGCAGATGCGCCGGAAGAATCCGATCGACGAAATATGGATAGTCGGCGAAAAAAAGGTCACGCGAAATCTGCGAAAACTGCACGCACTCCTTGAGAAACCGATAAAGTCGCAGATCAAAATATTCGAGATCGGAAAAGCCGGATTAAAGCATCTTCCGCCACTCGATCTTGGCGACCTGTGGCGTAACAGGCCGAAGAAACTCATTCTTCCCGCCGAGGTCGAAATGAGCGAAACGGCGCAAACGATCATTTCTTTATCGCCCGCAAGGATCGATGTAATGTTCGCCAAAAGCGGTGAGAGTATACGTTTCCACGGCCTGCCTTTCGCCCGCGTACGCAAGATGCCGGGCGGTGAAAACGCGTGGTTTGGGATCGAAAGGACCAAACGAAGTTTAAGCGAGGCGTCCAAGGCTGACTTCGAACAGTTGATCGCGAGTCTCGAGATTCACCGAAGCGCCTACATCGCTTCAAAACGCCACGAGCTTTACCGCCTTTCCCCCGAATCGTGGCTCGAATCGATCCTCCGCCGCAATATAAAACTGCTCGATACAAATCTGATCCTCGCCCCGATCTACAACCAGTTCCGCACCTTCGCCGACAAGATCGACCTGCTCGCCTTACGAAAAGACGGCCGCCTCGTCATCATCGAAATCAAAGCCTCACCCGACCGCGAAATGCCATTCCAGGCAGCTGATTACTGGCGAAAGATCGAACACCTCCGCCGCGGCGGCGCACTAAAACGCGCAAAAGTTTTCGGCGACCTCGAAATTCTCGATCAGCCTGCATTGGTATATGCCGTCGCCCCAGCCCTCAGCTTCCACCGAGACTTCGAATATTTTGCAAAAATGCTGTCCAAAAAGATCGAACTCTGGCGTTTCGAATTACATGAGAACTGGCGGGAGGAAATAAAGGTTATCGCGAGGAAGAATTACGCAGGTTAGAAAGGTCTTAAAAAAGCTCAATAGAACTCAATATGTTGCAAATCAATCAAGGTCGATAGTGTAACTCACCAGCCACAACTCAAGTTGTTCAAGCTTATCTTTCCAACGCGATTTGTACTCACGCATCCATTCGCGGTTGGCCTCGTCGTCCGGCGTGTCAATGACGATCTTCACCAGATTGTCCCGGTATAGAACGCCTTGGTGCCTCCAATGACCTTCGACTTTTTGCGTTTCATAGCTCGCCGCGTCAAACTTGTCGACTATCTCCAAAACCGCTTCGGCCAGCAACTCCGTCGAGACCTCGCGTCCGTCGTTAAATTGAAGCGGGAGCAATATCTCGAATCGCCGCAATTTGTTGCTCATAAGTTGCCTTGCCCTGAACGCTAAAAGAAATGTTCTGATCCGCCAACGCCTCAAGCGCCGCTTCGGGAACGAGATGCTCGCCCGATTTCAAAACGCGCCCTGAAAAGCGTCCAAGCAGAAAGCCCAACGCTCGTTTTTCAGTTTCAGGATCTGGGAATGTAATCGAAATCATAAGATTACCTCAGTCAATGCGATTGTAACATCTCCCGTATTAAAATGAGCTGTTTGCTTAAATAGCGGCAAGAGGAACTGTCGTCAATCGCCGCTCAAGGTCGGGGGCATACGCAATGCAGGCTTTCAAATCTTCATGAGTCAATTCGGGAAAGTCATCGAGTATTTCTTCTTCGGTCATCTCGGAAGCTAAATACTCAAGCACTTCATAAACCGTAATTCGTACCCGCGGACACAGGGTTTTCCGCTTCGTTTGCCCGCTTCAATTGTAATAAAGTCCCGATAATCCATAACCTAAATAATACAGTAAACCAAATTCCTACAAACAAATAATTGTGACGGTATTGGGTAAAAGGCCGAACGGTTGAGATGACGTGGGGCGAAACCGCCGCCACACAACTCCGCGTTAAAAAGACAAGCTAACAAACAAAGTCGTTGTTTCGCCCTCTGTCGCAGCCAATCAGCTTTTTTAATGACCGCGGCGGCCAGGCCAAACTTTGTGCTTGACTGCAACTTTTATAGCTGAATTGTTCGCTTCCGCCATTATTTTCAAAAGGTTTTGTCCAAGAACTCTCTCGGCGTGATTATTTCTACTCCGCGAAAAGGACTCAAAACCAGCAAATCTTTGTCGCCTGTTATCAGAAAATCAGCATTGCCGTTCACCGCCAACTCCAACAATTTGTCATCTTTCGGGTCGCGGCAAGCGACGATTGTTTCGTTGACTTCAACCATCTGGGCGACTTTCAAAAAACTCACCATAAAACGCATTCGCTCGTCATGCGTGACATACTGGTCAAATTTTGGGCGGTTGAGAACGGCGGCTAATTCAAGCAGAACCGGAATGGAAACCAAAACCGTGCCGTTATCTAGCAGTTTGTCAAAAGCTTTTCGCGGAACGTCCGCCAACAAAGCCGCACTGACCAGCACATTATTGTCAAAGACACCGCGTAACTGTTCGCTATTCATCGGCTAGAAGCGACTCCAAAATTTCCGGCGTTAAACCTCTGCTTTGAGCGTTGCGGCTCAATTCGTCCATCGTCCGTTTCAAAGAATCTACATCGGCTTCGGCGTAGTGTTTCAGCCAACTTCCAAACAAGGCCTGTAATTTTTGTTTGTCGGTCTGCGGTGCGTCGTTGTAAAAACGAGCAATATCAGATTCGACTTGTAATGTAATAGTTTCCGTCAACATAAAAAACTCCTCAACATCAACGCAACCTTATCACACCATCGCTGAAAACCGAGAGGAAGCGAACGCTTGAGATGACGTGGGGCGAAACCAGCCACACGCAAGTTTATATGAACGAAGAACGTAAAAAAAAAGTCGCTGTTTCGCCCTCACGTCCATTGGTAGGATGAAAGTCGGGCTTTTGGCCCGGTCGTCCGACTTGTTATTTGACAGTCTCGGCGCATTGTTTGACCTTCAATTAAAACGATGTTCGCAATGTCACAAATCGCACCCGAAAGGATGAATGCACTTGGCGGGTGCCGGCGAGTCTTCATGAACCAAACAACTCTTTACGAGCAGTTCAAGTTCCGTCCATTGGTTATGACCGCCGGCAACCCAAAAACCCGATACGACCATAGGCCGCTTAATAAAAGCGAAGTCTCAAATAGCTGAATGGAACAGTGTAAACCGATTTCACCACGCGAATAAGGTCACTGAAGAACAAGCAGTCATCGGCGAGTTTTATTCGAAGTTCTTTGCACATAAAGGTCGAACGCCATCCGGCGATCACTATCATTTATCCCTGCCGCAGCCAACCTTTTTTACGGATGCCCCGGCGGGCCGGTCAAAATATGTGCTTGACTGCTTCTTTCATAGCTGAATTGTTGGACAGCGCGTTGATTAAAACACGCTACTTTCCTTTCGGTCATTTGAACTTATCCAAATTTCAAGAACAACTTCGTGCGGATACTTACCGCCGAACGCTCTTTTCGGCTTTTGAAACACATACCTTAGCTTGACGCGCCTTCCGGCAACATAGGCTTCATCTGCTCCTTCGCGTGTCCAACGAGTCTTTTCTTGTCCGTCGTCAATTTCAAATTCAGGGTAATCATTATGTCCGCTCATATAAACGCGAGAAATAATGCCTTCAATAGTATGAATAGGAATTAAGTTTTCTTCAACGGCACGCCACCAATCGGGCGAACCAAATAAAGCTTGTTCAGGGACGAGACCAGAATCTTTGGTTTCGAGCGTAGCTTTCTGAACTAAACCAATCTTCCGATGGTCTTGCTTCAAGTCATAGATTTTCACAAGACTATCGGTCATACGCTTAAACAAAAGGAAGCCGCCCAACGGCTGAGATGACGTGGGGCGAAACCGCCGCCAAGCCCGCTGGAGTTTGACGGACAACGGGAAAAGAAAGTCGCTGTTTCGCCCTCACGTCCATTGATTTGTTCGATGCGGCGTTATTTTAACAGACATTTTGAAAATAAGATTGTTCATTATTTATTATCAAATTGCACTGATTTAAGAATCTTAATTGCTTTGTCTCGTTCGTTTGAAGTCTTACTCCAAGTCGTGATTATCAAATTACCACTTCCTTTTCTAAATTGAGGCACAAGCATCATAGCCATATAATCTAAACCACTATTCTTCTCGGAAGTTACCGAAATATGTTGAGTGACAATCTCTGCTTCTCGCGTGTTAATTTTAGTTTTCACTACGCAGTATTCAAGCCAGTTTGAGTATTGGTCTGCACCAATATTGAATGGAGTTACATATATTTCAATCGAAATGTTTTTACTTCGATATTCACGTAAACAAGCATCAGAAGTATTGTCCTCTACAAATTCAATATCGGGTGGAACGTAAACGCTAACCGTGCAACCGTTGATTAACTTCCAGTTGGAAGGTAATTCAGTCTTACTTTGAGCGTAAGAATAATTAGCCAGCAAAATTAAAAGTGTGAGTGAAGTCAATAAATGTTTCATATTCTCAACTGTTGCGCTCGTCTAACACCTTGAATTAGATTTCCACTCGATTTTACTTGAAAGCGTCGAACTTATGATTGAGCGGAATGGTTCCGCCTAATCATCTAATTCTGTGTCTTATCCCGAATTATTCTTGATAACCAACGGATTTTGCCTATTATCTGTAATGGTTCGGGATAAGCGGTTAATAGCTGGAACGAAATTAGACTATTTTTCCGGGGGGTGCAACGCAAACTTGTAAAGGTGTTCCTACCGACCTGGAATCTTCACAAGGCGAAAGAAAAGAATGCTAGCTGCTTTAGATCGATAGTTATAAATTTTTGCTGACAAATTTATACCCGATCCCGCGGACAGTCCTAACGATCTGCGGGTCGTTGGGTTTGTCTTCCAGATACTTTCTTAACCTGACGATAAAATTATCTATCGCTCGCGTGTCGGTGTCTTCCTGGAGATCCCAGACGTCTTCGAGGATGGTTTTGCGGGAGACGGTGACGCCTTCGTTCTCGATGAGGTAGCGGAGCAGTTTTAGCTCCATCAACGTCAGGTGAATGACCTCGTCGCCGCTGCGGAGTTCGAGGTTGGCAAAATCTATCGTTTTTCCGTTTATCTCGAACGTGTCGCCGATGCGGTCTTTCGTCGTCTCACGCCGCGACCATTCGCGGCGGCGCAAAAGGCCGTTCAGGCGGGCCAGGAAGATTTCCAGATCGAAGGGCTTGGGCAGGTAGTCGTCGGCTCCGGCCTCAAAGCCCTTAAGCACATCCTCGGGCCGTCCGCGGGCTGTCAGCATCAATACCGGAGTGTAATCCTGTCTTGCACGCAGAGCGGCAGCAACGTCAAAGCCATTGATCCCTGGCAGCATAACGTCCAAAATGATCGCATCGAATCCGCGTTCACCGGCCGCGATCAAGGCAGCCTCGCCGTCGCCGACAATCTCGGCTTCGTAGCCTTCGGCCTCGACATTAAAGCGAAGCCCGTCGGCAATGTGCTGCTCGTCTTCAACAATCAAAATTCGCATAAGAAAGTGAATCGTGAAATCGTGAATCGTAAATCGTGAATCGCGGACCGAAGTCTGAACGATTCACGATTGACGATTCACGATTGACGATAGAGGCAGTTGAAGCAAAAACGTTGTCCCGAGGCCAACGCCCCGGCTCTGAGCGCTTATTTTCCCGCCGTGTCTTTCGACAATGGATTTGACGATAAAAAGCCCGAGGCCGGTGCCTTTCATTTCACCACCGGGCGGATTCGCCACCCGGTAAAATCGCTTAAAAACTCGTTTTAGATCTGCTGGCGGAATGCCTATCCCATTGTCCTTAATGAAGATATCGACCCGCTTGTTCATCGCTGCCTTCTTTGTTCGTATCGAGATCTTCGGCGTGTCCGACGAGTACTTCAAAGCGTTATCCAGCAGATTGATGAACGCGGTTTGCAGGTCCGCGGCATCGCCCATTATTTTGATCGGCTCCGCCGGTTCGGTAAACCTGATCGCTTCTTCGTCCAATTTTCGGCCCGTCAGTACTATTCCAACTGCTTCGTTTATTAGCGCCCCTATATCAACCTCCGACGCGTTGAACTGCCGCTTCCGCTCCTTCGTGCTGCTCGCCTGTAGCACCTGTTCGACGGTATTTAGCAGCCGGTTGCTGTCCGCAAGCATCACGTCGTAAAACTCCATCTGCTTTTCCGGCGAGACTTTACGGGTTTTCAGCGTTTCCAGATATAGCTTGATCGAAGCGATGGGTGTTTTCAGCTCGTGCGTAACCGAGTTCAAAAATGCATCGTGCTGTTCGCTCCGCTTTATCTCTCGAACGAGAAAAATTGTATTAAGAACGAGGCCGGTGATGATAACCGCAAAGAAAATTATCCCAAGCACCATCAAAGCAACTTGGCGCAGGTTCAGCAATATCCACCCGACGTTGAGCGCTACCGCCAACACGATCAGGCTTATCCCGAAAACGAGAAAGAATATGGCTGTTTTTCGCCGCCGCATACTTCAACTGAATGTAAAACGGAAAATGGATAATGGAAAATAAAAAACGGAAAATAACACCCTTAGAGTATCATTTTCCGCTTTCCGCTTTAAGTTTTCCGTTCTTTTACGCTGCGTCTTGAATAGGCGTCAGCTCGGGCGACCCTACGTGCTCGGTCTTCTTCGATTCTAAATTATACGCATAAACGTTCTTAACCAATCCAAGCTTTTCCATTAGCTTTATCTCGACCCAGTTGATGTCGAATTCGTACCAGGCCAATCCGTGCTTTGCCGAACGCGGGTGAGCGTGGTGGTTGTTATGCCAACCTTCGCCCCACGTAATAGCGGCGATCAGGCCGTTATTTCGCGAATCGTCGCGGGTTTCAAAGCGGCGTGTTCCCCACAAATGCGTTGCCGAATTTACAAGCCATGTAAAATGCCAGCCGACGACCGTTCTGAGGAAGACCGCCCACAAAACCATCGACAAGCCACCGATCGCAAACAGGCCGGCTGCAACAAAAACCGTCGGGATCCAGTAATATTTATTCAAAACCAACTGAAACAGATCTTTTACAAGGTCCGGCGAATATCGCTGCATGGTCGCAAATGAATTGTTCTGCGCCGTTCCGCGAAATATCCAGCCCATGTGCGACCAATATGTGCCGTGACGCGGGCTATGCGGATCGCCGTCGGTTTCGGTAAAAGCGTGATGCAGCCTGTGCGTCGTCACCCACGTCAGCGGGCCCGACTGAATAGCAAGCGTCCCAATAACGCTTAATGTACGCTCAAACCAAAGCGGAGCTTTAAACCCGCGATGCGTCAACAGACGGTGATAACCGATGCCGACGCCTAAACTGGCGACAAACCACCACAGGATCAATGCAGCAGTCAAATTCTGCCAGCTAAAGGTAAATAACGCACCGATCGCCAACAGATGAAACGTTGTGACGCCGATAACCGTCGACCAGTTTATCTTTTTAGAATCTTTTTGAAGTTCAACTACATCTTGCATAAATAAAACCCTCGTGTTCGCAAAAACTTTTTAGGCACGCACGATGCCTAAACAAGAGCCTAACAGTTTTCGCAACAGGCAATTGTAAGAGTTTTGTAATTACAAATAGGTCGGCAATTGACGTATTTTTGGCGCGTATCGGGTCGATTTCAATTCTTGGTGATCTTTGCGTCTTCACTTTGTGCACTTCGTGTTAATGAAAGCCGAAACACAAAGGACGCGAAGGTAGAGACACAAAGTTCACAAAGAAGAAAAGAGTCTTTATTTCAAACTGGCCCCGACCTTTTGCCAGGCGTCTTTGCTCCTTTGCGGCTTTGAGTTAGATTGTATTAAGAGGATCCCAATGAAAACCAATTTTGAGATCGAATTTCGCGGCGACTATCTGCACATACTGCTTGGCCCCGATTACGATATAACTCCGGAGCAGGAGGACGAATTTTGGTCCGCTGTCGAGCAGGCTTGCGCGACGCACGGCACGCATCGGGTTCTTCTTGAAGGAAACGCGCCAAAAACGGAACTGAAGCCGGCCGGGGTTGCTTCGTCGGGCGCACGTGCGGCCATGGCGGTGCCGAAGCTTTGGTTTGCTCTTTGCCTAAAGGATTTTGAAGAGACCGAGCTGAGTGAGTTATACGCAACGGTCGCGGCCAGCCGCGGCGTACATGTAAAGTTCTTTTCGAATCGCGAGAAGGCGTTAAACTGGCTCCGCTTAAACTCGCCCGCCTAAAGCCCGATCCGCTTTTGTCTCCGAATCTGTGCTGCTAAACCCATCTCCGTGTTCTTTGTGCGAACTTTGTGTTCTTCGTGTCAAAAAAATCTTAACCCACGAAGATCGCCGAGCGAAACCGACAAAGCTCCCAATTAAAGATTCAGTTGCATTCCACTTTTGATTCCGTTGACTATTGATACCATTTAATATAGATTTTTCTATTAGTTAGCATATTGTGCCGGGGGATTTTTCTATGGCTGACGGATCGATATCCGAAAGAGTGATCCGCGTATTTGCGGATTTTAAAAAGGTCGAACCCGGTGATATTAAAGCCGAAACGACGTTCGAAGAGCTTGGCTTCGATTCGCTTGACGGCCTTAACCTCATATTCGAATTGGAAGAAGAATTCGACATCGTAGTACCGGATGACAAGGTCCAGTCGATGAGGTCCGTTGCGGAAGTTATCGCCGGTATCGAATCGATAGTCGATTCCGGAACAACCCAGCCGGCCGCCGCTTAAACATCTATTAAATGAGAAGAGTTGTCGTAACGGGTATCGGCGTCGTTTCTGCCCTCGGCAACAACGCGGAAGATTTCTGGGCCGGCGTCAGTGCAGGACGTTCCGCTATCGGGCCGATAACAAAAGTCGACACGACAGATCTTCGCTTCAAGAACGGCGCAGAAGTTCGAGGCTTTGACGCCGCCCGGCATTTCGATGATAAATCTCTCCTTTGGCTTGATCCTTTTTCACATTTTGGCATAGTCGCCGCCCGCGAAGCTGTTGCCGATTCGCGGATTGAATTTACCGATGAACTGCGTGAGCGTTCGGGCGTCATCACCGGCTCTTGTCTTGGCGGAAAGGAAACCGAGGACAATCTGTTCTCGGATCTTTACGGAGAAAAGAAAAGCCGTTTTCCGCCGACGGTTATTCCGCGTGTGATGAGCAACGCCGTCGCCAGCCAGGTGTCGATGGAGCATGGCCTGACAGGTGCTACATTTACCATCTCAACCGCTTGTTCGTCCGCCAATCATGCGATCGGCCAGGCGTTCTGGCTTGTGCGCCAGGGAACGCTCGATGCGGCGATAACCGGGGGCAGCGAGGCTCCGCTAACGCTCGGACACTTAAAAGCATGGGAATCGATGCGGGTAGTTTCGCAAGACACTTGCCGTCCATTTTCAAAGGACCGCAGCGGGATGATCCTTGGGGAGGGCGGCGCGATGTTCGTCATCGAGACGCTCGATTCGGCCATCGCACGCGATGCAAAGATATACGCCGAGATCACCGGTTTCGGTATGTCCGCCGACGCACATCACCTGACGATGCCGCTCGTCGATGGCGCTGCAAAGGCAATGCGAGGAGCTTTGTCCGATGGTAATACTGATTCCGAAACGGTCGGCTATATCAACGCTCACGGTACAGCGACGCAAGCCAACGACGTGATGGAATCGAACGCGATCAGACTGGTGTTTGGCGAACACGCAGACAACATTCTCGTAAGCTCGACCAAATCGATGCACGGCCACGCTCTCGGAGCCGCTGGTGCTCTCGAAGCAGCCGCGACCATTCTCGGGCTTCACCACAACCTTCTGCCGCCGACCGCAAATTTCAACGATTCGGATCCCGAATGCGGCGTCAACGTCATAAAAAACGAAGCGATCGCCGCCGAACCCGAAGCCGCGCTTTCCAATTCCTTCGCATTCGGCGGACTCAACGCCGTGCTTGCTTTCAAACGCTGGCAGGCGTAGATAATTTCATGGCCAAAAAAAGCAAACCTTTGATCTGGCTTGAATACGCGGCCGTGCGGGGTTTGCTTGGTATCTTGGGGTTTCTTCCAAAAAAAATCGCTGTTTCAGTCGCGACATCGGTTGCGATGGCCGCTTATTATCTTTTAGGAAGCCTTCGCCGCGTCGCGATGACAAATTTGAAGATCGCCTTTCCCCACGGTAGCGAATCTGAACACAAACGCCTTGCTAAAGGAGCCTTCAAAAATCTCGGCCGCGTCCTCGGCGAAATGAGCCATTTTCCCACTGCTACGCGAGAGAGCCTGGCGAAAACGATCGAGTTCGAGATCGATCCCGATGTTTATGCCGAGTATGAAAGCTTGAAGGCCGCAGGCCGCGGCGTGATTATCGTCAGCCCGCATCTCGGCAATTGGGAACTGCTTGTTTACGGTTGGTCCGCATTGCAGGAGCCGATCAGCTATCTCGCCCGTCCACTCGATAATCCAAAGATTGAAGCGTTGACCGTCGGCCTTCGCACAAAATTCGGCAACCGGCCGATTAACAAGACAAATTCTGTCAGCCCGGCGATGAAAGTACTACGCGAAGGCGGTATTCTCGGTATTTTGGCCGACGTTAACGCCCATCCGAAGGAAGGCGTCTTTGTACCGTTCTTCGGCCTGCCCGCCTGTACATCGAGCGGCGTTGCTCTATTAGCGATGCGGACAAACGCCGCCATTATTCCGATGTGCGGAGCGTGGGACGAGGAAAAACAACACTACGTCGGGATTCACGGAAGAATAATTTACCCGTCGAACACCGGCGACCGCCACCGCGATGTAACCGAAACGACCGCCCAATTCACCGCTGAGGTCGAAAAGCTGATTCGAACTTATCCCGACCAATGGCTATGGATACACAAACGCTGGAAATCGCGGCCGCCGGACGAGCCGGAGTTGTATAATTGATTTTTTGTTGCGTTTTCGGACTCTTATCATATAATCCTGACATATGACTAAACTTCTTGAAAAAGCCTTTGCCCAAGCCGCGAAGCTTCCCCAGGCCGAACAGGATCTGGTTGCACAGTGTCTGCTGGATGATCTGGAAGCCGAAGAGCGATGGGATGAGACGTTTGCGGATTCGCGGGACGAGCTTTCAATTCTGGCTGACGAGGCCCTGAACGAACATAGAAATGGCAGAACCCTTAAACTGGAAGATACGTTGTGAATTCCTTCACCACGGAACGATTCTGGAAGGCGTTCGACAAGCTGCCGAAGCACATTCAACGACAGGCACGCAGGTCGTATCAGCTTTGGAAAGACGATCCGTATCATTCGAGCCTGCAGTTCAAGCAAATACACCCGACTAAACCAATTTTTTCGACACGTATCAGCATTGGTTGGCGAGCCGTCGGCACTAGAAACAATAACGAAATGATCTGGTTTTGGATCGGCTCACACGAAGAATATAATTCCTTGATTAAGAAGCTTTAACTTTGTATGCCTGATTTCTCCAAAACAAGCGACCCTTCTGTTTGCGCTTCTTGCGGCGAAACATTCGGCTGCGGTGCGAAGCTTAACAGATGCTGGTGTACGGAAGTAACGCTGTCAGAAGAGAGCACGGCCTCCATCGCAAAAGATTTTAACGGCTGCCTGTGTCCGAAATGCCTGAGGGTGTTCGCGTCCCGGCCCGCGATGAAGCCGCCTTCCTTTGCGTCTTAGCGTCTTTGCGGGAAATTCTTAATATGAAAATCAAAATCACTGTTGTAATTTCCATCCTGGCACTTTCGGCAACCATATTTGCGCAGTCTGCCGCCGACTCAGCCGAACTCACCCGCCTGCTGAACGAATTCCTGGCCGGTGCCGGGCGTAATAACGCCGCCGTGCACGACCGCTTCTGGGCCCAAGATCTGATTTACACACGCGGCACGGGAGCGCGTGTCGGAAAGGCCGATATTATGAAAGGCGTTCGTGAAGCTCCCGCTCCGAAGCCGGACGACCCTAAGACGGTTTATACCGCCGAAGACGTTCGTATACAACAATACGGCTCGACGGCTGTTGTAGCCTTTCGCCTTGTCGGGACATCTGATAGCGGCGGCAAGTTATCCGTGTCAAAATTTTTCAATACCGGTACATTCGTAAAACGAAAAGGAAAGTGGCAGGCCGCCGCGTGGCAGGCGACAAAGATTCCCGGTGGCGAAGACGACAGCCGCAAACAGGTGGCCGAAACCGAAGCTGCCTACCAACGAGCGATTCTCGCATCGGACACTAAAACGCTTGAATCGATAGTCCATCCGACTTACATCTGGACGCACACCACAGGCCAGCAGGACAATCGCGAAAAAGTGCTCGGTGAGCTAACCAGCGGCAAGCTGAAATATTCAAAGCTCGAAACGAACAGCATCGTTGTCAACGTTTACGGCGACACTGCAATAGTTCGCGGAACCTCGCCCCGTCAACGTGCCCGCGATGCGACCGCGACAGAAGATCCAAAACCATTTACCGTTTTCTACACTCTGACACTGGTAAATTTCGGCGGAACATGGCGGATCGTAGCGATGCACACAAGCCACACATAACGGGATGGCGTAGTCGCGGCTTTGCCGCCGCTCGGCGGACCCTGGCCCGTTGCCACAGATATGAAATCGAGAATACTTTTTGCGACGCTCTTACTTTGTGCGGCGACCTATTCCATTACGGCCCAACAGCGCCTTTTCGTTGTCGGCGGCGGCGACCGGCCGGATGAAGCGGTAAAAAAATTCATCGAATGGAGCGGCGGCGAAAAGGCCCGATTATTGATGATTACCTGGGCGAGCGGCGTTCCGGAAGAAAGCTTTGAGGCGTTGAAAAAGGATTTCTCGATCGTGCCAACGGCGACGATCGAACACGCCGCGATGCGTCCGCTTGATGCGGAAAAACGCACGAAGCTTATCGAACAGCTAAAAACCGCGACGGGCATATTCTTCTCCGGCGGCGATCAAAACCGCATCATGGACGTGCTGGCCGATGAAGAGTTGCTTAAACTCATCCGCGAAAAATACAGAGCGGGAACACCGGTGGGCGGAACAAGCGCCGGTGCCGCCGCCGTCTCCGACCCGATGATGACGGGCGAGGCTGACCTGAAAATCCTCGACGGCAGCAAGGTCGGCACACGCAAAGGCCTCGGTCTCATACCGAACGTCATATTCGACCAGCACTTCCTCGTCCGCCAACGCCATAATCGCCTTTTCGGACTCCTAATGGTAAACCCGAACATGCTTGGCATCGGCATTGACGAAGACACCGCCGTCCTGATTGAAGACAACCGTCGCCTAACCGTCGCGGGCAAAACATTCGTAATGATCGTTAACGCCTCTTATCGGGCCGGCATGTTGGTTAATTTTCTCAAACCGGGACAATCGTATGACTTGAGAAAGCGAAAGCCCGCACGATCTTCGAAATAGCAGGATCGCATTTTGCCTTCTTCCGGAAATATTCTCTTCAAAAGCGTAATTCGTGATACAATCGGAAACGTTGCCGGGCTGTTTTTCGCTTCCCTCCACGGAACGATCGTAACGGCACTTCTCCGCGTCCCCCGCCGCGCTCCCTCAATGACTGCAATAGAATCCTTAAAACCGAACAGGACGGCCGTAGTATATTTTTGCGCGGCCGCAGTGACGATCGTCGCTTTGATCGTTCTCGGGGGTTGGGTTTTCGACATTTCTTACCTGAAATCGGTGATGCCGAACTATCCGGAAATGAAGCCGAACACCGCCATCGCGTTGGCGCTTTCAGGTGTCGGGTTGTTCTTTACGGCCAATGCAGGTCGGGGGAACCTCTTTCGTTCCGCTGTCATATTATGCGGCATCGCGGTTTGTCTGGTCGGTTTTGTGACTCTACTGGAATATGTTACGGGTTTCAATAGCGGGTTCGACACCTTGTTTTTCCAAGCCGAGCGGTCCGCAACGGATAATCTGCGGCCGGGCCGGATGTCACCGCACGCGGCTCTTAATTTTACGATAATGGGCGCCTCTCTCGTACTGCTAAGCGGCCGACGTGTTTATCACAGAGCAGGCGAGGTTCTTGCGTTCCTGGTTTTGATCACGACCTATGCCGCATTTCTCGGTCATCTCTACGGCGCCGAGCAGCTCTTTGGCATTTCGAAGTACAGCAGCATGGCGATACATACCGCGGGCTTGTTCGCCATTTGCTCGCTGGGTCTTTTTGCGGCGAATCCCAACAGCAGGGTGTTGGCTCTCCTGTCAAGCAGCAGCCTTGGCGGCTCGGCGGCCCGCAGGCTCCTGCCGGCCGTTGTTCTCATCCCGACGGTTATTGGCTGGCTGCGCATCATCGGGCAGGAACGCGGCTTATACGACACGGGTTTTGGAGCGGTTCTGACGGTTTTTCTTTCCGTCGTTTTGATGTTCGCGATAATTTACTTTTACAGTGAGACGATCCACCGTGTTGATCAAGATAGAAAAAAAGCAGAGCACGACCTGGCCGAAAAAGAGGAGAGATATCGCGACCTGTTCGATTATAGCCAGGGAATGATATGTATCCACGATTTAAACGGAATCCTGACAACCGTCAATCCGGCCGCGTTGAAGTCGCTGGGATACGAAAACGACGAGCTTATCGGCATGAACCTTCGCGACCTTTTGCTGGAAGCAAATCAGCCGCGATTTGATGGATATTTGCGGCAGATCGAGACCGACGGCCTCGCCAGCGGACTGCTTGCACTTGTCGCGAAAGACGGAAAGCCGCTTGTCTGGCGCTACCACAATATATTGGCCTCCGAGCCCGGCAGGAAACCCTACGTTCTCGCCCACGCTCAGGACGTTACCGAATTGATCGCGGCCCAAAATGCTCTAACAAATCTTTCGCTTACTGACGATCTGACCGGCCTTTACAACCGTCGCGGCTTCCTAACATTGGCTGAGCAGCAGGTAAAGCTCGAACGACACGAAGGCACGGCCCGCGGCCTCGTACTAATGTTCGCCGATCTCGATGGCCTGAAAAAAATAAATGACGTACACGGCCACGAGGCCGGATCCGACGCCATCATCGAATTTTCGAAGGTCGTCAAATCCGTTCTGCGAACAGCCGATCTGGTTGCCCGTTGGGGCGGCGATGAATTTGTCATACTATCAATCGGATCGAAGGACGAACACGTCGGGATCATGACCGACAGAATCTATGAAAGCCTGAGCGAATACAACGCTTCAAGCGGCAAGCCATACGAACTCGCCTGCAGCATCGGCGTCGCACCCGTTCCGACAGACGGCGACAGAACTTTCGAAAGCATCATCGCCGAAGCCGACGAAGCCATGTACGCCGAAAAACGGCGGCGGAAGGAAATGAGCGGCTTACCGGTTTGACAGCATTTCTTCGCACCTCGCACCAGTCCGCATCTCCGGACCTTATCGTGTTACCTTTCTTGCCTGTGACTGGACTGCCGTAATAGCAACTGCATCAACTATGTCCTCGGCTGAACAGCCGCGGGAGAGGTCGTTGCATGGGCGGTCTAAACCCTGCAAAATCGGGCCGATGGCGGTGCCGCCGGTTAATCGCTCGGTCAGTTTGTAGGCGATGTTTCCGGCGTTGAGGTCGGGGAAGATGAGGACATTGGCTCGGCCGGCGACGGTTGAACCGGGGGCTTTTGATTCGGCGACTAGCGGCAGCAAAGCGGCGTCGGCCTGCAGTTCGCCGTCGATATTTAGTTCCGGCATTCGTGCTCGGACGGTCTTCACAGCTTCGACGATCTTTTCGATTAGCTGATGTTTGGCGCTTCCCTTGGTTGAGAACGACAGCATAGCAACACGCGGTTCGACGCCCAATAATGTCCGGCACGAATCGGCGGCGGCGATGGCGATCTCGGCAAGTTCACCGGCGTCCGGATCTATCACGACACCGCAGTCGGCATAGATCATCGCTCCGTTCTCGCCGAATTTCTTATCCGGCACCACCATCAGAAAAAAGCTCGAAACGGTTTTTAAGCCTTCGCGAACGCCGATGCAGCGTAACGCGGCGGCGACCGTGTGAGCGGTCGTATTTGTCGCTCCGGCAACCGAGCCATCCGCTTTACCGAGTTTAACCAGCAGATTTCCAAAATAAAGCGGGTCCTTTACCGTCTGTTCGGCTTCTTCCAGCGTGACGCCTTTTGCACGGCGAAGCTCGTGATAAAAAGTCGCAACCTTGCCAAAATCCGCCGATTTATTATGATCAAGAATTTCGACGCCGTTTAGATTCACGCTGGCCTGTGTTGCCATTTCGCGAATCTTTTCCTCATTGCCGATTACCGTTATCTTAGCAATTTTCTCGCGCGAACATATCTCCGCCGCCTGAATGGTGCGAACGTCCTCGCCCTCAGGCAAGATAATATGCTGCGGATCGGCGGCGGCTCGTATGCGGATTTGTTGACGGATCATATTTCTTAGCTCCCCTCCTTACGAAGGAGGGGTGGACGCCGCTTTGGGCGGACGGGGTGGTTCTCTAACAACGAACAAACCTGAATTTACCATACAACCATCAACCGATAAACTTGCACAAAGAGCGCGTTGTCCTTAGACTTTAGATATAGCAACAGAGGAAACGGATTATGGCTGACATCGTCAAGTTAAAAAACAAGCCCACGCGCAGTGAGAAGAGTGTCGCCAAGGGCCGCATG
Source organism: Chloracidobacterium sp. (assembly GCA_031402865.1). Taxonomy (GTDB): domain Bacteria; phylum Acidobacteriota; class Blastocatellia; order Pyrinomonadales; family Pyrinomonadaceae; genus OLB17. Next base: position 47,212 of record JANNST010000055.1, on the reverse strand, counting down.
GGCAATTTTTTGATGTTCCTGCCGAACATGGTAATGCTGCTCGGCCGCATGCTTAAGGACGCCCGCGTTCCGACGGCTGAAAAGGCTTTGTTCCTCGCGGCGATCGTTTATGTAATTTCCCCGCTCGATTTTATCCCCGATTTTTTCCCATTCATTGGACAGGTCGATGATATTTATGTCGTCGCCCTGACGTTGCTGAGATTAGTAAATCGAACGGACGCGACCGTCGTTCGCCAGCATTGGTCGGGCGGCGGCGATATCGTTTCGCTTGCCGATTCGATCGCGAACATTGCCCCGATGCTTTTGCCCAAGCGAGTTTCGCGCGTTCTTTCATCAAAGGTCGAATTGGGCTCGGCCGCAGCTGTCCTTAAAGGCATAAAGAATAATCACGAACCGCTGGTTGTCGAGATCCCCCAACCCGACAAACCGGAAAAGATAAAAGTAGATTCGCGTTCGACGATGACCAATTAGTCAGAACCGCGAGCGGTCGCGACCGGTTTCTTTGAATCCAAAAGCTCCATCTACCAAACTTTTGGATTTCATGCCCGTTTGCGACTATATCTAGCCAAGTTCGTAAATTGACTATATTGAATAGCTTGGATTATATCGCCGAACTTTCGCTATAATAGGATTACCTAAGCGATGGTTTCGGCACTGATATTATGTTCGAACGCTACACCGAAAGGTCCCGCCGTGTCATTTTCTTTGCACGCTACGAAGCGCTCCAATACGGTTCGCCCGTAATTGCGCCCGAGCACATTTTGCTTGGCCTGATGCGCGAGGATAAAACGATTGCCGCCAGATATTTCCCCGGCCGCCGGGCAACTACGGTCGACACCGTTCGCCGCGAGGTCGAAGAGCGAATCGTGCTTCGCGACCGCATTCCGCAATCGGCCGAGCTTCACCTTGCCGCCGAAACAAAACGCATTCTTTTTTACGCCAGCGAAGAAAGCCGCCACCTGAAAAATCGTCATATCGGCCCTGAGCATCTGCTTCTGGGTATGGCACGCGAGGAAAATTCCATCGCCGCCGAGATACTTCAGCTTTTCGGCTTACGTATACAGGAAGTCCGCGACGAGATCGCCCGGCAATCGGGCGCACCGCACGTGCAGCCAGCAACGCCGGAAAATTCAAAAACTCCGAATCTGCACGAATTCACACGCGATCTTACTGCCGACGCTGCACAGGGCAAACTCGATCCGCTGATCGGACGCGAGCCCGAGATAGAACGCCTTATCGAAATCCTCTGCCGCCGAACAAAAAATAATCCGGTCCTGATCGGCGAATCCGGCGTTGGCAAAACCGCCATCGTCGAAGGCCTTGCGCAAAAAATAGTTGACCACTCGGTTCCCAGCTTTCTCGAAAACAAACGCATCCTCTCGCTCGACCTCTCCTTGATAGTCGCCGGGACAAAATACCGCGGCCAGTTTGAAGAGCGCTTGAAAAAGATAATGGCCGAGCTGAAGGAGAATGAGGAAAATATCGTTTTCATCGACGAACTCCACACGCTCGTTGGGGCCGGTTCCGCCGAAGGAACACTGGACGCGGCAAACATTCTCAAACCCGCACTTTCCCGTGGCGAGATTCAGTGTATCGGTGCCACGACGCCGAGCGAATTCCGTAAAACAATTGAAAAAGACCGGGCGTTGGAACGAAGGTTTCAGTCGGTAAAGGTAGTGCCGCCGACCGAGGTCGAAGCGTTACAGATTATTCAAGGAATCGTCGAGCGTTACGAAGCTTTCCATCAGATTCGCTATTCAAAAGAAGCGCTCGAAGCCGCGGTTTATCAATCGAGCCGCTACATCCCGGACCGCTTTCTCCCTGATAAAGCGATAGACGTGCTTGACGAAGCCGGTGCCCGGGCCAAGCTTCGGCATCAGGCCGAAAACGGCGGCGAGCCTTCGTGGAAGGAAACCGTCGATAACTGGAAACGTGCCGCCGCGAATGAAGATCAGATCATTTCGTTCGAGCTAAAAACGCTGGAAGATTCGTTCTTCGCCGTCGAGGTCACAAAAGACGATGTTGACGAGGTCATCGCCCGCTGGACCGGTGTTCCCGTCTCGTCGATCAAGCTCGAAGAAGCAACAAAGCTTCTTAGCATCGAAACCGAGCTGCATAAACGAATAATTTCTCAGCGACCGGCAATTTCGGCTCTTGCACGGGCGATTCGCCGTTCACGTGCCGGCTTGAAAAATCCGAGCAAACCAGTCGGCTCATTTCTATTTCTCGGCCCGACCGGCGTCGGCAAAACCGAAGTCGCACGCACGCTGGCCGAATACCTTTTCGGCTCCGAACGCACCCTTATCCGCTTTGATATGAGCGAGTTTATGGAGAAGCACGCCGTTGCCAAATTCATCGGCTCACCTCCGGGATATGTCGGTTTTGAAGATGGCGGACAGTTGACCGAAAAGCTTCGCCGCTCGCCGTACTCGGTCGTTCTTTTCGACGAAGTAGAAAAAGCGCACCCCGATCTTTTCAACGTCCTGCTCCAGGTTTTCGAGGACGGCGTGCTGACCGACGCCCAGGGTAACACGGTCGATTGCAAACACGCGATCTTCATTATGACCTCGAACATCGGCGCGAAATTTATCCAGAAACGCACGACGCTTGGCTTTCAGGGCAACAACGAAGCTTCCCGTGAAAAAATGGAAGAACAGGTTCTGTCACAGGTAAAACAGACCTTCGCCCCCGAGTTCATAAACCGCCTCGACGAGATAATCATCTTCGACGAACTGATCGACGAAGACCTCTCGAAGATCATCGATCTCCAGATCGTCAAGCTTAATGAACTTGTTGCGAAACGCACCCTTCAAATCAGCCTCAGCGACGACGCCCGATCATGGCTGATAGAAAAGACCCGCACCGAACGCAGCTACGGCGCCCGCCCTCTGAAACGTGCATTACAAAAATATGTCGAGGACGAACTCTCTGAAGCCTTGATCCAGGGCGAAGTCCACGAAGACAGCACCGTAGAGATCTTCCGCGAAGGCGAAAAACTAGCCTTCCGTACCCTGATCACCGACGACCTAGAAAAAGCACTGACGGAAAAATAGGGGCTCTGTTTTTGGACCCGTGACAGTTGGAAACGCATGATATAATTCTGAAGGAGGCGAGGTTCATGCAAACTGTAAATGAAATCTACACGACGTCGATAAGCACGCTTGGCGAGGGAGAGAAACTGGAACTCGCGACTCTTATTCTCGAAGAGATTACCCAGATCCGAAAGAAAAAGCACGTTCCCCGGTCCAACGGCGGTGGTATCCGAGAGCTTTTTGGTTCGATCAGTTTGGGTAGCCCTACCGGATCGGACAATGAAAGTATAGACGCCGATCTTGCCCGTGAATATTCGAACACTCACGAGGATAACGACTGATGCTGATCGATACTTCGGGTTTGCTTTGCCTTGTTCATAAAGACGAACCCGAACACGGCGATGCCCTCCGCATTTATGCCGCCGCCCATGCCTATCTGACTCATAGCTATATTTTGTCCGAGTTTGTTCCTTTAGCAAGGTCAAGAGGCTTTCCGGCGAGAGAATCTCTCAATTTTAGCCGCACAGTTCTGACCGATCCAGTGATCGAGGTCGTTTGGGTTGGCGAGTTGCTTCACGAGTCGGCGTTGGATTTGTTAGAAAAGCGGAATGACAAATCTTATTCACTTTGCGATGCGGTAAGCTTCATTCTGATGCGAGACCGCAGAATCTCAGACGCACTCACAACCGACAAACATTTCGAGCAAGAAGGCTTTGTAAGACTGCTGAAATAAACTTGTCGCCTTTCAGATCATGGGTAAGAGAAGACTCTTACACCTCCGCCCCATGCTCGCGAAAATTCCTCCTTGTATTGAACTCGTATGTGTCCCGCAGTTCGAGGACGAGGACGCCGTCGGTGATCGTTGGGTTTCTGAAGATAAGGGTGTTGCCGATCTTGAAGCCTAAGTGGTTGCACAATGCGATCGCCCGGATGACGAAGCGCTTTTGGTTAGCGTACTTGGTTCTGAATGGGACCGCGTTCTCAAGCCGCGGGTGAGCGGGTTTAAGGCCGATCACGCGGTTGTATTCGTCATAGAGCAAAATGGCTGCATCCGGTTCGCCGAGATCTTCCCACGCCTTGCGGTTCAAAGCTATAACGCCGGCCGCGTTTATCGATGCTCGCAGGCCGCCGCGTCTGACCTCGGATATCTTTCTGAATTCACTCCATTGAATTGCCATAAAATTTCGGTCTCTCCTTATTCTTCTGCGGTCCGTTCTGGAAGAAATTGATTTCCCGCAAAGACGCAAAGGCGCAAAGTTTTTCTACCTCTTAATTCTTTTGATTCAATCCTTTTTCTTCCTTTGCGTCTCTGCGTCTTTGCGGGAATCTTCTTCCCACAACCATCATCCACAAAACCGCCGTGAGCCGGAATACTGATTTGGAAGATACGCACGATTTGCATGAGAGGAATGAAATGCACGATACGCGCGATGCGAATGGTCGGAAAGGTTTATGCGGATACGCACGAAATTGAAGATCCGTCAGGACGCAGCGCTCCCGAACGGAATGCGGTGGTTCGAACACACGGGCTCCGTTGTCGGTTTCCCGTCTCCAGGTTAGGGAAACCGTGCACCAACAGCGTGATTTCGCGTCTCCAAGGCCGCTATTTGCATCTCCGTGTATCGTTTAGCCATCTCCAAAATGGACGGCTTTCGTGCGCCCTATTTCCGCTCCGCTTTTCGCTTTTCGGCTTTTTGCCTGTATAATCATAAGTTTGTAGGACAGACGCGAAGGCAACCTCATAATGACGGACTGAATCATAGAGTGAGTAAAAATCCGACATCGAATGCCGTCTGTTTGTCAGCAGTTTATTTTTGTAATTATAAGACTTGGCGGCATTTAGGGCTCATCGCAGCCACGTAGACCGCAGCAATAGGGAAAATCGCTTTTATGTTTAATCTTCGCGCATTCGGGCTTGTCCTAGTAAGTTTTGCCGTTTGGACAGCCCCGGTATTTGCAAAAGCTGACAGCAGTGCGAGTGAGTTTTCAGCCGCCGAACAACAGCAAATCGTTGAAAATGTCGATATTCAGGGTAACCGCCGCCTTCGCGACGACGACCTTCTTTACTACATCAAAACGCGCTCCGGCGACGTTTACGACCCCGCCGCCCTCGAACGCGATCTGAAAGAACTGCTCTCGCTCAATTTCTTCGATAAAACGGCCACCCGCGTAATCACAACGGAAGGTCAACGCGGCGGCGTCAACGTCATCTTCGAGGTTCGCGAGCTGCCAATCATTCGCGATCTGCAATTCACTGGAGCAAAGGCACTTACTGAATCCGATATCCTTAAAAAGTTTCGCGAAGAACGCGTAGGCATCTCAAAAGAAGCGGTTTACGATCCGGTAAAATCACGAGGAGCGATTCGCATTTTGCGCGAACTTCTGGCGTCAAAAGGGTATCCGAATGCAAAGATAACTATCAAGGAAGAAGAGGTTTCCGCTACTTCGATCGCTTTGACATTCGAGATAGAGCAAGGCAACCGGTCACGCATTATCGAGATAGATTTTGAGGGCAACGAGAATTTCAAGGACAGCGAGCTCCGCGCACAGCTTATTCTGGTTCAGGAAACCGGGCTTATTGCTCGATTCAAAGGCCAGGACATACTCGACCTGCGAAAACTTCAGTATGACCTTGGTAAAAACGTTCTTGCATATATGCGCTCCAAGGGCTATTTTCAGGCCCGTTTGGGTGAGCCGGAAGTAGTTGGCCTCGGCGTGCAACGCACTGATTTTATACCGCTTATCACGCTTCCGCTTCCGCTGATATCCTCAAAAGATGACACCCTGAAAATTATTGTTCCCGTAACTGAAGGAAGAATCTTCCGCGTCGGCGAGCTAAAGGTTGAGGGAAACTCGATCTTTTCCGAACAGCAGATCCTTGCGTATGTCGGGCTGAAAACGGGCGAAATAGCCAATGGTAAACGCCTACAGGACGCCGTTTACGAAGACATGAAAAAGGTCTATGGCGGCCAGGGATTTGTGCTGTTCAGCGCGGAATACGAACCCGAATTTAAGGATAATCCCGCGAATCCAAAGGAAGGAATTGTCGATATCAAGATCGTCATTGACGAGGGCAAGCAGTTTACCCTTCGCCGGCTCGAGTTTACGGGCAACACCTTTACCCGCGACCGTGTAATGCGTCGCGAATTTCTAATCAACGAAGGCGATATCTATAATCAAAATTACCTCGATATTTCGGTTGCCCGCCTGAATCAAACACAGTATTTTGACCCGATCGATAAAGATCAGGACGTTGAAATTCGTACCGATGAAGAGCAGGGCGACGTCGATCTGATCGTCAAGATCAAGGAAAAAGGACGCCAGCAGATTTCGTTTAACGGTGGTGTTTCAGGCATCGGCGGCTCGTTCTTCGGGCTGGAGTATTCAACCAACAACCTTGCCGGCCGGGGTGAAATTCTTTCGTTTTCGCTCGGTGCCGGAAATCGTCAGCAGAGCCTTCAGTTCACATACCAGGAACCGTATTTCCGCGACAGGCCCATATCGGTCGGCTTCTCGCTGTTTGCATCGCGGTATCAGTTTTTTGGCGAGGGAACTTTCCTGACGCAAAACACGGATGTTCTGAACGATCTGTTCAACCCGCTGGGCCAAGTTACGACCGATTCCAGCAACCTGTTTACGCAAACCACTTTGGGCGGCACTTTATTCGCGACCGCGCCTCTGTCGGAACTTTTCTTTAAGAAACGCACGTTTACGCAGTTCTCAAGGATCGGCCTGACATACCAGCTTTCGGCGACCTCGATCAAAGACCCGGCGATCAACAACTCCGCCGACCCCTCAGCCCGCATACCGGTCATTTACGCCCAGCCGAATATTCTTACCAGCCGCATAACCGGATCATTCGTTTACGACACGCGTCAACCCGCCGCAAACGGCATCGATACGTTAAGCGGCACGCAGTTGACGGCGTCGTTTGCACTTGCGGGTCTGGGCGGCGATGTTCGGACATATCAACCTAACATCAGCTTCTCGAAATACATTCCGATCCGGCGCAAAAAATCGAAAAGCCCGGAAGTTTTCGCGTTTCGAATTCAGGCGGGCACAATCGGAACTTTTGCGCTAACGGACACGGTTCGGAATGCAAACTCAATCGCTTTCGTCGGCGGCGTCCCTGCCTATGAGAGGTATTTCCTTGGAAGCGAGAACGATATCCGAGGTTATAACTCCCGTAGCATCGGGCCAATAGCCCCGTTTGACAGCTACGTAACAAGCCGAAATGTGACCGCTTCGACAACCGCCTCCGGCGCTGCGGTTGCTCTTCCCGGCTTCCCGGTTGGTTCCACGTTACCGGCCCAGATCGCGACTATTGGTCAGGTGACGGGCCCGGATGGAGCAAACCCCGCGTTGTTTACGCGTAACTTTCGTTTTATCGGCGGGGACACACAGATTCTTGGTAATTTTGAATACCGCATTCCGATTTTCGGGCCGGCGACCATGGCAGTTTTTGCCGATGTGGGCAGCGTTTTTAACTTAAGGAAAAGCGGTACGCAGCGAATCAATACGGAATTCCTACCGGACGATACTTTTCTAGGAGCCGGAAGGCTTACCGCGTTGGGCCTGATCAACACGTCTGTACTCGAAAGCAGCTTCGGCAGCATTTTGTATTACCGCGGGCGTGTCCTTACAAAAACGGATTTCATCAACGAATTTTGCCGCGGCAACCGTTTCGGCTGCCCTTCCAGCCTTTCGCCCGAGGTACAGCAGTTTTTCGTTCGAGGCGAGGTCCAGCAGAACTCTTTATTGCGTGTAGACGATAGCGCGTTTGGCAAGCTTGGCGACTTCAAAGCGAGCGTAGGCTTGGAACTGCGTGTGCAGGTGCCTGTCGTCAACGTTCCTTTCCGCCTAATTTATTACTATAACCCGAACGCAAAACTTGGGTTTCAACAGGAATTACCCGGTATTTTCCTCCCCGGCAAGCGGAACGGTTTCAGATTTACAGTAGGACGAACATTTTAGGCACGCAGCCGTTTTTGGGATCGGAGAGGTTAAAAGACGATGAAAGACCTTAAGTTATTGGTAGTAAGTGTCGGCATTGCGGTCGTATTTGCAGTTTCGGCAATTGCACAAACGAGCGGAGCGGCCCCTTTACCGTCAAAGATCGGCTGGATTAATACTGCCACATTTGCCGACGATAAAGTAGGCGTATCAAGGTTTGTGACTGCGTTAAAGTCCATCGATGATGGCTTTAGACCGAAACTCGCTGAACTGGAAGGAATTCAAACGAAACTCAACGCGATCAATGATGACCTTCGGAATGCCAATTCGGCGGTTCCGATGAAGCCCGAGGTTGTTCAGGCAAAACGTGACGAGGGAGAACGGCTGCTGCGTGAAGCCGAATTCAAGAAAAAGGAGTTCGAGGCAAACTATACCAAACGTAGGAATGAGGTGATTGGGCCCATCTCAGCCGACATAATTAAGGCGATGCAGGAATTCGCTAAGCAAAAAGGGTATGCGGTCATACTTGATATTGGCTCATTGGCCCAGACGAATTCGATCCTTGTGTTGGAACCGTCGGCCGATATCACGACCGAGTTCACTGCTTTTTACAACGCTCGTCCGGCTGTTACCGCACTTGCCGTTCCGAAATAGGGCCGGGCAAATCTCAGCCTCTGGCTGTCGCTCAATCGCATAGCGTCGAGCGGCTCAAAATTGACAATGTCGAATCGATAACATAACATTGTCGTCTCTTTTGACTATTTATTATAAGGGACAGGCAACAATTTAAGAAAAATTAGTTTCAAAGATATAGTCCGCTATATTAGCATCACTTGTTGAGCAAGTTTAAGGAGTTGTACATAAAATGAAAAGATTTAATTTAATTGCCGTAAGCTTTGTTTTCTCGGCAGTTTTTTCGATTTCGGCGTTCGGCCAAGCGCCGGCCGCCACGACCGCGGCCGGGAAGATCGGTCTGGTAAATATTAGTGCTTTTGCCGATGACAAGGCAGGTATTGGGAAATTTAGGACCGCACTATCAACGCTCGATGCGGAGTTCAAGGTTTTGAACGACGAGATCAACACGATGCGTACGAAGTATCAGACGTTAGCGGCGGCGATTCAGAAAGCCCAACAGGCACCGCCGGCGGGTGTTCCTGCACAGACTGCACCTGCAGCCCTTGCGGCACAAGTTGAGGAAGCTCAGAACCTTGAGATTCAGATCAAACGCAAGCAGGAAGACGGTAAAGCGAGATACGAACGCCGTTATCCGGCGGTTGTCGGCCCGGTATTCAACGACATTATTAAGGCGTTGAATGATTACGCGAAGCAGAAAGGCTTTGCGATTATCCTTGATGGTGCAAAGCTTGAACAGGCTGAAATCCTTCTTGGCTTTGACGATAAGTACGACGTAACAAAAGATTTCATCGTATTTTACAATGCCCGGCCGGCGGGAACAGCGACAACGGCGACGCCTAAGTAATTACCCGGCAGTTTTTTTGAACAGTCAGTAGTCGGTCGAAGTTTTTCTTCTGCTGGCTTCTGGCTTTTTACATTTTATGTCGATCCTCAAGCCCATCTACGATTCCTTGGCGATACAGCAAATATTGCCGCACCGCTACCCTTTTTTGCTCGTCGATAAGATTGTCGAGCTTGAACCGCGCGTCCGCATCGTGGGCGTTAAACAGGTAACAATCAACGAGCATTTTTTCGTCGGGCATTTCCCTGAAGCCCCGGTAATGCCGGGCGTCTTGCAGATCGAGGCCTTGGCTCAAGTCGGCGCGATCCTCGCCCTTCGTGAGTTTGAGAACCTAGGCGCGAAAATCCCTTTTTTTAGCGGTATTGAAAAGGCCCGCTTCCGGCGTCCGGTCGTTCCCGGAGACACGCTGATGCTGGAAGTAACGGCATTAAGGATCGGGAGCAAAGTTCAGAAAATGTGGGGCGTCGCGACGGTTGACGGAAACGTAACCGCAGAAGCCGAAATAATGTGTGTGCTGGCTGATCGGCCCGTAAAGGAGTGAAAAAATGGAACCGGTGAAGATAAGCTATCAGGAAGCTATGATCTACGGGGCGTTGATCGGTGCCGGCGTGGGTTTGATCGTCGGCCTACTTCCGCTTGCGATAGCGATAGTTAAGGGAAGGACAAAGCTTGGACTCGTAGCTTTGGTTTCAAGCATTGCCGTTGGCGCGATATGGGTTCCGTTGACATTAATAACCCTTGTCGTGTTTGTCTGGCTGATCTACAAGAAGTCCGGGTCCGGCGGGACCGTTGCCGCAAACGCTAGTTCCGCCGAAACCGATGTCGCCGACCCGAAAGGCGTCTGATCGCCCATATGCCAACTTTCATTCACGACACAGCTATTGTCAGCCCGAAGGCAAAGTTAGGCGCCGACTGCCACATCGGTGCTTTTTCCATTGTTGGCGATGATGTGACTTTAGACGAACGCGTCCGTGTCGAATCGCACGTGGTCATTGACGGTAAGACATCCATCGGCGGTGAAACGCACATATTCCCCTTTGTCTCGATCGGCCTTGCACCGCAGGACCTCAAATACGCTGGTGAACCCACCGCAACCGAGATCGGAAAACGCAATCACATACGTGAATTTGTGACCATCCATCGCGGCACTGCTGGCGGCGGTGGATTAACAAAGATCGGAGACGGCAATTTGCTGATGGCACAGGCGCACGTCGCACACGACTGCCAGATCGGCAATGAAGTCATAATGGCAAATGCGGCGACGCTTGCCGGCCACGTTGAGATAGCGGATCGAGCCAATATCGGTGCCTATTCGGGCGTTCACCAATTTTGCCGGGTCGGACTGGAAGCTTTTGTCGGCGGCTATTCCGTCGTTGTAAAGGACGCGCCTCCATTCGCAATAATTCAGGGCAATCACGCCAAATGCTTCGGCCTGAACCGCGTAGGAATGCGTCGTCGCGGTTACCCGAAAGACACGATAGAGAAGCTCCATCATGCATTTCACCTCTTGCTTTCAGCTAAATTAAATACTACACAGGCTGTTGAGAAGATACGGGAAGAAATATCAGGCTGCCCTGAGGTCGATCTGCTCGTTGCGTTCATCGAAAGCTCAAAACGCGGTGTCGTAAAATGAAAAACGACACGGGCAGAAACGTGAGTGTGAACGAACGTGCCGGTTTGTCGGTACCACCGTGATCCCGCAGTCACTTATTTTGCGGTAAAGGAAGATGCACACTCCATAACTGTCGCGTTTCTGCCCGCATCCAGAACGCTGTGATAAAATATCGATTTACGTCATGGAAATCACTCAAAACGACGAAGTTCTGGAAGAATTCGGCAAGCGCATTCAGCGTTGCTATGGCTGCTTTATCGCTTATCATTTAAAGGACATGTATCTTGGCGAGGACGTAACGTTCTTTTGCGACCACTGCAAAGACGAAACGATGTTTCATTTTGACCAATTCGCGCGTCTGCTGGATATTTCAAAGCTTAAAGAAGTGGCCGAGGCCGATCATCACCACTGAACGTGAACGTAAAGCTCTTCATCGAAAACGCCAACGAGTCAAAGGCTGTTGAAATAGCAGACGAGTTGACGATAGGCCGGACTCCCACAGCCCAATTGGTGCTGGACGATTCCGGCCTTTCCCGCGTCAACACGACGTTTTTCATCGAAGGCGATGAACTGCTTTTAACCGACGAAAATTCTACAAACGGAACGTTTTTGAATGGTGAACGAATTTCGGGCCGCCCGAAAGTGATTCACAATGGCGACCAGATCAAGATCGGCAGCCACACCAATATTCGTGTCGAGATAAAGGATGGCCGATCGGCTGATCCGCCTTATCTGGAAGATGTTTCGAACAAGCCGGCGGCGAACGAACCTGTTGTTCCGTCTTATACGGTTCAGCCGCAATCGCCGGCCACTACCGCAAACGTTTCTGAAAAGCCGCCTGTAATTTTGATCGCCGCCATCGTAATGACGTTGCTGATACTCGTATTCGGAGGTGTTGCTTATTGGATAGTTTCGCAAATGGACGACCCGAAACGGCCCGGTGCAAATACGTCTAGAACACCTTCAACGAATGCATCGCGCATACCAGTCCGCGTGATCGATCCTCTCGGCGGCGAAGACGAGGACGACCTCGACGACCTAATTGCTTCATGGGAAACCGCCGAAGAAGAGATCAAGGTCGAGAACGTTGCCGACGTTTCGGTAACATCGGCCGATGCGGAAGAAAAAGAGCTAAACGTAACCGCTGCCTTCCTTGCTGAACGGCAACGCAAGGCTCTCGAAGACCGGCCAGGTGAAAAGGGAATTCGTCCGGCTAATTTGAATGTTCCAAAGGAACTCTTTGGCGACGGGGTGATCAAGCAGAAGCGCAAACTTGCGGAAATGAAGGGTGAAGGTTATCGGCAGCCGCTGGATTTTGCTGAGCTTGCTGAAAAACGCATGGGCGGTGGGCTGATCGAGATGCCAATGGCACAGGACAGCTTTTATCTCGATGTCGGCGGCAGCGCCAGCGATGCTCCCTTTAAATCTTTCAGTTTTCGCGAGGATCCAGCGGAAATTCAGGTCGGCTCGCCAAAGTACGGGATATTGTCTAAGCTCGCCGGCGATTTTGCAGGACAGAAGTACGATCTCGGAACCGCCGCCGACAGAAAGCAAATGCGAATGCGGCTGCTGCGCATGTTCAGTCCGAAAGCAAAGCCGATCTTGCGGGAGTTGGCCGACAGCTATTTCAAGGCGTTCGGCCGTCCGCTTCGTGTAACGTCGTTGACCCGTTCAATGGACTATCAGATCCTGCTCAATTCGAACAATGCCAACTCGTTCAAAGTCCGCGACGAAAACTCACTTCCTCCTCACACATCCGGCTGTGCGTTCGATCTTGCCCGTAAACACATGCCCGCTGAGGAGCAGAATTTTGTCATGAACAAGCTTGCCGAAATGGAAAACGCGGGTAAACTCGATGCTCTGATCGAGTATGGAGTGAATGCCTGTTTTCATGTCTTTATATATGATGACGGGAACGCGCCGAAGATGTAAACAAACTTCTTTTCGTTTTTGGCACGCCTTATTTTTACTAAGCATTTATGTGCTCAAAAGCATCTAAAAGCGGTCGGCTCGAATCTCATAGGTCCATGAGCCGTTTTGTTTTTGTTGTTACCTGTCTCTTTATTTTTGGCGCATTCTGTCATGCACAAAATCCTGCACCTACACCAACCGATCAGCTTGTGAAGGTCGAAACGGAAGAAATCCGGATAAATATGACTGCCATAGATCGTGATGGAAAATTCATTCCGGACGTAAAGAAAGAAGACTTGGTAATCTCCGAGGACGGCCGGCTTCATCAAGCAAACAGTCTCCGGGCTCTATCTGCATCCGTACTGATAGCTATGGATACGGGCGGTGAAATACGGCAGAAAAAAAACATCGCCACCACGCGTTTGGTTGCCGAGAGTTTGGTCGGCAGCTTGCACGGCGGAACAAAGATCGCATTGATGCAGTTTCACGACAAAGTCGAATTTTTGTCAGATTGGAGTACTGATAGAAATGAGCTTTTGAATATCATCGGCAACCGCACCAGCTTTGGCAGACGTTCTTCTTTCTCGGGAGCCGCAATTTCGGCCGTGGACTTTTTTGCGAAGACGCCATCTGATAATAAACACCTCGTCTTGATTACGGACGGGTTGGACACTCCGGAAGACAAGGATGCCCGAATAGAGGCCGTCCGGAAACTTTGGGAAAGTGGCATCATAGTTCATGTGATCAGCTATACCCAGATCGAGTACGAGGCTTTCAAGCCGCTGACAAAAATATGGCGCGACGGCGAACCAAACCCCAAGCGCATGCCCGAGGAAGTAATGGAAAGCCTGGTGTATGCGATTCCGGTCCGCAAGATCCTTGCAAGAGATATTCTGAGACAGATATACCAACCGCGTCTCTTTTCAATCGTGATCGACATGCCTTTTATCAAGAATCGCCGCGAGCATCTCAAGTCTTTGGCGACCAGCCAGTTACAGTTGTCAATTCTCGCCTCATATACCGGGGGCGAATTCGTACTCCCCGAATCATTGACGGAAATGGTCGACCAGGCCGCCAAAGTTTCGCATATTATTAACTCGCAATATGTCATCACATATTCGCCGAAACGTTCTTTGAGGGACACGGCCGTTGATGAAATCAGGCAGATAGACGTTTCTTCGCGGCGCCCCGATCTCAACGTGCGTGCTTCACGCCGCCTCGCCGTGTTCGCCCGCGAGCAGCCGAAATAAACCCGCCGCCTTTGAATACCTCGCTGTTAATTCCTAAACTTGAACCGTGGCGGAAAATGAAAAGCAGACATTCACCGGTTTAGCCGCGCGCCTTGGAAGGCTTCCGGCGGACAAACGGCGTGCGGCGCTCGAGATAAGTGCGGCCCTGGCCGGTGTTTCACTGCGGGTTAGCCGGACGTTTGTTGAAGCGGTGCCAAAGGCCGCAAAGATCCTAACGGCCGATGATCTCCGAAACTGGGGCGAAATGGGGCGACGGCTTGCGATGGGCGACGCCGAAACCGGAGTCCAATACTTCACACGGGGCGTAAACGGCCTGGGTAAAATCCCGAAGAAAGCCAGGGCCGATGTTTTTCGGATCAGTACGCGTCAACTGGTACTTTCGAGTTCAATAGCCCTCGAAACGTTCGAGTTTGTTCCCAAACTTGCGGATGAGATCAATGATGATGAGCTTCTGTCCGCAACATTGAACCTGGCTGCCGAAATCGCCAACCGATCAGCCAAGCACAGCTCCGAATTTTTACAGGGCACCCCGCCTATCGCCCGAGCCCTCTCTGCCTTTGGTGACCGTAAAGCGGATGTTTCGGCAGCCGTGTTTGACCTCGGTTCGCTTTTCGCGACACGTACCGGAGGCATGACGGCGGATCTCTGGATCGGGCTTCCCAAAGCCCTCGACAGACTCGCCGCCGACAACGCGATCCTGTTGATGAATCGCGCCGCAAAGGTCCTGGAATTCGGAGCTAGCGTGACACTTCATTTCGTTTCAGCCGGAGGCGATGTGCTGCGGCGTGTTGATGGAGCGTTTGACGATTGGTGCGGTGTCTTGAATAAGATCGGCAGTCAGGGAAACGCCGTCCTTATCGCGTTTCTGCGTGCGACGCCAAAATTCTTCGGTCAGATCCTCGCAAGTTCGTCTAAACACGGTTCGCCGCTAGATGCCGAAACGCTCTCGTTGATCAAACGAGTTCTAAATCTGACAGGCGAGATCGCCGAGTCGGATGCGGAAAGCGGCCTTGCGGCGTTTCGGTCCAGCACCGCCGCCTTAAAAAAAGTAACCCTTGACCAATTCGAGGAATGGATCGAAACTGGCCTCCGTGAAAAATATGCCGATTCGGCCAAGGCCCGCCGGAGCTATTTCGCCCTCGAAACGCGCGAATCGAACAACCTTCTCCACGAAACGCAGACGGGATTGCCGCTCGAAACGATCCAGGGCGTTCTCCGCATTTATGTCGAAGGCCTGACGGGCAAAGAGGTCGAGGTCTCGCCGCTGTCGGCAATGCCGAAGGAATCGCGGATCGGCGACGGCAGGACGATCTATTTGCCATCGTCGGTGACGGAATTTGACGATGAAGAGATGAACTTCCGGTTGTACAAGGTGCTGGCGGCTCACGGTGCGGGGCAGATCGAATTCGAGACTTTTGTGAAAGATACGACCGAGTTAAAGGCCGCTTACGCCGATCTTTCAGGCCTTTTCGAGGCGACGGCCGATCAACTTGACGCGTTTTCGCTAGCAGGGTATATCGAAGATGTACAAAAGGGCGAAGCGGCATTGGGTACGAGCGAATTTGTACGTGAACAAAAAAAGAAGATTCAAAAGCTGCCTAAGAACTCTGATTACAAAGCTGTTTTAAGTCTGTTTCCCGAACCGAGGCTGGCGAAAAAGATCTTCGGTACGATGGAGAATGCCCGGATCGACAACCGGCTTCGCGACGCCTATCGCGGCCTTCGCAAAGACCTCGACCTGATGAAGTCGATCCTGCTTAAGAGCCGCCCGTACATCTTCGATATTCCGATGCATCAGGTGCCGGCCGAGCTGCTGTTTCAGATCACACTCTGCGGCGGAGCTACCGATGACGCAAAGCAGTTTTACTGTCAGATCGTTTCCGAGATCGAGACCGTCATCGAATCGTATCTGGCGATCAAAAATGCCACCGTTGCCGATTCCCTGATGGCGACGAGCCGAGTGTATAACCTCTTCCAAAACATTTCCGCCGAAGACTCTCAGGAAGCGGATTCCGATGAGAGGGACGAGGAACACGAATATGCTTTCGACGACAAGAACGTCAGCGAGGCGGCGACCGAAGACCAGTTAAAACGCGAGGACAAGCCCAAAAAGTCGCAGGATATCAAAGATCTTTTCAACGCCTGGAACAGCCTTGACGACGAAGGCGAGCCGGACGATCTTGGTGGTGCCGAGGCCTGGTCGCATAACGAAATGGCCGAGCAGGCCCTGGAAGCGGGTGACGAAGCCTTTTCTTACGACGAATGGGACCGCGAATTGAACGATTACCGTGTCGGCTGGAGCCGCGTCATCGAAAAGAAGGTCAAGCAGGGCGACCGTAATTTTGTCGAGCTTGCCCGTTCGCGGTATCGCGGCGTGATCTCATCCATTCGCCATCAATTTCAGCTGATGAAGCCCGAAAATCTGACGCGTATAAATCGTGAGATCGACGGTGAGGATTACGATCTAAACGCCGTTATCGACTACGTTGTCGATCGCAAAGCCGACGGGCTGCAGTCTGACCGGCTTTACACAAAACGTCTTCGCCGCGAGCGTGATGTGGCGGTCTCGCTCCTGCTTGACCAATCGTCGTCCACCGCCCGTACGATCACCCGAAATCCTTTGCAGCCATACACTTACCCGGGCCGCCGTATAATCGAGATCGAGAAGGAAGGCCTTGTGCTGATGAGCGAAGCCCTCGAAGCGGTCGGCGATATCTACTCGATAAACGGCTTTACATCCGAAGGCCGGCGGAATGTGAAGTTCTATGTTGTCAAAGATTTCAACGAGAAGTATTCCGAAGAGATCGAGAAACGAATCGGCGGGATCACGTTTCAGAATAACACCCGTCTCGGGGCCGCCATTCGCCATGCCGCGACCAAGCTTCTCAAACAGGATTCGCGTACAAAGCTGCTGATTATCCTGACCGACGGCCGCCCGTATGACCACGACTACGGCGACGCCCGCTATGCCCGCGAAGACGTCCGCGAAGCCCTCACCGAAGCCAAAATGAGCGGCATCACACCATTCTGCATCACCGTCGACCGCGAATCGGAAGGCGAGTTAAAAGATCTGTACGGCGATGTCGGCTACACAATCATCGACGACGTACTCAGCTTGCCGGAGCGAATGCCCAACATTTACCGCAGATTGACGAGCTAAAATTCGGTGCGTTTGTCCCGCTGTCCCAAGCTTCCACTCGCGTATGAGGCAGGTGATTTCTCCGCGAAGTCCGCTGGAAGGCCCGAAAATACTGCTCTTTCCGCATTCCTCATTCAGAACTCAGCATTCGAGCCGTCACAATTTGTCCCAAGCTTGTCCCAGCCTTGTCCCAGGCGTTTGCGGGACACGTAACTGTTACATCAACAAGGTTTATGGCGTCGCTCAGGCCGAAAAACCAGTTAAAAACAAAAAACTTTCTTCAAACCGCGTCACAATCCACTTTTTCAAAGACCATAGGCGCAAAACGTCCATTACACCAAGTCTGCCATTTGTTGCATAGATTGTCAAGAGTTTTATCGATGCGACAAAATTCTAATATGTAAATCTGTTGCAGTAGTGTTGCAACTATGCAACACTATTCTTCTAAGCCTTGGGGCTTCAAGGAGTTTGTCTTATGACGGTACCTGTTTGGGTTGCGTTAATCCCATCTGCTGTTGCGATTCTAATAGCCGCCTACACTTATTTTCATAATAAGCAGGTGTTAGCTGAAACGAAGCGGCACAATCGGGCGACTGTGGAAGAGGCCCGAATTGCAAAACAGGAAGCATTCATCGAAAGTGCTCTTAGTGAGTTTTATTACCCAACACTCGGATACTTGCAAGTATCTCGATCCTTGTACCGACTTTTAACTGCCGGAAAGCCTGAAGATTTTCGTCTTGTCAGTCACCTTCTCAATCCGCAACAGACTTATGAAATCGATGGCATCCGGCAACCTTTATTTCTTAGTGACTCAGATAAAAGTTTGATCACTGAGATTATTCAAATCGAGGCAAAACTTGAGGACGTTTTTCTAACGAAAAGTGGCTTTGTCGAGGATTCTTCATTGATTCACGAATATGAACCCAACCCAGATATAACGGATGTTGAACTCGACGTTAAAAGCATAGGTCTAATATCGCTGGCTATTGCACATTTTCGTGTGCTTCGGTTGGCTCACGAGGGACAATTAAAGGGAGATACCAAAACATACCAACAATTCGTTTTTCCCCGTGAACTCCCAGTCAAGATTTCCGAAAACATTGAAAAGCTGCGAAAACAATTGAATTCGATATCCAATTCTTTTCTAGAACAAGGCGAGAATTTATAGCCTTCAAAAGCGTGCCGGTCTAGGTGGCATGCTAATTACAGATTTGCTTTTGATTTCATCTTGCCTTTCGCCAGCTATTCTGATAACAATTACGGAATATTCTGTCCGTTGCTTCGCCGATTAATTTTTAGCACACATGCTCAACGACATTCCTAAAATTATTGCCGAAATGCGCGAGTTATATTTGGGAGATGACCGTCCATGGATTGTCGGCTATAGCGGCGGCAAAGATTCGACGGCTGTCGTTCAGATGACGTACTATATGCTCGCCAATTTGGCGAAGAAAGATCGGCACAAGATGGTGCATGTCGTGTGCAATGATACCTTGGTAGAATCGCCGCCTGTTCAGAAGCACATGTCTGCCACACTTCAGCTAATCGGAGCTTCGGCGAAACGAGATGAACTGCCACTCGTTACCAAGCTTACGACGCCGGATCTGAAAAATCGTTTCTTTGTGAAAATTATCGGTAGAGGTTATCCAGCTCCAACCCGTGTATTCCGTTGGTGCACGGATAAACTTAAGATTCAGCCGACAAACACTTATATTAAAGAACAGATTTCCGAAGCCGGCGAAGTAATTATCGTTCTCGGCACACGACGGTCGGAAAGTACGCTAAGGGCGAGATCGATAAAGAAGCACGAAGCCGCAAACGGACATGCGGATGGTATTCTTCGGGACCACGTCAATCTTAAATCTGCGTATATTTATTCGCCAATTCAGGAACTCGACTTAAACGATATTTGGGTATATTTATTACAGGTTCCGTCGCCGTGGGGCAGCAATCATCGCGACCTCTGGAATCTCTACGGCAAAGCCGGTGGACGCGACTGTCCACTCGTCGTTGATCCTTCAACGGTTCCCTGTGGGACGAGTCGATTCGGGTGTTGGACCTGTACTGTCATAAGAAATGATAAATCGATGGAAAGTCTCATCGACCACGGAGATGACTGGATGCAGCCACTACTCGATTTTCGCGACTGGTTAAAGGTAATTCGTGAAGATCATTCGTTGCGAGAACCCAAACGCCGGAACGGTACAATCGCGTCTGGTCCATTTCTGCCGTCGACACGCCTAGATATCTATAATCGACTTCGTTCTGTGGAAAGTGAATGCGGCCAGACACTTCTCCCTGACGAGGAGAAGGAAGAAATATTTCGGCTTTGGAAACTTGATGGTTTCGATATCAATACTAACTTCCCACCGACGTATGAGGATAAACAGCTAGCATCGCATCAGGTAGTCATCTAGTATTAATGATATCTGAATTCGAAATGCCTACTAAACTACAAAAAATACGCGCCCGTCCTCAACCTGATTGCGTTACTGAAGAACGAAATTTGATCAAACTGGCTGAACAGGAGTTTGCCCTGTCGCGGGATCATTGGGAAGAATTAGACTTGCCAGTGGATCTGGAGTGGACGATAGAACGTTTCGACGTTGCAGCTAGATCACGCATACCCAACGACCACCGAGGGGTTTACACCTTCGTGGTAAGGCCGGGAATTGCTAATCATCCTGCATGTTCATATTTATTCTATGTCGGTATGGCGGAAAGGCAATCTTTGCGGGTACGTTTCAATCAGTACCTTCGCGATAAACGCGACACGAACACACGACGCTATCATATTCGCGACCTTTTAAATCGTTGGGATGGATACATTTGGTTTTGCTTTGCAAAGATCGACAATTTTGCACTCATTTCTGCGGTGGAACAACAACTATTAAGTGCGTACTTGCCTCCGTTTAACCGGGATTTCCGAGGAAATGTTCGCCCAGCCATACGAGTATTAAGATAATACTATGAAAGAAAAAGACTCAAAATCTAACGTTTCCACTCCCGATGTAACGTTCGACAATGCAACATTTCCTTCGATTAAGGCAAGGATGGGTTCAATCGAATATTTCGTCACGACGATGACATTTTCTGACGTTGCTAAATGGATAAAACAGCCAAGCAAAACAAGTGAAACTAGTACGGATTTCAAAACCTGGTTACAGCGTGAAATTGATCCCGCGCGGCTTCGCAAAATAGCGCAATATCTTTCGGAGCGTGACCAGCGTTTTTTCAGCTCTATCGTTGTTGGGATTTTTGACGGCGAACCTAATTGGTTTCCTGTTATTGTCACTGAATCTCCCGTCTTGGGAGACGTTATTATTAGCGAACGTACGAAGACCTCGATGGGAGTATTGCAACTGTCAGGTAGTGAGCAATCTTTCTCGATTGACGGCCAACATAGAGTAGAAGCGATCAAGGCTGCTTTGCGAGACAGTCCGGAACTAGCAACGGACGAACTTTCAGTAATATTTTTATCACATAAAGTTTCAAACGCTGGAAGGGAAAGAACGCGACGCCTTTTCACAAACCTTAACAAATATGCCAGACCCGTTTCGCAAGGTGAGATTGTCGCCCTCGATGAGGATGACGCATTTGCAATTGTTACAAGGGGTATGACGGACGAATTTAGACCTCTGCGCGGCCTCATCAGTTATACAAAAACGGCGAATTTACGTCCAAGTGACCATGTTGGGGTGACTTCAACCGTAGGACTCTATCAACTGATACAACTGTTGCCGCGAGCCAAAGGTAGCAAATCCTTAAGAAAGCTAAAAGATGGCCCCGCGGAAAAACACGAAGAAGAGATCAAACAGATTCGCGAAAACGCAGAAAACTTCTGGAACGTCCTCGGTCGGAGTGTTCCGGAAATGAGTAAAGTGTTGGGTTCACCACCGTCAAAAAACCTTGCCGGCGACGCTCGCAAGAGCGGCGGCAACCTGTTATTTCGACCTGCGGGACAACAGATTTTTGTAAAGGCAGTAGCTTCGATGGTTGCGAGCGGGAAGTCGATGGAGGATTCGATAACAACTTTAAGCAAAGTTGAACTTAATCTCACCAAAGCCCCGTGGAAGGGAACAATGTGGAACGCCGTCAAAAGAACAATGATCTTAAAGGATCCGTTGCTCAAACAAAATCTACTCTTATATATGGCCAATCAGAAGCTTTCTCGGGAGGATTATGATTTACAAGGGGCATACCAAAGAGCTATGGACGACGATACTGCGGAACTACCTGCTATAAGTTAAAGGAAATATTTAAGGTAGAGGATTTTTTGAAGGATTTACCGCCGATTACACACGGATAGGCCATTAGATTGCTTGGATTTGCAAAAGATTTACAGTTATGACCCGATCAGAGACTGTTTTTTTATTTGATGTTGATAATACGCTTTTGGATAATGACCGGGTGACGCGGGACCTTAGGCGGTTTTTGGATAAGGAAGTTGGGGCGGAGAGGAGCGGGGTTTATTGGGGGATTTTTGAGGAGCTGCGGACGGAGCTTGGGTATGCGGATTATCTTGGGGCGTTGCAGCGGTACCGGCTGGCACATCCGTATGACTCGCATCTGTTGGCGGTTTCGACATATCTGATCAACTACCCGTTTGCCAACCGTTTATTTCCAAATTCGCTCGATGTTTTGGAGCGGTGCGCGGAGATCGGGACGGTCGTTATACTTACGGATGGCGATGTCGTATTTCAGCCGAGAAAGATCGAAAGATCGGGGCTGTACGAGGCTGTGAACGGCGACATTCTGATTTATATTCACAAGGAACACGAGCTGGCCGACGTAGAGCGGCGTTACCCGGCGGAGAAATACGTGCTCGTCGATGACAAAGTGCGCATTCTGTCTGCCATTAAAGAAAGCTGGGGGAAGCGTGTGACGACCGTGTTTCCCAGGCAGGGCCACTACGCGCTTGATACGGATCAGGTCGCAAAATACCCGCCGCCGGACATCACAGTCGAACGCGTCGGTGACCTGCTCGCGGTCGACCTATTAAAATAACCACAGCCCGAATTCAAAACCTAACAATTGGCGGCGTAACTGGTATTCTGCTAACGTTTAATTAACGCTATGAATATTGTTTCGCTCGAAAATGTCTCAAAAAACTACGGGTTTCGGCCGCTTTTTGAGGATGTCACTCTGGGTTTGGAAGACCGCGATAAGGTTGGGATTATAGGGGCGAATGGGTCGGGGAAGACTACGTTTTTGCGGATTCTCGCCGGGTTGGAAGAGGCGGATACGGGCCGGGTTGTGCGTGCGAAGGGGAAGACGCTGGCGTATTTGTCGCAGAATCCGGCGTATGACGAAAAGCTGACGGTACTGGAGACGATATTTGCGTCGAGCAGCGGGGTGATGCAGACGATCCGCGATTATGAGGCGGTTTGTCACGATCTGGCGGCGGGCGTGACGGACGCGAATTTGTTGACGCGGATGTCGGACCTGCAGCACGAGCTGGAGATAAACGGCGGCTGGGAGATCGAGGCAAATGCACGGGCGGTGCTGACGAAGCTGGATATTACCGACACGTCCGCGAAAATGGGCGAGCTGTCGGGCGGCCAGCGAAAACGGGTCGCGCTCGCCCATGAACTCATTTTCAAACCGGACATTTTGATACTCGATGAGCCGACCAATCACCTCGACGCCGATACGATTGAGTGGCTCGAATCGTATCTCGCCCGCTATACGGGCATGCTCCTGCTGGTAACGCACGACCGTTATTTTTTGGATCGCGTGACCGACCGGATCTTTGAAGTCGATCGAGGTACGGTGCAGAATTTTAGCGGCAATTACGCATATTACCTTGAGAAAAAAGCGGAGCAGGACGAGCTTCGCGAAGTCGAGGGGCACAAGCGCGATCAGCTGATAAAGAAGGAGCTGGCGTGGCTCCGACGCGGTGCGAAGGCCCGCACGCGTAAGTCGAAACACCGCATCGAGGCCGCACATACGCTGATGGCGATCCCGAAAGAGGCGGCGAAGGACAACGTCGATATCGCCATCGGGTCGAAACGGCTGGGGTCGAAGGTGGTTGAGATAAATGGCGTGTCGAAATCATACGGTGCGAATACGCTGATCGACGGTTTTACATATCTCGTTAAACGCGACGACCGGATCGGCATAATCGGGGCAAACGGTTCGGGCAAAACGACGCTTCTCGACATGATAATGGGCCGCGTCGCGCCCGACAGCGGCGAGATTGATATCGGCCAGACCGTCCACATAGGCTACTACGATCAGGAAAGCCGCAAGCTGAACGACGAGCAGCGGGTCATCGATTACATCCGCGATGTGGCGGAATATATCACGACGGTGGACGGCACGCAGATAACGGCGGGCAAGATGCTGGAGAAATTTCTCTTCACTCCCGCCGCTCAATATGCCGTGGTCGGAAATCTGTCGGGCGGCGAACGCAGGCGGCTGTATTTGCTGCGGATTTTGATGGGTTCGCCGAACGTCCTGCTTTTGGATGAACCGACGAACGATCTCGACATACCGACTCTGATCGCGCTCGAAGAATATCTCGACGATTTCGCCGGTGCGCTCATTGTCGTCAGCCACGACCGCTATTTTCTCGACCGCACTATTGAGAATGTATTTCGCTTTGAACCCGGCGGAAACGTCCGCGAGTTCGCCGGTGACTACAGCGCCTATCTCGAGGTAAACGAACGCGAGGAAGCTCTTGTAAGAACCGGGAGCAGTAGCGACCGGATTCCGAAACCTACAAAAAACAAACTAGCAGAAACCGACAAACCCAAGCCAAAAAAACTAAGTTTCAAAGAAACTCGCGAACTCGAAGCCCTGGAAAAATGCATCGCCGCCGCCGAAGCAAGACTCCCCGCCATCGCAAAAGAACTGGCACTCGCCGCCAGCGACGCCGGCAAGGTCCACGAGTTATTCACCGAACAACTAACTCTCGAAGCCCGCCTCGAAGCGGACATGAATCGCTGGGCGGAACTGGCTGAACGGGTGGAAACCAAATGAGCCGGCTGTGGGAATTAGCCATTTGCGACCTTACAATTTTAGCCTTTCATATTGAGCATACAGCCTCATAATTTCGGCGTTGATTGTCTGTTTGGCGGCGAGGCTGGATTCTTGGTCGCGGCGTTTTATAAGGTCTTCGATCTGGTGCTGAATGATCTCCTGTTTCGTCTCCGGCTTCCTGCTTTTGCTTATTTGGTATTTGTCGTCCATAAAATTATCTTACCATCCGCCTAACGGGAATAATGGATTAGTTGAGCTCTAAAACAGAATTGGCGAGGGATATTCCTCGCCAAAAAACTTAGGCCTTTAGGATTGATCTGATGGTGGCTGGAGAGGGACTTGAACACTCGACCTCGGGGTTATGAATCCCGCGCTCTAACCAGCTGAGCTACCCAGCCACGAACATTTGATTATAGTTTGCGGTGCCGAAAAATCAAGTCACGGCACCGGGCCAATGACGGCCGTTGTCTAACCACTGCTCGCGTTGGTAGAATTGAGGCTCGAACCAATTGTACATTAAGGTAAACGATGCCAATCGTATTCGCAGCCTCGATCGACCACTCAGCCGTAATTCTGTCGCTATTCATTATGCTGGCGGCGGCAAAGATAATGGCCGAGGTTTTCGAGCGCCTCAAGCAGCCTGCGGTCGTGGGCGAGATCCTGGCAGGAATCGTTATCGGCCCAAGCCTGCTCGGCTGGGTCGCGCCGTCCGAACTGATCACGATACTCGCCGAGATCGGCGTCATCTTTCTGCTCTTCACCGTCGGCCTTGAAACCAAGCCGCAGGCGATCTTTCAGGTTGGCAAACGCGCCGTTATGGTTGGCGTATCGGGTGTTATTTTTCCTTTTGTCGCGGGTTATTTTATCGCGATGTGGTGGGACGGCTCGTTTGTCGAGGCAATGTTCATCGGTGCCGCGTTGGTCGCAACTTCCGTCGGCATAACCGCTCGCGTGCTGGGTTCGATGGGCCTGCTTGATATGCAGACGTCGCGGATAATTCTTGGAGCCGCCGTCATAGACGACATCCTTGGCTTGATAATTTTGTCGCTGGTCTCATCCGTCAGCCAGGGAAGCGTCAGTTATTCAGGACTTATCAAAACGGCGGCGGCGGCGATTCTCTTTACAGTCTTTGTGGCGTTGGTCGGTTCAAAGGTGCTGACAAGATTGGCCCCCGCGATTCAGAAACTCAAGGTCAGCAAACCGTTCTTTAATATAGGGTTGATACTTTGTCTAGGCCTTTCTGTTGCATCGGTCTACGTCGGCGTCGCGGCAATAATCGGTGCCTTCCTTGCCGGAATGGCATTGGCCGAAGCGACCGAAGACAACCACAAGATGCACCAGTTGACGAGCGGTGTCACCGAATTTCTCGTTCCGTTCTTTCTTGTAAATATCGGTATGCAGCTTGATCTGCTTGTGTTTAAGGACATGGATGTCGTTGCACTGGCGGTTATTATCACGATTGCTGCGGTTATCACTAAATTTGTCGGCTGCGGTCTCGGGGCATGGGGAATGGCGAGACGCGAAATGGCCCAGATCGGCATCGGCATGGTTCCGCGAGGCGAAGTGGGAATCGTTGTCGCCCAGATCGGCCTGGGTTTGGGCGTCATCAACAAGAATTTTTTTGCGGCCGTCTTGTTTATGGCAGTGGCCACTACACTGATCGCTCCGCCCTTCATAAAACTGCTTTTTGCCGAGGACAATGATAACGACGGAGTTCCTGATAATATAGTTGAGCACGACGTTTCGGAAGAATTTACGCGAATCGGTTAATTCATTGGGTGAGTTATGACGTCTTCAATTCCAAAAAGTCCTTACGTGGTTTTATTTTGCATGACTGTGGTCTGCATTGCCGCAATGACAGCGGCGGCTCAAGCTACGAAGCCCTCTGCTGCGGCCTTAAGGACAATTACAATTATTTCAGGGCCTGACGCTATCGTTTGGATCGACGGTGTGAAATACGGGAGAACAGCGGATGATGGCCGCCTGACCATCTCCACAGTCGCTCCGGGAAAACGT
The DNA here is from genome assembly GCA_031402865.1 of Chloracidobacterium sp. Taxonomy (GTDB): domain Bacteria; phylum Acidobacteriota; class Blastocatellia; order Pyrinomonadales; family Pyrinomonadaceae; genus OLB17. The sequence goes on along the minus strand of JANNST010000055.1, from coordinate 20,838 downwards.
CTCGTGCGCGTTCGTGCTGATGGCTTTAAAGAAGTAACTAAACCGCTTCTTGCCGCCCAAAAGGGCAACATTGACATTGCTTTAGCAAAAACTACCGACGAGGCTGAATTCGCCTATCAACAGGCCGAAGCGCTTTCAGCGACGGATCGTGAAAAAGCCGCTCTGGCGTACAATACAGCCGTCCGTCTGCGCCCGCTTTATGCCGAAGCTTATATTGGCCTCGCACGATTGTATGCCGAAGGCAGAATGCCCGAAGAGGCCGAGAATGCAATAAAGGCTGTCCGCAAACTCAGGCCGAGGTCCGCGGAAGCTTCGACAATCGAAGGCCGAATCTTCAAAGACGGCGGTGACGACGATAAGGCAATCGCCTCATTCAAACGTGCGATCGCCGAAGGCGGAGGCTTTCAACCCGAAGCGTATACCGGGTTGGGCCTCATCTATAAGGAAAGAGCAGAAAGTGCCGGAGGGTCGGGTGATTACGATCAGGAAAGAGTCTTTTACACTGATGCGGCGAAGTATTTTGCCGTTGCGGTCAAGCAGCTATCCGGTGCTCCAGACGCAGTAGTTTTGTACCAGTTTCTGGGCCTTGTTTACGAACAACAAAAGAAATTAAAAGAAGCAATAGCCGTTTATCAGGAATTTTTGCTTCTTTTCCCCGATAATCCCGAATCGGCGGCGTTCGAATCGTTTATCGTCCAGCTAAAAAAGCAGTTAAGCGAACCCAAATAGTCGGCACCTCCCGCTCAATTTGCTATAAAACCGGTCATCCACGTTTCAAAAAGATTTCTTGACATCATTGTGGTAAACATCTATTATTGCGTTTGAACGATGTTAATCATCGTTTGCTTATCATCCTATCTATACCGAAATAATCTATATTCTTCAGCATTCCTGCTTGCTTTAGTTTAGATCAACGGAAACCACTAGAAATACATGTCAGCGAAACTTGGGGAAATTCTTGTCCGTGAAAACTTGGTGACCCCACAGCAATTGCGTGAGGCTTTGGATTACCAACGTACGAGCGGCGGGCGGCTGGGGTCCAATCTTGTTAAGCTCGGGGTTATCTCCGACGATGTGATCACGGCGGTTTTGTCGCGTCAGTATGGCGTTCCGTCGATCAATTTGGACCTGTTTCATATTGAAAGCGAGGTGATCAAGCTGATCTCGCAAGAGGTCGCCCTGAAGTACATGGTGCTTCCCGTTTCGCGCGTCGGGGCCACGCTGACACTGGCGATGGCCGATCCGACAAACGTATTCGCGATGGACGATATTAAATTCATGACCGGATTTAATGTCGAGCCTGTGATCGCGTCCGAGCAGTCCATACAAATGTCCGTCGGTAAATATTACGGCGGGTCGAATCAGATCGATATTTTCGACGCGGCCATTGCATTTGAAAGCGAGAAAGCTGCTGCGTCCAAGAACGGAAAGAACGGACACGCCAAAAACGGATCAAAGAAAGAAGCCGCGAAGATCTCCGCGACTAATCTGTCGGCCGCGGACATCGATGTTTCGCTCGGCAACTTCGATTTCGAGGTCCATGAAGGCGAAGATTTCGAACTGGTGCAAGAGAATGACGAGATCGATCTCGCCACGCTTGCACGGGCCAGTGAAGATGCTCCGGTCGTTCGGCTTGTAAATATTCTGATGGTCGATTCGCTTCGCCGGGGAGCGTCCGATATTCACGTCGAGCCATACGAAAAAGACTTCCGCATCCGCTTTCGTATTGACGGTGTTCTGTACGACGTGATGCATCCGCCGATGAAAATCCGCGATCCGTTGATTTCGCGTCTGAAGATCATGGCGAAGCTCGACATCTCCGAGAAACGCTTACCCCAGGACGGCCGCATCAAGATCAAGGTAAAGATCGACGATCGTTCGCGCGAATTGGATTTCCGCGTTTCAACCCTGCCGACGCTTTTTGGTGAGAAGGTTGTGCTTCGTCTTCTCGATAAAGAAAAGCTGATGCTTGACATGACGAAACTAGGTTTCGAGGAAGAGAGTCTCGAGAAATTTCAGCGTAACATTGCCAATCCGTACGGAATGGTGCTCGTAACAGGGCCTACTGGTTCCGGTAAAACGAACACGCTTTACTCGGCCCTTCAGACCTTAAATACGTCTGAAACGAACATTATGACGGCCGAAGATCCGGTCGAATTCAACCTTCAGGGCATCAACCAGGTGCAGATGAAGGAACAGATCGGCTTGAATTTCGCCGCCGCACTTCGATCGTTCCTGCGTCAGGATCCCAACATCATCCTCGTCGGAGAAATCCGGGATTTTGAGACGGCCGAGATCGCGATCAAAGCCGCTTTGACCGGCCACCTTGTGTTATCGACGCTGCATACGAACGACGCGCCGTCGACGATCTCGCGTCTTGTTAACATGGGTATCGAACCGTTTCTCGTCGCAACCAGCGTCAACATAATTCAGGCACAAAGACTTATCCGGCGTGTTTGTTCGAACTGCGTCGAAGAGACTCAATTCCCCGTCGAGGCGCTTATAGAGATCGGCTTTTCACCCGAAGAAGCACCTGACATTAAAACTTTCAAGGGCAAAGGCTGCGAGACGTGTCTTAACACCGGTTACAAAGGCCGCGTCGGTCTTTATGAAACGATGGAGATTACTGATGACTTACGCGAGCTGATCATCATCGGTGCCAGCGCGATCGAGCTGAGAAAGAAAGCGATCGAATGCGGAATGATAACGCTTCGCGGATCGGGCCTCGCAAAACTGCGTCAGGGAATTACAACAGTTGAAGAAGTGGTAAAGGAAACGGTGCTCTAAGAAGCTGGAGGAAATATGGTAGTAAGGGCAATTGCATTATCGTTAGCTTTGTTGGTCGGTATCGGAACGATCATTCCGTTGGCGACGGATCTGGCAGAAGCGGGTCCGAAGAAAACCAAAAAGTATAAAAAAAGCCAGAAAAAGTACAAAAAATATTCGAAACGCTGGTGGCGGCAGCATCGTGCGAGCATTAGGCGTAAACGTGCGCTTCAGGCACGCCGTCGGGCAATGCGGCTTCGCCAGCTAAGGCTTGCAAGGGTTCGTGGTTCGCAAAATGCCAAACCGCAAGTTGTCGCCGTAAAAACCAAACCGGTTGACGAAAAAACACCTGCTTTACTTCCGTCTGGTCAGGCTGCCCCGAACGGCTGGAAACGCGGACAATCGTCCGGAAGCGAACTTCAGTTCAGCGTCGACGGCGGCAACGGCTCGGCTGCAATCTCCGTGGTCGGCCCGGCAATGGGCGAAACGGTTGACACGGGCCGCAACCGTGCGGTCGGCGGCGTTCCCACAACCTCCCTGCGACGCGAAGTCATTAATCGTATGGTTCGCGAAAACGGTTGGGTGGTCAATGACTTTCAAAAGGACATCGGCGGCAAGAACGTTTACGTAGTTGTTGCTCAGTCTCAAGGTGCGGGCGGCCGCGTCCAATCGCGTATGTTTTATTTTACGGAAGTAGATGGCCGCATCTACAGCGTCGCGACAAATTCACAGGCCGAAGCGGCGGAACGGATTGCTGAAGAATCTGAAAAGGTCATCTTCTCGCTGCAAAATCGAGTCCGGCCAATTCAACAGGCAGTCAAAGAGTAGTTACCCGTCAATCGTGAATCGTGAATCGTAATTGCCCTCCCCGCAAACTCCCAAAACGATTCACGATTCACGATTGACGATTACAATTCACGACCATCAAATAATATGAGCCTCGATCAACAACCTACAAGCGAATCGACGATCACACTTCCCGAACTTCTCAGAAAGATGACGGATGCCGGTGGTTCCGATCTCCACATCACTACAAATTCCCCGCCTCAGATGCGTGTTCACGGCCACCTGTCACCTGTATCAGGTTTCGGCGCGATGACACCGGCCGACACTAAGCGGCTTGCCTATTCAGTTTTGACCGATGCCCAGAAGCACCGCTTTGAAGAAAATCTCGAACTCGATTTTTCTTTCGGATTGAAGGGCATGTCACGTTTTCGTGCCAATCTCTTCAATCAGAAAGGAGCGGTCGGAGCCGTTTTTCGTGCGATCCCATACGAGATCAAGACCTTTAACGACCTTGGTTTACCGCAAGTCGTTTCGGATATGTGCAAAAAGCCTCGCGGCCTTGTGCTCGTGACCGGGCCGACGGGTTCGGGTAAATCGACCACCCTGGCCTCGATGGTTGATAAAATCAATGTCGAGCGTCACGAGCATATTCTTACTATCGAAGATCCGATCGAATTTCTTCACAATCACAAAAATTGCGTCGTCAATCAGCGTGAGGTCGCCGCCGATACACATTCGTTCGGGTCGGCCCTTCGTACCGCACTTCGCCAAGACCCAGACGTTGTATTGGTGGGTGAAATGCGAGATCTTGAAACGATCGAAATGGCACTGCGAATCGCCGAAACGGGGCATTTAACGTTCGCAACTTTGCATACGAACTCGGCGTACTCGACTATCAATCGTATCATCGACGTATTTCCGTCCGGCCAACAGGCACAGGTTCGCACGCAGTTGTCGCTGGTATTGGAAGGTATTCTTTGCCAGTCGCTTCTGCCGAAATCGTCCGGCGACGGACGCGTAATGGCTCTTGAGATCCTGGTGCCAAACGCTGCTATCCGAAACCTCATCCGCGAGGATAAGATCCATCAAATATATTCGATGATGCAGACCGGCCAGGACAAATTCGGTATGCAGACGTTCAACCAGGCTCTTGCCACGCTTCACCACAAGCGCCTTATCACGCTTGAAACAGCCATGCAGCGTTCTTCGAATGCCGACGAACTTAAGGAACTGATCGAACGCGGTTCAGGCCTCAATCAATCCTACACCGGCCAGGGCAAACCTACGGTCCCGCCGGGAAATCACGCCAGCCCTTACGCCCAGGGCCGAACTATTGGAGAGCGGCCACCGGTCCGCTAGAGTTTATTCCAGATTCAAATTCCAAATTTGGGAATCTGAAAGCTGGAATTTGAAATCTGGAATTGAAATCAGCAGTCTGCAATCACGCACGTGATTAGGAGTGAATTAGAAATGCCAACATACGCGTTCAAAGGAAGAAACCGCTTGAGTGAACTTGTCGCGGGAGAAAGAGATGCCGCCAGCCAGGACGAGCTTCGCGCACTGTTGCGTCGCGAACAGATCGTCATGACGCAGGCGTCTGAAAAAGGCAATGTTGTCTCAATCCCGAAACTTGGCCGGCGGAAAAAGGTCGGAGCCAAAGAGCTTGCGGTTTTTACCCGACAGTTCTCGGTAATGATCGATGCCGGGTTGCCGCTTGTTCAGTGTCTGGACATTTTGGCGGAACAGCAGCAAAATGCATTCTTCAAAGACGTACTGCGACAGGTTCGGCAGAACGTAGAAGAAGGCGCGACGCTTTTCCAGGCGATGGAAAAGCACCCAAAAGTTTTCGATTCGCTTTATTCGAATATGGTGGCGGCTGGAGAAACGGGCGGTGTGCTCGATTTGATCCTGCAGCGTCTCGCGACTTTGATCGAAAAGGTAGTTAAGCTCAAACGAAGCATAGTATCAGCTTCGATCTATCCTGCTGCCGTCGTTTTCGTGGCGATCGCCGCTATCGCCGTCATCATGGTGGTAGTGATCCCCCAGTTCGAGCAGATCTTTATCGGATTGCTTGGCCCCGGCGAATTGCTTCCGCTGCCGACACGAATCGTCATGGGAATAAGCGGATTTCTTGCCGGCTGGGGAGGATTAGCTTTGCTTATTGGGCTCATAGGAGCCTCGGTTGGAACCAACTTTTACTATAAGACCGAAAAGGGCAAATGGCAGATCGACACCCTTCTTCTCAAGTTACCGATCTTCGGCAGCATTCTTCGAAAAATTGCAGTCGCTCGCTTTTCACGCATTCTTTCGACCCTTTTGTCGTCGGGCGTTCCAATACTGCAGTCATTGGATATAACAGCCAAAACAGCGGGCAACGTCGTAATCGAAAGTGCAATCCTCAAGGTCCGGGCCGGAGTCGAACGCGGTGAAAGTTTTGTCGAACCGCTGAAGGCAACAAACGTTTTTCCGCACATGGTATCGCAAATGATCGGCGTCGGTGAACAAACCGGTGCTCTCGATGCAATGCTTGGCAAGATCGCCGATTTCTACGAAGAAGAAGTCGATACCGCGATCGCTGATCTTTTAGCGTTGATCGAACCGGTATTGATCGCGTTTCTCGGCGTAACGATCGGGTCGATCGTTGTATCGATGTACCTTCCGCTCTTCTCGCTCATCGGCAAACTCGCCGGCGGACCGAAGTAGTCGGACGATCCACGATGACCAAAACCGAAAGGGCGCCTTGCTTCAAAGGTGCCCTTTTTCTGTCTGGTTCGTGAGGATCGATTACCTATTGCGTCTGACGGATTTGCGAGTGATCAATTTAGATTGGAGAAAATAGAATGTAGAATCAGGAAACGATGATGCGAAGGCGGATGCAGAAAATTAGTGAGGTCGAGCGAGTCATAACAGACCCGGAAAGATCCCGTGAACGGACTATGAACCGTGCCGTCAAACTGCTTGCTGCAAAGCCGCGTTCGGTCGGCGAGCTGCGTGAACGGCTATTAGAAAAATATTGGACAAACAATGAGATCGTCGATCGCGTGCTGGAAAAGTTGAAGGAATACTCCTATCTCGACGACACAAAATTTGCCGGCGACCTCGCGCTTTCCAAATTGCGGCAGAAACCACAGGGCAAGCGCCGATTGCAGCAAACGCTTTCGCAAAAAAAGCTGAGCAAAGAGGACGTAAACAACGCGATCGAATCTGCATTTGAAAAAATGCCCGAAACTGAATTAATAGAAGCCGCTATCGCAAAACGCCTTCGCCTAAAAGGGAAACCTGAAACCCGCGAGGAAACGAAAAAATTCTACGATCATTTGATGCGGCAGGGTTTTGACTTCGATCTTATACGCTCGAAGATGACCGAAATTGCCAAACGGGATGTTATCGACGAAGATATCGGAGAGTCTTACTGATTAAGCGCAGCCTTGAGCGTGTCCGAAAGTTCGGTCATTTCCAACACAGCCTCATCGAAAGCAACTTCTGTTTTTGGGATCAGCTTCTTTCCTTGGATTACCCTTATTGCTTTTTCACCGGCGTAGTAGACCCTCGTTTCAACGATCCTAACGACCTTTGGCGGCGGTTTCATCGCAATATGCGTGTTGTATTGCTCCATACGCTGATAGGCAAAGATCAGATCTTCGCCCGAATAGTATAACTCGGCGGTCGCCCGGAACGTTTCGCCATACATCTTTGCCGTTACCTTTTTCAGTCCGCGGCCGGATGTAAAATAGATCGCTTCGGCACCTTCGAGCGATATGCCTTCTACAAATTTTGTTTTCTTGTCGTATTCAGCGGCACCCTTATTTATCAGATTCACTTCAGCGCGTATCGCCGCGATCAGCTTTTCAGTTTGCGCGAAGATTGGCATTGCCAAGACAGCCAAAAACAACATGCTGAAAATTGCTGATCTCATAGTCCTTTGCTGCTAGCGATGTTCGAGCTCGATTCGATAAACAATCCGGTCGCCGAAGCCGTTCACAACAGTACGCTGATCGGCATCACTTTGGCGGATGTCGAGCTTATTATTCTTATTTCTTTCTAAAAAGTGTTTTACTTTTTGGACATCGTTTTCGTTCCGCAGGATGCCATCCGCTTCAAGAGCCGAAAGCCGTGCCGATTCGAGATCATCTTGCTTCCCGGCGGTCCAAACTAGCCAGATGATCTCGGTACCAAGCGTTTCGCTGACCGTACCCGCTCGCGTTTTTACCTGCTGCTTCGGCTCGATCGCAGCCGACCCGCCGTTTGCCTTTGACTGCGGATAGAGGACGTTGTAAATCGTCCGGCCCTGTTCGTCGGCGGCTTCGCTAAGGACGTATGCGTTGCCAGCGGTATCGGTCTCAAATGTCATCTTATACTCGCCGCTGCTCACGAAGCTATTTTGTAAAATTGGTTGAGAACCAGCCAAGCCGGGATTTTTGAGATTTAGTCCTTCAACTGAATACTTTATCTCGCGCGGCAACCGCGTGTCAGCGGGCTTTTTTATGATGCTGCTGACTGCGGATGGCTTCTGTCCTTCTTCGAGAATCGTTTGGCCGATCGGGATCGACAGGGCTCCTGCCAGAAGTAAAATGATCAATGACCAGGCTATCGCCCTGTCGGAGACGATCGCAGCCGGCTTCTGAGAAACTCTTGTTGTTCGCTCACGCGGCCGTTCCTCGGCAGTAATCTCAGCCTCAATATCACTAGTCGAGTCGATGAATCTGAATGCGGGATGTTCTGCTTCTATCTTCTTTGCAGAGTTGTGGGGATAGGCACACTGGCGAAGCTCATTTGCCAGTTCGAGCCCGAAAGCCCGTACGTCCCTCGGCCTCATCAATGGCTTATATTGAAGAGCTGACAAAAGCATGGCTTCGGCATCAATTGGCAGGTCAGTGCGCAAAAACGAAGGTAGGGTTTGAATCCCGCGTACTATCGACTCGAGCATTTCTTCCCGATCAGTTGCTTTAAACGGTACTTCCCCGGTCAGCATTCTGTACGCGACAGCCGCCAGTGAGTAAATGTCCGAGGCGGGCGTTGCCCGGCCATCTTCGGACATCAATTCGGGTGCGGTATAAAAAAACGAGTCACTCCCGAAGTGCATATCTGCAAAACGAGAGAAGCTTGAATCAGAGCCAAAGCCCGTGAGCCGGACATTCTCCGCCTCAAATTCCTGCGGTGTAACCACGATATTCGCGGGCGTTATCTCGCCATGAAGAATTCCGCGAGCGTGTGCGGCACCCAGGCCCTCCGCAACCGATTCCACAATATGCGCGACCCGCTCAAGCACTAGCCGACGCTCACCAATCAATATCTGTTCAAGGGATTGGCCGGAAGTGTATGTGGTTACCACGTACGGGCGGCCATCAAAGAGCTTCCCGGTTTCTAGTATCCACTCTAGGTTCGGATGATCCAGCCGCATCAGAGCATCGCAGACATCATGGAACGCGTTCGGCCGTCCCGAATGTTCCGCCGCCGGCTGAGAAAGTGCTTTGATCACAACCTTTCTACAGAAATGCTTGAGGTCCTTAGCCAGATAAATTGCACAATTACCCGCCGCCGATGCATGTGACAAATCACGCTCGATTAAAAAGCGCTCGAACAGCACATGGCCGACAAGGTCGTCCGATATTCGGAGTCGGGATGTTTCGCGGTTCTCCTCTGTTAGAACCTTTTCTGGTGTCATCGGATTACTTATACACCCAATCACCGGTTTATTTTCGCCAATCCGGCAAAAATTACGTCAAAGTCGCTTTTCGTAATGTGCTGACGACACTTACGCATCTGAACCACCAGGTTGAATTAGATTAGGGTGTTAAGAGTATCAGTATCATGCGATTCTGCATATTTGGCAACCTTTTTTTGCCGCGAATTTCGAGCAGTGAAGTTGTTCGACTCACTGGCCGCAATAAAAACGCCAAACATCTGTAAGATTTCAGCGAAAAAATCATTTACTAGTAGTTGGTTTTAATGTATTGTTTCACAAATCATTTAAAGCCAATTTCAATCTGAATTAATCTCAACTACCAATACAATTATTGAGAGTCTTGAGAGAATTTAATGCGTCAAAGACTGCAGAAGACGAACAAGCGCGGAGAAAATATGTCAAACAAAGAAAAAGACGGTAAAAAAGGACGAGAAGACCACGACAGCAGTGCCACATTCGTTGGAAGCGAGTTTGAATCCGACGAGAGCACACGGGCTGAAGCGAGTCGGGATTCAAAACGGGTGGTTGAAGTTCCGCCTCGACGTCCATGGACGTTTTTAATCTATCTTGCCGGCGACAATAATCTCAGTGAAGATATGATTGCTACTCTCCGCGCACTTAAAGAAGTGGGAGACGTGAATAACAACGGCGAATCGGAAAAGCGGATTAACATCCTTTGCTGCTATGACAGTGTCTATCCGGTAACGAAAACATGGTACTACGAGTTCAATGACACGAGGTTGAAAACGCTTTTTGAATGTCAAAAACACCCATCAACCAGTGACGATCTGTCGGGTGGCATCAACGACGGGCAAAATATAGTTGATTTCGTACAGTGGGCACTCGAGGAGGGTAAGTATAAAGCAGACCATTATGCCTTAATACTCTCCGGGCACGGGGACGCTTTTCGCGGCCGTACACTGATGTATGACGAAAACCCTCTGGGCGGCCTAACGATACAAGGAACAAAAATCAAAGGGGATTGCCAACAGAAAGGCTGTAACGGTTGCTCGAAGTGTGAGATTACAATACGTGGAATGACTGAGGTGCTAAGAGAGTGCCAATCATATATTCAGGATAGCATAGGAGCACGCAAATTTGATATTTTGGGGTTTGATAACTGTTCTATGAACATGCTCGAGATAGGCTATCAGTTCCAAGAATTTGCGAATATTCTATTAAGCTCAGAGGGCTTTATTCCAAAATCGGGATGGGATTACGAGATGCCGCTGAAACACTTGGTTAACTTTCCTACAAGTACGCAACCCGAATATCTTTCGACAAAATTTGTTGAGGCTTTTCAGGCTTTGCACTATGACTATACGCCCGCGGGCAGATCCGTGGAACTGAGCGCTTGTGATTTGCGCAACATAGGCGATGTTGCCAACGCCCTTGAAAATTTAGCGATGAAGCTGACCCAGATTTATCCCAAGCATAAGCCGAGTGGACTGGAAGCTCTAATTCAGGACCAGTTCAGCAAAGTGATTGTTTATAGCCACTGGTGGTCTCAAACATTCTTCTACGAGCAGAATATTGATTTGTTCGATTTTTGCAAGATACTGCGTAAAGAGTGTCAAAAGCTCACGTCGTTATTATCGACCTTTTCCTGTCAGACGGGACCAGGCGGTCAAGAGACACACCCCTTGATTGCACATTTGGACGAAGTTGCGGCTCTCTGCGACAAAATCGAACGAACATTTTCGGGGTTGCTTATAGCTCATGGCTACGCCGGACCACAATTCCGCTACTCAACGGCAACGTCGATATTTTTCCCATGGACACGCCTTTCTTACTGGGCGAGCGAGGCTCAGTACCGTCAACTCCAGATAGTGACGAATTTTCCTGGCTGGGATGAGTTTATTGACACATTTACTTGTCTCACCATGAGGACGCCGAGCAATGACCCGTATAAATACTGTGAGAAGAATCCGTTTTTATTGAGCCAAGCTGATACAAAACGTAGACTCGGAAACAATTCTGGAGTTAAGACCGGCAGTTCCTGGAAAACCGGAAGTTCTTGGAAGAATGAGATGGATATTCTCCAGCAGTATTTCTCCAGTTATAAGAACTACTTGCCCGGGTGGGATGTTAAAGGCCAGTGAGCGGAACAGTTCTCTATTCAGCAAGAGTTCCGATTCTGTTCGTCATGATCAGATTCGCGTCAATTCTGTTTTTGGCAGGGTTGTTGTTCTCGTCTCTGCCTCATTCGATTTGCGCAGACGAAAGAGGTTCTTCGCCTGAAATTGATTTGCATGCCCAAAATGAGCCGATGGCCCCGGTAGATTGGAATTATGATTCGGTTCTCGCTGCTCGAAATCTTTACCTCGAAAACTCAGAGTCGTACGAAAAGAGCGCCTCCTACAGCGCCGCCGCCAAAGAAATTCGCCGCATGTGCGAAATGGAGTTAATGCTTGGCAAACCGGACATCGTAGTTCACTTGCTTTACCGCTCGTTATTGTTGGAGAAAAAAGCCACAAATGTCACGGGCGAAGCAGAAACAAGGGGCTTTTTAGCGTATGTACTTTCAAAATTGGGCAAACCGAAAGAAAGCTCACAGAATTTGAGAACGGCGATTAACCTAATTGAACTTGTTGACGATCCAGGTGGTCGGGCTACCGTCCATTTCTACGCGGGAGAATCGTTCTATCTCAATCAGGACTTGCCAAACCTACGAACGCACTATGATCAGGCGTTTAAGCTCTACCAAACGGCGGGTGATCGTAAAGGTATGGCGAAGGCACTTACCGCTATGGCATATGCTTCGATGGCGGGAGATGAAACTCTGGCTGGAATCGAACTTGCGTCGCAAAGTCTGAAATTGTGGCGCGACCTTGGCGACCGCCGCGGGGAAGCTTTATCGTTGACGGCACTGGGTCTAGCTCAACTGCGAAGCGGCGAAACGAATGCGGCCGAATCGTCGCTCAGAGCTGCGGAAAGCCTTTTCCCAGAGTCCCTTGACCGTACCGAAAAGGCGGTCTTGACCTACAGCCTCGGCCGCTTGTACGAAAACTTTGACGTGTGCGATCAGGCTCTAAGCTACTACAGGCAGAGTCTAGAACTCCTGGATTTCGAGGAAGACATATCACTCGTCATTGGCAATTTGTGGACACTGAGCGCAATCGCGACTGCCTGCGGCGATCCCGTCATCGAGCCGCGAAAACTCGCAGAAAAGGCTTTGCGCCTCGCACAACAACTAGATAAAAAGGACGATATAGCATCCACGTACACTACGTTGGGTGAGATTTGCTTGCGCGAGAACGATACCGGAAAGGCTCTAGAAAACTATCTTAAAGCAGAGAAAATATTCTCTAAACACAAGTATTTGCTGAGCACCTCGCGAACACTTAATCGGTTGGGACATATTTACGTTAAAATCGGCGATTACGATAAGGCTCTCGACTATTTCAAGAAAGCACTTGCATTGAATAGGCAAATCAAGAACTCAAGCGGTGAAGCAGACATGCTTTTTAGGATTGCAGAAATCCATCATTTGCAGGGCAACGAACCAGAGGCACTCGCTGTTTTGGAGAACTCAATGAGTATCGTCAAATCTTTAGCTGGTGAAATTGCCAATACCCAGCTGAAAACGAGTTATTCCTCAAAGGTTCATGACCGTTATGAGCTATATATAAATTTGTTAATGGCCCAGGGTCAAAGAAACCAAGAAGAATTTATCAATAAGGCTTTGCAAGCCAATGAGGATTCAAGATCGAGGGTGATGCTGGAGAATTTGCGACTTGCTGGCGCTCGGATTACTATGGATGCTCCGCTAGCAATAATCAGCCGGGAAAAGAAGGCTTCCGGTCTACTTCACGAGAAATTAAATATCCTGACGAAACTCATGTCTTCGGACGCGCCAAGCGAATTCGTGAAAAAGATCAGCGATGAAGTTAGCGTAGCCGAAACTGAACTTCAGAATATTAAGGCAGCCTTAAAGCAAACTAGTCCGATCTATTCGGCGATCAAGAATCCTGCTCCGTTCGACGTCGGCGAGTTTCAAGCACAGGTTTTGGACGACAATTCGCTTTTATTGGAATTCTCGTTGGGAAAGGAGGAAAGCTATCTTTGGGTGGTGGGCAAATCGACATTTGATTCATATGTTCTTCCACCGCGTGAGCAGATCGAATCTAGGATCGAAAGGCTGCGGAGCCTGCTTAATCAGGGCTCGATGCTTCCGAACGAGGCGGTTGATGTTTTCCAGAAACGGGTCGCTGACGCTGAAGCCGAATATTTGCACGAGGCGCGAACCCTCAGCAACGAATTGCTCGGACAGGCTGCGGACAAACTTACGGGAAAACGGCTTATTGTCGTTGCCGACGGCAAAATACACTATTTTCCTCTGGCCGCTTTGCCGTTTCCGAATTCGGCGACAGACGATCCGATCCTGCTTACCAATGAAGTCGTCTACGAACCTTCCGCAGCCGCGTTAATGATAATTAAGAAAATGTCGGCGTCGGGAAAAGTGCCGGAGAAGGGCCTGTTTTTGGTTTCGGACCCCGTTTACTCGAAGCTTGATGACCGGCTGAATGGCAGCGCGAATTCCGGATTCGTCGCGACCGTCTTGGGAAATTTCCGATCTTTCGACTCGCTCGAATCGCTTCCGCGGCTTCCTGCTTCGTTGGAAGAAGCAAGATCGATAACGGAGGTTGTCGGCTCGGCTGGCACAACCGGACACACGGGTTTTGCGGCGAATCGAGAGAATATTCTGAACGCGGGCATTGGCGATTACAAGGTTATTCATTTTGCAACGCACGGTTTGCTTGATGAAAAACGGCCGGAGCTTTCAGGTATCGCACTGTCGCTTTTTGACGAAACCGGCCAGCAGCAGGATGGTGGCTTTATTCGGCTTCAGGATGTTTACGGGATGAATTTGAACGCCGATCTTGTCGTTCTAAGCGCCTGCGACACCGGGCTTGGCAAGGAGATCAAAGGGGAAGGATTGATGAGCCTGAATAATGCCTTCCTTCAGGCGGGTGCAAAGTCGGTAGTGTCGAGCTTGTGGCGAGTTGACGACACTGTAACTAAGATTTTAATGACAGATTTCTATAGTGGAATGGCGTCGGAAAACCTGACGTCTTCAGAGGCATTGCGTCAGGCACAGATAAAATTACGCAAAGATCCAAGGTTTTCGTCCCCATTTTATTGGGCTTCGTTCACGGCCCAGGGCAATTTCAATACTGCTCCTCAATTATCACGCTCGTACAACACCTGGATATTAGCCGTGGGCCTCGGTTTAATCTCATTGTGCGGAATTTACTGGCTTCGAAGGTCGCGAAATTGCAAGGCAGGTAAGATATCTATTCAACCGTAAACACATACGGCGCCTGAGCCGCTTCATCGTTTTTGGATTCCACAACAATCTGGTACTGACCCTTCTGCAAAATCGCTTTTGGAACCAGCATTCGGATCTCGTGACCGTACGGATTGCGGTATGCGCGAACATAATCGATTGCGAATTCCGGTGTGCCAACACGTCGAATCTTCGCAACAAACGATGATCCTTCAACCGTGTTGGTAGGCAGTGCCAGACGGAAAAGAACTGTTTCCGTGAGCCTGTCGGCACTTTGTTTCGGTGTCGAAGCGGTGTCTCGAAAAGTTACTGGGTTAAGGTTTATCGGAGAATAATGCTCAAGTTGAGCAAGATTTGATAAGTCACGTTTATTCAGATCCGCATACTCGCGTTCAAGCGGCGATCTGGTGTCTCGAAAATACGCGTTCCATACCAGGCCGAGGGCAAGAACAGAAATAAGAATCACCGCACCGGCCATTAGCGGTCGAAAATACAGAGCGAGTAAGCCGCCAAAAGGTCCAGACGACTTAATCAACGGTGTTTCCCGCGCAGCAGATTCTCGTTTCTTTTTCGCAAACTCCTTCAGCACCGAGATTTCTCGCAGCATCGCACGCCGTTCAGCAGTAACGAGAAAGTTCGACTCAAACTGGGCCTTCTCTCCGCTCGAAAGCATGCCCTCGAGATAATCCTCGCTTAGTTCGTGTTCGGCCAGCGACATCTCGGCCGCAAAACTCTCGTCTGAGATAATGCGCACGTCAAGTTCCTCATTCTCGCTCTCGGAAAGAGCACCCACCAGATATTGTTTAAGTTTTGTGTTCTCCCCTTGCATAGTAGTAAATCGGCCTGTACCTGATTATATTGATTTATTATCCGATAATCTTACACACTCCCGTTTGTACAAGTTTCGATACAGTCCTTCAGGCCGCTCTTTATGCGAAAAACACGTGTATAAAGGGCCGAAGCAGTGCATTGCAGCCGTTCGCATATTCTTTGCCGCAGTTCTATTCGCTCCTGCCGATCACGACTGTAATACTCGATCACAAGGTCCTTTTCATCAGCGGGTAAACCTTCCAAACACTCGTCCAGACATGTTCGTGCAGCATCGTCGGTATCTTCCGTTAGGGTTATCCCACGGTCACCCATTTTACTATCGGTAAACTCCGACTCCTTGGCAGCCCGGCGCCGGTACTCAAGCAGAATATTCGCTGCGAACCCGTAAAAGTATGAAACCGGCCGGATATTTCGCGTCGGGTCAAACGCATCCAGCTTTGAGGCGACGCGGTTAATTGTCTCATCCGTCAATGATTGGGGATCAGCACAGCCTTTGAACTGAAAAAAACGCACCAGTCCGCTCCGGACCTGTTCGTACTTTTCCCCAGCTTCCTCGCGATTCGCGGAAAAAAGCCCCAACAGGCCGTCAAATTCCTTTTGCCCGAGTTCGTAACTGTTCTTCATTTGTCGGAGTTTCGGTAAACGCTGCTTGAAGAAATAGCACAAATCGTCAGGATTCTTCAAACCCGCGACGTTATTGAAACGGCAAATGGGTACAAAATTTCCGGTTTTCTGAGCGCTTGAAATTTTTTTTGTAAGAGATTGGCGTAAAAAATCAATAACAAGCAGACGGGAAATAAAAAACCGAGATCTTAAGCTGTTGCATCAGAGAATGCCAGCTGAAGATCGGAACGCAAACGAATACATCCGGCCTAAAAAATAGGTTTGGAACTGAGCCGACTGCTTCTGTGGATTCGCATGTCGTTGGACGATGTGCTGGAAATGCCCACGAATCCTAAGCGAGACGTTCATTGTGCTCGGCGACAACCGTCAATCGTACCCCGGACAATGGTCCGGAAAATGAGCAAGTTTGCGGCTCTGGTGCGTTTGGCCTTGTCTTTGCCGGCGGCCTTTTCGTTTCTCTCAACGACGAAAAGGCCGCACTTGTTTCTAACGTTTAAGGCACTGTAGCTATGTTCCGGCCTTCGATAAGGAATTGGTACATCTTCAATTCTTGAAACCAAACGTTTGTGAATTATTCGTGGGGAGCAACTGGCGGTTGCCGACGCAGAGTGCTTTTATTTATTAGCTGGATATAAACTCGGCGAAGAGAGGAAGCCGATCGCTACCGCTCGCGGTTCTAACAGGGGATAGCCGCAAAAAAGGCACAGAAGACACAGAAAGAAAACTTTTGTGCTTTTTGTGCTTTTTGTGCTTTTTTGCGGCCAGGCATATTCGTTTGACGGTGTATTCCTTTTACAGCAGAATGATAAATAGGGTTGACTTGCCCTATCAGAGCGTCTCAGCCAAATAATGAGCAACCGTTGCTGACGATGTTTTTATTCGACGATTTTATGACTGGAAATGAGATCCGCCGCAAATTTTTGGATTATTTTGAGAAGAACGGGCACAAGCTTGTTCATTCATCGCCGCTGCTGCCAGCCAATGACCCGACGCTGTTATTCACAAATGCGGGGATGAACCAGTTCAAGGACGTGTTTCTTGGCGAGGAAAAGCGCGACTACAGCCGGGCGGCTTCGTCGCAGAAATGCGTCCGTGCCGGCGGTAAGCATAACGACCTTGACGAGGTCGGCAAGACGGCAAGGCATCATACTTTTTTTGAGATGCTCGGCAATTTTTCGTTCGGCGATTATTTTAAGGAAGATGCGGTCCGCTTTGCGTGGGATTTGCTGGTCAATGAGTTTAAGCTTGAGGAATCACGGCTCTGGTTCTCTGTTTTTGAGGGCGATGATGAGGTTGGGCCGGATGACGAGGCCCGCGATCTGTGGATAAAGGCCGGTGCAAAACCCGAGCGTGTACTCGGCTTTGGCCGCAAGGACAACTTCTGGCAGATGGGCGACACCGGTCCATGCGGGCCGTGTTCGGAGATCCATTATTACATGGGCGACGACCCCGAGAACCCGGAGCAGAACCACCCGAAATGGGTCAACGGCGAAGGCGATACAACAATGGAGATCTGGAACCTTGTCTTTATGCAGTACAACCGCACACAGGAACCGGACGGCTCGTTCAAACTGACGCCGCTGCCCGCACCGTCGGTCGATACGGGTATGGGGCTCGAACGCATAACTGCCGTTCTGCAGGGCGTAAAGACGAATTACGAAACCGACCTGATAAAACCGATCGTCGAGTTCGCGGCGTCGCTCGGAACGCGGGCGTGACTTATGAACGATCCGATACGTCTTCTCCTCATCGAAAACCAGCCGCTCACCCGCGTCGGTGTCAAGACGGTGATTGCTAACGAGACGGACATCGAGATAATCGGCGAGCAGGGTAATGCCGCTGATGGTTTCAGCAGTTTCCGCGAACTCAAACCCGACGTCACAATCCTCGGCCTCCGCTTTCCTGACTCCTGCTCGATCGACGATCTCGATAATTATTTTATCGCCGACCCAAAAGCAAAGATCATCATGCTTGCCGAACACGCCGGTGACGCGGAAATCACAAAGGCTCTGAAAAAAGGAGCACTCGGCTATATCTGCAAAGACGTTTCGCCTGAAAATCTGGTAAAAGCGATAAGAACCGTAAACGCCGGCCGAAAGTTTATACCGGGCGAGATCGCCGCTATCCTGAGCGAAAGCATCGGCCAGGAAGAACTGACACCAGCCGAATCGACTGTCCTGCGGATGATCGTCGGCGGAATGTCGAACAAGGAGATCGCATTCGCATTGGACGTTTCGGAGAATACAGTAAAATCGCACATTCAGAATATTTTCGGCAAGATCGGTGTGTCCGACCGCATATCGGCCGCAACGACCGCGATCAAGAGAGGATTGGTTAGAGTAGATCTATGATATTCACAGAAGAAATTCAAAATTACGCCGAAAAGCACACGTCCGACGAAAGCGATGTTCTTCGAGAGCTTCGCGAACATTGCTACGCACATTTCGAGGACAACGCAATGTTGTCCGGCTTCGTTCAGGGACGCATCCTTGCGATGTTCTCAAAGATGATTCGGCCCAGGGTCGTGCTTGAGATCGGCACCTATCTTGGCTATTCGGCTTTATGCTTTGCCGAGGGCCTTGCGGACGGAGGTAAGGTAATTACATTGGACGTACAAGAGGACACGAACAAAGTCGCCCGTTCGTTTGTCGAAAAGTCGGCCTACGCCGGCAAGATCGAATTCCACCTCGGCAACGCCGTCGATATAATTCCGACGCTCCCTGAAACCTTCGACCTCGTCTTTATCGACGCCGATAAGCCCAACTATTCCAACTACTACAACCTCGTCATCGACCGCGTCCGCCCCGGCGGCTTCATCATCGCCGACAACGTTCTCTGGAGCGGCAAGGTTCTCGGAGCCGACAAAGACGAGAACACCCAAGCCCTTTACGATTTCAATAACATGATACTTGCCGATGACCGTGTGTCGAATGTTTTGCTGCCGATTCGGGATGGGTTGATGGTTGTCGTTAAGAATTGATGAGCCGCATTCGCGAAACACTTTCGAGCGCTAGGTTTTGGTATCTCGACTTTTTAGTAATCTTGCTTTACGGTGCTGGAGCAGGTTACGAGGTTCAGCGTACGGCAGACAGCGGTGAGTTTTATCCGGAAAAGGTTTTTAGGACCGCCCTTACCGGCTTTCTTTCATATTTGATCGCTTTCATTTTTGCGATGTTGTGGAAGAGATTGCGTCCTAAGCATTTTTATTGGCTATCGGCGGCGATCTTCGGTTCAGCGATCTTTGCATTCTTTTATGGAACCGTACTCTTTGATATTGAATCGTCTGCGGTTAGGTCAATCTCGGAAAGATTTAAGGATAGTTCAGTCGTATTCCTAACGATAATGTTTGCAGTACCGACTCTTATTCTTCTTTTACTTCTTAGAGTCGTTTTCTTTTTTTACGCTCTTCGCACTAAGTGACTTCTGCTCACGTTCATCCAAAAGTATTAGGGTTCGCCCACCACAATTGATGATTACATTACCTTCCTGAATAGATAAACTTAATCTAGTAGCTTTGCGGCTTCGCGTCTTTGCGGGAAATTTTCTCCCGCAAAGTCGCAAAGACGCAAAGGAAAACTAGGAGGATCGAAATGACAGCACAGACAAAGAAAGCAACGCAGGTGAAAAAGGTAGAGAGGATCATTGCTCCGCCGCCGAAGCATTGGGTGGGTGATGGATTTAACGTTCACGGATTTTTCCCGCATGGGCCGCTTACAGGTGAAAGGATGAGCCCGTTTTTTTTGCTCGACTACAACGCACTGACCGATTTTCCGCCGCGGGAAGAACCGTTCGGCGTCGGGGCTCACCCGCACCGAGGGTTCGAGACGGTGACCATCGCTTACAAAGGCAAGGTCGAGCATCACGACAGCCGGGGAGGCGGTGGGATTATCGGCGAGGGAGACGTGCAGTGGATGACCGCAGGCAGCGGATTGCTGCACAAGGAATTTCACGAGCAGGAATCAAATCGTATGGGCGGGCCGTTCCAGATGGTACAGCTTTGGGTTAATCTGCCCGCGAAAGACAAGATGACGACACCCAAATATCAGGCGATCACGAACGGCGAGATGGGCCGTGTGAAGCTGCCGCTAGGCGGAGAGGTTGAGATTATCGCAGGCGAGTTTGAAGGAGTAAAAGGGCCAGCGACTACGTTCACGCCGGTACATCTTTATAACTTGAAACTGAAGCAGGGCGAGACGGTCAATCTTTCATTCCCGTCGGGCTACACAACGGCGATGCTTGCCATTGAGGGTTCGGCTCTCGTGAATAGCGACGAAAGACTTCTCACCAACAACCTCGCTCTGTTCGAACGGGACGGAGAAGAACTACGGGTCGCGGCGCTTGAGGACGGCATATTTCTGCTGATGAGCGGCGAACCGCTGAACGAGCCGATCGCGCAATACGGTCCGTTCCTGATGAACACGAAGGCGGAGATAGCAGCGGCTATCGACGATTACCAACAAGGCAAATTTGGCTACCTAAGCTGAACATCGCAGAAATACGGTTGAGAACTGAATGAGTCGGACGGTAGGGCTTCCTTGTGTTCGATAGCTGTGCGGCTGAAAAAGAAAGAAATCGGGGGCAAGCCCGCCTTCCGAACCTGCGAATGTGTTGCCGAAACGATTTCAAGTTGACACTGATGACAGGTCAGGAAGGGCGGCTTGCCCCCGTTTCCGCTCCCTCCGGTAGTGCATCAGTTGAAATGGAATTCCTCTCTCCGATCTCAGCGAAAGCCTCTCCGCACTCTGATGTTAAAAAGACGGTTTCTCCTGATGTTGAACTAAAATCAATGTCGACAAAAACAGATCTTGTTCTTTGAAAAGGAGAAACCGTAATGACATTGTACATCGGAGTTGAT
>JANNST010000054.1:0-77063 GCA_031402865.1 Chloracidobacterium sp. | reverse complement strand
CCTGATGCTTGTTGTGATCCCGCAACACGTGACAAACATCCTGGCACAAAAAGCATTCGATGCATTTGCGAAATTCCTGCACGCGGTCGATATCTTCCTGCTGCATTCGCCACGTGCCATCCTCGGCGTCGGGCGGACGGGGCTTGAATTTTTTGATGCGCTTTTTGACCTCGTAGTTCCACGAAATATCGCTGATAAGATCTTTAACCGGCGGGAACGCACGCATTGGTTCGATCGTGACGGGCACATCGAGCGGAATCGTGTCGAGCCGTGTCATGCACATTAGCTTCGGCATGCCGTTTATCTCGGCCGAGCACGAGCCGCACTTTCCGGCTTTGCAATTCCACCGGCAGGCAAGATCACCGGCCGATTCGGCCTGTATCTGATGCACGGCGTCGAGTACGACCATACCTTCTGAGACCTCGGTCAGGTAATCGACCATTTCGCCGCCCTCGCGTCCGCCGCGTCTTATACTAAAGGTTGCTTCCATATCTTTTTAGCCACGAATAACACGAATGTCATGAATAAATCCATTTGTGTCATTCGGGTTATTCGTGGCAAAACTTCCTATCCCATTTCATCGATGACCTGCCTTAAATACTCCGGCATTTCAGGTAACGGAATTTTCGATATCTCCATCTGGCCGTCGTCCGTTTTTTTCAACGAGAAGTTAAACTTTGCATACTCAGGGTCTTTCGCCGGGAAATCGTCGCGATACTGGCCGCCGCGGCTTTCTTTTCGATCGATTGCGGCACGGGTGATGGCTTCGGAAACGGTCAGGAGATTATGCAGGTCGAGCGCCGTGTGCCAGCCGGGGTTGAAATCGATATTACCCGTCACGAATGTGTTGGCGGCACGCTTTTTAAGCTGTTCGATGCCTTCGAGAGCCTGCTTCATTTCGTCTTCGGTGCGGACGATGCCAACTAGCTCCTGCATCATTTCCTGCAGATCGTGCTGGATCGTGTACGGATTCTCACCGCCTTCGCGTTCGAATGGTTCGAGGGTGGCCTTTGTCAGCTGTTCGATCTCAGCATTATCGATGGTGCCGTGTCCGTTTTCCTGAGCAAAGACGGCGGCGTATTCACCGGCCCGCTTGCCGAAAACGATCAGGTCGGACAGCGAGTTTCCGCCAAGCCGATTTGCACCGTTGATGCCTGCCGCACATTCACCGGCGGCAAATAGACCGGGAACGGTCGAGGCCTGTGTGTCGGCGTCGACACGGACGCCGCCCATGACGTAGTGCGTCGTCGGACCGACCTCCATCGGCGTTGTCGTAATGTCCAAATTGGCAAGCTGCTTGAACTGGTGATACATCGACGGCAGCTTTTTCTTGATGTGCTCCGGTGCGTTCTGGATCTTTTCCTTGATCCAGGCGATGTCGAGAAATACTCCACCATGCGGCGAGCCGCGTCCAGCCTTTACCTCGCGAACGATGCAGCGAGCAACGTGGTCGCGTGTCAAAAGTTCAGGCGGGCGGCGGGCGTTCTTGTCGCCGGTGACGTATCGCCAGCCTTCCTCTTCGGTGTCAGACGTTTGATCTTTGTAGTTGTCCGGAATGTCGTCGAACATAAACCGCTTGCCTTCGCTGTTCCTCAAGATGCCGCCCTCACCGCGAACGCCTTCGGTCACCAGAATTCCGCGAACGCTCGGCGGCCAGACCATGCCCGTCGGATGAAACTGGATGAATTCCATGTCGATCAACTCTGCGCCGGCGTCGTAAGCGAGAGCATGGCCGTCGCCCGTGCCTTCCCAACTGTTGCTCGTGATCTTGTACGCTCGCCCAACACCGCCCGTCGCAAGAATGACGGCCTTGGCTTTGAATATACGAAATCGGCCGTGTTCGCGTTCGTATGCAAGACAGCCGATGACACGATCGCCGTCCTTGAGCAGTGAGACGACGGTAACCTCCATGTAAACTTCGATGCCCTGATGAATGCCGTGGTCCTGTAGCGTTCTGATCAATTCCAATCCGGTGCGGTCGCCGACGTGAGCAAGACGCGGATATCGATGCCCGCCGAAATTTCGCTGATTAATGCGGCCATCCTTCGTCCGGTCGAACACCGCTCCCCAGCCTTCGAGTTCGCGGACGCGATCCGGCGCTTCTTTGGCGTGCAATTCCGCCATGCGCCAATTGTTGACGTACTGGCCGCCGCGCATGGTGTCGGCGAAGTGAACCTTCCAGTTGTCGCGATCGTCGTTGTGACCCATCGCCGCCGCCATGCCGCCCTCGGCCATGACGGTATGAGCCTTGCCGAGGAGAGATTTGCAAACCAGGCCGACCGAAACGCCCGCGGCCGACGCCTCGATAGCCGCGCGGAGGCCCGCACCGCCGGCACCGATGACGAGAACGTCGTGTTCGTATGTTGTGTAATCAGTCATTAAGTCGATTAGCCACAGAGCACACAGAGGAAGAAGTTAGCCACGGATGAACGCAGATGAACACGGATTGGAAAATAATTTCCGCGAACAGTTTTTTTGCCCGCATTTGATTTCATCTGTGTCTATCTGTGTCCATCTGTGGATGAACCTTTTCTTTACTCTGTGTCCTCTGTGGCAAAAATCCTACAAAATCCTCAAGTCCGTCCAAAAACCCATCGAGCACATCCGCACGTAAATATCGGAAAACCCGACGACAAACAGGCTGAGCCAAGCAAAAAGCATGTGACGCTTATTGAGGCCGCTGACGCATCCATATGCTGCCTTTCGAACCGGTTTATTCGACAACACGTCGTACACGCCGCCAACGAGATGGCGAAGGCTGTGGCAGCTAAATGTGTAAAGTCCGAGACAAACTACATTTGCCGTCAGCACCAGCGTGCCGAGACCAATGCCGTAGTGCTCCTTGCCGTCTGCACCTAAAAACCACATCGCCTTCCATGCGTCATGAGCTAGAAAGAAGAGGAATACGATCGCTAGATACAAAAAATACCGGTGCACATTTTGCAAAATGAGCGGAAACCAATTTTCCCCGCGATAGCCTGAACGCGGTTCGCCGACGGCGCAGGCTGGCGGATCGGCCCACATCGATTTGTAATAAGCGCCGCGATAGTAATAGCAGGTAAATCGAAATCCGCCAGGTGCCCACAGGATCAGAAGTGCTGGCGAAAACGGCAGCCACGATGGGATCCATCCGGGTTTTGGCCCAAACATCGCGTGTGGTGAATTGCCGAAAAGCTCCGGTGAATAAAAGGGTGACAGGTAATTGCCGAAGCTGTAATGCTCACCCTGAAACGCCGCCCACGTCGAATAAACAACGAAGGCCCCGAGGCCAATAAAGGTCACGAGAGGTGCGATCCACCACGCGTCCTTTCGCATCGTCTGCCCGAACGGACGCCGTGTTATGGAAACCAGGTTCGAAGCCATCAAGCTTTGCGGTGCCTCCCGAAATCGAATTGCGAAAAAAAAGTCCCGGCGGGCTGCAAGGGCCGAGATTGTGTTGCCAGCGGTAGATCGAATAACCGTAAACTTGTAATGTTTTACGCGATTTGCGGGGGCAAGTCAAGCAATCGGTTTAACCGCGATTCCGCTAGTCGTTCCCGAAAAATGGAAACAATGACGCCTGATCTCTTTTGCGTTTTGGCTCGTCGGAGACCCGGAAAAACTCACCCTGGCCGTCGTTTGTTCTGAGCATTCGCATCATCTCTTCAAACGTAAACGGGCGGGCGCCACGGCGGCCGAAGACAGCGATCTGGTTGCCGCTTTCATCTACGGCCCGGTCGCGGTCAAGGCCTTTTGAGATGGAAAGAGCTTCGCCTCTTGTTTTAAATGACGCGATCAGTTTCGGCTGCGGCTGAGGGCTGAAGCCGGCATAATTCGGCATCGTTTCCGGGTCTGTCAATTGCAGGATCTTCAGGCCGTTTTTGCCATCGGCGACGTAAGCATAAACGCTGGCGTTCGTCATTGCGACCTTTACGGAATGCGTGTCGTTCATCCGGCCCTGATCGTTAAACGTCTGCTCGATCTTCGGGCTTTCGGGCCGTTCGATATCGATGATCGCAAGTCCTTCGGAACCATTCGCCACGTATGCGTAGGTGCGCGCAAGATATAAATCCTTCGCGTCATTCAGCGGAACGAATGCGGAATCGATGATGCGAACCTCGCTCTTCGCCTGTAGAGCTTCGATGTCGAGCACCTTCAATCCATCGGCGTCAACAACGAAAGCGTACAGGAATTGAACCGCAACCGCCTTTGGTTTATTCAGTGCTATTCGGGTAATAACACTTGGTTGAAGCGGCGTCGACAGATCGACAACTACGAGTTCTTTTTCGGTCGTGATGTAGGCGTAATTTCCGGCGATCGTGATGTTCCCCGCACCGGTCAGAATGCCGTTCGGATTGTAGGTAAGGGCACGGTTCAGATAATTGTTACGCGGATCGCCATCCAGCAATGTCGCGGCGTTTACAAGTATCAGCCCTTCGAATTTGTCGACGACGTAGAGATACGCATAGAGGGGATGAATCGGTTGCTCTTCATTTATCGCGGGGCTTGGTTTACCTGCTTTCGCGGCTTCTTCGTTCAATTTTACAGCTTCATCCGGTGGAACTTGCGTCAGCGTGCCGTCGTCTTTTCGCACTGTACGCCATCGGGCCGGATCGACCGCAAGTGTCGATGGAGCGGCGACGGCTGTCGCGTATTTTGTCGGCACGTAAAATTTTTGGCCGAACGGCGAAACTGGAGCGGTAACGATGCGTTCCGAAAAACCTTTGTGGTCGATTTGCGCAATGTCATAAACCCGCAACCCGCCTTTGCCCGCCGCGACATAAGCGTATTCGCCGCGAACCTGTACCTGCAAGGCTTCGGGCCGTCCTTTGTTCTCGTGATACTCCTTCAGCTCACGTCCGTCGTTTACGAATTTGTCGAAGTTATCTTTGTAAGCAAGTTTGTGCAGATTACTTCCATAAACAGCCTGCGGCTCGGTGTGTTCGGTGACGGCGACGGCTTCGAGTGCGTCTGTCGCGGCGACGAAAACGTAGCGGCCCATAAAGTTTACAAAATTCGTACCCTGAAGCATCACCTGTGCGAGCCAGGCGTTGTTATCGCCATCCTTCGAAACATGACAGCTTGAACACGACTGCGTTTCCTTTCCACGAACCGTGTGCGGCACGTGTGTATTAAATGCCTGGCCATTGAACCCTTCGGCCGAAACGGTCTGCTGCTGGTGATAAATCCATTCACGGTTCTGATTTCGCGAGCTTACGAGAACCGCCGAACTCGAACGCACGGGTGCGACTTTGTGGCCGGTGACTGTTCCGTCCTTGCCGAGCATAAAAATGTCATCGCGGATGACCTGATAATTATACGAGGTGAAGTTACGCGAATCACCGCCTTCGTTATGACGATTTGGCATCTTGCGGTTGGCTTCCATCCCGAGGTGACAGCCAAAGCAGCTTGTTACCCATGACGTATGGCAGGCATAGCACGTCATACTGCTATCGCGGTGGGCGAGTTTATTCTCAGCCACGCTAGTGTCGCCCCACGTTTCGTTGTCCTTCTGCATCGTCTTGGCGTACGCAGACTTTTCGTTATAGTCAGGATTGCCCGGCGTGACCGTATCCGCGGTCTGCTTTACCTTCCACCACCGGCCCGGCTCGACAATCGAGTTCTGTACGATGTCACCTTTTTTCAACTCAATATCGTTACCGGCGATGTCTTTCCGCTTGACGTCACGTGCGATCACTTCCATAACCGGCAAGCGTTTTCCATCTGGAGATCGGAAGCGCAGCCGGGTCAGATCGCGCCCGATCAAAGGTTTCTTAGCTCGTTCGCGTAGCGTGATCTCGTTCTTATTTTCGGGCGTCATTGCGGCAGGACCGCTCGTTATGCCGTTTGCCTTGCTGTTGAGCGAGCCATGGCAATCTATGCAGCCAATCTCAACGGCCGCACGCGGCTCATTATAAAGAATGCCGGTTCCGTGGCTGTCCTGTTTGAAATGACAGTCGGCACAATGCATTCCTTTTTCGAGATGAATGTCCTGTAGATGCACGGCTTTGCGGAATTTTTCCGGATCTTCCGGTGCAATGACCTTGTCATCAGCATCAAGCAAATTGCCCTTTCGGTCTTTTTTATAGACGTTCTTGAACATCCAGCCGTGGCCGTGCGAATCGGCAAATTGGACGTTCTTTAACTTGCTGTTGAAATCGGCGGTTCCGGTGTTTTGCAAGAAAACCGAGTCCGACCAAAGTCCGCGAACCGAGGAACCCTCGGGATTTTTATCGAGCTTCTCGACCTCTTCGGATTGCGTGGGATTGATCTGGTGGTTTGCCGGATACATCGCGTTGCCGTCCGATTCGTTGTCCCACCACGTTTGGCCGAGATAGGTCGCGACCATATTTGTTCCCGGATGCATATGGCAGGTCATGCACTGTGTGGTGGGAATCTGAGACGTGAATTGATGCTTGATCGGGTGGCCGGATTCGGTTTTTGAAATGCTCTTATCGGTGGATTGCGATCGGCCCAGATTTCCTGCCTGAGCATATTGGGCAGCGGCGGCCACACTGGTATCGTTGGCATAAATCACGTGACACGCCGTGCAGCCGGCAGAGCGGTAATCTCCGGCGTGGTCATTGGTGCCAAGAAAATTTAGCGTCGGGTCCATCAAACGCGTTTTCTGGATTCCGAGAAAAACCGGGTCGGTTCGATTGTTCGTTCCTAGCCCACGCGGACTTAAACCTTTGTCCGGTTTGCCGCCTTCCTCTTCCTTGTCAGGCAGGCCGACTTCGAGACGGCGTTTTCCACCTCGCTCGAAAACACGCAGAATGTTGCCGGGCTGCGATATTTCCCATCTCGGCAGCGGAGTCAAAAACGCGAGATGTCCTTTAAATGCCTCGTCTTCACGCGTTGGCTTCGGCAACTGAAATAGAGCTTGTGCGTTTCCGTTCTCGTCGTAGCTTTCGCCGAACCTGGCGTCTTTTACAGGAAACGAACCATTGTTATAAAGAGCGGCACCCCACAGCATCGCGCCGTGAGCCATCATGCTTCGCGACGCTTTTTGATTTTCGTCCGTATGGCATTCACCGCACGATTGCGTAGCAACACGGAAATCTCCAGGATTTACGAAGCGGACAAATTCTGAGCTTTCGCGATTCAGCAGAGTGTTCGAGCGTTCGGGATTTCGGCTCGAACAATTGCCATTTTTGCAGCCCCATTCTTTTGGAAACTTCGGCTGTACGTGTGCGTCCTTTTGCGTCGAGGCGGCCGGGTTTCCTCCGTGACACGCCGTGCACGTCAAACCCTGTGCATCCTTTCCTTCGTCAAGTTTGTCGAATACGTCGCCACGCGCGTTGTATCGGTGCATCGGCTCGATATTGTTATGGCATTCCACGCAGCCTTCGAGTTTTGGCCCTTGTGTTCTTGTGGATGTCGGAGCACTTTCGACCGGAGGCGGTGATGTGTTCGAACTCTGTTCGGGACGGGACTGCACCTTGGTATTGGTGTTTTGAGCAAGAGAAATATCCTTCCAATAAACAGCCGCCAGAAAACACGCAAATGCGATAACTACAAATAGCTTAAGTCGGATTTGTTTGTTGGCCTTCGAAGACATTTTTTACTTTTTCTCCGGAATAAGTGAAAAGTGAAAACTGATAAGTGAAAATTTCCAAACGTCGCTAAAATATCAACTTCATCTGGCTAAACAGCGAATACTGCGGCTTGCTAGGGTTCGGAACATCGCCGGTGCAAAAGCTCGGTATTGGGCAATTGCGCGAGCGATCGGTGTAAACGTCCTTAAATCCCTTTCCCGCTAGAAACAGGCTGCCGCCAAATGTGAACGTTACGTTGTTAATCAGAAGCGGACGATAGACAACGCCGAGACTCAGGTCGCCGCCGATCTCGTGCCGCACGCGCGGCTGGAAGAGCACATATTCGAGCGACTCCGTCCGGTCGAAACGCAGGTAATTGGCGTTGAAGATTGCCTTGACGGTTTGTGTCAATTCGGCGTCGACACCGGCGTTGAAAATGGTTATGCCGGGGTTTACAAAATTCGCGTTGCCCTCCGTCTTGCTCGAACGCAGGCTCGGCAAAAGACTGTTTGGCTGAACAAGGCCGATCTCCGTCGAGACGAGGCGGATGCCCTGGCGATTCCAGTATGAAAACTGCCCGCCGGCAAAGTTCGGGTCGTCGAATATGGCGTCGAACCCATTCGCCCTGTCGTCGGTCGGATCCTTATCGCCCGAAGCGTAAAAAATGGATGCCCGATAGCGAAGCCAGTCGCGGTCAATTGATGTTTCGAGCGCGGCCATATGTGCCCGGATCTGTGTTTTGCGGCCGGCGATTGGATTGAAATCGTCTTCGCCGAATGCGAAATAGTAGGAATTTGAAAGGTTCAGCCAGCCTATGTGACCGTCACCGTTTACGCCGAGATAACCCGCCTTTATCGAATGCGGCCGAGCACTGCCGACAAGGGCCGGTCGCACCAGAAATCCGTTGGTATCATAATGGATGTCCGCCCTGTCATCATTGAAAGCGGCGACGCCCTGGATGGTGTAGCCCTTGAATAAAAAATCCTGACGGAAGAAATTCGCTATATAGACGTTCTGATTTCGCGGTTCTTCCAGCGAGTTTAGATTGCTGTTCGTGTCTTTTTCAAGCTGGCGGAAATAGGCGAAGTTAAATTGCGATTTGTTGTTGGAAAACGCGCCGAATACGCGTAGGCCGAGATTGTTGTCAGAATATAGAAAGCCGCGAAAATCAGCGGTGAATGGTTGAATTCCAGCCCGAACCGAGACTGAATCGAAATTATCGTTGGTGTCAAAGAGTTTCACCTCGGCAAAGGCCTCTTCAAGCGAGACGTGGTAATCGGTCCGGTTGGTTCCGCGGCGGACATCGATATTTACAATGCCGTTCTCGCGGGCGTCCAGATAATTTGGAATACTGAACGTCGGCGAGACTTTTATCGCCCACGAACGCGGTTTGAAAACGGTCTGGCCTTTAAAGAACTCGAACGAAAGCTGGACCGTCTGGTTAAAGGAAAGGCTTTCAGGGCGGCCGAAAAAATTGTTGCTGTCCGGTTCGGCGGAGCTGACGTTGTTACCCGAAGGCGTGCGGCGGATCTCGATTCCGCTCGTGCTTGCACCGGAGACAACAATAAAGTAATCGTCGCCGAAAATCGGTCGGTCTCCTTTTATTACGTTTTGATCGTACGGATTGTACCAGCGGCCTTGATTAAAAGGCACGTCGCGGCCGCGTGCTCCCTTGTCACCGTAGCGGTCATACTCGGGGAATCCGATCCGCCACCGGTCGCGCATTTCCCGCCTGTCCTGTTCCGGGTTTCTAGTTGCAGCATCGGGGATTATAGCGTTTTCCGACAACACCGCAAGAAACTCGATGGTTCGATCGGCCGTGCCGTCAATGATAATGTTTTCCAGAATCGGACAAAGCTTTTTCGATTCATCACATATGACGTTTGCAAAAGTCCCGTATTCGTCGGTCTTGCCGCGTTCGAAGCGGGCTTCGAACGGTTTCTCGACACTTATCTTGTAGGCTCCCGTGTCCAGTCGAAACGAAAACGTGCCGTCACTTTCGGTCCGCTGCGTTTTCGATTCTGAGCTTGTTTGATTGGTTACAAGAACGGTGACGTTTGCTATCGCTTTCCCGTCCTTATCGACAACTTTCCCTGTCAATCGGCCACCCGTTTTCTGCGCCCAGACGGGAGCAAATCCCGATAGAATCATAAGCAGGAGAATGAATTTTAGCTTGGTGTCTTGAACCGGCATTGACGCAAATTTATCGGCCCGAGTAAATGAAAGCTGACAGATTCTTATCACATTGCGGCCGTGATGACAAACTTTTCGAAATAGCTTTGACTATCCACCGTTATCGTATAGAATTCACAACGATCATGATCGCTTCTCACCGAGTAAAAAAATGTGAGTTTTTTGCCGGTTTTTTGCTCCTCTTACTTTTCGTTTTAACGGCTAAATCTCAATCACTGACCGTGTCGGACGTGCAGACGATCATCGCGCAAGCGGTGTCGTCGGCCGTTGCTCTCAATCAGCGCGTTACCGTTTCGGTAACAGATAATGAAGGCAACCTGCTTGGAACTTTCATCATGACCGCCGCACCGCCTACCACGCTGATCCGAAGCGTCGGAACTGCGGGACAGGGGCTTGAGAATCTCGTCGTGCCAGCTGGTTCCGCTTCCTATTCAAAAGCAGGCACCGCAGGATTGTTTTCAACATCGGGCAACGCATTTTCGACGCGCACGGCTTCATTTATCATTCAGGAACATTTTCCTCCCGGAGTCGATAATCGTCCCGGCGGGCCGCTTTACGGTGTGCAATTTTCGACGCTGCCATGCTCGGATATTGCGATCGTAGGTTTGCCCTTAGGCTTGTCGGGAGACGCGGGCGGATTACCGCTTTACAAGAATGGTGTCGCAGTCGGTGGCGTTGGGATCGAAGGCGACGGGCTTTATTCAGTTGACCGGAACCCGAATGACAATGATCAACCGTTTGAGGAAACTATCGCCTTCGCGGCATCACGCGGCTTCGAATCGCCCACGCTGATCCGGGCCGATAACATTTTGGTCGAAGGAATTCGGCTGCCCTTTTCGAACGCGGCTTCGGTAACGATTGTACCGACAATCCCGTTTGGCAGTCTTCCCGGTGTCGCAGCAATTCCGGTCGTTTCGGCGCCGGTCAGCGATTTTGTGCCAGCGACATTGGGCGGCGTAGCGGGTCAGGCAAGCTCACGCTTTCCGACTGTTGGAGGCGTAACGCTTTCGGTGGCCGAGACGCAAGAGATCCTTACGGCGGCGGCGCAGATGGCCAATATTACGAGAGCCGGTATCCGACAGCCGATCGGCGGAAATGCCCGCGTTACGATTGCCGTCGTCGATATTGACGGCAATGTCACGGGCATCTTTCGCCAGCTTGACGCCCCGGTTTTTGGACTCGACGTTGCCGTGCAAAAGGCCCGGACGGCGATGTTCTTTACCCGTGCTGACGCGGCTTCTAAACTTGCAACCGCTGGTTTTGGCAATTATGTCACCCGGGCAAGTACCGATGGGATCGCATTGAATGGTTCGGTCGCATTTTCAGATCGGGCTATCGGCTTTATGCATCGGCCGTTTTTCCCGGATGGGATTAATGCCTCGGCCGCCGGACCTTTCAGCACGTCGTTATCGGATTGGAGTCCGTTCAATGTGGGCTTGCAGCTTGATCTGATTCAGACGGCGCTGACCGCTCCGCCGATGATGTGCCGGACGTCGGGCCGATTGAGACGAACCGTGCTGCCGCCGTGCCCGTGTACAGCGATTCCAGAAATACCGAACGGTATTCAGATCTTTGCGGGCTCACTGCCGATCTATCGAAACGGCACGGTAATCGGCGCGATCGGCGTAAGCGGAGACGGCATCGACCAAGACGATTTTATTGCCGCCGCCGGTGCCAACAGTTTTGCTCCGCCGGAAAATTTACGCTCGGACCGCGTATTTGTCCGTGGTGTCCGTTTGCCGTTCTTGAAATTTCCCGCTCGGCCAACCTTGCCGTAAATTCATGTTTTCAAACCGACGTTTTTATTTGAATTTGTTGATCGTGCTGCTGCTGCCAATGTTTGCAGAAGCTCAATCCGCGCCCGGTGTGGGTTCGATCGAGGTTTCGGGCCGCGTGAAGATCGGCGGCAAACAGGAAAAGCTGACCCGTAAGCGTTTCTATCTTTTTCGCGGCGGTTTGTCGGAAAACAGCGGCTTGATCGAACGGATACGAGCGGCCGAGATAACTTCGCGCGATTGTTATTACAGCCAGGCGAAGGCAAGCCCGGAGTTTATCTGCTGGCTGCAGCTTTCAGATTGCGAATCACCGTTTTGCCGGACGGCATCGACAGAAGAGATCCAGGTTGTGCCGGAATTCAAAGTAGCATATCAAAAGGGCATGACGCAGTTTCGCGGGAAAACGACGGTCGCCAAAGACTGGCTTGTGACAAACCTTGCTCCAAGCCTGGTCAGCGGTTTTTATCTGCAAAAGCGTACGTTGACCGAAAGGCTTTTGGGCGGGCTTAAACCGCTTCAATCGTCGATGACGGACACCGTGTCGGTCAAATCGATCTTTATAGATATTCCGGCGGGCGATGCCAAGGCGAGAAAATTTACAGTTTCGAATCTTCTGCCGATCGAGTTCGGAAATAAAAGCTATGTTTGGTCCTGCGAGGTGAACGTCGATCCGGGAAAGACGGCAAAAGTGAATTTGCAGGTATCGGAGGCGGGAAAGACGGTAAACATGATGAAGAACTGCGAGGTTGTCGTTAAGGATCTGAAGGTTTGTACAACCGTAAAATGTGAGCAGAAATGAAGAGCCGTGTTCGAATAATTCTCGTGCTTGCTTTCGTAATGCTGTTTGGCACGAGCTTTCTTAACGTGTCCACGGCTCAGCGCCGAAAGGACAGTTTTTCGCACGCTTCGAAGTCACACGTCAAGATCAACTGCTCTTCGTGTCATAAAAATCCGACGGCAAACTGGGTGACCGCACGAGGATACCCCGACGTTGCCGATTACCCCGGTCACGCGTCCTGCATCGGCTGTCACCGGGCGGATTTTTTTGCCGGAAACCGTCCGGTGATATGTGCCGGCTGTCATACGAATCCAGGTCCGCGAGGGAGTGCAAGATTTCCATTTCCAGTGCGGACGCGATCACAGGAGTTCACGACAATTTTCCCGCACGATGTACATCAAAATCTGATCGCATCGAATGGTCCAAAGAACGACGTAGCGGTTGCGCATTTTGTAACTGCCAGTTTCACACGGGCCGATGATCCAAAGCCGCCGGCGTTCAACAATTGCGCGGTGTGTCACGAAACGTCGGCGATCCTTCCAAAATTCGGGTCACGCGTTTTGCCGTTGTTAAGCCCACTGGCCGATGCGACAGCGGATACCTTTGTTCCGACCGCCGCATTCTTTAAGAATTCACCCAACTCGCACGCGTCGTGTTTTACATGCCATTATCAAAATCAGAAACCCGACCGGAACAATTGTGCGGGATGTCATGTGCTAACCGCACCATATTTCGAATCCGATGAGATTGCGCGGTATTCGCTGAAATTCAATCACCTGAGCACGAACCACGTGAACAAGGACTGCACGACCTGCCATGTGCGGATCACGCAAAACACCGATCTTAAGACGATGACAAGTGCTGACGTTCCGATCCAAGCGTGCAGCACAAGTTCGTGTCACGGGCCGGCAATTGCGGAAGAAATAGGTAAACGCGGGGCGGCAATGGCGGCTAAACAGCAGATTTTTCAGTGTAATTATTGTCACACGCCGGAGATCGGACGTTTCCCGGTCCCGCCGAGCCACCAGAACCGATAATACAGATGAAAAGTGTTACGCGTTCGAGTATTTTATTAAAGGTATTGTTTGTCCTGATCGCCTTCACGGTCCTTGCGGCAAGTTGTTTTCAAAAAACGGAGCGCATTCGCCCGACGATCACATCTTCGGAAACTCCCGTTCCGCCGGCAATTCGGATTTCGACTGCCAGGTTTGAATCGTTTTCGCATCAAGTCCCCCAGCACAAGCAGTTTGAATGCAGCTCCTGCCACCAGCGTGAGGGCCGCTCGCTAGACCTCGAGTTTGCCGGGCACGATTCATGCATCGGCTGTCATCTGAACCAGTTTACCGACCAGCAAGGCGCAATGTGCGCGATCTGTCACGACGACGTGCGATCGGTCCCACCGTCGATCCGTAAATTTCCGACGACCTTCCGCGAAGGCTTTAATATGAAGTTCGATCACGCAGCGCATTCACGCGGTGCGGCGAAACCGCCCGAAGGCTGCGCATCGTGCCACTCGCCCGCCGGGGCCGCGCAGACGATTCCGGCCGGCTTCAACGCGCATTCGAATTGTTATGCGTGTCATACGCCGGAGAGCAAGATCGGCTCTTGCAATGTGTGTCACGAACTTGCCCCGTATAGCCGAACGCCCGTGTCGCGGTACATTTTCAAGGCGGTGTTCAGCCACGCCGATCATACCGAACGCCAGGGCGTCGATTGTAATGAATGCCACACTGTTCGCGACGGAGCGCCGCAATCGCAACAGGTTAGCGCGGCGGTCGCGATCCAGCACAAGGACGGTGGCGGGGCGGTTAGCTGCCGCACATGTCATGACGACCGGCGGGCGTTCGGCGATGCGAATTTCGCTAACTGCAAACGGTGCCACACGGGTTCGGGCTTCGATATGCTTCCGTAGCCACACGCACCGCAAAAATATTGACATCAAATCTAAAAGACGCTTTAATTCATTGGGCATTGTTATGACTAAACTATTGAAAATCTTTGTGATAGGCATCGTTGCTCTGACAGCGGGCATAATGTTCGTTAGCGATATCGGCATTTCTCGAGTTGGACCTTCCGCAATTGCTCAATCCAATGCAACGCCAACGCCGCCACCGACCAATACGGCACCCGCAGCGAAGCCCTCCACGGGCGACAAGACAATCCCGAAAGAATTTACGCTTGGCAAGGACAGCCTTTCCGAATATGGCGAAGCGCCGTTCAATCACGAAAACCACGCCTTTAAGCCATACAGCCCGGACGGCAAATCCGTTGTCGGATGCACGGAATGCCACCACACCGATCAGCCGAAAGCATCCCTCAAACCGCCGCTCGTTACATCTGAACGAACTGTAGCCCTGACTATGGATTCGTGGAAGTCCTCGACTCAAAAAGTCAACGAATGTCGCAGCTGCCATTTCCAGGCTGGCAATATAGCCGACGGCAAAACGATGCCGTCCGCGTCTTATGCCGAAGCCGGGAAGACGACCACAAAAGAGTTGAACAACGAGCTTGCATATCACATCAATTGCAACACCTGCCACGACTCGGCCGCCGCGATCCGCCCCGAATTAAAGAAGAAAGCCGGGTTTGCCACAACCAAGGATTGTACGATCTGTCATAAAAAGAACTAGTTGATGAGCATTACTACGTGTGAGAAATGCGGGGAAGTGGTTGACGAAGCGAAGGCGTTTTGTCCAGGCTGCGGCAGCTCGCTTGTTGACGAAGAAGAGCGCAAAGACGATTCGGAATTTGATGCCTCAGGCGGAACTCAGGAGTTTAGCGAATCGGTCTTTAACGTAATGCTGTCGGACATGGGGCTCAATATTTCCGAAATACCCGACCGTCCCGGTCAACGGGCCGGCGATAAGGCCGTTGATACAACACCGGCAGATGCCGCGCAAAACAATGCGGCTCCCGGCAATAAAGTACCGATTGTCGTTATCTTTGGTATCTTGATATTAGTTATAGTCGTTATCTTGCTGGCCGTCTTCTTAATTCGTAAGTAGAACCGTGACCCCGGCGCCGAAAGTTCCAATATAGATGCCACGTGAAATAGAAAATCACGAGCGGATAATCGATGCATTTCGAAATGTAGATATCGTTTCCGAGCTGGTTGAAAAACTGCCCAACGGCGAGTTTCGAAACGAGCTGGAAATGGACATCATTTTGTTTGGCCGAAGCTATCGCGCCAACAAGGTCGGCCCGTACGCACGCCTGATCGAGTTTTTTCCGGGTGAGATCATTCTTAATGAAAATACCTGGGCAAGCAGCATCTTTTACATCCTCGTAAAGGGCAAACTCGAAGCCTCAGTCTCAGAGCACACAGAACGCAAAATAGTCGGCGAGATCCAGCAAGGCAATTCGTTTGGCGAAATGGCATTGTTGTCCGGAACGCCGAGAAACGCGACGGTTTCCGTTACGGAAGGCACTGAACCCGCTCTGGTCCTGGAGCTGACACGGCCCGCATTGCGTCTGCTTCGAAAATTACCGAAATTCGGCAAGTCCCTCGACCGCAGTTACCGATCCTACGGTCTGGCGTTGACCCTTAACGAACTGAAAGATCTTGCGGATGTTGATATAGACGCCGAAGTTATTAAACGCCTGAATGACGCGGCTCGCTTTGCCGTTTATGAAAAAGATCATGTTTTGTTTCAGGAAGGCGATCCGATAAACCGGGTCGTTTTTGTGCGCAACGGCTGGGTCCAGCGTGTTAGCGGTGCGAGCTTTATTCCGAAGTCCGCCGACCTTCTGCTCGACGCGGAAAGCTCAATCGGCATTGATTTCTTGGGCGCCGGAAGCTGTATGGGCCTGGAGGCAATTGATAATCCGGGCGTATGGACTTATACGGCAACGGTGCGGGGCCGTACCGAGGTGGTGGAGATCGCCGTCTCGCGTCTTCGCGAAGAAAAGCAGATGAGCGCGGCGATTGTTCCAATCCTGAAACGATCTTCGAATATCGGTGATTCCGCAAAACCGATGCCGCCGCTCGACAAGCGTGTGTTGACGGCAACAAGCAAAGAGATAGAGACCGGCGTCGTTGACGGCATCAATTTGCTGGTCATGGACATGGCAAAGTGCATCCGCTGCGGTAACTGTTCGCTTGCGTGTCATAAGGTTCACGGGCATTCACGGTTGGTGCGCCGCGGGATTCATATCGAACGCCCAATAAAGCCGAACAGCTCGGCCATGCAAAGCGTGCTTGTGCCATCGGTCTGCATGCATTGCCAGGACCCGGAATGCCTGACGGGCTGCCCAACCGGCGCAATAGCCAGGTTTCCTGACGGCGAGATCGATATCGAGCCTGCAACCTGCATCGGCTGCGGCGATTGCGCAACGCAATGCCCGTATCAGGCGATTTCGATGATACCGCTCGGCGACAACGCAGCCGGTCTAAGTGAAAAGGGGCGGTTTGCAAATTTATTCTCTGTTTTTTCTCTACGCGAGACTGAACTTCCACCGCCGGTAACACAGACCGAAAACCTGCTGGCCGTAAAATGTAATCTTTGCAAAGACACCGGAATGAATCCGCCCGGTGCAAAACAGGCCGCGTATTCGTGCGAAGAAAACTGTCCGACCGGGGCACTGGTACGCGTCAATCCGCATGAGTATTTTGACGAGATAACCAACACGATCGGCTTAATTCAAAAGAGCAAGACGCACGCGATCGGCGAGAATATCCACAAGTTCGATTTCCGGGCAATGGTATTGAATGTGGCCGGAACGATTGTTGTTCTGCTCATCGGCGGGCTGGCGATCTGGGCTACTTACACCTTCTCGCAAGACATTGCGTTGAGCCCGAATACATGGATAACGATGCGTTGGCTCACGGGACTGACCGGGCTTGTAGGCATTGTTTGGGTCATGCTTTATCCGGTGCGAAAGCAGATCTACCGCCGACGTGCCGGAGCGTTGCGTTACTGGATGCTTTCCCACATTTATTTGGGTATCTTAGCGACGGTTCTTATCCTCGTGCATGGCGGAACAAGTTCCGGCGGTTTGATGACGTCGATGCTGATGATCTCGTTCGACCTGACAATTGCGACGGGTTTGTTTGGTGCGATATGTTATCTGATCATCCCGCGTTTTATGACCCGGATCGAACGCGAGCCGCTCCTTCTCGAAGATCTCGAAATGCGCCGCGAGGAGCTGCGTTCGCAACTGATCCGTGCAAGCGAAAACGAGACCGACGCGAAATTGCGCAACATAATTAGGAAGGATGTTCGACGGCGGTTTTTAGGAATAAACTACCTTTTGCGTCAGTACCTGCGTAAAGAGGACCTTAATACGATGCTGGCCGACGCCCGCCAGCAGTTTAGGCCGGCAGCGGAAAGCATGTCCCGGGTTGACGAGGCCAGATTGATGGATGCCGTCGAGAGCGCAGCAACCCTTCGCCGTATCGACGCTCTTGTACACTTACATCAATTGCTAAAAGTCTGGCTCGCGCCGCATGTTTTGTTCACCTCGATAATGTTGGTGCTATTGATCCTTCATATCGCACAGGTAATCTATTTCAGCGGCCGGTAGTTAAATTTTGCGATGGAACACCAAACTGGAAAATTCACGATCGCTTACGCCGAATCGAAAACGCTTCAGCTCACATTCGAGAAGGAAGCACTGTTTATCGGCCGGTTAAAAAGCTCGGACATTGTTCTGGATCACGCGGCGGTTTCAAGGGTCCACGCGGGTATCAATTTCCTCAATTCAAAGTATTTTCTGATAAATCTTTCATCGTCGAATGTCCTGACACTGAACGGAAGGCTGCTCGCGTCCAAGAAAACCGACGTGCTGTCCACCGGTGACATTATTCAGATCGGGCCGTTCGCAATCGTTGTAGAGTATGCGGATGACGATCTTGGATTGACCGTTCAGCCACAATTAACTGAAAG
This sequence comes from Chloracidobacterium sp., assembly GCA_031402865.1. Classification (GTDB taxonomy): domain Bacteria; phylum Acidobacteriota; class Blastocatellia; order Pyrinomonadales; family Pyrinomonadaceae; genus OLB17. The sequence goes on along the minus strand of JANNST010000054.1, from coordinate 58,915 downwards.
TATTCCGGCGGCGGCGCCAAGCTTCGCAGCAACGGAATCTGGTGGGCATAAACGCATTGACTCCGAAATGGCCGATGTTCTGAAAGTGTTCTGGGAGAAACGAACCCGTGACAAAGACGACTGGGGAACGCGGCTCCGGCCAACCGAGAAGCCGCAGCCCGGCAAGGCGATGATCAACTGGAAACCCACGCTTGACCTGCGGCAGCCATGGCGGGTCGGGCTGTTCGTTTGGGTCAGTGTCATCCTCGGCGCCCTCGGGATATTTGCGTTTATGCGTTATCCGCAGGCGTATGCCGGTAAGCCGCTGGCCAGCCCTCACAGCGAAGAGGTACGGAACAGTTCCATCGCTGTCAAGGCCAATGGGAATTCTTGCACCACATGCCATACGCCGAATGAACCGATCGAGAATTCGTGTATCGGATGTCACCAGGCGTCGCAGTTCCATGCTTCGAACACGAGGGCACACGAGGAAGCCGGTATTAGCTGTACGATTTGTCATAAGCAGCATGAGGGCCCGGATTTCAAAATGATCGCGTCGGCGATTGAGAGCTGTGCGACATGTCACAACGATTCCAATCCTAATACCTATAATGGCAAGAGCGTCCGCACCGCACACGGCGGATCGTACGGTTATCCTATCCAGAACGGCGTGTGGAAATGGAAGGGCGTTTATCGCGAAGTATCCGATGCAATTCCCGAAATCAACAGCTCGGCAACCGGCGACGCGGACGATCAGGCAACGCTCAGTCGGCATTTTCATTCGGTCCATGTGGCCCGGCTTAAAACCCCAAAAGGAATGAAGGGCGATTCGCGCGGACTCGTATCATGCTCAAGCTGCCACGCTAGTTTCGATCCTATCGACAGAGAAATGCCGCGGCAGACATGCGGAGTTTGCCATACAACGCAGACGGGATTCGAACCACGTGACACACGATTTGTAGTTAGTAAGGCAAACTGCATCTCATGCCACGTTCAGCATCCATACAGCGGCGGGCGTTGGAGCGAGTTTCTCACTGAAAGCGCGTTGAAGCGCAGAAAAGATGCGGTTGAAGGCCAGATAAAGCAATTGGGCAGTCAATGAAAACGTTTAATCTCATCATCTGTCTCGCACTGGTGACTTTGCTTATCTGGCTGAACCGGACATTCGTACCCGACGGCGTCCCGGCTTTCGGCGGGTTATCATGGTACGGCTGGGTCAGCATTGTCCTGGTTATTTTCTTTGTTGGATTGGTCGCTACGTTACACGATTTCGCCAGGGTACTCGGCTTTTTTAAGCCGGATCTGATCGTCGGGTCGGAATTGCCCGCGATTCGATTGCTTGACCGGGCGGAGTTAGCCGAACTCGGCCTTGCAAAGTATCGCGGGCCGGAATACCCGCATCCGGTTATCTTCGCCGAACGGTGTATCGGCTGCCAGGCATGTGTCGATGCCTGTCCGCATGACGTACTTGCGATAATTGACGGACATGCCGTGGCGGTCGCACCGGACCTTTGTATGGAAGATACGGCATGCGAAGCCGAGTGTCCGGTCAATCCGAAGGCGTGCATTGTTATCAATACCACCAAGCCTATCGTTTCACGGCCGTCGCCGACCCGCGATGGCGGGACATATCAGACAAACGTGCCCGGCTGCTACATCATCGGCGATGTTTCCGGCGTGCCGCTTATCAAGAACGCGGTCAAGGAAGGCGCAGAGGTTATCGCGAATATTGCTTCGGATCTTAAAACGGCACCCACCGAGCCGAAGGCAGAGTACGATGTTGCGATTATCGGAATCGGGCCGGGCGGTGCCTCGGCCGCCGCCGCCGCTCACGAGCTTGGTCTTCGATACGTCGCAATCGAGCAGGACCAGATCCTCTCCAGTATCGAGAACTACCCTAAGGGCAAATACATTTATTTCAAACCGGACACAAAAGACTGGGAAGGAGGCCTGCCGGCTTTGGGCGCCGGCAATCAGCGCGAAAAGGTACTGGAAGCATGGAACGGAAGTCTCATTGGGAACGGCGTCAGGATCAACGAATTTGAATCCTGCAAGGCGATTAGCCGGGCGGATGACGGCGATTATTTTGTTATCAATACCGAACGTACTGAGGATAAAGCTCAACAGGCCTATAATTCGCGCCGGGTTGTGATCGCGATCGGGTTGCGTGGTGCGCCAAACAAGCTGAGATTACCGAATGAAGATATGACGATCCGCGTCGAGGGACGCGATGAGCCAAAGGTTTTGTACAGCCTTTCGAACCCGGCGGATTATCGCGGCCGCCGCATCGTCATCGTTGGCGGCGGAAATGTTGCGGTCGAGGCCGCCGTCGATCTTGTCGCAAACCGCAACAGCGCCGAGATAACACCGCGTTCCCCGGCAGAAACGAATCATGTTATCCTGCTTGTTCGCACGTACCTGGCCCCGACAGTGAAATTTGGCAACAAAGTACAGTTGTATCAATGCTTTGATGACGGAATTCTCGATCTGCGGTTCGGCGTCGCGATAAAAGAGATGCGTGAGGATGAGTTGGTTTTGGAGGACGTTCGAACCGGTAAAGAGATCGAAACTGTGCCGAATGATCTTGTGTTTGCACTGATCGGCGGCGAAAGGCCCGACAGGTTCTTAAAATCGGTCGGGATAACAATCGAGTAATAATGGGAAATGACAGATTAATAATAGGGATCGTCGGTGTTGTGATCGGAATGGTGATCGGTTTCCTGTTCGCAAATAGCCTGAATAGGTCTGCGTCTGAAACCCAAACTTCGTCCTCGTCAGCAAATCAGAATGCTCCCGCCAATTTGAATTTGCCTCCGGATCATCCGCCCGTCGGCAAGGCCGGGGATCAAACGACAACCGCCCCGCTTCCGCAGGTGATGGAAGCGATCGAACGGGCAAAGCAGCAGCCGAACAATTTCGAAGCCCAGATGACGGCAGGCGACCTTTATTATCAAATCCAGCGATATGAAGACGCTGCCAAAATATACGAAAAGGCCGCTACGCTAAAGCCGAATGAGATCGAGCCGCTTGTAAAGACCGGCAACTCCTATTTCGATGCTGAACAGTATGAGTCGGCAGAAAAATGGTACCTTGCCGCTTTGAAGAAAACGCCGAATGACGTAAATGTGCGGACAGACCTGGGCCTGACGTTTTTCCTCCGTACGCCTCGCGATATCGACCGGGCTGTTAAAGAGTATCTGGCAGCTTTGGCGACCGCTCCGGAGAACGAGATAGCCCTGCAAAATCTCGCCCTGGCTTACACCGAGACCGGCGACAAACAAAACTTGCAGATCACGATAGAGAAATTGCGAAAGGTGAACCCGAGCAATCCCGCCGTTTTGAAAAGCGATCTGAAATAGCTTATTTTTTTCGATCCGACAGAGTTGTTAACACTGCGTCGAGGTCCACATTCTTTGCCCGCAAAAGCACCAAAAAATGAAACAGCAGATCAGCGGCTTCGGATTTGAATGCGTCGATGTTTTCATCTTTGGCTTCGATGACAAGCTCGATGGCTTCTTCGCCTACCTTTTGGGCGATCTTGTTGATGCCGTCTGCAAATAGCGAAGAAGTGTATGAATCTTGGAGCGGCTCCGATTGACGCCTTTCGATTACCTTTTCCAACTCGAACAGGATGTTCTTACTGGCGTAAGGCTGGTCATCGGCAAAGCACGTCGGCGTACCCGTGTGGCAAACAGGGCCATCGGGAACGGCCTTTATTAGGAGCGTATCGTTGTCGCAATCAGATAAAATTTGTTTGATGCGAAGAAAATTTCCGCTTGTTTCGCCTTTCGTCCAAAGCTGCTTTCGGGAACGCGAATAGAAAGTGACAAGTCCTGTCTCAAACGATTTTTCCAATGAAGCTTCGCTCATAAATCCGAGCATCAGCACTTGATCTGTGGCCGCATCCTGCACGATCGCAGGCAGCAGGCCATCGGAATATTTTTCAAACTGCGGTTTCATATTCATCTCAGATTCTCACCTCAACTCCGTTTGCTTTCAAGTAATTTTTTAGATCGCCAATCGATATCTGCCCGTAGTGAAAAACACTCGCGGCCAAAGCGGCATCCGCTTTGGCTTCGGCGAAAACGGCCGCAAAATCCTGCATTGTTCCCGCACCGCCGGACGCGATTACAGGCACGGCGACTGTGGTTGCAACCGCACGCGTTAGTTCAAGATCGAAGCCGGCTTTTGTGCCGTCGGCATTTATCGAAGTAAGCAATATCTCGCCCGCACCGAGTTCGACGCCGCGTTTTGCCCATTCGACCGCATCGATATCCGTGGCGTTCCGGCCTCCGTTCAGGTACACCGTCCACATATCGTTCTCACGTTTTGCGTCGATTGACAGCACGATACACTGCGAGCCGAAATTCCGTGCGGCGTCGCCGAGCGTATTCGGATCGCGGACGGCGGCCGTGTTGATCGAGACCTTGTCGGCTCCCGCATTGAGCAGACGGCCGATGTCGGATACCGTGCTGATGCCGCCGCCGACGGTGAACGGGATATTTATTGTGGCGGCCACCTGCCGGACGAGATCAGTCAGCGTTTTGCGGCCCTCGTTGGTCGCCGATATATCGAGAAGCGTCAGTTCGTCGGCGCCTTCATCGCAGTAACGCGATGCAAGCTCGACCGGGTCCCCGGCGTCGCGGAGGCCGATAAAATTCATTCCTTTGACCGTCCGCCCGTCGCGGACATCGAGGCATGGGATTATGCGTTTTGCGAGCATGAATTTTTCGCCAGTTCGCCGAGCGTCACGCGGCCTTCGTATAAAGCCTTTCCGACGATAACGCCCGTGCAACCGATCTTTTCAAGCTGTTCAATATCGTCAAGCGAACTTACGCCCCCGCTGGCGATCAGCTTTAGATCGGGAACCTCTTTGATTATCTCCCCGTAAAGCTCGGCGGCCGGGCCCTGCAGGACCCCGTCCTTGCCGATGTCCGTTACAAAAACCTGTTCGACACCGCGGCTGTAGTACTTGCGAAGAAACGAGATGATCTCGAAATCGGTGTCAGTCTGCCATCCATGAATTGCCAGCATTCCCTTACGCACATCGGCGCCGAGCAAAATGCTGTCGCTGCCGTAAACCGCGATCCATTCAAAAAATAACTCGGGATCTTTAACCGCGACGCTGCCGATATTTACGAACTCGGCCCCGGCGTCGAAAACCCGCTTGATGTCCTCGTCCGTTTTGATACCACCGCCGTAGTCGATCCGCAATTCCGTCGCCTTCGCCACACGCTCCAGGACGTGCAGGTTTGCCGGAATTCCGCTTTTCGCTCCGTCCAGATCGACGATATGCAGTCGTGTCAATCCTGCGTCCTGAAAGGCTTTTGCAACCTCGACAGGATCGTCGGCATAGGTCCGCCGTCGAGCGAAATCGCCCTGCGTCAGCCGCACGCACTTGCCGTCCATCAGGTCGATTGCGGGAATAATCTCGATCATAGGTTTAGAAAGTTCTCCAATATTCTCGCGCCGGCCGCACCGGATTTTTCAGGGTGAAACTGAACCGCGTAAAAGTTTTCGTGTTGGATCGCGGCCGCAAAATCGACGCCGTAGCTGCACATCGCAGTCACCTCGGCTGACGTTTCGACGTAGTAGCCGTGGACAAAATAAACGTACGAGTTTTCATCCACACCATTGAACATCGGCTGCCGCAAATGTGTGATCGTGTTCCAGCCAATGTGTGGGATTTTGAGATCATCGCTGACGAAACGGTTTACCGTATTCGGAAAAATACCGAGGCAATCGGTGTCGTTCTCTTCGGAATGCGAACAAAGAAGCTGCATGCCGAGACAGATGCCAAGAACCGGTTGTGTCAATGTTTTGATCGCGATATCCAGGCCGCGTTCACGCAGATACTGCATAGCGGTTGAAGCTTCGCCGACGCCGGGAAATATGATCTTGTCGGCCCGGCCCAGAATTTCCGCAACATCAGTGACTTCCGATTCAACACCGAGCCGCCCAAGTGCGTTTTGCACGGAAGCTACGTTTCCGGCGTTGTATTTCACGATTGCAACCCTCATTTCGCTCTACAAAACTCCTTTCGTCGAGGGCAGCGTATTCCGCAACGCATCGCGGCGGACTGCCATTTTTATCGCCTTGGCAAATGCCTTGAAGATCGCTTCGATCTTGTGGTGTTCGTTTGTTCCCGTCGCGATAATGTTCAGGTTGCACAACGACTTGTCCGAAAACGATTTGAAAAAATGAAAGAACATCTCGGTTGGCATTTCGCCGATCATTTCGCGTTTGAATTCGGCTTCCCAAACGATCCAGTTTCGCCCGCCGAAATCGAGAGCGACCTGTGCAAGGCAGTCGTCCATCGGCAGCACGAATCCATATCGCTCCATTCCTGTCTTGTCAGCCAACGCAATTGGGAAAGCCTCGCCAAGCGTGATCGCCACGTCTTCGATGGTGTGGTGCTGATCGATGTGGAGATCGCCGACGGCCTCGATTTTGAGATCAACGGACGAATGTTTCGCAAGCTGTTCGAGCATGTGGTCGAAAAAGGCGATGCCGGTTGATATCTCCGCACGGCCGGTGCCATCGAGATTTAGTTCAACGAGAATATCGGTTTCGTTCGTCTTTCGGCGGTGCGAGGACCGCCTTTCCGGCAATCGAATGGTTTGGTAGATCTCATCCCAACTCTCTACCTCGAAGGTATTTGGAACTAGATTGGCCTCTAGTTCGAAGTTCGAATTCTTTATGAATATAGCCTTTGCCCCTAGATTGCGTGCGAGCTGGACGTCAGTCGGTCGGTCGCCAATGACGTATGAATTTGCGAGGTCATATTCGCCGGTCAGGTATTTACCGAGCATTCCGGTTCCGGGTTTTCGCGTCGGTGCGTTCTCTTCCGGCATGGTTCTATCGACAAACACGTCGGCAAAAAGAACGCCTTCATCCTCGAGAGTTTGCAGAACGAAATTCTGCGCAGGCCAGAAGTTTTCTTCTGGAAAATTCTCGGTGCCGAGGCCGTCCTGATTTGTTACCATGACCAAGTCGAAATCGAGTTGGGCGTTGATCTTTGCCAGATTCACAATGGCACCGGGAAGAAAACGCAGCTTTGAAAACAGGTCGACCTGAAAGTCGATTGGTTCGCGGATGATCGTTCCGTCGCGGTCGATAAATAGGACTCTTTTCATTTATAACTTCCTTTCGAGAGACGTGCGGAAAGCATGATGACCTCGAATTTCTTTAACGCAGCAATAAGCCGCGCATTCTCATCGGGCGTGCCAACGGTAATCCGCAGGCAGCCTTCGCACATTGTTACATTGCTCCGGTCGCGAACTACGATCTTTTCGTCGAGAAGAAACTGGTAGGTAGCCGCCGCGTCGGCCACTTTGACCAAAAGAAAATTTGCATCGGACGGGTAAATTTTCTCAACTATCTCCAGCCCTTTCAACGCATCGGACAGGGCCACACGCTGTTTGGTGATCAAGGCGATCGACTCTTTAACCTGAGTCTCATTTTTCAACGCCTCAAGTACGGCATTCTGCGCCAGCGAGCTGACGTTATACGGCGGCTTGGTGCGGTTGAAAAGCATGATTATCTTTTCATTTGCAAAGGCCATTCCTACACGGGCGGCAGCCATGCCCCAGGCTTTTGAAAAGGTTTGAAGTACGACCAGATTTGGGTACGTTTTGATCTCTTCAATCAACGAACGTGCGTGCGAGAAATCAATGTACGCTTCATCAACTACAACGATCCCGGAAAAGCCGTTGGCTATTTCAAGAATATCCTCGCGCCGCATGGAATTACCGGTCGGGTTATTCGGCGAGCATATGAATATGACCTTCGTAGTTCGATCAAACGCCTTTTGAGCAGCCGGAACATCAAGCTGGAAATCCGCAGAAAGCTGAATTTCTTTAACGGCAACGTTATTAATGTCAGCGGCGACCTTGTACATTCCGTATGTTGGCGGACAAAGAATACAAGCGTCGTCGCCGGGTTCGCAGAAGATGCGGAAGAGTAGATCGATGGCCTCGTCGCTGCCGTTGCCGAGAAAGATGCTCAAGGCATTTACACCTTTCGATTTCGCGATCTTCTCCTTCAAGGCCTTTTGCAAAGGATCGGGATACCGATTTAGCTGCGTCCCGATAGGCGAACCGAAGGGGTTTTCATTTGCGTCAAGATAAATCTCTGCGGCACCGGTAAATTCATCACGTGCAGACGAATAAGGCGTTAGCCTCCGGATATTTTCGCGGGCCAATGTTTCAGGATCGAACGTCATTTGCCGCCTCCGATTTCAGCCAGACGGATAGACACGGCCCGCTCGTGGGCATTTAGGCCCTCGGCTCTGGCCATGATCTCGATCACCGGGCCGAGGTTTTGAATTCCCTCTCGGGTAAGCTTTTGGAACGTGATCTTTTTTGTAAAGCTTTCGACCGATACGCCGCTGAACGCGCGAGCAAAACCGTTAGTCGGCAGCGTATGGTTCGTGCCGGACGCGTAATCGCCCGCGCTTTCACAGGAATAATTGCCGATAAAAACCGAGCCCGCGTTTGTGATCTTGTTTGCGTCGGCATCTGCATTTTCGGTCGCGAGAATCAGGTGTTCCGGTGCGTATTCGTTTATCAGGTCAATCCCGGTTTGCAGATCTTCCACCAGGATCGCGGTCGAATTTTCGATTGCGGAGACAGCCGTCTGTCGGCGTGGCAGAGATTCGATCTGCTTCGCGACCTCCGCCAGAGCTTCGTTTATTATCGATTCACTCGTAGAAACAAGAATCACCTGGCTGTCCGGCCCGTGCTCGGCCTGCGACAGAAGGTCGGACGCTACGAACGCCGGGATGGCCGTTTCGTCTGCCAGCACGGCGACTTCGGACGGGCCGGCCGGCATGTCTATTGCTACACCTGCCCGCGATATTTGCAGCTTCGCTTCGGTGACGTATTGATTGCCGGGGCCGAAGATCTTGTAAACATTCGGCACCGATTCGGTTCCATATCCCATTGCGGCTACCGCTTGGGCCCCGCCGACCTTGAACACGCTAGTAACGCCGCAAAGCTTTGCGGTGTATAGCGTTACGGCATTGACCTTACCGCTCGCGTCGCATGGCGAGCACATAACTATCTCGCCGCAGCCCGCGAGTTTTGCGGGAATAGCGAGCATTAATACGGTCGAAAAAAGCGGAGCTGTTCCCGCCGGAACATAAAGACCTACTTTTTCGATCGGCCGCGTTTCCCGCCAGCAAAAAACGCCGATTGTCGTTTCGATCACTTCGGGCGGTTCGTTACCGACGGCATGAAATTTTTCAATATTTGCCTTTGCGATCGCGATTGCCGCTTTCAGATCGTCCGGTATACGCAGTTCGGCTTCAGCGAATTCGGCGGCGGAAACTTCGAGACCGGTGAGATCGACGTTATCAAAACGCTTTGCATATGTCCGCAATGCGGCGTCGCCATTCACACGTACATCGGCGATGATTTCGGCGACCGTTCCTTCCAGTGACATCGATTCCTGCACGGGCCGCTTTACAATCTCTTTCCACTTATCTTTTGGTGGATATTTAATTAATTTCATCACAATTCACCCGATCATCTGGTCTATCGAAAGCACAAGAATCCCTTCGGCCCCTGCTTTTTTCAAACTGTCGACAACTTCCCAAAAATCACTCTCGCCGATGACTGAATGGATCGACACCCAGCCCGGTTCGGCCAACGGCATCAGCGTCGGGCTTTTTATGCCAGGCAGAATGCGTGCGATCTCTTCGGCCTTGTCAGTCGGGGCGTTTAGAAGGATATATTTGTTCTGCCGGGCCGCATTCACGCTTCGGATGCGGAAAAGAAGCTGGTCGAGAATGGTTTGTAAATCGGACGAAAGACCGGGCCTGGCGATCAAAACAGCTTCGGATTGCATAACCGTTTCGACCTCGCGAAGGCCGTTTGAGAATAGCGTGCTGCCGGAACCGACAAGGTCACAAACCGCGTCCGCAAGGCCGATCGACGGGGCGATCTCGACCGAGCCGCTGATCTCGTGAATTTCGACTTCGACCTTTTTGGAATCGAAAAACTTTTGTAGGATTCGCGGGTAGCTGGTGGCGATCCGTTTGCCCTTGATGTCCTTGACCGTTTGGTAATCAAAACCCTTCGGCACGGCGAGTGACAACCGGCATTTGCCGAAGCCGAGCTTTTCTATTATCTCGACCGGCTGCGGTGATTCGGCCAGGATGTTTTCGCCGACGATGCCCGCGTCGGCCACGCCATCCGCAACGTAGTCCGGGATATCATCATCGCGAAGGAAGTAGATATCAAGAGGAAAATCTTCCGCTTCGGACTTCAGCTTGCCGAAGCCGTTCGCAAACCCAATCCCGCACTTTTTTAGAAGGGCGGTTGAACCTTCGCTCAATCGGCCTTGCTTTTGTATGGCAATTTTTAATTTTCGAACTGTGTTCATTTCTTTCGTAAAACGGCAAAACTCCGCCCTGCAACTATTTGAGTTCGCGCGTAGTGGAAAACTAGATTTCGGTTTGTTTAGAAAACGATATCAGCCCGCGCAATGGATATGCGCGTGGTGATGGAGATAGTGGATATGAAGAACGTAAGCGGTCATCAGTAATCCTATTGAAAACTATTGAGCCGGGTTTTGCAAGTCAACGGCGAATTACGTCCGAACGGTTGACTCCGCCTTGCGAAGCCACTCGTACCACGCTGACATTCCTTCGCCGGTCGTTGCGGATACTTGCAGGACTTCTATCTTCGGATTGACCTCGTGAGCGTAGGCTATACATCGCTCGACATTGAATTTGACGTATGGAAGTAGATCTATCTTGTTCAGGATCATAAGTTCACTGGCACGAAACATGTGTGGGTATTTGAGCGGCTTGTCCTCGCCTTCGGTGACGGAGAGTATTGCAACTTTCGCACGTTCACCGAGATCGAAAAGCGCCGGGCATACTAGATTGCCTACGTTTTCGATAAACAATAGAGATTTCGACGCCGGATCAAGACTCTTAATCCCGCGTTCAAGCATATCTGCTTCGAGATGGCAGCCGGTTCCGGTATTGATCTGCACGGCTTTGCAGCCTGTAGCGCGGATGCGTTCGGCGTCGTGGATTGTCTCCTGATCGCCCTCGATAACGCCGATCTCAAATTCGCTTTTTAACGCAAGAATAGTCTGTTCAAGCAGCGTCGTTTTGCCCGAACCGGGCGAGCTTACGAGATTGAGCGCGAGTATACCTTTTGCTTTCAGCCAGCCGCGATTGCGTTCGGCGATCAATTGGTTTTTCCCTAGGATCTCTTTTTCCAATTCGATTGTGCGACTGTGGCTTCTCGCCATAACCGCCGCCGAGCCTGAATCGGAGACCGCGTACGAATGATGGCTGTGATTCTGCGGGTGTTCGTGTTGTTCATGTTTATTAGAATTATCTTCGTCATGGGTGTGCGAATGGCCATGCGCGTGGGCCTCGGTGTGCGACATTATTTTCTGATCGCCCGTGTCGGGATCGATGACTGCGACCTGATCTGCTTCGGAGCATCCGCAAGTTACGCACATAATTTAAACCTCCATTTCCTTTACTTTTAGCTCTTCGCCCGCGACTATTTGAAGGTCGTTGCTGCCGCATGGGCAGCGGCCGACAAGCTCAGCCAACGTGACGGTTCCGCCGCATGATTTGCAACGAGCCTGCCCCGCTATTTCCAGAATCTCAAGCGATGCGCCTTCAACAACAGTTCCTTTTGCGCATATATCGAAACAAAACCGCACGGCGTCCGGCAGGATCGCGCTAAGTTTGCCGATCTCCAAAGTCACCCGCTTGACGGCCGCTCCGCCGGAATTTTCGGCACAGATGGCTACAACGCTTCGTGTGATTCCAAGTTCGTGCATTATGAAATCGCAGAAATTTAACCACAGATGAACACGGATGAATACAGATAAAGAAAGAGCCGGGACCGCTTTGAAAACATAAAAATCCCATCCGTGTTCATCTGTGTGAATCTGTGGACAAAACTCCTCCTCTTCAGCAAATTCGCGGTAACTGCTCGCCAACCAGTAGATCGACGATACGTGCCCCGCCGAATGCGGTATTCATCATTACGACTCCGCCGGGTGATTCTACGACCTCGCCGATGATCGCGGCTTCCGTTCCCGCCGGATGTTTTCGCATCTCTTCGACCACCGCCTCTGCAAAATCAGGCGGAACAACTGCGACCAATTTGCCTTCGTTTGCGAGATATAGCGGATCGAGGCCAAGCAGTTCGCACGCTCCTTTTACGTTTTCGCGCATCGGAATCGCGGTTTCGTCGATGCGGATGATGACGTTTGAGCTTTCGGCAAATTCGTTAAGAACGGTGCCGAGGCCCCCGCGTGTCGCGTCCCGCAGGCAGTGAATGTCGGGGCAGGCCGCTAGCATTGTTGTTACCAGATCGTGCAGCGGCTGGCAGTCGGTTTCTATCTCGCTTTCGAGTGCAAGCTCATTCCGAGCAAGAAGTATCGCGCAGCCGTGGTCGCCCAGATATCCGTTAATGATAATTTTGTCGCCGACTTGAGCCCGCGTGGCCGAAATATTCACGCCAGCCGGGATGACGCCGACGCCCGACGTATTGATAAACAGCTTGTCCGCCGCACCGCGTTCGACGACCTTTGTGTCGCCCGTAACGATCGCAACGCCGGCCGCATCGGCCATTTCACGCATTGTTGCCGCAACCTGACGCAGTATGTCGACCGACAGGCCTTCTTCTAAAACCATTCCACACGAGAGATATAGAGGCCGTGCTCCGCACATCGCGAGGTCATTTACCGTTCCATTTACGGCAAGCGCTCCGATATTACCGCCGGGGAAAAATAGAGGGCTGACGACATAACTGTCTGTCGTAAACGCCAGGCGGTCGCCCTTTGCGGCTAGATCCGCCAGATTCATCACGGCCTGATCTTCGAGCGGCGCGAGTAGCGGATTATTGAACGCACCAAGAAAAACGTCCTTGATCAGGTCGCGCATTTTCTTGCCGCCGCTGCCGTGCGCCATGTTGATAGTGGTTTCACGGAGACGGCTTACTCGTTTTTGAACTGCATTTTCAGCTTTCATAAGATTAGGAATATAGCCACAGATGCACACGGATAAACACGGACAGGAAATGGATGATTTTCAAAAGACATTCTTATCTGATTTATCTGTGTTCATCCGTGTTCATCTGTGGACGATCAAACCGTCGCCGGCGCCGCTGAATTTCTGGTTATCTGAATCCGCCCGTAATTGTAATAAGCGGCACACGCCCCTTCGGTTGAAACCATGAGAGCACCCATCGGCGTTTCGGGCGTGCATTGCGTTCCGAAAATTTTGCACTGGTGTGGTTTGATAACGCCCTTTAAAACTTCACCGCACTGGCACGATTTCGGATCGGCAATCTTCAGATTTGGTACCGGGAATTTCCGTTCGGCGTCCCAATCCGCGTATTCGTCGCGAACGCGTACACCGGAATGGTCGATCGAGCCAAGGCCGCGCCATTCGAAAAACTCGCGAAGCTCGAACACTTCCTGAACCGCTTCAAGCGCGGGTACGCTGCCGTTATCCGGCACGATCCGGTTGTATTGATTTTCGACTTCGTGCCGTCCCTCGGCCAATTGTTTCAGGACCATCCACATTGAATGAAGCACGTCGAGCGGCTCGAAACCGGCGACGACGATCGGTTTGTGATAGTGGTCGGCAATGAAATCATATGGACGAATGCCGATGACCATGCTCACGTGGCCGGGGCCTAAGAAGCCATCGATCTCAAGCTGCGGCGAATCGAGAATGGCTTTAATCGTCGGGATGATCGTGATGTGATTGCAAAAGAGTGAGAAGTTTCTGATGCCGTCTTTTTTTGCCTGTAAGACGGTCAACGCCGTGCTTGGCATCGTCGTTTCAAATCCGAGACCAAAAAATATTACTTCCTTGTCAGGATTTTCCTTCGCAAGCTTTAGAGAATCAAGCGGCGAATAAACCATCCGCACATCGGCTCCCTCGGCCTTTGCCTGCAACAGGCTTTTCTTCGAACCGGGAACGCGCATCGCGTCGCCGAAAGTTGTGAAGATCACATGCGGCAATTCGGCCAACGCAACGCAGTCATCAACGCGGCCCATAGGCAAAACGCACACCGGACAGCCCGGGCCGTGAACGAATTCAACCTCACGCGGCAGCATATTCTGCAAGCCGTACCGAAAGATCGAATGCGTATGCCCGCCGCACACTTCCATGATCTGCAGCGGACGATTTTTCACGATCTCGATCTTTGGGATCAGTTCGTTGATCTCAGCTAGCAGTGTTCGCGCTTTTACAGGGTCGCGGAATTCATCGACGTATTTCATATAGATCACAAGAAAATTTATCCACAGATAAACACAGATGGACACAGATAAAAATTACTTCGATGGAGACCAAGCGCTTTATCTTGTCGATATTGGAAAAAATCCGTGTTCATCCGTGTTCATCTGTGGCCAATTCATTCATCAATCCGCCGCGTTTGTCCGCTAGCAGCGTATGCACCAGATCCCAGAGAATGTGATAGATCGCCACGTGGCATTCCTGTATGCGGTGGATGCTGTCGCTCGGGACGATCAGGCAATGATCTACGCTGCTACTCGTTTTCATTTGTCCACCATCGCCGCCGGCAAGGCCGATGGTGACAATGCCGTGTTCTTTGGCGGTGGCGAAACCATTTATCAGATTCTCAGAATTTCCGCTGGTCGAAATGCCGATTACCGCATCGCCTTTTTTGCCCTGCGCAATGATCTGCCGCGTGTAAATATGAGCGAAGCCGACATCGTTGCCTACCGCTGTTATCATTGCCATATCGGCGACCAGATTTATCGCCGTCAACGCAGGTCGGCCAGCGGTGACAGGATGTTCGAACTCAACGGTGATATGTGCCGCGTCGCAGCTCGAACCGCCGTTACCCATCGTCAAAAGCTTGCCGCCGTTTTCGTAAACGTCAGCAATAGCACGGGCGACATCGACTACCTCTCTTGCATTTTGTGCAAAGAACTCTTCCTTGACGCTGATGCTGTCACGCGCCTTTTGGCGGACGGATTCCATCAAACCTTCATCCAGACGCCCGGCATCCTGACGTTCGCCGTGGAGGAATGGATAAAGGAAATTTGATGATGTATTGGTCATAGTTCAAAGAAACTTCTTGCCGCGGATAAACGCGGATGACGCCGATCAGAAAAGAGATTCTTACCCGCGTTATCTGCATAAATCCGCGGCTAATTTCCTCCGTTCAAGCAACGCCCGACGCCCGCATTGCTGCAATCTCCGCTTGGACTTCGCCCATTTCTTCGAGCAGCTTTAGCGTTGATGCGGCTTCTTCCTCGTTAATTCGGCTCATTGCAAAGCCGACGTGGACAAGAACCCAATCGCCTACGCACGATTCGGGAGTATGATCATCGTCAACGATGCATGAAATATTTATCTGCCTGCGAACGCCGCCGACATCGACAATTGCAAGTCTATTTATTTTCTCATCCAGCGAGATGATCTTTCCGGGAATGCCTAGACACATAAATTATTAGCTCCAAGAGAGTCGTCCACAGATGGGCACAGATAAACACGGATAGGAATTGATTCTTGATGTATGGATCTATGCTTATCTGTGTCCATCTGTGCTTATCCGTGGATAATCCATTTTTGTTCAGCCGCCCGCTCCCGAAGGCGACTCTAACAGGCGTGCCGCCGCTATTGTCGACTGACCCAGCGACAATCCGCCGTCATTTGTCGGCAAATTTCGATGAGTCAGAACTTCGAATTCTTTCTCATGCAAACGCCCAATCACTTCTTCCAACAAAATCTTGTTCTGCCAAACGCCGCCTGACAGAGCGACGGTTTTCGTTTCGTCATCGCCGGTTTCATAACGGCTGAGTTTTTCGATCATCTGGACGATGATCTTTGCCAGGCCCTTGTGAAAACGGGCTGCGATAACAGATATGGGCGTCCTTAAAATCAGGTCGCCGAGCAATGCCTGCCACATCGCGTACGGCTCGATATAGGGAAGATTCGATTCCTTAAGTCGCGGGATCGCAAACGGGTACGCGAGCAACTCATCCTCTTCGCGGAGAGCTTTTTCATCGACAATTGCTTCGAGTTCAACCGCTCCCTGGCCTTCGTACGCGGCATGTTCTCGGGCAATTCCGACCGCTGCCGCGACCGCATCGAAGAGTCGTCCGCATGAACTGGCAAGGGGAGAATTGATTTGTTTCGCGATCATGCCGTCGAGAATTTCTCGCGGCTTCTGATCTAGAAACGTGAACAATTCTAAATCTCCATAATTCAAGGCAAATCGCGGCCATCCCATTTCCGCTATTAAATGCGCGTACGTATTTCGCCAAGGCTCATTTATAGCCTGCTCGCCGCCGATCATCGCGACGGGCTTGAATGCCGCCAGCCGTTTGTAAGACCGATAATCCGCTAGTAGGAATTCGCCGCCCCAAAATGTTCCATTATCGCCAAAACCGATACCGTCCAAAGCGATTCCGATAACCGGTTTGGCTCCGAGCGGAATATTGTTTTCAGCCAGACACGCTGCAATGTGTGCGTGGTGATGCTGCGTTTCGATCAACGGAATTCCAGTTTGCTCGGACCGTTCACGAGCCAGTTTGCTCGAAAGATATTCCGGGTGCAGGTCGCAAACAATGGCTGCTGGTTTGTGCTGATAGAGCGTTTCGTAAAGCTGTAGATTATGTCGATAATCGGCCTGCGTCGCGGCGTCTTCGAGATCGCCGATGTGCTGTGAAACTATCGCTTTGCCATCGGCCAGCAGACAGAATGTATTCTTCAGTTCGCCGCCGAAAGCAAGGATTGGCGGCGCGTGTTCGAAGCTTTGAGGCAATTGGATCGGAGCGGGTGCGTAACCGCGCGCACGCCTGAGAATTCGCGGTTCGCCGGCCATTATCTTGACCACCGAATCATCGACACGCTGCGCAATGGGCCGGTCGTTCATCAGGAAATAATCGACGATACTGCCTAGACGAACTTTGGCGTCTTCATTGTCGATACACTGCGGTTCATCCGACACATTTCCCGATGTAAGCACGATGGGCCGCGTCATCCGCCTTAGTAGTAAAAGGTGCAGAGGTGTGTTTGGGAGCATTACACCGAGCGTGTTAACGCCGGGAGCGACGCCCAAAGCGATTGCGGACTGCGGATTTCGGATTGCGGATCGATTAAGAATAACGATTGGCGAATGATGGCTCTGCAGAAGTTCCGTTTCGGCTGGGCCAATCTCACAGTATTCGAGTACGACATCGATGTCGCGGACCATCAGGGCAAACGGCTTGCGCTCGCGGTGTTTCAGATCTCTCAAACGCGCAACCGCTTCCTCGTTCGTTCCGTCGCAAGCCAATTGAAATCCGCCGATTCCTTTAATCGCTACTATGAAACCCCGTTGGATAAGCGTGCAAGCCGCGTCTACCTCATCGAGCATCGTGAACGCCTCGACCGTAAAAGGCTTTCCGTCGGCACGTTCAAGCCAGACTTTAGGGCCGCATTTGTAGCAGGCGATCGGCTGGGCATGAAAACGCCGGTCTGTCGGGTCGTTGTATTCGGCGAGGCACTCGCTGCACATTTCGAAACCGCTCATTGTCGTGTTAGCGCGGTCGTAGGGAATATTGTGAATTATCGAAAGCCGCGGGCCGCAATGTGTGCAGTTTGTGAACGGATACCGAAGGCGGCGGGCAAACGGATCGAGCGTTTCCGCGTTGCACGCTTCGCAACTCGCCGCGTCAGGCACAATACCTGTATGGACTTCTGTCGTTTCGCTTTCCGCAATTCTAAAGTCCAGGAGGCCAGCAGAAAGCTCGATTTTAAAACGCTTTACATCATTGATCTGTGAAAGCAGCGGGGCTTGCCGGGAAATTGCGGAAACGAAATCATCGAGGTCGTTGGCCGAGCCTTGTGCGTCTATCTCTACTCCACTGCCGTTATTTATAACCGAACCGCGAATGTTGAATTCGCTTGCCAACCGCCAGACAGTCGGTCGAAACCCAACGCCCTGTACCAGTCCGCGGACCGTGATGCGCTCCGCGTTCTCACTTTCTTCAACTTTTTTTGCTGCTGCGTCTGGCATTACTTTGAAATCGTCTCTCTCACTTCATCCGATACTCGCCAAAGCAATGCACGGCTGTTGCCGGAATCGCTGACGAGAAGCATGTCGTCTGTAGCGTAAAGTCGTTTTCGGGAGGCCATTCCACATCAGCACCGGTCGGTTCCCGGTATCCGCCACCACAGTCGTTCACCGTCCCAATGGACGCTGTAGCGTTTCCAGGCATTGAAGTGCCTCTTGGCCCGAACGTGCGGCAACGACCTGATAATCCGTTGAGAAAACCTTTGCCAGGAACGCTAGATCGTCCTCTTTCTCATCTACAATAAGGATCAGCCATTCCTTCATCGATCTAATTTGCTTTGCAAAATGTAAACTTTATTTGCATCGTAGCACAGCAAGCGATTGTAAAGGAATTGTTTTAATTGGCCGGGCCCGGCAACTTATCGCAGCACCATGACGATCGCAACGCCGGTCACGAGCGTATCTCCATCCTGATTTGTACACACAGTTTCTAGCGTAACAATGCCTTTATCTTTGCGAATCCCGGTAACAGTTCCCGCAGCCGTAACTGTGTCGCCAATATAAACCGGCGCCGTGAATTTCATCGTCTGCGAAAGATAGACTATCTTGCGTTCCTTGAATTCATTCCCCAAAACGGCCGATATAAAAGCGCCGCTCAGCATTCCGTGAGCGATACGTTTTCCAAACCGCGTGGTTTTTGCGAATTCGTCGTCGAGATGAATCGGGTTGTAATCGCCCGATACCTCGGCGAACTTACGGATTAGTTCATCTGTTACTTGCCGTTCGGTCGAAAACTTGTCGCCTATTGTTAAATCCATATCAGAGTGCTGATTGTCAGAGTACGACTATCCGTGTAGCCCCTCCGCCTGTTACTAAGATCGATATAATTCATATCGGAATGATGTACCATCGCTATCGGTCAATCAAATCAAATTTATCTAAATGGCACCGAAGCTTTTGGCGACTCAAAGACGGGGAAAAAAAAGGCAGT
The DNA here is from genome assembly GCA_031402865.1 of Chloracidobacterium sp. Lineage (GTDB taxonomy): Bacteria > Acidobacteriota > Blastocatellia > Pyrinomonadales > Pyrinomonadaceae > OLB17. The sequence goes on along the minus strand of JANNST010000054.1, from coordinate 39,922 downwards.
CACGCAGACTGCTGCTTTGACTACTAGCAGTCGCTCTTTTTTCGCGCGCAATTGGTCACGAAAGCACCGTTGCCGACCTCGTCGCCAAATTCTCGACCAACTTTTCATTTACGTTGTACCCGATGCCGGGTGCAGAAGGAGCCGAGATCGTTCCGAGTCGGCTGACCGTGACCGGAGGCTCGACGATGTCTTGCTCCCAATATCGGGCGGATGCCGAGACGTCTCCGGGCAGTGTAAAACCTTCGAGGGTTGACATCGCGATGTTGTGGGCGCGGCCGATTCCGGTTTCGAGCATGCCGCCGCACCAGACGGGAATTTCCTGATCGGCCGCAAGTTCCTGGATCGCCCGGGCCGATGTGTGGCCTCCGACCCGGCCGAGCTTAACGTTTATAATCCGGCATGCGTCCAATTCGAGTGCCTGCCGGGCGTCGCGCAAACCGGTTATCGACTCGTCGAGGCAGATAGACGTTTTTAGCATCCGCTGCAATTTCGCGTGATCGACCAGATCGCCGGCGGCCAGCGGCTGTTCGATCATCAGCAGGCCATATTCGTCGAGCTCTTTAAACAGCCCGGCGTCCTTGTCCAGACAATAGGCCGAATTTGCGTCAACCGACAACGTGATGTCGGGAAATTCTGCGCGCACGGCTTGGACCAGTTCGATGTCATGCCCGGGCTTGATCTTGATCTTGATACGCTGGTAGCCGTTCTCGAGCTCCGCCGCGACCTTCTCGATCAGCACCTTGGGCGAGGACTGGATCCCTATCGAAACACCGCAATTTATCTCGTTGCGAATTCCGCCAAGGTGTTTCCACAGAGGCTCGTTGAGAAGTTTTGCTTCGAGATCCCAAACGGCGGTTTCGACCGCGCCGACGGCCATACAATTGCCCTGGATGGCGGCGAGAGCTGTGCCGACTTCGTGAGCCCCGGATACATCGGCAGACAAAAGCATCGGTGCGATAAATTGCGATATTACGATCCAGGCAGTGTCCACCGTCTCGTGGTTATACAGCGGACGGGCCATCGCGGTACATTCGCCGTATCCGGTTGCTCCGCTTTTATCAAAAACACGAACAATGACTATCCGGCGGGCCGTCGTAACTCCAAAACTTGTCTCGAATGCGTGCCTGAGCGGCAATTCGATCTCCCGGAGTTCTATTTTTTCAAGCTGCAATTTTTCCATAAAGGTCCATTTGATTATTCGACTGTGCCGCTATTCAAAAGCCTCATCGAGCGACGAGCGTTTCAACAGATAGGTACCCGACCGTTCGTCCTTAAGAAAATAGTCAACGATCACGAACCCTTTTGAAAGAGCCTCCGTGAAGACGCGTCTCGTCTCGCCGCGCCATTGGCGGGCTTTTCCGATATCCGTTCGTTCGACGGAGTTGATGTCGGACGGAATCTCGACGGCGACGAGGTTTACCTCCGCGATCTCTTCAAAGCCTGCCGCCGGTTCGGGACGGCCGGAATCCGAATTGCGAAGCAGAAGTAACGGTTCTCGCCCCGCACCTGTCAGAGGCCCGCGTGTTCCCTCTCCTCGCGTCACCAAATCTTCGACCCGCGGCCTATCCAGCAGCCATGTTACAAACAGGCGGTCGGTGCCGTTTTGATGCAGGAAACTCGTTGCTTCTTCGCCATACACATTGATCTTGTAGGTATCGGAAAGGACGCCGAGTTTTGCGAAGTTGAAATGAGCATTAAGAGATTGGAGCGGGTCAAACGTCCAGGTCATTCGGTTGGTGATGTTGGCGGCCAACACGCGTTCGCGCTGAGCCGCTTTTAGCCGGAAGCCCAGGTTATGGTCGCGGTAGGCAGGATCGACCGCCAGCATATGCGAATGATGTACGAGGCGTCCCGCGACATGGCCGTAAAATCCATACGCGAAACCGACCAATTTCTTGTCGTCGAAAGCGCCGATCAAAGTGCCGCCGACATACCGGGCCGCTATTAATTGACTGAGTGGAACAATGTCGCGTTCCCCATCACCCCAAACCTTAATCTGCAGATCTTCGAGGGCCCTGATCTCGGAAACGTCCTCGACATCACGCAGAAGAATCGAATTTATTTCGGAGGGAAGAGACATCGATAATTGAGGAACCTAATTAAGATCCAATAGTATCGGTCGCTAGCATTCGAGCTCTACTTTTTTCTTTTCTCACCACCGGCGTTTTTCGATTGGCTGAACCACCGGTTACTCGCGAAATTTTCTTCTTCGGACTCTCTCAGATGTTCCAGGGATCGCGCCGATTGGCTGTGGGCACAGGCGACGAGTATCGTGTTAATCGCCGCTACTGGAGCGACATAGGAGTCGATGAAAGAGGTTCGGGCGGTGGATGTTACCAGATATGAATCGCAATATTTGGCGATCGGCGTTGAGTCGCTGTCGGTGATGCCGAAACTCGGAACGTTGCGTCGTCGGGCGCTTAGAACCGCAGCAACCGTATCCCTTAAACCGCGCCCGAAGCTGATAGCGATAAGCAGATCCTTCGGCGTCATTATCTTTATCTTGTTTTGAACGACACCGCTGCTGCCGGTTGGTGCGTCGGCGTCGAATCCCAGTCGCACAAGGGCGTATGCGAGCGATGAGGAAAGGGACGCCGCAAAATCGATTCCAACAACGACGATCCGACGTGCGTGGTTGATTTGTTTGGCGATTTCAACGATTTTATCCGCATCCAAATTTGATTGAAAAGCGTTAATATTGGCGAGATCCTGCTCCACGCTTCGCCGAACGCGGTCTTCGACGCTAAGGTTCGTCTGCTCGGCGGCTTTCATTGCGGAATACGGAGTGATCTTTGTAACAAAATGTTCGCGTAGATCTTGTGCGAAGTCTGCGAATTTTTCGTAGCCGAGGGCCTGGACCGTGCGAATTATCGTCGCTGAGTCAACATTGTAACGCTTGCCCATTTCCCGCGAGGATAGAAAGAACGTCTCGTCCGATTCGCCGATAATTTGGCCGAGCAGCCTTTGTCGGCTCGTACTTAGATCGGCCTGCGTATCAAAAAAGCGCACTCCGAGCGGCGTTCGTGCGGCACCGTTGCTATTCCCGCCGCCGTCACTATTTTTGCCGGTGAGTGCGAACGCATCGATTTTGCCTCGGGCATCATCCTTTATCGTGCCCGGCCCTTCGCTGATGTTTGGTGTCTTTCTTCCCATCGTCCGTTTCCTTTTATTCAGAGCCCGTGGTACCTGTTACGTCACCAGAGCTTGCAAAGGCGGTCAATAGCACGCATAGAAATTTCTGCAATAGATGCTGTATTCTAGGGTACGACTAGAATTTGTGCAACATATATTGCAAAAAAGATCGCGGCATCCTGATACGCTTCGTGTCAGCCTTCCCCTTTGATATGCCCGTCAAAGCCTTTTGTCAAGTGCCGCTTGGCTGATAAGCTTGAGGATTCGCTCGACCCGCCTACGGTTTAGCTAGACAAGAACGAATAAAATATATTGCAATAGATGATGCATTTTGTTGACATCGGACATCAATTCGTGTAGGAATATGTTCACTAGCAGTTAACAGCGACCCATCAAATTAGCTAATGTCCGTCTTTTGTATCGAAAGTTTACGATTTCGAGGTTTGGGTAAAGGCTGTTGTCGAGAGCGGATCAGCGGGTTTCTTTGTTGGTTGCCCCGAACTAAATCGCAGTGGGCCTTGTCACATATTTTTATTGTCTCCGGCTTACCGTGCCGGATGCGATCATTTCAAAAAGTTATTTCTATTTTCGTACGAAAAGGAGTTTAGTATGAACACGTTTCTTCGTCGATTTCTCGCAGATCTGACAGGGGCGGTAGTGAAAGCAATGCGGAAGCGCGATTCGTCATCGCTAATTGCCCTTTCCCTCCTGCTGCTGGCATTCCAATTTTCAATTCCGTTCTCGGCGGCTCAAACGATAACGTCTACGATAGAGGGAACGGTTACCGATGCAAATGGAGCCGTGATTGCTGGAGCAACCGTCAAAGCCAGTGGAGTCGCATTGGCTGTCGAGCGGTCGGCAACCACTAATGAGAAAGGCTTTTATCGTATCGCCGCCTTACCGGCTGGAATGTACACGGTAACGACGTCCCAATCAGGGTTTTCTACAAACACGTCAACCATCGAACTGACGCTCAACCGGATCGGCGCTGTGGACGTTCAGCTGCAGGTCGGGGCCGTAGGCGGAACCGTAGTGGACGTAACGGACGTTCTACCGTTGATCGAGCCGAATGCGTCTTCGACCGGGGCGACCATCACCCCGCAGCAGATTCAGGACCTGCCAGTCAACGGTCGAAACTATCTCGACCTGCTGCAATTAGTGCCTGGAATAGCGATCAATCGGCAAGCCGACCCCGAAGGCGATAACGCAACTCCTGTTTTGGGTGAACGCGGCGGCAATACTAATTTTTTCATTGATGGGCATCCGAATAAAGACGCGGTCAACGGCGGACCCGCGGCGCAGTTTAACCAGGAAACGATTGCTGAATTTCAGGTTTTGACAACCGGTTACAAAGCCGAGTTCGGACAGGCCTCCGGGGGAATAGTAAACGTTATTACAAAAAGTGGAGGTAACGGATTTCACGGCGGCGGCTCATTTTTTGTTCGTAACGATGCTCTGGACGGTTTAAATTCCCTAAAAACGACCCTGACACAGCCGTTGCCGCTGAGGAGATATGATTACAGTGTTGGTGTAGGCGGTCCGATCATCAAGGATAAGTTTTTCTTTTTTGCATCTTCTGAACGCATCACCGAAAGCCGCCAAATCGATTTTACCTTTCCTGACACCCAGAATGCAGTGGTGAATGGATTGCTGCAAAATCAGGAAAGACCATTCGATACACCCGCCCGAATCAATGAAATCAGAAATTTTATCAAATTGAATCAGGCTCTGGGGCGACATCAATTGTCCCAGGAGTTTAATTACACAAACAGCCGAGTCAAGAATTTTCTGCCGCTTTCCCAATCTCAGAGTTTGCCTTCGGCTCGAAACAATATCGGTTCGCGTAATTTATTGCTGGCATTCGGCGACACGGTTTTGATCGGAGATCAGAGTAATCCATTTATCCTGACTCTCCGCGGTGCTTATCGGGGCGAACCTTCAAACACTGAACCCGCACACCCGGAGATCAAAGGCTCGACGCGCTTTAACGGATTTACCGGGCCATGCTGCACCATCTTCGGAAATTTGCCTGTAGTTGTTTTTGGCAACCCGAACACTCCTTCGAATTTGGACCAGAAATACGTGACGCTGTCGGCTAACGCCAGTAAATTGTTCGGCGATCACGAAATCAAGTTCGGTTGGAATTTCATCAAAACAAAAGTTGACGGGTTGGAGACCCGCGTTTTGCAAAATCAACTTTTTGCGACCGTGGCGGATTTTACAACTTTCGGTGCTGCGAATGCGGGAGTCTATCTGCTGGCCCAGCGAGGAGCCGTGACTCCGACTGGCGATGAAATCCATCTGCAGAATTATTACAACGGACTTTTCGTTCAAGACGATTGGAAGTTGCTAAAGAATTTGAATTTGAATCTTGGAATTCGCTGGGACTATGATTCGGAATTCAACACCAAGAACAATATTTCGCCGCGTTTGGGCGTTGCCTGGTCGGTCACGCCTAAAACGGTTGTGCGGGCAAGTTTCGGAGTATTTTATGACCAATTCCGGCTCGGACTGGTTCGAGATATTCCCGCCTTCGGTGGTGCGGACCAGCGAACCGACCAATTATTTGCATTTCCCCGGCTTTTGTATGGATCACCATCTTTTGTTTCCAGCATCGCGTTGCTTAGTGGGTTACCGGGAGGATGTTTCCAAAATCTTCTAACCGGAAATCTGACAGATGCACAAATAACGGCGGGAACACTCTGTCCTCTGACGCCGCCCGCAGCTATGGTTCCTTTTATTGGAGTGGACAGGCTTAACCGGGTTGTCGCGGCGGGGCGACCGCCGATCCCGGCCAACGCCGTGGTTACCGCGGCTAACATCCAGGCATTATCTGGGCTTACTCCGCAACAGTTTGCGGACCAGGCAAGCTTGGCGATCGGACAACCGGTAGGATACTTTACCTTCGGCACGCTTGGAACATTGTACAATCAAATAATTCCACCGGCCCTTTTTCCAATTGGCATTGACAACACCTTCAAAACTCCTCATACGCTTGGGTTTAGCGTCGGCGTACAGCGTGAGATCCTAAAGGATGTTGTGATCGGTGCGGACTATTACCACCGCGAAATGCGGAACCTTTTGGGTGTTCGGGCGGTGAACCTACCGTTCAGAGCTCGTGTCGTCGGGCGCGTCTTTGATCCGCCTTTCACTGGAGGGCCGATCAACACGTTCGGACCGTTTTTTAGAGGTAAGTACGACGCATTGATACTAAGTTTTAATTCGCGATTCGGAAGGCGATTTGTTGTGGGCTCGAGTTATACATACGCCAAAGCAACCGATAATTCGCTTGGTATCAACACCCCGCCGTCGGATGCATTTGTAGGAATAGTACCGGTTGTAACCGAAGCTTCTACCGGCAAGACAAACGCTACTGCTCCGTTCACAACCGCTCAAGGTAGGTTTGTTGCTCAGGCAGGACAATTTTACAATGGTCCCGATCTCGATAAAGGACCTTCCGATTTGGCGCTGGATCATGCTTTCCAGATCAATGGATTGGTTGAACTGCCGTGGAAGTTTCAGATCGGCGGTATCTTCCGCGCTCAGAGTGGTTTTCACTTTTCTCGACTTCGACCGATCGGAGCCCCGCTTGCCCCCGGCGATCCTGACGGTGACTCGTCCGTCAATGGCTTTGACCTTGCCACCGGACGAAACTCCTTCACGGCTCCGCAGCTTGTCAATCTAGATCTGCGGCTTGCCAAGCGATTCGATTTGGGAGAAAGAGTCAAATTACATCTGTTATTTGAGTTTTTCAATCTGCTAAATAGGCAAAACCCGGCGGCAGTTCAGGCACAGGACGGCATTATCGGACAGCCTTTTGGAAAGGCAACTCAGGTTTTGCCAGGACGCGAAGGACAGGTCGGAGTTCGCATTTCGTTCTGATCGCGGTTCTGTCGATAAACTCTGGTGTGCCGAGAGCCTGGACGAGCGTTCGGGCTCTTGGCTTAGGGCATTCTCTTAAAAACCCAATGACTATAAGATATCTAATCTGCGCCCTCTTGCTGAGTTTTGCGGTCGTTGGAACGACGACTGCCCAAGGTACACGGATGCTTCGACATCCGACGGTGAGCCGCGATCTGGTCGTGTTCGCTTATGCGGGCGATCTCTGGGCCGTTTCGCGAAGCGGCGGACAGGCACGACGACTGACGGCAACACCGGGAGTTGAGTATGACCCTTATTTCTCGCCCGATGGTTTGAAGATCGCATTTTCGGCTACCTTCGCGGGGAATACCGATGTCTATGTAATGCCCACGGCCGGCGGTGAACTCAAGAGGTTGACTTATCATCCAGGTGTCGATCGCGTTCGCGGATGGAGCGCGGATGGACGCCGCGTCCTCTTTTCTTCGGCTCGTATCAGTCAGCCGCAGGAGGCATACAACCGTCTCTGGACGGTCGATATCGACGGCGGCGTTTCGGAGCCACTGCCTATGCCGCGGGCATATACCGGTGCCTATTCGCCGGACGGCAGCCGGCTGGCGTATGAAGAGATCTCGATGCAATTTGTTCCTCAATGGCTTGAGACGAGCTATTGGCGCCATTATCGCGGCGGGCGCACACACCCGATCTCGGTCATCAACCTGGCAAACAACGCCGTCGACGAACTTCCGTGGACCAACAGCAACGACGGCAATCCGATGTGGGTCGGCGATACGATCTATTTCGTCTCCGACCGCAATCATACTGCCAATCTTTTCTCCTTCAAGGCCGGCGCCAAACAAGCTACCCAACTTACAAACCATGACGACTTTGATGTAATGTCGGCGGCAGCGGGTTCGGACGCAGTTGTTTATGAGCAGGCCGGGTATATTCATCTCCTCGACACAAAAACGGGCAAATCAAAGCAGCTCAATATTGAAGTAAATGGAGATCTGCCCTGGGCGCGGCCGCAGTTCAAGAAGGTCGGCGATTCGATAAGGGGCGCCGTACTTTCGCCCGGCGGAGTTCGGGCAGCTTTTGGATCTCGTGGTGAGATCTTTACAGCACCATCCGCAAAAGGTGATTATAGGAACCTGACAAATAGTTCGGGTGCCCATGATCGTGATCCGGCATGGTCGCCCGATGGAACTCAAATAGCATGGTTCTCCGATGCGAGCGGCGAATACCAAATAATGCTGGGTGAGCCAACAGGTCTTTCTGAACCGCGTGCAATTGCGCTGCCATCCACCGCTTATTTTTCGAATCTGCAATGGTCGCCCAACGGACAACAGTTCCTGCTTGAAGACAATCACAACAATATCTGGACGATGGACGTTAAGACCGGTTCCGCGGTAAGGATCGACACCGACGATAATGGCGATCCGACACGCTCCTTCGATTCCTCCTGGTCCGCTGATTCGAAGTGGATAACGTATACAAAAAATCTCAAGAGCCGTATACGAGCCGTTTTTATCTACTCAATAGCAGAGAAAAAGGCTCATCAGATCACGGATGGCCTTGCGGATGCTATTTCTCCAGCTTTCGATGTCGGAGGTAAATATCTCTATTTTCTCGCAAGTACGGATTACGGCCCGCGTACCAGCTGGCTGGATATGAGTTCCCTGGATAAACCGCTTCGCAGGGCCATCTACCTGGTGGTCTTGAGTTCGGGGGAACCATCTCCGTTTTTGCCGGAAACCGGTGACGAGCCTCTGGCCGCTCCGGCAGGCGGAGAAGCCGCGAAGCCAAAACCGGCGGCCGATATTATGAAGATCGACTTCGACGGGATCGGCCAGCGGATACTTCCGGTCAGCGTCCGGCCCGCGGATTTCGGGAATCTCACGGCCGGCCCATCGGGAACGATCTTCTATACGGAATCGACAACAGGCGTCCCGACGTTAAAACTGAACCGTTACCAGATAAAAGGCGGTGCAGCAGCTCCATTTATCGAAGGGATCACACGTTATACGCTCTCGGCCGATAAGAAAAAACTCATGTACGGAGCCGGCCCCGGACGTTGGGGCATTGTTGGTACAGACGCTCCGGCGAAAGTTGGCGACGGGACTCTCACCGTGGCTCAGCTTGAGGCGAGGGTAGATCCGCGTGCCGAATGGGCGAATATTTTTCGTGAGACGTGGCGTATCCAACGTGAATACTTTTATGATCCGAAGATGCAAGGTGCCGATTGGGATGCGATCTATAAAAAATACCTTCCGCTCCTCGCACATGTCGGACATCGGGCCGATCTCGGCTACCTCATCGCCCAGACGGGCGGCGAACTGACAGTCGGGCACTCGTACCTGACAGGCCCGGGCGACGTTCCCAGCGAAGATCCGGTGTCGGTCGGTTTGTTGGGTGCCGATGTAAAGGTTGAAAACGGCAATTACCGGATCAGCCGCATCTATACCGGCGAGAATTGGAATCCTGAATTGAGAGCTCCGCTCAGCTCGCCGGGCATCAACATTTCCGAAGGCGATTATATTCTAGGCGTCAATGGTAAAACGCTCGATGCAAAAACTAACTTCTATAGCCTTTTCGAAAATACCGCTAACCGTCAGACGGTGATGAGGGTAAACAACAAACCGTCGCTGGATGGTTCGAGGCTTGTTACGGTTGTTCCGGTCGCAAGCGAAGGCGGTCTCAGAACCCGGGCGTGGGTAGAAGACAATCGGCGTCTCGTCGACAAACTTTCCGGCGGCCGCCTCGCCTACGTTTGGCTGCCAAATACGGGTGGTCCGGGCTACACCTCATTTATTCGTTACTTTTACGCCCAGCAGAATAAGGAAGGGACAATCGTTGACGAACGCTACAATCAGGGCGGCATGGTCGCGGACTTTGTAGTCAATGAACTCGATCGAAAACCGATGGGCATGTTCGCTCTTCGCGACGGAAATACCTTCTTTTCACCGATAGCGGGAATTTACGGCCCTAAGGTAATGCTGATAAACGAATCGGCCGGATCCGGCGGAGACGCTCTGCCGTTTTATTTTCGTCTCCGCAAGCTCGGACCGCTTGTAGGAACCCGCACCTGGGGCGGACTGGTCGGCACACTTGGCACTCCGCAAACGATCGATGGCGGCGGGATAACTGCTCCGATCCTTGCATTCTATAATCTGGAAGGAAAATGGGACGTTGAGAATGTCGGTGTTGCGCCCGACATTGAGGTCAAAATTTCGCCTTCGGATTTTGTTAACGGGCGTGATCCGCAAATCGAAAGGGCCGTCGTCGAGGCGATGAAGTTGCTCGAAAAGAATCCGTCCCCGCGTGTGCCGCGTCCGGCTTCGATCGACAGGGTATCGAAAAAGCCAGGCAATTAGTTCGAGAGGAATATGAGAAAAGGATCGGCTTCCCTATTTCGCGTCATTTTGGCGGTTGTGTGTTTTGCGGCATTTGCTCCGCTGGCAGCTCAACCGGCGGATGCTCCATTTACGCGTTCCGAGGTAATGATCCCGATGCGCGACGGCGTTCGGCTTCATACATTTATCTATGTTCCGACTCGTGCCGACGAAAAGCTTCCGATCCTGTTTTTACGAACGCCTTACGGGACGGGCGATTTAAGTCCGGCCCAGCTTGCGGGAGCGCTTGCGGAACTGACGGCGGACGGCTATGTCATTGTGAATCAGGATATTCGCGGGCGATTTAAGTCGGAAGGCCAGTTCGTCATGCTGCGACAGCCTCGCGATCCGAAGGACAGATCGGCGATCGACGAAAGCACCGACGCCTATGACACCATCGAGTACCTCTTAAAGAATACCCAGAATAACGGCCGGGTTGGTATGGCAGGCACGAGCTACGGTGCATGGCTGACGGTAATGGCCGCGCTCGATCCGCACCCGGCGCTCAAGGCCGTCGTTCCCGCGGCATCACCGGCCGATATGTGGATCGGCGACGACTTTCACCACAACGGAGCATTTCGCTTGAGCTATGGACTTGAGTACACGTACATGATGGAGTCGTCAAAGGAGATGACCGATACCGGAAAACTGGTAAACAACTACGACGTTTACGAGTGGTATCTTAAACTCGGGGCGCTGTCCAACGTCGATGCAAAATATTTTAAGGGCAAGCTTCCAACCTGGAACGATTTTGTTAATCATCCCGATTATGACGCGTTTTGGAAACGGCAGGGCTTTGCGCCGTGGCTAAATCGCGTTACGGTGCCGACACTGAATGTGGCCGGTTGGTGGGACCAGGAAGATTTTTACGGGCCGATAACGATCTACGAACTGCTGGAACGGCATGACAAGGAAAACAAAAACTTCCTGGTTGTCGGTCCATGGAATCACGGTGGATGGTCAAGAAGCGATGGACGAAAACTCGGGGCTATCGATTTTGGAAGCGCGACTTCGCAGTACTACAGAAAAGAGGTAATGACCAAATTTCTCGCCCATTACTTAAAGGATAAGGCGAATCCCAACCTTCCAGAAGCACTGACGTTCAGAACCGGAGCCAACGAATGGGTGCGCAACGAAGCGTGGCCTCTAAAGCAGAATGTCGCCACTCGCCCGCTCTATTTCCGAGCTGGAGGGAAGCTTTCATTCGAACCGCCGACTGAGAAGGGCGAGGCTTTCGACAGTTATATTTCGGATCCCGGCAAGCCGGTTCCATACCGGCAACGCCCTATCCCGCTCAAATCGGGTTGGTCCACATGGCAAGTGAACGATCAGCGATTCGCAGCCGACCGCCCGGACGTTGTTAGCTGGGAAACAGAGCCGCTCGCGGACGATGTTATCGTATCAGGGAAAATTATCGCCAATCTTTTCGCATCGACGACAGGAACCGACAGCGACTGGATAGTTAAGCTGATAGACGTTTACCCGGAAAATAATGTCGCTGAACCTGCGATGGGCGGATATCAGTTGATGATCGCCGGTGATGTGTTCCGCGGGCGCTACCGTAATAGCTTCGAGAAGCCCGAGCCGATCCCTGCAAATTCGGTGCTTTTATATAAGATCGGGTTCCCGGCGAATGACCATGTCTTTAAGAAAGGCCACCGGATAATGGTACAGGTTCAGAGCAGTTGGTTTCCCGTGATCGACCGCAACCCGCAAAAATTTGTGAAGAATATCTTCCTGGCGAAAGAATCTGACTTTCAGAAGGCGACCCAGCGAGCGTACCGCTCGAGCCGGAAGGCATCACATGTCGCACTACCGATAGTTGAATCAACGAAGTAAGGCTCCTCTAGCGAGGCCTTGTGTATAAAAGGAGCTCCCAGAGCTCCTTGTTTTTACAAGAATAAGAGTCCTGATGAATAATTTCAAACAACAAAATACGCCTTCCGGATGGTGTTTTTCGATCGTGAAAGCGGCGATAGTTTTAGGCTTTTCCTCACTCGCCCTAATCGGGCAGGAAATCGACGTAAAGAATCTCACGGCCGAACTTGAACCCGAGATCCGACGAGCGATGGTTGAGGGAAATATTCCGTCAGCTTCGGTTGCTCTGGTCTCCGGCGATAGGGTCATCTGGACAGGCGCGTTTGGCGAGTCGAACCTCCGGACACGGACACCAGCTACGGCAAACACGGTCTATCTGATCGGGTCAACTTTTAAGACAATGTCAACAGTCGCGCTGCTGCGACTTATGGAAGAAGGTAAATTTCAGCTTGACGATCCGGTAAGCAAGTATCTTGATTTTACGATCCAGGGCGACGACCCGAAAAATCCGGTCACTTTTCGGCATCTTTTTACCCACACCTCCGGGCTGACCGGAGACTTCGCCGCCTTGCCGGTTTGGAGCAACGAGGCGCCGATAAAACTCGACGAGTTCGTTCGAACGTCACTGAAAGTTCACCAACCGCCGATGACCAAGGTCGAATATTCGAACGCGGCGTTTACATTGATCGGCTACCTGGTTGAAAAATTGTCCGGCGTTCCGTACAGGAAATATGTTCAGGAGAATATTTTCAAACCTCTTGAGATGACAAGCACCGAGTTCGACCCGACACCGGACATTGATGAACGCTTATCCGTGCCATATGTTTTCGATGCAAAAGCGGGCCGGCAGACGCCGAGCCTTAGGATCAGAGCAGCCGTTTATCCAGCAGGCATTGTCTACGGCACCGTCCCGGATCAATCTAACTGGCTGATTACTAACCTAAACGGCGGAGTTTTCAAAGGCAAACGAATCATCAGCCAAGCCGCTATGGATCAAATGATGACCCGCCAGTTCGACCAGTTCAAGGGCGCGATTGAGGGGATTTGGGGCAACGAAAGCGCGGGCTTCGGTTTGACCTGGTGGACACAGGTCAAAGACGGCGACCGGTATTTTGCCCACAGTGGAAGCGTTTCCGGCTACACCGCTTTTCTGCTTGGCAATCGAGACCGGAAGTTTGGCTTCGCCATTTTGACGAACGGTAATCGAGCACACCAGCACCTTTTTAAGCTTGCCGACCGGTCGATGGAATTGCTTAAGAAGTATTCCAGTCCCGTCAAAACCGCCGCCGGCCGTACGAATTGATGGAATAAAAGCATGACAAATAACCTTCGCCGCAAAATCGCCTTCGTCCTTTCATCTATATTATTGCTCGGCCCGTTTGCGGAACAGTCCACTGCTCAAGGAACTAGCGAACCCGCGTACGATCTTGTGATCCGTAATGGCCGCGTCCTTGATGGTGCCGGCAACCCATGGATTGCGGCGGACGTTGCAATAAAAGACGGCCGTTTTGTCCGCATCGGCAAAATTCCGGGCAAGGGTAAACGCGAGATCGATGCGACGGGTCGGTACGTTTCGCCCGGCTGGATCGACATGCTGGATGCGTCGGGTGGAGTTCTACAGACAAGCCCTCTGGCTGAAAGCAAGCTATTAATGGGTGTGACAACGGGCATCGGAGGGGAGGGCGGTACGCCCGTTCCGGCCGAGAGGCTCGCCGAATATTTTGCGGGCCTCGAAAAAAACGGCATCAGCATGAATTTCGGCACCTACTATGGAGCAACACAGGCGCGCGTTGCCGTTCTAGGGCAGGAAGCACGCGATCCGACAGCCGAGGAACTTTCACTCATGAAGTCCATCGTGGAAACCGCCATGAAGGGCGGTGCTCTTGGAATATCGACGGCGCTTATCTATCCGCCGGCCAGTTATTCAAAAACCGAGCAGCTCGTCGAGCTGGGGAAGGTCGCCGGGCGCTATGGCGGCATTTACGCGAGTCACATCCGCGGAGAAGGAAAGGATCTAATTGAATCGATCGATGAGGCGATCACGATCGGCGAAAAAGGCGGATTACCGGTCGAGATCTATCATCTGAAAGCGGCATATCAGCCCGGTTGGGGAACGCTGATGAAGCTGGCGGGGGAAAGAATCGAGTCAGCGCGAAGCCGCGGCCTGGATGTCGCGGCCGACATGTACCTTTACACCGCGGGCGGCACAGGGCTGAGCGCGGTTGTTCCGGCTTGGGCATCCGAGGGTGGAAACGCAAAGCTTATGGAGCGGTTGAAAGATCCCGCGGTTCGTACCCGATTAAAGAATGAGATAAAAACCAGCTCGCCCGGCTGGTGGAATATCGTTGAAGCCGCAGGCGGCTGGGAACAGATCGTCCTTGTTTTCGCGGGGAATAAGGACAATGACCGTTTCCAGGGCAAAAATCTTGCTCAGATCGGAAAAGAATGGAACAAGGATCCGGCTGACGCCGCTTTCGACCTTTTGCTACAGGGCAGCGGCAGGGTTTCGGCCCTCTACTATATGATGACCGAATCCGACATCGAAACCGCGATCAAGTATCCATGGATCAGCTTTGGCAGCGATGCGTCAGCTTCAGCCACGCTGGCCGATCCCAGCACGGCCGGTATGGGACACCCGCGCGGGTATGGGAACTTCCCACGCGTGATCGCAAAATATGTCCGGGAAAAAAAGGTCCTTACGCTTTCAGAAGCGATAAGAAAAATGACCTCTTGGCCTGCGACACGGCTGAGAATTCCATCGCGCGGTCTGATCAAAGAAGGCATGTGGGCAGATGTCGTCATATTCGATTATGACAAGATCCAGGACAACGCAACGTACGAGTATCCCTTCAGGACGCCCTCGGGGATCGATTATGTTTTTGTAAATGGCCAGGTCGTTATCGAGAAAGGAAAGCACACGGGAGCAAAACCGGGAAAGGTTATGTACGGCCCGGGGCGAATAATTAATTGATTAACCGTAGACAAGAAACAAAACCAATGATTAAGAATCGCGTATTGATTTTATTCGTCCTATCCGCATTGTCGTGCCAGATTTTCGGCCAGTCGGGCGGAGAGGGTCTCGAAGGCTCGTGGCAAGGCACGTTGGACGCGGACGGTGCGAAACTTCGTCTCGCTTTGACCGTGACCAAATCGGACGCCGGAGTTTATACAGGAAACGTGGACAGCCTCGACCAAGGCTCGACAATCCCGATTGACGTTATCACGGTCAACGGTGACGTTGTGCATATTGAGTTGAAATCTGTGGGTGCAGTATTTGACGGCACGCTGAACAAAGACCGGACGGAGTTGGCCGGAAAGTTTATTCAGGGAGGTGAACTTCCGCTTACTTTCAAACGCAGCGAAAGTGCCGCCGCCGTTCCTTCCGCCGCTGCTCCGACGGTTCCGCAAAAGCCGTTATCCCTGCCATTTGACGTGCGTGTTCCAGTGCCGCCGACCGCCTTTGCGGCCGCTGGCAAGACGCATCTTGTTTACGAGTTGCACATCAACAACTTCAGCCGCGATGAATGGACATTGACACGGGTCGAGGTGAGCGGCGGCTCACAGCCGATACTGGCTCGATTAGAAGGCGATGACTTGTCCGGACGTATCGCCCGTCCTGGCTCTCCGTCTGCCACGGGCGCCCAGCGCCTTGTCATCGGCGGCGGGCTGCGTGCTGTCGTTTACTCCTGGATCACTTTGGAAACTGCCACGGCCGTACCTTCCAATTTGAAGCATCGCCTCACGTTTAAGGCGGCTGCGTGGCCTGAGGAATTCTCGGTTGATATCGCGGGTGTGGCTGTTGGCAACAAGCCGGTCTTGATCGGCCCTCCGCTGCGAGGCGACGGCTGGCTTGCCGGAAACGGGCCGGGTAACAGCTCAGGACATCGCCGCGCGATGATCCCGGTGGAAGGCGGTGCGCACATTGCCCAGCGTTTTGCCATCGACTGGGTACAGATTTGGCCTGAAGGCGGCACTTTTAAGGGCGATAAGTTGGACAATAAGAACTATCGCTGTTACGGGGTTGAAGCACTCGCCGTGGCCGATGGCATCGTGGTTGCGGTCAAGGACGGCATTCCTGAAAACGTACCAGGCATAAATTCGCGAGCCGTACCGATCACGCTCGATACGGTAGGCGGCAACCATGTGATCATTGATCTCCGCAACGGTCGCTATGCATTTTACGCCCATCTGCAGCCGGGAAAGATCCCGGTCAAGGTCGGCGACAAAGTAAAACGCGGCCAGCCGGTCGGCCTGGTGGGAAATTCGGGTAATTCGACCGAGCCGCACCTGCATTTTCATGTCAGCGACGCAAATTCGCCGCTTGGCTCTGACGGGGTGCCCTACATCTTTCCGTCTTTCGAAGTGCAGGGAAACGGATGGGGTTGGAAACCTGCGGGACCGAATGCTGCGACGGAAAGACGGACCAACGAAATGCCGCTTGAAAACGAGGTCGTGCGGTTTCCCTTGAAAAAGTAGAACAACTCACAAGGCGACGGCATTAAATGAAAACCGACGCGCGATATTCAGCTTAGACGTTTTAGATCGGCAATATATGAAGCGGCAACAAATTATGAATGGTCTTTTCCGCTCTATTTCCCGCGTGTTCGTTTGTATGGCATTGCTGGGGATTGTGGAATTGCCCGTAGCAGCTCAAGCTGTCGGGCCGATCTACGACGTTGTTATTCGCAACGGCCGGGTGCTTGATGGTGCGGGAAATCCCTGGATAGCGGCGGATGTCGCCATAAATGACGGGCGATTTGTTCGAATCGGCAAGATCGCAGGTAAAGGCAAACGCGAGATCGATGCAGCGGGCAAATATGTCTCGCCGGGTTGGATCGACGTGATGGATCAATCGGGAAGTGTCCTGCCGAAAAACGGACTCGCCGAAAACAAGCTTCTAATGGGTGTGACGACCGCGATCGGCGGCGAGGGCGGAACACCTGTCGACGCTGCGAAGATAGCCGAGTATTTTAAGGGGCTGGAAAAGAGCGGTATCAGTATCAACTTCGGCAGCTACTTCAGCGAAACGCAGGCTCGTGTTGCTGTCTTAGGCATGGCGTCAAGGACTCCGACGCCCGAAGAGCTTGAACGGATGAAGGCCATTATGGAGACGGCAATGAAGGCCGGGGCCATGGGAATGACGACGGCGCTGATCTACCCGCCGTCGAGCTATGCAAAAACCGGTGAACTCATCGAGATGGCGAAGGTTGCCGGAAAGTATGGCGGTATTTATGCAACGCACATGCGTGACGAGGGGAAAGGGCTCGTCGGAGCGGTTGAAGAAGCTATCGAGATCGGGGAAAAAGGCGGGCTTCCGGTCGAGATCTTTCATCTCAAGGCGGCGTTTCAGCCCGGCTGGGGAACGCTTATGAAAGCTGCCGGTGAGAAGGTTGAGCAGGCCCGCGCGCGGGGCGTGGATGTTGCCGCCGATCTTTATCTGTACACGGCGGGCGGTACAGGACTGGAGGCAACGATCCCGTCATGGGCGTTCGAAGGCGGCGGCGCGAAACTCCTCGAACGTCTCAAAGACCCCGCGATACGTGCACGCCTTAAAAAAGAGATAACTACCGGTTCGCCCGGTTGGTGGAATATTGTCGAGGCTGCCGGAGGATGGGATAACGTTGTGCTGGTCAACGCCAAGAACAAGGACAATGCGAAATTCGAAGGCAAATCATTGTCGGTGATCGCTAAGGAACTCAATAAGGAACCCGCCGACGCTGCGTTCGACCTGGTGGCACAGGGTTCGGGAAGAGTTTACGCGATCTACCATATGATGAGTGAGCAGGACGTTGAAACCGCTCTCAAATTCCCGTGGACCAGTATTGGCAGCGACGCCGGAGCCTCGGAGAAACCGGGAGAGGTGGACGCGATCGGACTGGCACATCCACGAGCCTACGGAAATCATGTCCGGTTAATCGCTCGTTATGTTCGCGAACGGAAGGTGCTTTCACTTGAGGAAGCGATACGGAAAATGACCTCGTGGCCGGCTACTCGAATGCGGCTCGACTCGCGCGGGACGATCAAAGAGGGGAACTGGGCGGACGCAGTCATTTTTGATTTCGACAAGATTCAGGACCGGGCGACGTATGAAAAACCGTTGGTCAGCCCCGTCGGTATTGAGCAGGTGTTAGTGAACGGGCAGATCGTTATCGAAAACGGAAAGCACACGGGAGCACGGCCCGGAAAGGTGCTCTATGGCCCCGGCCGCCGGATACAATAGGCAGCCGTTCGCCGTTCGGAAATGCCATTCGAGAGCGGTGAAGAAAATAATCCGAAAGGAGAGCGAGTTGGTATGAGGCTGTTTAAGAGAATTTTGAAAATAGCCGGGATCAGCCTGCTGATCTTGATCAGCGTTCCGCTTATCATCGGTCAAATATTGAGATTCACTGCGAGCGTTGAACCGCCGGCCGGTGAGTTGGTGGATGTTGGTGGATACAAGCTGCATATCAGTTGTGTCGGCCCTGAAGGGAAGACGGGCGACGATCTGCCGACGGTCGTTATTGAAGCGGGTGCCGGAGTTTCCAGTCCGGTTTACCATTGGATCCAGGACGGCGTATCAAAAACCACGAAAGTCTGCGTGTATGACCGGGCCGGACTTGGCTGGAGCGATCCAAGCGATTTACCGCGGGATGCCAAGACAATAAATACCGCTTTGCATACACTCCTCGACAGATCAGGGATCAAGCGTCCGTTTGTTTTTGTCGGCCACTCGATCGCGGGGCTATACATGCGGGACTACGTCGAACGCTACCCCGGCGAGGTGGCCGGTTTAGTGTTCCTGGACCCCAGCCATCCTAAACAGAATCAAATGTTCGGCCTTACTGATAGCCAGAGGGCGGAACAGATGGATTCGATCAAGACAAAGCTCTTTCTTGTGAAACTGGTGATGAGACTTGGAGTGCAGGAAGTCTTTAATCCACTGAACGGCGGCGATATGAGCTCGTATCCCGAGAACATTCGCAAACAAACGGACTATCTGTCGAAACAGCCTGGAAATATTGATACGGTGCTTATCGAAGCGGAAGACTTTGAGAAGGCGGGAGAGCAGGCGGCACAAAACAAGTCCCTTGGTGATCTGCCCGTCGTGGTGATCTCAGCTACCAAAGAAATGCATCCGGGAACACTGCCGGAAGGTGTTTCAGCGGAAAAATTTCTGGCTACGTTTGTTGGTTTGCACGGCGAGATCGCAATCCTTTCAACAAGGGGCGAGCACGTCAAAATTGACACCGCCAACCATATGAGCCTGATCACAAACAAGGAGAACGCGGAAAAGGCGCTGCCATACATCCTCAAGGTGGTGCGGGAATCGACAAAATCCCCCGGTGTTATCGGGAAACCAACAATGGCAGGCAATTAGCGAGCACCATTCGGACATACGACGGAGGAGAAACATTGTGAAAAAATCGACAGCTTTGGTAATGATCGGATTTATCCTTTTCTCGTCACTCATAGGGCAGATGCCCTTGACGCCAAACTTGGCAAAGGCGGAAGGTGACGCTAAAAGTGCGTCGGAAACCAAGCCATCCGCCGGAGCTTCTGAGATGACTGCCCTAGACGTTGAGGCATTTCTCGCCGGCATCATCCCTCAACAGTTAGAAAGAGAAAACATCGCTGGCGCGACGGTCGCAGTGGTCAAGGACGGAAAACTCCTGTTTGCGGAAGGCTACGGTTACGCCGATGTCGCGAATAAAAAACCCGTATCCGCGGAAGAAACGCTCTTTCGGCCCGGCTCGATATCGAAGTTGTTTACCTGGACGGCGGTGATGCAGCTCCATGAGCAAGGCAAGCTCGATCTTGACCGCGACGTGAACGAATATCTTGACTTCAAGATTCCGGAAGCTTTTGGCAAACCGATCACGCTAAAGCACATATTGACGCATACTCCGGGATTTGAGGAGCAAATCAAAGACCTGTTCAAAGTCGATGCGGAAAATCCTAATCTTGGGGAATACCTGAAAACACACATCCCAGGTCGAATATATCCGCCTGGAACGACACCTGCCTACTCAAACTATGCGACGGCGCTGGCGGGCTACATAGTCGAGCGTGTTTCGGGCCGCCCTTTTAACGACTATATCGCGGAAAATATTTTCCAACCGCTCGGCATGACGCATTCGACTTTCGCTCAGCCGCTGCCGCCGGAGTTGGTTCCCGGCATGTCCAACGGCTATCGCCTTGCGTCGGATGATAAGCCCGAAGCGTTTGAAGTGGTGGTACCCTTCCCCGCAGGGAGCCTGAGCAGTACATCAACCGACATGGC
The DNA here is from genome assembly GCA_031402865.1 of Chloracidobacterium sp. Taxonomy (GTDB): domain Bacteria; phylum Acidobacteriota; class Blastocatellia; order Pyrinomonadales; family Pyrinomonadaceae; genus OLB17. The sequence goes on along the minus strand of JANNST010000054.1, from coordinate 19,462 downwards.
AAAGTTCATGCTCGCGCATCTGCAGCAGGGACAGCTTGGTGATGCCCGTATCCTTCGGCCGGAAACGACCCGGCTTATGCACAGCCGCTTGTTTGCAATAGATCCGGCCGCAAACGCGATGGCGTATGGCTTCTATGAAGAGTCACGGAACGGACATCGGATAATCGGACATGGCGGCGACACAATCGCATTTCATAGCGACCTTCACCTGCTTCCGGATGCCGGCGTGGGTTTCTACGTTTCTTACAACAGCGCGGGCAAAGGGGAAGCTTCACCGCGAACGATCCTTTGGGAGGCGTTTCTTGATCGTTATTTTCCGTTCACGCCTCCGGCCTCTACAACACTGGACAGTGCAAAAGAGAACGCGCAAGCCGTTAGCGGCAGGTATATGCTAAGCCGCCGCAGCGATACGTCATTCCTGAAAGTAGCATCAATTCTAGGTCTGGCGACAGTGGCAGCCCGCGAGGACGGCACGATCGAGGTCGCCGGTTTAACCGAAAACAGCGGCCAACCGAAGCGCTGGCGGGAAGTTGCTCCGATGACATTTCGCGATATGAACGGTCAGGATACTCTCATCTTTAAGCCCGACGAGAACGGTGTGATGCAGATAATCCTGCCGTACCCGTTTATGGTCTTTCAGCGAGTCGGGCTTTGGCAAAATTCAGGTATCATCCTGCCCGTCCTAGGTATTTCCCTTTTTATTATGCTTCTTACTCTGCTATTGGCCCCGGTCGCGTGGCTGGTTCGGCGGCATTACGGGAGCAAACTGGATCTGACGCCTATGGAACGATTGCTCCGAATTGGCGTATGGATCGTTTTCGCACTCGATCTGATCTTTATCGCGGCATTTGTGGGCTTTGTCACGTATGCCTCGTCACATATCGAACTCCTCAGCGACAGCGGAAACATCTGGATTTATCTGATTCAGACTATCGGCATTCTCGGAGCTGTCGGAACATTGGTCGTTCTCTATAACGCAATAAAATCGTGGATGGGAAGCGGCCGCATCTGGAGTAAGCTTCGAGCAACCGTATTCGTGTTGGCGTGCCTGGGCTTCCTGTGGTTCGCCCTTGTCTCCAATTTGTTGGTTTTTAGTTCGAATTACTAATTATGAAACACGAGAAAACCGCCATTTCGAGGCGCGATGCAGTCAAGCGAATGGCCGCTGCAGGTCTGGGTGTGATAGCGGCCCCGATGATAAACCGCGGACGCTTTCAGATCTTCGCCGATTCGCCGTCCGAGTATTCCTCACGAGCTATCGACTTGATCAATCGATCAACAGTCATCGATATGCTCAGCATTCTCACGCTCGATTTCGCTAAACAAGACAAGTGGATGAAGGACCCCGATAGTTTTACGGCGACCGACATTCAGCCATTCAAGGATTCGGGCATCAATGTTATTCACCCGGCGATCGGTCTCGGGGGGATGAACGCCTTTGAGACCGCTCTCAGCTGGTTTGCGTCCTGGAACGCGTTTATTGCTAATAACGACGCCTTTTTTAGGCGAATCGATAGTCCGACGGACATTGACCGCGTGAAAAAATCGGGCAAGCTGGGCATCGTGCTGGGCCTCCAAAATGCCCAACACTTTCGCAGTCCGGCTGACGTCGATTTTTTCCGTGGCCTCGGCCAACGTGTTTCCCAACTTACTTACAATTCGCGCAATCTCATCGGTAACGGCGCAACCGAGCGCCGTGACGATGGCATTTCGGATTTCGGCGTCGCCATCATCGAGCGAATGAACAAAGTCGGGATGGCGGTGGATGTTTCGCACTGCGGCGACCGCACCACGCTCGATGCCTTTGAGATCTCCAAAAAGCCCGTTCTGATTACTCACTCCAACTGCCGGGCGCTCGTTCCGGGACACCCGCGTGTGAAGACCGACGAGGCGATCCAAAAAGTGGGCTCGAGCGGCGGAGTAATCGGAATAACCGGCGTCAGGATGTTCGTTAAGGTCGATGAGCCAACTACTATTGAGCATGTCCTCGACCATTTCGATCATGTAAGAAAACTGATCGGAGCCCAACATCTTGGAGTCGGCAGCGACATAGATCTTTACGGTTACGACAAAATGCCGGCGGAATCGAACAAGCAGCTTAGAGCCGGGTATAAGGGCAGCTACGCGTTTCGGGAGAAGATCGACGTTGAAGGCCTCGACCATCCCAAGCGTATGTTCGACCTGACCGAAGGCCTTGTCCGGCGGAAATACAGTGATGCCGAAATAGAAGGCGTTCTCGGCGGGAACTTCGCGCGTGTGCTCAAGCAAATCTGGACGGTACAATAGTTTTCGGCGGCGCCAAACTTATACTAAACCGTCGCGATATGACGGAGTAACAACAGGAGAAGTATGAAATTGCGTTCTATCATTAAGTTGACTATTATCTCGCTATTTTTGTCGGCGGGATCGCTGATAGCACAAGCTCAAAATCCTCCCTTTCAGGGCTTCGACGAATATGTCAGTAAGGCCATGAAGGACTGGGACGTTCCGGGTATGGCGATCGCCGTTATCAAGGATGACAAGATCGTTTACACGAAGGGCTACGGATTGCGCGAGATCGGGAAGCCGGAACCGGTGGACGAGCGCACTATCTTTGCGATCGGTTCGTCGTCAAAGGCATTCACCGCGGCCACGATCGCAATACTCGTCGATGAAGGTAAGCTCAAATGGGACGATCCGGTAACCCAACATCTGCCGGGCTTCCAGCTTTACGATCCATACGTGACACGCCAGATGACCGTCCGCGATCTGCTGACGCATCGTATCGGGCTCGAACGCGGCGATCAGTTGTGGTATGCCACGGCGCATAGCCGCGAAGAGGTCTTGCGGCGGATACGCTACCTGGAACCATCATCAAGCGTGCGGTCGAAATTCGGTTATCAGAATGTTATGTACCTCGCCGCGGGAGAGATCGTGCCGAAGGTTACCGGAAAATCGTGGGACGATTTTGTTGCTGAACGTATCTTTGCGCAGCTCGGAATGAAGGAAAGCGGCACCACCATCAGAACGCTTTCTAAATCGACCGATGTAGCGACGCCGCATGTCAAAATTGATGACAAAATGCAGCCGGTTGCTTGGCGCCTTATCGACAACATAGCCCCCGCAGGTTCAATAAATTCAAATGCCGTTGATATGGCCCAATGGGTGCGGCTGCAGCTCGGGAAAGGAAAGTTTAGCGGAAAACAAATCGTTAGCGAAGCGGCAATAAAGGAAATGCAAACGCCGCAGACCATTATCAGGCTCGAAGGCCTATATCCATTCCTGTATCCGGAAGCGCATTTTATGAGTTATGGAATGGGCTGGTTCTTAACCGATTTTCGCGGCAAAAAGCTCGTCGAACATGGCGGTGCGATAGACGGAATGCGCGCCCTGGTCGCGATGATCCCGGAAGAAAATGTCGGCATCGTAATCCTGACGAACGCGAACGGCACGCTGCTTCCGCAGTTCTTGGCTTATCGAATTCTTGATGGCTACCTTGGCCAACAGCCGAAGGATTGGCAGGCAGAAGGGCTGACGAGAATGAAAACTCTGGAGGCGCAAGGTAAGGCGGCGCAGGAAAAAGCACTGGCGGAACGCGTCACGGGAACGTCGCCGTCTCTCGGCCTGCAAAATTATGCCGGTACATATCGCAGCGAGATGTACGGTGATGCAGAGGTAGAGTTCAGTAACGGAAAACTCGTGGCTCGGTTCGGGCCGAATTTTACCGGCGATGTCGAACATTGGAATTACGACACATTTCAAGTCACCTGGCGTGATCGTGTTCACGGTAAGGGTTTTATCCAGTTCAACCTCGACGCGAAGGGAAAAGCCGATGAGATCGTTCTTCCCGGAATGGGGAAATTCAAACGTCAGCCTGATGTGAAAAAGTAATACATTGCCGAACAGGCACGAGGAAGTTTAAAAATGAAAAAGATCCTAAATTCGATGACCCGTCTGAGCGTTGCCCTATCGCTCGCCCTGTTCTACACTTCGTTCGTTTCGGCTCAAGAAGCAACCGCTCCGCCAACGAATGATCAGATAACCGCGAAAGTTGACGAGTATATGAAGGCCGTACTTAAAGTGGACGGTTTTAGCGGCACCATACTCGTTGCTCGCGACGGCAAGCCCACCGTTAGCAAAGGCTACGGAATGGCTGACATCGAGCTCAATGTGCCCAACACCGCGGAAAAGATTTTCCGCCTGGGTTCGATTACAAAACAATTTACAGGGATGGCGATCGTAATGCTGCAGGAAGCCGGCAAATTGAGCGTCAGCGATCCGATGTGCAAATATCTTACCGATTGCCCGGATGTGTGGAAGCCGATTACGATCAAACATCTCCTAAACCACACCTCAGGCATTACCAACTACACCAGCTTTCCGGATTTTGCAAAAACCACGATCATGCCGGTAACGACGACCGAAATGGTTGATCGCGTAAAGAAGGAGAAGTTGGAATTCACGCCCGGCGAAAAGATGGCTTATAGCAATTCGGGCTATTTTCTGCTCGGAGTCGTCATAGAAAAAGCATCCGGCAAAACGTATGCCGATTTTTTACAAGAGAACATTTTCGCGCCGCTAGGAATGAAGCAGACGGGCTACGACGATCCCCTTCGAATAATTATGAACCGTGCGGCTGGCTATCAAAAACAGGCCGGCAAGATCGTAAATGCAGCGTATATGGATATGTCGGTGCCCTACGCGGCGGGTTCGTTGTATTCCACGACAGAAGACCTTCTCGTTTGGGATCAGGCGCTCTACACGGAGAAGCTAGTAACAAAAAAATCACTCGAAGAGATGTTCACGCCTTGGAAGGGTGAAAGCGGTTATGCCTACGGCTGGGCCATCGGCAAGAAATTCGGCCATCGGGAAATTTCGCATGGCGGCGGCATCTACGGATTTGCGACCCAGATCGCCCGTTACCCGGATGACCGAGTCACTGTCGTCGTGCTGAGTAATATGCAGTCCGCACCGGCAGGACAAATTGCCAGCAATTTATCGGCGATAGTTTTCGGGGCCGCGTTTGAGACGCCAAAAGAACGCAAGGCGATATCGCTCGATACAAAGATTCTGGAAAAATATGTCGGTGAATATCAGATCGGAACAAATATCCTGATTGCGATCATGCTTGAGAACGGAACGCTGACCGGACAACTCGGAGGGCAGGGAAAATTCTCTCTCTTGCCCGAGTCCGAAACCGAATTTTTCTCAAAGGATGTGAATGCGCAGATCGTGTTTACAAAGGATGCAGCGGGTCTGGTCAACGGCTTTACGCTTAAGCAAGGCGGAAGCAATAATCCGGCTAAGAAAATTAAATAGCGAGATGAAAAAGTTTCTCCGAATAGCGGTAATCCTGGTATCACTTTCGTACGTGTCATTGTGCTGGACGGAGGCGGGTTACGGGCAAAACCCTTCTTCTTCGGAGCCGTACGATCAAACTAAAAGTGCAGACGTGGCAAAAAAACCGGCTCGCGCTCCCAAGCGTTGGCGTGGATTGATCGGCGAATATGGCCCTGATGACGGTATTGTGTATATTCTCGAAAAGGACGGTCGTCTTTGTGCCCTATTCAAGGGAGCGGATATCGAAATTCTTGAAGAGTCATCAAACTATACCTTTAAGTTTTCCGGACAAGGTATCCACGCGGGTCAGATCGTCGCGTTCACTCGCGGCCCAGATGGCCGGGCCAAATTGGTTAGGATCGAGAAGTCCACATACGAGCGTCGTCAGATAGAACCCAAAAATGGAGCCGCTCAACTGCTCATTATACCGGTGCGACCGGTACCGGAACTAATAAAAGAAGCTCTGGCCGCCGAGCCTCCGAAAGAAACGGGCGAGTTTCGATCGCCGGACTTGGTAGAGCTGAAAAAGCGGGTTCCGGCGATCAAACTCGATATCCGCTACGCGACCACGAACAATCTATTCGGCACGGTCTTTTACTCCGAAGCACGCGCCTTCATGCAGCGACCCGCCGCTGAATCGCTTGTCCGGGTTGATCGCAAACTGAGAGGTCAGGGATATGGTCTCCTCATTCATGATGCATATCGGCCCTGGTACGTCACCAAAGTATTCTGGGACGCGACGCCGCAGGAAAAGAAGATCTTTGTTGCCGATCCGGCAAAGGGTTCGCGCCACAATCGCGGAGCAGCGGTCGATCTGACGCTCTACGATCTGAAAACGGGAAAAGCCGTTGAAATGGTTGGTACGTATGACGAAACCACCGACCGTTCATATCCAAACTATCCGGGCGGGACTACACTGCAACGTTGGCACCGCGATCTTCTTCGAGACGCGATGGAGTCAGAGGGATTCACCGTTTACGAAGCCGAGTGGTGGCATTTTGATTTTAAGGATTGGCGAAATTACCCGATAGGGAACGAAAAATTCGACAAGATCATGATGTCGAAATGACGAAACGTGGCAACCAAGCGGTCTAAAACAAGACCTACTCTTAACAAACATCTTCAAATAATTGCAGAAAAGGAAAATATGAAAACCGGATTTGCTCTGATCTTTTCGACACTATTGATTTTTAGCCTTGCTCATCACGGCGAGGCTCAGACAAAGAAGATGAAAATATACATCTCCGCTGATATGGAAGGGGTTGCTGGGGCCGTAACAGGCGACCAACTGGGCCCGACGGGTTTTGAGTATCAACGTTTTCGCGAGTTTATGACCCAGGAGGTGAATACCGCCATCGAAGCCGCATTCGCAGCCGGAGCAACCGAAATTGTCGTGAGCGATTCACACGGTAACGCCGAGAATCTTCTGATCGAGAAGCTGCCTAAGACTGTCTTGTTAGTCCGTGGATTCCCTCGCCCGCTTATGATGATGCAGGGGATCGATGCGTCATTTGACGGCGTTATCTTCATTGGCTATCACTCCAGCACCGCTAACTCACAAGGCGTGCGTGCACACACGATGTCGAGCGCTAAACTGGCTGATCTTCAATTAAACAAGGTCTCGATGTCCGAGGGAAGTTTCAATGCGGCGATCGCCGGCCATTACGACGTTCCGGTCATCATGGTTTCGGGCGATGACGCCGCAGTCAAAGAGGTTTCCGGTATCGTCGGAAATATCGAAGGAGCTGTCGTAAAATGGAGTATAGGTTTTCATTCGGCTACCACAATGACGCCTGAAGCTTCGTATGCACTCATCCGTGAGAAGGTAGCTAAAGCCATGGGCCGGATCAAGGAATTCAAACCCTATAAACCCAAAACACCTTTGCAGCTTGATGTCCGATTCAAGAACTATCGTCCCTCCGAACTCTTGAGCTATTTATCAATTGTCGAACGTCCCGACTCGCACAGCGTTAGATTCATGGGAAAGGACATGATCGAAGTCTCGAGGTTCATGGAATTCATCCTAACCTACGAACCCGGACTGGAGCCCTAATGCCCGGTAAGCATTGGCGGGTCGGTAACGAGTCGGCCTCAACCCTTGTCCAATCTCAAGGAAATCGACGTCTAGAGAAAGATGCCAAAGAATTCGGCTTAGTCAAAGTGTTCTTGACCGGGTACGGAAAAGGACGCCACTACAGCGCCCTTAACTTCTTATTCAATTGGCTCCGCAGGTAAGACTCGAACTTACAACCCTTCGGTTAACAGCCGAATGCTCTGCCATTGAGCTACTGCGGAGTGTTTCGCTCGAAAGCGAACTTAAAGAGTAGGAATTTCGGCGTTTGTTGTCAAGTTTTGATCGCCGATAAGGCGGTATATGTGGACAATTCTCTATGTACGAACAGGAAATACTTCCTGCGACGCCGATTCTGACATTCCATGGCAATCTACGTATAATCGATACTTTACAATTGGTAAGGAGCGATTTTCTTTTGCAACACGAAACCATCATCATTCTCGATTTCGGCTCACAGTACACGCAGCTTATAGCACGGCGTGTGCGTGAGCAGGGCGTTTATTGCGAGATACATCCGTTTCATCTTTCGGAGGAAGCGATCGCCGCGAAGCATCCGAAAGGCGTGATACTTTCGGGTGGGCCGTCGAGCGTAACCGATGAGGACGCACCGCGCGTGTCGGCTGATTTTTATGAAAAGGTCGAAGCGCCGATACTCGGCATTTGCTACGGAATGCAGCTTGTTGCGGTCGATTTGGGCGGTGCGAGTGAGCCGGCGGAACGGCGGGAATACGGGCATGCACAACTTAAAGTTCTGAGCGGCAAGACCGCTTTATTTAACGAATTGCCCTTCGAACTTGATGTCTGGATGAGCCATGGCGACCACGTTACGCGGCTGCCCGACGGATTTCAGACGACGGCGACGACGGGCAATGTGGTGACGGCGATCGAGAGCGAGGAACGCGGTATTTATTGCGTCCAATTTCATCCTGAAGTTTCACATACGCCTCTGGGGAAAGAGATTCTTCGCAATTTCCTATTCAATATTTGCGGCTGCAAGGGCGATTGGACACCGGCTCAGTTCATTAAGGAAGAGATCGAGAAGATACGTGAGATCGTCGGCCCGGCGGACAATGTTGTTTGCGGCCTGTCAGGTGGTGTCGATTCGACCGTCGCGGCGGTGCTGGTTCACGAGGCGATCGGCGATCGGCAAACCTGCATATTCGTCAACAATGGCCTGCTCCGGGCGAACGAGTTTGAAGATACGTTAAGTCTGTACGAAGAACATTTACATCTCAACGTGATCGGCGTCGATGCCAGCGAAGATTTCTACTCGGTATTAAAAGAAGTTGTCGATCCTGAACTTAAACGAAAGGCGATCGGCAGCAAGTTTATCGACATTTTCGATGCCGAGGCACAGAAGATCGGCGATGTGCGATGGCTCGTGCAAGGCACGCTTTACCCGGACGTTATCGAATCGGTCTCGCTTCGCGGCTCATCCGTTACTATAAAATCGCACCACAATGTTGGCGGCCTGCCGGAGAAGATGAACCTGAAACTGATCGAGCCGCTGCGTGAGCTTTTCAAGGACGAAGTGCGGCTGATCGGCAAGGATCTCGGCATTCCCGACGAGATATTGCAGCGGCATCCGTTCCCCGGCCCCGGGCTTGGCGTACGAATTCTCGGCGGCATCACGCCCGAAAAGGTGGAACTTCTGCAAAAAGCCGACCGCATCTTTATCGAAGAGCTGCACAATTTCGGGATTGACAAAGATGTATGGCAAGCCTTCGCCGTACTCCTGCCGATCCGATCCGTCGGTGTAATGGGCGATTTCCGCACCTACGAAAAAACCATCGCCTTGCGTGCCGTCACAAGTACCGACGGAATGACAGCCGACTGGGCACGTCTGCCGCACGACTTTCTCGCCAGCGTTTCGTCGCGCATCACATCCGAGGTCCGCGGCGTAAACCGTGTCGTTTACGACATCTCGTCCAAGCCGCCAAGCACGATTGAGTGGGAATAATTCCGTGTCCAGCGTTCCGCCTTCAGGCGGCTTTTTCCGCAAATAGCATTCCAAATTTCTTGATTCGGATTTATAATCGGAGCATGGGAACTTTTTATATCAAGTGCAAAGTAGAAAATGTTACAAACCGCACGAAATCGGCAATCATTCCGAAAATGCTGGTTGATACGGGCAGTGAATATACGTGGGTTTCGACGCAAACACTCGATAAGCTCGATATAGGACGCGAAAAGAAAGACCTGACATTTGTGATGGCAAACGGCCAAAAAATTACTAGAAGCGTCGGGTTTGCGATCCTTCGATTCGATAAATACTTCACCGTTGACGAAGTGGTTTTTGCGGAAAAGGGCGATCTTCTGCTGCTTGGCGCCAGAACGCTCGAAGGTCTGAGCTTGATGGTTGATTCGAGACAGAAAAAGCTCGTTGCTTCGGGGCCGATACTTGCGGCTTGAGACCTTTGCTTTAAGACATTTCCATCAAACCGGCATGTTTTACTTCGCCCGGCTTACCGCGAAAGACTTCCCGTCAGCCCTGACGAATGTTCCGCTGTTGTAGTTTTCGTCGTCGAATCTAAACTCATTCCTACCGCCGCTCTTGTCCTCTTCGGATTCGAACACGTTTGCGTCTTTGTAAAAGAAATACTCGGCCCCTTTGCCCTTGGCCCATTTTATCTCAAAGGCCATTTTGACGGGTTTTACGGTGCAGGTTGTTTCGCCGACCTGGTACCTGCCTTCGAACTCGCCGCTTGTCGATGACGGTTTCTCACCATCGATCTCCTTCACCCATTTCATCAGGCTGTCGCCGCTGCCGTAGTTTATGTCGTCGATTTTCCAGGCAGATCCGGTCTGCTTCAGGTTGAACGTCACAGTTTGTTTCGCACCGAAATTGGTGAATGTTACAGGAACGGTGGCGGTCTCATTTTTTACAACGGCGGTGCCGACACCGAAATTCTTGATCTCGATATCCTGTGCATTGTATAGCGGATCGGCGCTGATCGCACCGACCTCGCCGCTGCTGTCGTTCGCGTCCTTCCAGATCAGATCGCCAAGTCTCTTCGTAAAAAATCTGTCGACCAGGCCACGGTTCTTTGTCTGAAAAAACGGACTCTTTTTCGCGTCGTGCTGCTTGTAGAGATCGGCGACGAGCGCCGCCGCCGCAACCGCCGCCGATTCGCCGCCGGCCGCCGAAGGCGTTCCCGCAGTTTCAGCTTCGACGCTCGCGTTCGCGTTCGTATTTGTATTTGCGTTCGATTCCCTCGACTGGAAGGAGCAGGACACGGAACTTGCGCTGCAAACGCCAAGAATTGCCATTACAACAAAGAATTTTTTCATATTTAGGGGGACACTGGATTTATTCGATACACGATTCATTATCTTAAGCCTCTCAGTTTGAAATGCGGGTTACGGCGTCTCGCAAATCTTCTTTTGTCGGTCTGGCTTTCATCACTTTGATTCTCCCGCGAATACGCAAAAGGCCAAAGTCAGAGAATAAACTACTTTGGGGCGCAAACATCGACCCGTGTGATAATATTTCAAAATCGAGATGCCTGATGATCCCCTAAAAATTGTAGAATTCCGCAGCGTAAGCTACGAGATCGGCGGTTCGCGAATACTCGACGATCTGAATTTTTCGCTTCATACGGGTGAGATACTCATTCTGCTTGGCGAATCCGGCTGCGGCAAGACGACGACTCTGAAACTTATCAATGGATTGATCATGCCGACGGGCGGCGATGTTCTCGTCGAAGGTACGGCGACGACCAGATGGGATTTGATCAAATTGCGGCGGCGTATCGGGTATGTTCTTCAGGACGGCGGGCTTTTTCCCCATTTTACGGTAAAGGAAAACGTCGCACTCACGCCAAAACTTGCGGATTGGGACGCGGAGAAAACGGACGGACGGGCGATTGAAATGCTCGGCCTTGTTGGGCTAAACGCGGACAAATTTGCCGACCGATTCCCGCACGAGCTTTCGGGCGGCCAGCGGCAACGCGTCGGCGTCGCCCGCGCCCTCGCCGCCAATCCTGATTTGCTGCTCCTCGACGAACCATTCGGCGCCCTGGACGCTATAACGCGCACAAATCTGCAAAAGGAATTCGCCAAGCTTGTCAGAGACCTCGGCAAAACAGCCGTTTTTGTTACCCACGATCTCCACGAAGCCATGATATTGGGAACGCGGATCGCTCTGATTGATAAAGGCAAGATTGTGTTGCTGGATACGCCGGAGAACTTTGTTAAGAGCGATCTGCCGCTGGCGAAAGCTTATCTAGAAACGGTTTCGGTCGAAATGATTTAGTCATATTCACTCTCTAACCGAAATAATTCTCTTATTTCTGATGTGGAATGGTTTCCAGCTTTCGCCGTGTTATTGTGGTAGTGATTGAGGAAGCCTTCATATCAATAAAAGAAGACTCATCAGCCGCTAATACCCCGACGACTACAGTCTCGCCCCCAACCTTCAATTCAAAGTTCAGTAATACCTTTTCTCTTGAATTGATTTCCAAATTCTTTATCTTGGCCGTTTCGAGGTACGGAGATGAAACTTCCAATTGATAATCGTTCGACGGCGAAATCTTATGAAAGCGATAAACGCCATCGCTGTTGGTGGTGACCGTTTTCGTTTCATTGTCCTTGCGTATGAGTGTAATGAACGCACCTGGTATCACAGCGCCATTTTCATCCATGACCGTTCCCATCAACTCGCTAAACTCAGAAGCGATTACAATTCGCTCGATCTTAATCTTCGAAGCGTCCATCGCTTTTTTGTCGTCTTTCTGGCCAAACGAAAGGCTAAAGAGTCCAATGATCGCTGCAAATGTCGCACCGGCAAATCTTGCGACGCGTTTTTGATAACCGCGTCGGCCAACCGGACAGTCTTTGGTCAAAACCGTTCCGTCTGCGCGGCGATGAAGACGAAGGCACGTTCTGCCTTCCGTACGGAAGATCAGGGCTTCAAGATCGCGTTTCGTCATTGCGTCTGTGCTGTAAACGTTTAGCTTGCACGAATCGCAATGACGCATGCGCGCGGTTCCAGCCATGGTTTCCCAGCCGACCGAGCACGGCGACGCAACTCGTAATTTATTTATGTCGAAATTTTGGTTCATTTAATAGGTTGCTCCCGCTTGAAACGTCGGATGCGGCGACTCCATTTTATAGTTGCATAGCAGCCTGAAACTTTCTGATACAATTCTGAGCGACGGTGGGATTTTCGGCTTGTTCTAGGTGTTCCCGGAACGGAACAAAGCAGATGTCGGATTTTATTAGTTTCTTACAAAACAACTGGCCCGAACTTCTCGCATTAACGCGTGAGCATATATTTATTGTCTTTCTTTCAACCGGCCTCGCGATCTTTATCGGGCTGCCGCTTGGGATTTTGCTGACACGGATAAAATCGCTCCAGACGCCGGTGCTTGGGTTTGCAAACGTTATGCAAACGATGCCGAGCCTTGCGCTTTTTGGTTTGCTGATTCCAATCCCGTTTATCGGCGGGATCGGTGCCAGAACGGCTGTGATTGCGTTGGCTCTTTACGCTTTGCTGCCGGTTATCCGCAATACGGTTACTGGCATTCTGGGAATCGACCCAAAGGTTCGCGAAGCGGCGACGGCGATGGGAATGACAAATGGGCAGATACTGAGAATGGTCGAGCTGCCGCTAGCGATGCCGGTGATTCTTACGGGGATTAGAGTTGCGGTTGTCATTTCCGTCGGTGTGGCGACAGTGGCGGCGGCCGTTGGCGCGGGCGGACTCGGCACGTATATTTTCCGTGGCTTGCGGCAAAACGACAACAATCTGCTTCTCGCCGGTGCGATTGCCTCGGCATTGTTAGCTCTGCTTTGTGACTTTGCGTTGGGGCAAATTGAAAAATCTTTCGCGATTGGAGCACGCCGTTCGGCACGGCGTCGAAGAAGGATCGGATTGGCGTTCGCGGGCCTTTTTGCTGCTATTGTCGCATTCAGCTTTATTCCAAATCTCAGATCTGAAATTTCAAATTCAAATCATGCTGCGCCCGGCGCAGACATTTCCGACGGTCGGAAGATCGTGGTCGGCTCAAAAGATTTTACAGAATCGGTGATCCTTGCGGAGATACTCGCACAGATGCTTGAGAAACAAGGTGTTGCGGTTGAGCGGCGGTTCGAGCTAGGCGGCAACATTCCGCACGAATCGCTACTGTCGGGCCAGATCGACGTATATCCGGAGTACACAGGCACCGCATATACAGCTATTCTCAAAAAACAGCCGAACACCGATCCGCAGGTGGTTTATGACCAGACGAAGGCCGAATACGCTGCAACATTCAAACTTGCGGTAAGCCCGCCGCTCGGCTTTGCAAACGATTTCGCGATACTCGTCCGAGGAGATGTCGCACGGCAAAATAATCTCAAAACGATCTCCGATGTCGTGCCGCTCGCGAAAAACTTGCAGGCCGGCTTCGGCCAGGATTTTATGTCGCGGGCCGACGGCTATCCGGGCTTCTCAAAAGCGTACGGCTTCAATTTCATCAAACAGCCCCGCGAGATGGACCTTTCGCTCACGTACAGAGCACTGCAATCCGGCGAACTCGATATCATTGCCGGCAACTCGACTGACGGCCTTATATCCGCGCTCGATTTATTTCAGCTTGAGGACGACAAACGATATTTCCCGCCATATCAGGCAGTATTTATCGCGCGGAGAGACGCCAACGACGTTTTAAGCGGTGTTTTTGCCAAACTTAATAATGCGATCTCAACCGAAGAAATGCGTAGACTGAATTATGAGGTCGATGGCAGAAAACGAACGCCGAAAGAGGTTGCGAAGGAATGGGTCGAGAGGTGAACGCAACATTTCAAAAGGCGAATTGGTGCTTCATTTTCCGGTTTAACGGTCCGGTTCGCCCAGCCCGTCAAGCCGCTTCATAAGCTCGATGTGATCGACGGGCTTGACCATGTGGCCATCGAATCCCGCTTCCTTGGATCGCTGCCGGTCTTCCTCTTGCCCCCAACCGGTCAAAGCTATTAGGGTCATATTTTCCCCCCACGGCTGCTGTCTGATTTCTCGAGCGGCCTCGTAACCATTTAACCTCGGTAGGCCAATGTCGAGCAGAATCACTTCGGGCCGAAACACGGCAGCGACTTCTACCGCTTCGAGGCCGTCATTGGCCATTCGAACCTCGTGGCCCGTAATCTCCAGTAATAGGGTCAGCGATTCGGCCGAGTCGATATTGTCGTCAACAACCAGAATTCGCCGTGGAATTGCCGACGCCGTTCCAATCACGGGTTCAGATGGTGCGGCGGGCTTTGCTGCCTCGCTCAAGATGGGCAAACGAACCACAAACTCGCTGCCCTGGCCGAGTCCGTCACTACGAGCTTCGACAGTGCCGCCATGCATATCGACGAGGCTTTTTACCAGAGTCAGCCCTATTCCCAACCCGCTTGTTGCCCGCTCTAATGAGGTATCGGCCTGAACGAACATATCAAAGATATAGGGAAGCTGTTCGGGAGCGATGCCTATTCCGCTGTCCGTCACCCGTATGATCGAGAGTTCGTCTTTCCGTTCGACAACAAGCTCAATATGTCCACCTTTGTCCGTAAATTTACAGGCGTTGTTGAGCAGATTTCCGACAACCTGAGCAAGCCGTGTCGGATCGCCTTCAAGATATATTGGCAGTTGTGGCAGAGTCACCGTCAATTCGACGCCACTGTTCTCGTACGCGGGACGTGCGGCTTCGACGGCGTGATTGACTGCCGAGGCCAGTTCGATCCGGCCCGTGCGAAGCTCGATCTTGCCGCGGGTGATCCGGCTGACATCAAGCAGATCGTCCACCAGGCGAACCAATTGGCCGACCTGCCGCTCCATCATTTCCGAGGCGGCGGTAGCCGTTGAGTCGCCTCCAGTGATACGCATTATTTGCAAGGCGTTCCTAATCGGGGCCAGAGGATTTCTAAGTTCGTGTGCAAGCATCGCCAGAAACTCGTTCTTGCGGCGGTCGGCTTCCGAAAGATCCGCAGCCAATTGCCGAAGCTCTTTTGTCGAGGCCTCCTGCATATCTTCCAAAAGCTTGCGCTCGGTAATATCCCGTAGAAAAGCGGTAAATTGAGGTGGGCCTTCGATTGGAATTAGCGTCACAGTCAGTTCGACCGGAAACTCGGTGCCGTCCGCTCGGCGAGCAGTCAGCTCAAGCCGCTTATTCAAGATCGGTCCTTCACCGGTAGCGATGAAGTGTGCAAGGCCCTCGCGATGCCGCTCGCGATATTTGCGCGGAATAATTACGTCAGCCAATTCGCGACCAATAACATCTTCACGGCGGTGCCCGAGAGTTATTTCGGCCGCGGCGTTAAACTCGGTTATTATTCCGTTATGGTCGATGCTGATGATGCAATCCAGCGCAGTCTCGAACATCGCTGTCTTGCGTGCATTCGCACTTGCAAGCTGCGCCGTTCGCTCCGTCACGCGATCTTCCAGTTCGTCATTAGACCGCTGGAGATCCGCTTCCACTTTCTTACGCCGGGTGATGTCGTGCATCGAGACAACCGCTCCGAGCGTCTGCCCGCGATCGTTATGAAACGCCTGCCCGCTAGCCATAAGAATGCGTTGCCCGCCGTTCTTCGGCGAAATTACCATCTCCGCGTCCCGTACTATTTCGCCGCGTAAGGCTCGAAACAGGGGGATATCGTCCTTCTCCATCGGCGTAACGCCATCAGCCTTGAAAAGATCGTAATGTTCGGCCCAGTCCTTGGCCGGAACCGATTCTTGCGGCAGTCCGTGAAACTTTCGTGTCGCTTCGTTAAACAATGTCAGAACGCCATCGGCGTTACATGCAACTATTCCCTCGCGTAGGTTTTCCAACAGAGTATTGAGAAACTGGTTTACATGGCTTATTTCGTTAGTGCGTTCGGTGACACGAGCCTCCAATGCATCGTTAGATCGTTTCAAGGCATCTTCAGCTCTCCGAAGCGTTTCATTCGCACTGCTCAATTCAGCCGTACGCTCCGCAACCCTTTTTTCAAGATCCTCCTGAGACCTTTTATTCTGCATTGCATAGCGAATAGAGCGTTCAAGAATCGGGCCACTGAGCTTGCCCTTATCAAGATAATCTGCCGCTCCAGCTTTCATCGCCTCTACGTCTATCTCAAGTTCGCCCTGGCCAGTAAGAATAATCGCGGGCGCGTGGCAGTTCTGAGCGACCGCTTCACGCAATAGCTCGATTCCATTGCGCCCGCTAAGGCGGTAATCAAGCAGATAAACGTCGTGTTCACCGCGGCAAATAGCCTCAAGGCCGGATTCGTAGTCCGTAACCCAGTCCAACACATAGGGCCGCCCGCTCATCTCGCCAAACAATTCGCGGGTCAGCAGGTAGTCGTCCCGGTCGTCTTCTACTAGAAGTACGCGCACCGTGTTTTCAACTGTTAATTTCTCAGTCTCTTCCATTTGGGAGTTCAACGATCTCAAGCCAGTATTTGCCCAGCGTCTTGACGACATCGGCCAATCCGGCAAAGGTCACAGGCTTAGTGATGTATGAGGACGCAGACAGGTCGTATGTCCGGATAATATCTTCCTCGGCCTTTGAAGTGGTCAGAATAACGACACGGATGCTCTTCAACTCAGGGTCGGCCTTTATCTCCTGCAGGGCTTCGCGTCCGTCCTTTTTCGGCATGTTCAGGTCGAGCAGTATCAGCCCGGGACGAGGCGAAGACGCCGGATCGCTGTACTTGCCCCGCCGCTGCAAATAATCCATCAACTCCACCCCGTCCTCGACAAACCGCAGATCGTTCAGCAATCGGCTCTCCTCGAACGCCTCTTTGGTCATCTCACGGTCGTCGGCATCGTCCTCGGCCATGAGGATCGTGATCAACTTGCCGCCTCGGTCATTCATAAAGTTATCCCTCCGTTATCTGCCGAACCGGAAGCATGACTATAAAAGCCGATCCTTCTCCCGGTTTACTTTTTGCGGTTATTGCACCGCCGTGGCGTTCAACGATCTTTCGGCAAATTGCCAGGCCCATGCCTGTTCCCTCATATTCGTCGCGTCCATGCAAACGCTGGAATAGCTCGAATATGCGGTCGAGATAAGTTTCTTCGAATCCGATGCCGTTGTCCTCGACAATTATCTCACAAAACTCTACTTCTTGACCGTCAGCTCCGAGTCCGGAGGTCATTCGGCTTCTGATTTTAACAACCGGCGGCTCGTCTGGCCGATGAAACTTCAATCCATTCGCGACGAGGTTTTGAAAGACCTGCCGCATTTGCGACGGGTCCGCGTCAATTGTCGGCAAATGATCTGCCTCAACGCGCCCACCCGTCTGCTCGATGCGCCCCTCCAGATCCGAGATCGCTTCCTGGACCACGAGTGCAAGGTCAGTCAGGACATACGGTTGTGCCTTTGTCGTAACGCGGGAGAATGACAGGAGGTCGTCGATCAATCTTCGCATGCGGTCGGCTGACGCAAGGATTCGTTCCAGATATTCGGTTCCCTGGCCGGTCAGTTGGTCGCCAAACTTCGAGTTCAGCCGGTCACCGAACGCTTGAATCTTACGCAGAGGTTCCTGAAGGTCATGAGAAGCGACGGATGCGAACTGTTCCAGTTCGAAGTTGCTTCGCTGCAAATCTTCATTTGCCGCCGCAAGCTCGGCCGTCCTGATCCGCACCCGGTCTTCCAACGCGTCACTCTGAAGTCGTCGTTCCGAGACATCGCGGAAGACTAGTACACACCCGACGATTTCGCCCTCTTTGCGGCGGATTGGGGCGGCACTGTCGTCGATAGGGCGCTCGGTGCCGTCTTTTGAAATGAGTACGGTGTGATTTGCCAAACCGACGATCACTCCTTCGCGCAATGCCCGCATCGCCGGATTGGTTAACGGATCGCGAGTTTTCTCATTCACTGTGTGGAAAACCTTGTCCAGTTTTTGTCCCACGGCGTCTTCGTTTTTCCATCCGGTGAGCGATTCGGCGACCGAATTCAGATTTGTCGTAAGTCCGTCTTTGTCCGTTGTAATGACGCCGTCGCCGATGCTGGCGAGCGTGGTACGCAGGCGTTCGGCCTGTTCGGCAATGACCGCAGCCGCGTTTTTGCTCGCTTTCATATGCCGGTTCACCAACAGGAACCGGGCTAAGATCGCGATCAGGGCCAAAAGCCCGGAAAGCATGCCGGTTAACAATGCGGCCCGGTAAGTTCGCTCTGACGACGCGGCCCGTTGCACTAGAAGGTCTTCTTCGTGCCGGATCATTTCGCCGACAAGCAGCCGCAAAGCATCCATTTCCATTCTGCCGCGATCGGTCAGCACTTCTTGCCGGGCAGCGTCGAAACCGGAGTTTTTCCGAGTTGTCAGGACTTCGCCCAATGTCCGCCAACGTTTCTCAATGTGTTCGCGTAATCTAGGGAAGCGAGCCCGCTGAATCGGGTCGTCCGCCATCGCGATCTCTGCTTCATCGACTTTGCCTTTGATAGCGTTCGTAGCGTCATCATATGGTTCGAGATAACGATTTTCGCCCGTGATGATAAAGCCCCGGACTCCGGTTTCCGCGTCAGCAGTAAGGGAACGCAAACCTTCCAACTCGCTTATCACTTTATGCGTGTGAGCAACCCAGCGTGCGTCCTCATTCAGTTGGCGAGTATTTTGGAAGGTCAGGAAGACATTCAATAGAAGGAGAGCCACAGCTGTAACAGCCGCGACTATCAGCCAGAAGTTTCGCTTCACCGCTCTCCTCCTCGCCGCGACTTTTCAGCAGCTCCGGGCTGTATTTTCTTATCCGTTGCCATAGATTTGCAGCGATCCAACGCCCGTCGACCATCAAAACCTGTCACGAAATGCATTTTTACGGATTGAACTGATCTTATAACGTGAGCTAACTATAGCAAAAACCGGATAAGTCCTCGGATTTATGTGCTGAAATACTAACAGGGCTCATTTTTTTCGACCGTAGGGACAAGCGTCTAGCCTTTCATCCTACTTGTGCGGGTAGTGCATCAGTTTGAAATGGAATTCTTTTCCCCGATCTCAGCGAAAGCCTCTCCGCACTCTGATGTTAAAAAGACGGTTTCTCCTGATGTTGAACTAAAATCAATGTCGACAAAAACAGATCTTGTTCTTTGAAAAGGAGAAACCGTAATGACATTGTACATCGGAGTTGAT
>JANNST010000053.1:0-83962 GCA_031402865.1 Chloracidobacterium sp. | reverse complement strand
GGTGGTGGTGGTGGTGGCGGACGTTTAGGCCGTCTGGGTCGTCTGGGTGGCGGCGGTGGCGGGTCCAAAGGGGGAGAACCAGGCGGAGGAGCCGGAGGCAGGGGCGCAGGGGGAGATGGCGGTACGGGCGAAGGGAATTTAAAAAAGCTGAATGAGCGCAATTCTTCAAACTGAAAACCTGATGATGACTTACCGCGTAGGCAAAGTGGACGTACACGCTTTGCGCGGCGTCAATCTGACTATTCCTACTGGTGAATTCCTCGCGGTGATGGGGCCGTCGGGGTGCGGGAAGTCTACGTTGTTGAACATTCTGGGCGGAATGTTGCAACCCTCTTCGGGCAAGGTCGTAGTGGATGGCGAAGACCTGGCGCAAATGAGCGACGCGGGACGAACGGACATGCGGCGGCGCAAAATTGGCTTTGTGTTTCAGCGGTTCAATCTTTTTCCGACATTGACGGCGGACGGCAATCTTAAGCTTGCCGAGAAGATACATTCTGGTAACGGCGGCAACAGTTCGGGGAATCGGCTTGAAGTATTGCGTATGCTGAAGCTGGAAGATAAAATGCACCACAAACCGCTTGAGCTGTCGGGCGGCGAGCAGCAGAGAGTTGCTTTGGCTCGTGCGGTCATTAACAGTCCGGCGATCATTTTGGCGGACGAGCCGACCGGAAATCTCGATACCGAGAATTCAAAGATCGTACTCGATATGTTTCGCGAGTTGAATGCAAAATACGGGCAGACGATAATAATGATCACGCATAACCCCGAAGCCGCCGCCGTTTGCTCCAGAACGATTAAAATGCGCGACGGGCATATTGTGGAGGAATAATTTTACAGGATTGACAGGATCGCAAGGATGTTTTTTGATCCTATTCAAATTGATCTTTTCTAAGGCAGATGGTTGAAATGATCAAAAAATTCGTGCTTTGGAATTACAGCCGCGAAACGACGATTTACGTACTGTTTTGCCTTCTAATCGTCGCCTTTATTTTTCTGACGCCAAAGCGATGGTTCGACAGGCGCGAACCGAATGCAACCCAAACCTCACGCCTGATCGTCCAAACAAAGGATTTTTCGTCGGACAAAGCAATTCTTGAAAAACGTGTCAAGGAATTGAGCGGCCGGCCGGACGCCGAGATCGTCGCGTGGCGAAAAAAAGAAAACGAAAGCGGCGAGACATTTTACGAGATAGATATTCGTTAGGATCAATTAATTGGTAGTAAGCGTGTTAGAGATATTCCTTGCTCTAACATTTTTTTATAAAGGAGCAGTATTTATATGAAAGAATATTTGAGATTTATATTTCCGACGATTGCCTTGATGATTATTTTTGGCGGGATGTCCGCTTTGGAATCGAAAGCCCAACCGGGTAAGCTGGGCGAAATTCTAAGGCGGATGGATGCCCATAACAAGGCGCTCACGACGCTTCGTGCGGACGTGACGATGGGGAAGCAGAATGCACAATTAGGTGATGACCCGGAGATCACAACCGGTACAGCGATCTATGCAAAACGGCCGGGGAAGGATGCTCTCGTTCGTATCGATTGGAAAAAACCGCTCGAAGAATCGCTTGCGGTAGTCGATGGCCGGTATATAATTTACAGGACAAAGCTTGGAGTTGCTTACACGGGCTCCGCGAAGGAGAAGTCGAAAGATACAAAAGGGAACTCGGCGCTCGCATTTATGAACATGTCAAAGGCCGACCTCAGTGCCAATTACATAGCGGTCTATTTAGGCGAAGCGACCTTGAGCGATGGAACCCGAACCGTTCAACTTCAGCTTACGCCGAAAAATAAGACGAGCTATAAATCCGCCGAGCTCTGGATTGACGTGGACGGTATGCCGCGTCAGTCCAAGATAGTCGAAAACAATAATGATACAACGCAAGTTCTTCTGACCAATCTGAAGAAGAACCCGAGTTTAAAATCGTCTGATTTCAAAGTTTCCTATCCGGATGGAACAAAGGTTGTAAAAAGCTAGCCTTTAGCATGGATTAAATCAATAAGGCTTTGGCTGAAGTCGGCTGAAGCCTTTTTGCTTGGTTTGAAAAGAAATCCAGCAAAATCTATAATCATAAGTTTAGTTATGCCGAAAGCAAGCAGTTTTAGCAGGTTTACGCGAGGAGTGAAGCATACAGTTCGTGCTTTTGCCTCGACGCGCCATCCGGTACTTGTTCATATTGTGCCTATGCGGCGTTGTAATCTTGCGTGTACTTATTGCAACGAATACGACAAAACGAGCGATCCGGTGCCGATCGACGTGATGCTTGAGCGTATCGATAAGCTTGCGGAATTTGGCAGCTCTGTCATCACTATCTCCGGCGGCGAGCCGATGATGCACCCGGAGATTTTCGAGATAATCGATCGCATCCGCCATCACGGAATGATCGCGGGCCTGATCTCGAACGGCTATTATTTTCAGCCCGAAAAGGTCAAAAAGCTGAACGAAGCCGGGCTAGATTATCTGCAGATCTCGATTGATAACGTAACCCCCGACGAGGTTTCGAAAAAGAGCCTCAAGGTGCTGGACGCAAAGCTCGTCAACCTGCGTGACTATGCCAAATTCAAGGTCAACATCAATTCGGTTGTCGGCGGCGGCGTCGCGAATCCGGATGAGGCATTGATCATCGCAAATCGTGCCCGCGAGCTTGGTTTTTCATCTACTGTTGGGGTTATCCACGATGGCGACGGCCTAAACAAAGGCCTGACGCCGCGTGAAAAAGAGGTCTATAAAGAGATCAAGAGCAAAGGGCAAAGTTCGTATGCCCGCTGGAATTGGTTTCAGGACGATCTGGTCGAAGGCAAGGAATACGAATGGCGGTGCCGTGCCGGTGCCCGGTATTTATACATCGACGAATTCGGAATGGTCAACTGGTGCTCGCAGCAACGCGGCACGCCGGGCATCCCGCTGCTCGAATACACACACGCCGACATGGACCGCGAATACCACACCGAAAAATGGTGCGCCCCAACCTGCACGATCCAATGCGTCCACCAGGTCGGCCACCTCGACGCCTGGCGCGACAAGCAGGTCTCTCTATCCGACTACAATAAACGGAACGGGAAGGGGCTGAAGAAAGAGACTGTCGCGCAGGTGATGGGGGCAGATTAGAAAAGTCGTTTTAAGGTCATGGAAGAATCGGAAGAACTAGAATTCGAAGATGCTACGATCGAACAACAGAGGACACTGATCCTTGAAGGAATAGCGCGGGGTGAACAAGCTATTGCTGAGGGTCGACTGGTTTCACATGAAGAAGTTAAACGAATGTTCAGTCGTTGGCTCGACCCGGAGTCGGGCTTTTAGACGGAACTAGAAACACGAATGTCATTTTCAAGAAATATGGTCGAGTTGGATAAGTTCAACCTTGACGCGGTTTATCCGTATCAACTCCGGTCGCAAGATTTCCAAATGGCGATGCAGGACGTTTATGATTTTTTCTTCGATGTGAACGAGCACCTCACCGGAAAAGGACTGAATCGGTTGGATGACGTGTTGCGTCCCGCGATTATGTCTGGCGTTCTTTCCGACATGCTGACTGCAAGTCTCGCAACTCACTCGCGTACTCTGACCGAAAACAAATATTTCAACGGACACCCCGATTTAGTGGTTCAGGGCGTGTATCCTGATAATTCGGTAAAAGCGGGTAAAGATGGTGTCGAAATCAAAACAACTCGTAAACGGGGTGGAGCTGTGGATACGCACGGAGCACGCGATCAGTGGATGTGCGTCTTTGTTTATCGAGTCGATACGGAAGCCGAACCGGCATCCAATAGGATTCCGATGACGTTTACTGAAATCTATCTTGCCAATGTTACAACGGACGATTTTCGTCGAAATGCTCGCGGCGAACTCGGTACACGCACTGCAACTCTACACAAAGATGGCGTTAAGAAATTACGGGAAAACTGGATATATCTCGTGTAGGTTCATTTTTTAACATTAAGAATTGCTAATTTGGGAATTGCTGTTGATGCAAGGCTAAAGTATTTATCGTCTTGTTCAACACCCACACTCTCGTATCCCACGGCTTCGGCGGCTGCGAGAGTTGAGCCTGCTCCCGCAAAGGGATCAAGAATAATACCTTTTCCTAACGGAAGCACCGACCGGACAATTTGACGTAAAAAATCCTGTGGCTTCAGACTTGGATGAGGTGCGAGTTGTCTTTCTTGTTTTCGGGTTGGGCTCGAAATAATAACATCCCCAAACGGTTTTTGATCGGATATTCTGCGAAACCCGCCGGTTCCCCATTCCCGCAGATTATCCTGCACCCTTCCCGCCAATGGCTTTCTAAAAATCAGCCACGGCTCCCACATCGACCGGGGCATAACGCTTACGTTGTTGAATTCTTCATGGGCATTTTTAGGGCGGTCGCCGCCGCGCATTGTCATTGTAAGCCGAACAAGTTCGCCACGACGCTCAAGTCCTGCATTTGCAAGCGAATTAGAGACGAGATGGGACAACAACGGGTTCGAAGCTACGATGACATTAGCTCCCGGCACAAGAGCCGGTAATAGATATTTGCCCCAATCAAAAAAGAATGTTGATAATTCGTCCAGTTGTTTGGCGGTAAGAGTGGTAAAACGCGGCAGAGGCGCGCGAGTATTTCCATCGAACGAAGGTGGGATTCTCCACACTCCTCCTTTTCCACTTCTAAGTTTGGAAATCTGCTCGGTCGAATATTCGTGGATTCCGTAGGGTGGATCAGTTACTACTGCGTGGACTGATTCTTTTTTTCGCTTTGCGAGCCACTTGATACAATTATGATGGTGAAGAATTGATTTACCGAACCGATAGGGTTCACGCCACTCGATTTGCTTCTCGGATTTGGACGCAGTTTTAGATTCTGGAGAATCGGGCTGGCG
Organism: Chloracidobacterium sp.; assembly: GCA_031402865.1. Classification (GTDB taxonomy): domain Bacteria; phylum Acidobacteriota; class Blastocatellia; order Pyrinomonadales; family Pyrinomonadaceae; genus OLB17. The sequence continues at coordinate 79,100 of JANNST010000053.1, read as the reverse complement.
ATAAACTCCGCGTTCATCTTTTGTAAAAAGCCCCGGCGTATTGAGACGAAGGTACGAACGGATTGACGAGCTTGGAGTTGGGCCAAGCATGATCTCGACGTTCCGTTCGATCTCCGAAACCGACATCGGCTTTTCCGATTCCGCCAAAATCGAAAGGATCGCATCCCGGACAATGCCTGGAGACTTTTTTTGAGTTGAAGGCATAAATTAAGAAGACGTCTGGACGTCTTTCACTTTAGAATGTTTTGAAAAAAATATCAAGGTGTAGTTCAATATTATGAAAAGGTAGAAATTAGATGCACTTCAAAGTAATTTACTGGTATGACAAACAAACTCTTTATCCCAACCTTGCTCGGCACGCCCCGCAAAAATCGTGAGAGCGGAAATGTTGCGAACTGGGTTTGCTCGAAAATGCGGGAGCGTGAAGATATCGAGACGCAGTTATTCGACGTGTGCGATTTTAATTTACCGCAGGATCATTACGGCACCGAGATCGGCAAGGATTTTCCGGAATGGCGTGACGCGATCATAAGGGCTGATGGGCTTGTCATTGTTACTCCCGAATACAATCACGGCTATCCGGGCACACTCAAAAGTGTTCTCGATCTCCTGCTGAAAGAATATATCCACAAGGCGGTAGCGTTTGTCGGCGTCTCGGCCGGGCCGTGGGGCGGCACGCGTGTGATCGAATCGATGGTGCCGATGGTCCGCGAGCTTGGCCTTGCCGTAACATTTTCCGATCTTAATTTCCCATCCGTTGCTTCAAAGTTTGACGCGGACGGCAATCTGCTCGATGCGGCATACGACAAACGCGTCGTCGGATTTCTCGACGAGCTTGTCTGGATGAGCCGCACATTGCGTTTTGGCCGCGAGAACGTGCCTTCGAAACACCACCCGAAACTGACATGAGTTGTTCGGTGACTAGAGCTGTGACAACATGTTCCTATGCGTCACAGCGAATTTCACCGGACCGAACGGATCGGATGGCTCAGGGCCGCCGTGCTTGGGGCTAACGACGGCATCCTTTCGACCGCAAGTCTGATTATTGGCGTCGCCGCTGCCGAGGCGGATCGCTCCGGGATTCTCGTTGCGGGGCTTGCCGGTTTATTTGCCGGAGCCATGTCGATGGCGGCCGGTGAATACGTTTCCGTTTATTCACAAGCCGATACGGAAAAGGCCGATCTTGAGCGCGAAAAACGCGAGTTGGCTGCTGATGACGAAGGCGAACGGATGGAGCTTGCCGGGATTTATGTCCGACGCGGCCTCGATTCCGCTCTTGCGCGTGAGGTTGCCGATCAGTTGATGGCCCACGACGCTCTCGGGGCACACGCCCGAGATGAACTCGGCATTTCCGAGGAGTTAAGAGCAAGGCCTGTTCAAGCAGCCGGCTTCTCGGCGTTCAGCTTCGCGATCGGTGCCGGTCTTCCGCTGGGAATCACTGCCGTTTCCGACGGGTCTTTTTTGATACCTATCGTTGCCGTCGGTTCGCTGGTTTGCCTCGCCATACTCGGCGCCGTAGCGGCGCGTGCGGGTGGATCGGGAATGTTAACCGGGGCCTTGCGTGTAATGTTCTGGGGCGCGGTTGCAATGGGCGTGACGGCCGTAGTGGGAAAGCTGTTCGGTACCACGATCGGATAACGCTTTCGGCCAGCCCCGCTTTTAGACCGCGGCGTGCAAGTTTTTTCATTTTTGTATCCTTGCGGCAGTACTCTTGCTTATTCCTCTCCAAGTTCTATAATTAGAGTTCAACGACAACAAAATTTGACCAAAAACGGAGGATTGTTATATGTCGATTCCAACCGAACCAGTCGGGTCGCTACCGCGTCCGGCAAAGCTTCAGTCTGCAATTGCGGATTACGATGCGGGAAAGATCACATTCGTCGAGCTTCAGGCGGAGCAGGATGCCGCGTGCCTTGATTCTATAAAACGAATGGAAGCGACTGGTTCGCCGATCAATTCGGACGGTGAACAGAGGGCTTCAAGTTTTGCAACCTATCCGCTTGCCGATACGCTGGCCGGAAAGGGCCTGGCGGACAATCTTGCGGGTGACGGCCAGTATTTCGCCATTTTCACGGACGGACACCATCGCCAATTGCCCCGTTTGACGGGCGGTCCGTTCAAGTATAAAACGTATGCGGCTGATTATCTCGAAAAGGCGATTCCGTTGGCGTCAAAGCCTTTGAAACAAGCGGTTATTGCTCCGTCGATGCTTGCGCTGCTTTATCCGCTCGACGGTGAAGTTGAGGGATATACGCGTGAACAGTTCCTTAGCGATCTGGTAGATGAGTGCGAAAAGGATATTCGCAAGTGTTTTGCCGCCGGTGCAAAACGTGTGTCGATCGATTTTACCGAAGGCCGGCTTGCTTGCCGCAATGATCCAAACAACCCGTGGACGGGCCGCGGAATGCTGCAAAGCTTTATCGATCTTAACAATCGAGTACTCGACCGCTTTACCGCTGAAGAACGCAAGGACATCGGAATTCACACTTGTCCGGGCGGTGATTGCGATTCGACGCACAGCGCCGATGTCGATTACGCAGAGCTTCTGCCGAGCATGTTCAAAATGAACGCCGGATACTTCCTGATCCAGCTCGCCAGCGAGGCCGATAAGGAACGCGTTTACAAACTGATCGGCGAGCACAGCCGCGAAGACGCAAACGGCGTAAAACAGGTGGCTTTCATCGGCGTTATCAACCCGCAGAACCCACGCATCGAAACGCCGGAAGAGGTCCGTGACGACCTGCTTTTGGCGGCGAAGTACATACCGGCCGACCGTCTCGGAGCAACCGACGACTGCGGTTTCTCGCCCTTCAGCATCGATGTAAAGCCGAAACACGGCTCGCCGGATTTTGCCCGCGACGTTGCTTTCCAAAAGATCGAAGCGCGGATCAAAGGCACCGCAATGGCTTCTGAACAGCTTTTTGCGAAGGCTGCGACAAACTGAATATCAAGTCTCGATGGAGTAAATGGGCGTGAGTCGGAAAATATCGTTCACGCCCATAGTTTGGCGCAACATTTTTGCCGTCGGACGAGACAAACACGCTCGCATCTAAGAGCGTACATTTCACTGCTATTCCGCCAGACATATAACGTTCTAATTACAGATTCAAAAATAAATCTTGACAACCTGCATAAAGAGGCATAGCTTAGGAGCACCTTCAAAATCCTTCGATGTCTTTTGTACGTCGAGTCTCTTTAATCCCAACTGAGAGAAAGCCTTCTCTCCCGCTGTACACGGAGGCGCTGATGTTCAATTCCATAGGTCGCGGAAGCTTTCTTTGCCTTTCCATTATTCTTGCCATTACTTGTTCTGGATCAGCGCAGATTCAGTCTTATGAACTAACGGCTAACAGTCGCTCCAAGACTCAGAATTTATTCAATGTCGCCGAACTAAAACGCGGCTGTTGTTCGGCCAGCTCGAACGAAACGTCGGCTGTTCGGCTGAACAATTTGGCGTACGAATCCTACACGCTTGCGGCGACTTACTACAGTCTTAACGAAAACCTGACATCGACATTGATGCTCAATAACAAAGGGCCACAGCCAATCGAAGCGACACCTACGTTTTACAGCCTTGCCGGGACAAGGCTTCGGCTTGCACCCATTGTGGTTCCGGCGGCATCTTACCTTGATATCGACCTGCACCAACTACTTGCCGGTGCCGGTGAAGAATTTCGCGAAGGCAGTGTTAAGATCGCGTATCAGGGTGGTGACTATCAATTGGGAGCACAGGTAAAACTGATCGACGCTCAACGGAGCCTTATTTGGGAGGAACAGCTGGTTTACCCGTCAAAGTTCGTATCGAACAGGCTCGAAAGTGTCTGGTGGCTGCCTGTAGAAGATATGACGACGAGACTTGTTGTATCGAACACCAAATATTCGGCCGTGACGGTAACCCTAAAGGTTGATGGGACGTCGCCCGGGCAGACCGCGCCGGTTCAAATTCAATTGAATCCAAGTCAAACGCGCGTACTCGACGTAATGCGTGACCTTATTGGAAATGAGAACGGGAGTTTGCAGGCAAAGGGCGGTATTTCGATTACCCACACCGGATCGCCGGGTGCGGTATTGGCTAAAATGATGATCGCAAAACCGACGCAAGGCTTCTCTTCGACCATGAGATTCATCGATCCCGAGTCGACAGCTTCGCAGAAATGGCACGGCAACGGGCTTAGATTGAGACACGTCAATGGCTCGCAATTGCAATCGTTACTTGTAGCCAGAAACACAACCGATCAAGTATCCAGGATTCATGGCAAAATCCCATACACGAGGCCGAACGGAGCGATGGCTGCTGTAAACATCCCGATCACTCAGATCGCCCCTCATTCAACAAAGATCGTTAATCTTCAAAATCTAATCGACTCTGCAAATGTTCCCGGATCGGTGAGATACGCAGGAATCGAACTGGAATACGACACGCCAAAAGGAAGCGTCGTTACATCTGTTTTGAGCGTCAGCCAGAACGGCAATCACGTATTTCAAGTGCCGATCTTCGATCCGATGAAGACACCGAGCAGCGCGGGCGGCTATCCGTGGAAGGCGGACGGCGATTACGTGACACTGCTCTATGTCAAAAACGAAACAGATCAACCAAAGAAATATACGGCGTTCCTGGTGTTCGATGGCGGAAGCTATTCTTTGGGCGTCAGCGAGATTAAAGCCAATCAAACTGTCGCGGTTGATTTCAAGCATATCCGGGACGAGCAAATACCCGATAGGAATGGAAGCATTATCCCATTGACTGCCGTTAAGGGGCAGATCGCATGGTCAGTTTCCGGTGTCGAAAACAAGGTACTCAGCGGGCGTTCGGAACAGATCAGCCTTTCCCGCGGTGTGGCGAGCACATACGACTGCCGCAACTGCTGCCCGAACAGCGTTTATGATGCGTGGCTCGACCCGTTCAGCGTCTATGAAAACATCGGCAGCACGACAGGTTTCTTGGCCAATCAACGCGACATAAGCTGTAACGGACAGATATATGGCCCTTACACGCCCACTTCGCAAACCTGGAATTCTACTGATTGGAACATCGCAAGTGTGAACGGTTACGGTATGGAAACCGGAGTTGGAGTGGGCATGGCGAATATCCAGTCAAGCTGGGAAGCCGTTACTTGGTGGGATTGGGGCAGCGAAGCGTGCGATCCTACCGCTGTCCCGGTGATGGCAGAAGCCCCGGTTGAGGTCATACCCAATCTAACCATTAACGTGCCGCCGAGCGCCATCGATGGAAGCAGTGCAAGCTTTAGTGCTACCCTTGTAGGTACGACCGCGACTGGTTTCTATTGGAGTTTTGAGTCACCAAGTGGGGCAGGAAACAATCCTCAAGTAAATTTCAGTGTTCAGAACGAAGCGTCAACAACCGCTGTCGCTCATTGGTTTGCATTGCCGAATTCACCATGTGCTACGTCACCGCCCCCCGCTAGCGCGACTCATCCTTACTTCAACAGCAAATACAAGATTAAAGTGACGGTATCGCATTCAGGAGGAGAGACAACCGCGGAAGCCGATTTTAGTGTGAACGCCTTTTGGGAGCCTGGCGGAAAAGTTGACCCGGCAACTAACTCAGGCGGCCCATTGGTTAATTTCAATTCGCAACAGAATTTGTGGGTAGTTGTCGGTCCGGGAACATTGCAAAGAAATACAAATGCGCCAGTGATATTCATCCCGAATTCCAGTCAGTTTTACAATAAGATCTTGACACACGAGGAGAAACATGAGGATCAATGGAATAGCGGAATGCTTGTAAATATTCGGAGCGTTTCGAGTCTGATGCAAGCAATTTCGACGCTGACAGACACGACAGCAGCGGGATTATCGCAAAAAATCAACCAAGCTGTAACAAATTGGGATAGTCAACAGGTGCAGAACTACCTGAGCCTCAGGGATGCGGCGGAGATCGAAGCGTATGGAATTTCTGATCCGATCGCTCCGCTTTTTGCGTATCAAGTGTGCGGACGCACCACATTTCCATAGGACAGTTATTCGCACAAAGAAAGGAGGCATTTACCATGCTCTGCATATTGCTTATAATCTTGACTCTAATAAGCCTTAGCTGCTCTGTGAATACCCGGAGTCAGAATCCTCAAGAATTTCTCGAGACGGCTTCTTCAACGCCCAAGTCGAGCGTGAACTTGACTCGGGATGGATTTGACGACCTATTGAACAGTAGCAAATTTGTCGTAACAGGGACAGCAAAACAGACTTTATGGGTCATCGATTCAAATAAAGTAAAAAAATCCGATCCTGTTCGCCAACCAAATTCGAACCAATATATTGTTCCAATTCAGCCCCCCAGTGAATATGTTATCGGTGTTTTGGTTCGTCTCGAAATCGACGAGGTACTTTCGTTAAATAGCAAACTCCTTTCAGAGGACTCGTTGTTTATATTTATTCCAGACGGATACAACATCCCCATCGGTACGTCTACCCCATATTTTCTTGACAAGAAAAGATATTTGGTATTCTTGGAACCAATGGAGGTTATAGATCGCTTAAAAGGCGCAAGTGTTTATGATCCAATGAATCCGACTAAGAAAAGTATGCCCTTGGATCACAAGTCCACGTTTCTCGTCAATAGAAAAGAGTTAGGATATCTTAAGTTGACGGAATCGAATAAACACATTGTTGATGAAGTTCGAAATTTTATGAAAAGCTCTAAATAAAATGACGAGCAGGCCGAATTGGCACCGTCCATTTCGAGCAAGATCATCGAAAGACAAAAGCCTTTTACCTCAACCCATAAAGCTCCGGTAATCTACACAGAAAGTAGAGGATAATCCAGAACGGGTTGACGTCCGCAACGAAAGCTCCCGGTCGTCAGCATAAAACGATGAAAAGGAAAGGCCGTAGGATGGTCATCCTTTTTTTTCGCAACAAAAACTTAGCTCATTCTCTCGCATTCTTAACTTCAGGCGGAAGCTTGCCGACGGCCTAGACTATCTGATCGCTCAAATCGACGGAGTCGAGGATCGGGCCTTTTTCCTTTTCGTTGGTGGTTTTGTCGAGTTCCATTTTTAGCGGGGCGAGATAGGGTCCGGCGGTGGCAAGATTCACTGTCTATTGTTCGAGACCTATCTTCGTGGAACGTCTTCGCCTATGGTCCAGACGATGACGGAGCTGGAAAGGCCGAGGCCGGAGAGGCGTCCGGCCATCATTATGAGAGTTTCACCGGCCTCGACAACACCGGCCTTTACAAGCGTTTTTTCGCCTTCCCGGAGCATTTGTTTGGTTGAGCCGCCGGATTCGTGCATATAAGGTTCGACGCCCCAGATCATCGCCAGCTGGTTGCAGGCGTCGCGCGAACTGGTCAGGCCAAAGGTTTGAAGGCCAGATCGAATGGTGGACAGCCGACGAGCCATCAAACCCGATTCAGTAAAAACAGCTACTTTTTCGGTCAGCATTTCCTTTGCGGCGTAGGCGGCGGCCTTGCAGAGAGCCTGGCTGGTCCTGCCGGAAGGTGGCTGCGAGAATTTGATGGGTTTTCGAAGTTGTGCCGGTTTGACGGTTTCGGCCGCATCGATGATTCTCGCCATGGTGCGGATGGCTTCGACGGGATAACTGCCTGATGCGGTTTCGGCAGACAGCATTACGGCGTCGCTGCCGTCCCATACGGCGTTCGCTACATCGGACGCTTCGGCCCGCGTCGGATGCGGGCTGTCAATCATCGATTGCAGCATCTGCGTGGCGGTGATCACAAATTTATCGTTTGCCACGGCCTTTTCGATAATAAGCTTTTGGTAAACCGGTACGAGTTCGACGCTGGTTTCAACACCGAGGTCGCCACGGGCCACCATGACACCATCGGTTTCGGCGATTATCGCGTCCAGATTGGCGATCGCCTCAGCCATTTCGATCTTAGCGACAAGCAAGGCACGGCCCATTTCACGGGTATTGAGCTTCTTAATGAGGTCCTTAACCTGCTTGCAGTCTTCGGCTTTGCGGACAAAGGACAGTGCGATGTAATCGACATTCCGGCCCATCGCCCAGATGAGATCGGCATGATCTTTTTCGGTCATCGACGGGATCGGCAGCGCCGTGTTTGGAAGATTGATGCCCTTGCGTTCCTTCAACCAACCGCCGACAACGACCCTGCAAACGACGTCGGTTTCGGATTTTGATTCAACCATCAGCTCGATCGCCCCGTCATCAACCAGAATGCGGGTTCCCGGTTCGACGACTTCGGGAAGATGGCTGAAGTTGGTGGAAACCTCGTGCTGACTGCCGACGATCTCACGCGTGGTGATCGTGAATAGCTCGCCCACCTTCAACTCGACCGGCGAAGCATCCTTGAGCGTTCGCGTGCGGATCTTAGGCCCGGAAAGATCGACCAGTATCGAAAGCGCACGCTTCAGTTTCAGTGCCGCGGCACGCGCATATGCAATATTCGCCGTATGCTCCTCATGCGTGCCATGCGACATGTTGATACGAACCGCGCTGACGCCGGCTTCGATCATTTTCTCTATTATTGCCTGGGTATTTGTGGCAGGGCCGAGTGTGGCCAGGATCTTGGCTTTACGCATAATTAGAATTAGTCTTCTCGCAACAAAGCACGAAATCCGGCCTGGACGAAATGGTCGTCGGTTGTTAAGGCATCGTCAATGCCGTGTTCGCGCATCACGACAAATGAAAAGCAGTCTACCAAGCCCCACTCTTTGTCCGTTCGATGTCGGAAAAGGTCAAATGCCTTTTCGTAAAGCTCATTTGAAAATGGAACAATAGAAGTGTTGGGATCATTCTCCAGGCCCTGAATAAAATTGACGCACGCCTCTCGATGCGGTAACTTGGCAAGAGCATTGCCTATCTCCAGTAAAACAGCTTGGGTAGTGATAATGTGGTTTTTGTTTGCTTTGATCTTTTGTGCTAGTCGTCGCGACCTTGGATGGAAAGCATCCTTTCTTGAAACGATCGCAATCGCAAAAGACGTATCCAGAAAAATCTCATTCATTGTTAAGCGATTTGCCTCGGTAAATATAATCGTCGAAATTCGTGGAATAGTCCGACGGCAAATCCAAATCCAAAGACATGGCATAATCCAAAAAAGCGTAGGGTTTGCCTGTTTTCCTTTTTTTCTTAACCACTAAATTTAACGTCACCTTAGTATTTGGCTTAATATCCAAAGGTTCATCGGGTCGGAACACTTCTCCATCGAACGTCGCCGCAAACGTCTTGTCCATAACAATCACCTAATCCGTATTTTACTCTTTTCTAATTGAATTGACGAAGTTTTTGCAAGTAATTCATCACGGTAGCCACGTATGTCGAATGAGACCACGTTAGCGGCGATACCGAAACAGGTTCGCCCGTCAGCGGGTTCATCTGCTCGGCCAATACGCCCGACGGCAAGGCGTGGTCGGCTGTCCATTCTATTATTTCAAGGGCTTTTTCGAGTTCTTGTTTCGTCTTAGCAGCGGCGATGTAATAATCGGCCAGCCACAACGTGCATAAGAACCATGGATTTCCGGTAACCTCGTCAGAGATTCGCATATAGCCATCGTTTTCGAAACGGGCAATCCCGCCCGCGGCGGCGAGTTTTGTCTCGATCGCCTTCATCGTACCGACGATCTTTTCGTCGTCGGGAGCATAACAGCCAAAATAAAAAGTGCCGAACAACGATGCGTCTATCGTCGTGTCCGCCGTATATGAATCCTCGCCGTTGCTCTGCATCGAGCGAATGAACCGTCCCAGTTCCTCGCTGTAAAGATGTTCCGACATTGCCTCCACTATCTCGTCGGCTGCGGCCTGGTATCGAGACGCTCGTTCCTTTTCGGCAAAGAGGTTTGCGAAGTTTGCGGCCGCACGCAGGCCGGCGACGACCGTCGAACATGTGAACGTATGAATGCCGCGGCGGTCTTCCCATAAATTCCAACTCGGTTTTGGCAGCTTCAATTCGGGATCGCGAAAATCTACCATAAAATCGGCACACCCGACCACCACCTTTCGATAGAGCCGGTTAGCAAATTCAAGATCGCGGTACTTGTCGTAATGCTGCCATAACGCCCATAAAACCAATGCTGTTTCATCCTCCTGGATCGGAACAAGCAGTTTGCTGCCCTGCACATCCCAGGCGGCGTGCCAGCCTGAAGCGACTGTCCCGTCGGCATTGTATTTTTGCAGGAAATAACCGTTTTTATGAACGATACGGCTGCAGAAGTCGAAGAATTTTCGGGTGAGGTGTGAATACCCGGCCAGATCGAGAGCGTTTGCAACAAACGCCCCGTCCCGAGTCCAGAGGTAGCTGTAATGATCTGTCGCGCGTTCGGTCACATCCGAATCGTTGGCCGCGAGGACGGCCCCGTCACGGTCAAGCTGTGTGTGAACGATCATCAGCGACCGCTTATACATCTCGACGACCTTTGGCGAAAGGTCGAGAAAATCCGTCTCGTTTTTGTTTACCCAAACACGCCAGTAATTTTCTGTGTAATCGATGTACTGCTGCGGCTGCCGCTCGAGCGTGTGAGCGTTCAGACGAGACACTTCTTCGTAAGAAATACCGGCAATTATCCAGTAGAAGAACTCGAACGAGCCGTTCGGCTCAAGCGAAGCATAAACTCCGACAGTCGAATCGACTGAACCTTCCGTGATCGCACCGCCGCGCAGTTGCCCATCTTCCGCATCTCGCCACGTGCCTTCCTGATCCTTAAAAGCCTTTCGGCCCGTCGCGAATGCGTCGAAATGCGGTTCAGTATTTATCAGAAAGTAACGGTGTTTTTTGTAATGAATGAGTGCGAGCGTTTCCGGATCGTAAAAAGCGGTGTCACCCACTTTATTTTCGTAGATCCGGAAATCGTGGTGGAGAAAAATACGGATTTCGCGGACGGAATCCCACAGATTTGTGACGCAAACCTTGCGCAGAAAAATATTTTCGTGGCTTGCTACCGTGTCATTCGAAACAATCTCAATACCGAGGTTTTCATTCGACAAACTGACGTCTGTAACGAGCGTTTCCGGCAGGTAACACAGCTTTTTGGTCCAATCGTCCGAAGCCACCCACGAAAATTCGCGGTCGGCCCAGACCCCAAATCGAAACGGAAAGCCCTCGGTATGGTTTTCCTGGCCGACGTGCGGAAAATAAATGTCTCGTATCTGGTATTTGTCGTCAAAATTAACGAGTAGTCTGCCATTTCCGACGGGGATATCACGCATTTCGATCTAGTTAGTCACGATGTTCCGAACGATCGTCGGAGCGATTCGGGCCAGGCGACCGTCATTCGTCCAGAACTGATCGCAATTGTTTTGAAGAGCTGTTGCAAGGTGTAGGGCATCAGCGGTCTTTAGACTGGAATGCTCTGCTCGTAGTCTGGCTGCTTTCTCAAAAACGGCACTGCCGAGTGAAATCAGACGTGCCTCATTGAACCAGTTTCTATACCTGTCCACCAAGGCCTTATCAGCATTGCGAAAAGGAAGGACAAGACACTCCATCCTGGTGAGGTCCGAAATCGCAAATGTAGAGTCGGCCGCATCTGCGACCCTCCGTTCGACTCGCGCGCAAAAAACCTCGTGTTTTTCAACGAGATAAATAACTAAACAAGCGTCAAGATAAATAATAGTCTTTCCTAATCCCACGAGCTACGAAGTTCCTCGATCCAATCATCAATCTCTTGAGCAGTTCGGCGGCTCGATTCGGGCAAAGGATTGTCTTTCAGAACCTGCAAGAGCGCTTTGCCGTTCCCTTTCTCCGCAGTTTGGCCATTCGGTTCTTCCAACAGGGTCACGATGGCTCGGGTTCGCTTTTTTACCTTAAGCGGTTCGAGTAGTTCTATCTCACCGTTTACATCGACTTCCGCTTCTACGGTTACTAACATAATCGCTCCAGACTATTACCATTATATCACGAATAAAAACGCGAAAACGCCTATTGGCATTGTCGGGCCGTGTGCGGTCTATCCAAGCCCGTGTATAGCTTGGACAGCCTTTGTCACTACATCCCGTTCATTCTTGAAAACAAGCATTTCAAGTGCATCTTCGACCGCCGCCCAACGGGCTTCGAAAACCTCGTGATCGTGGTCTTCGACGTTGCCGGAGCGGTATCTCATCAAAAACCAATGTACGAATTTGTGAAAGCGTGTTCGTGTCCCGTCACGGTCGGCGGAAAACCAGTATTCGGTTTTTTCCAACGGGCCAATCAGGTCAGTTTCAACACCGGCCTCTTCGCGAACTTCGCGCAGAGCCGCTTGTTCGGTGGTTTCACCGGCGTCGATCATTCCTTTCGGCAGCTGCCATCGCCGTTCGGGATTTGTGAGGATTATTGCGATCTCGATTCGGCCGTCGGTTTCGCGGTATGCAACGCCGCCCGCCGACACCTGGTCGAGGGTATGCATCCTTTCGCTTCTATCAACGCTGGTACTATTTTTGATCATTTGATCGTACGGCGGTTTCGACCGCTTCGTCCAATTCTACCTTTATCTGGGCGTTAAATCCGACGATCTTTTTCGCCAATCGACCCTGCCGGTCGAATATCGCGGTCTGCGGGATGGCTGTTTCTGCACCGAAAATAAATGACGTCAGCGCGTCCTCAGGATAAGCCAGCGGATATGTGATCTGCAGCCGTTCGACGAATTCCGGCACCTTCGGTTTATCCTCGTCTCCGCCAACGTGGAGGCCGACGACCAGCAGATCATCCAGCCCATATTTCGCCTGCAAAGCCTTCAGGTGCGGTATTTCTTCTATGCACGGCGGACAATATGTGGCCCAAAAATCGAGAATTACCACCTTGCCGCGAAAGTCCTTGAGCTTGTTAATGTTTCCTTCAAAACCCGTCCAGCTCATTTCCGGCACCGGTTTCAGCGGCCTCGCCTGTGCATCTTTTAGCGGAATATCGTTGATCGAAATCGGTTTGTTGCCGACCGTCACGGGAGCCGCCGCCGGACGGCACGCGGCCGCTAGTAAAAAGTAAAAAATAAAAAGTAAAAAAGTGAGTGGTTTCACAGACTTATTCTACACAAAATCGACTCCAACTCGTCAGGCGGTAATACAAAAAGACCTTCTTTACTTTTGCTTTTTTACTTTTCACTTTTGCCTTTTAACTTTTAACTTTCTATTTTTTACTTGATGAAATTCTATCCGCCAAAAATAAACGCTCGATTTCGATTGCCGAAAAATGCCGGGAACGCTCCTATGGCGAACGCAGTCGGCACGAGTGCTAGTTTTGAGTGCGGATCTTTTGTTCGTATCTTGCTCGAGATCGACAATGATACGAAACTGATCAGGCAGACTAAATTTCAGACGAATGGCTGCGGCTACATGATCGCGACGGGCGATCTTACCTCGGAGATTCTTGCGGGCCGGAAGCTCACCGATCTCCACGGACTTGGGCAGGAGGAGCACGAACGCCTTGTTTTGAATGAGCTTGAGGCATTTCCGCCGAATCGCAAACAATGCGCGGAACTTGTCTTCAATGCCCTTAAAGATGCCCTGGCCGATTATCGTGCATACTTTATTGAAGAATTCAGCGGCGAGAAAGCTTTGATCTGCACATGCTTTGGAGTGTCCGAGGAAACGATCGAGGCCTATATCGATGCAAATTCTCCCGCGTCCGTTACTAAAGTGACCGACGCAACCCGTGCTGGCGGCGGCTGCGGATCGTGCCGGATGCTGATCCAGGAACTTATCGACAGCAGTATTTGAAATCCCGAATCGAAGGATTGGCGGGTGATCTAAGCTTGTTATGAGACGGGCGGGCGGTCAAGACCGCCTCTAAACGGGACGAGATGATTACACACTTCAGTTTTCAGCGACAAGCGTGGAAATATGCTATACTCCCGAAATAATCCCGTATCGCTACGGGCAAGCTGTTTTGAAGGAGTATGATTGGTACTTTCCTAAGGAAAGTTAGCCGCGATAATTTCTTTTTTCCGCAATGGACGACCCCGCTAGTTTATTTTTCCTATTTTTATTTGCCGAACCTTCGGATCTGATTGAAACGCCGACACTTCTTCGGTCAGCGTTCAACATTTTCCTTGTAATCTTTCTTGTTCTTGCAAACGGTTTCTTTGTTGCCAGCGAGTTTGCCCTTGTTGCCGTGCGGAAATCCCGCATTGAAGCGTTGGTTGCCGAGGGCAGCAAACCGGCTGCACGCGTGCTTGCGCTATTAAACAATCTAAATGCGTATATCTCAGCGACGCAACTCGGTATAACGCTTTCTTCGCTAGGCCTGGGGTGGATTGGTGAGCCGGCGGTAGCGTCGTTGCTTGAGCCAATTTTGATCTACGTGGGCGAGGCGACGGGAATCGCGTTTCTTGCGTCGGGAGCCGTCTTGCACGGAATATCGTTTGCTATCGCTTTTTCCATCATTACTTTTTTGCACATCGTATTTGGAGAACTTGCCCCAAAGACAGCCGCCCTCGAATTGTCCGAAAAGGTTTCAATGCTGATCGCTCTGCCTTTAGAGATCTTTTACAAAATTTTCAGCTACCCGATTCGGCTGCTTGATTGGACCGGCACGAAGACCGTCAGACTGTTTGGTCTGCATCCATCCGGCGAACACGGCTCAAGTTATACGGAGGACGAAATCCGCCAGCTCGTACGTATTTCCGAAGAAAGCGGCCACCTGAATAAAGAAGAACGGACACTCATTAACAAAGTTTTCGAATTTTCGGAAACGACTGTTAAAGAAGCCATGGTTCCGCGGACCGAGATCATCGCAATTCCCGAAAATAGTTCTTTAGCGGATATCGCCCGAGTGGTTCAGCAGCACGGACTTTCGCGGCTTCCGGTTTATCGCGGGTCTCTCGACGAAATAGTTGGCGTAATTTACGCAAAAGACGTTTTGACTGACTTTCTTGACCCGGACGCATTCAGCGTGAAAACTATCATTCGTAGTCCCCGTTATGTTGTCGATACCGCCCGCCTCGAAGATGTGCTAAGGCAGATGCAGAAGGAAAAGTTCCACTTCGGCTTCGTGGTCGATGAACACGGCGGTGTCGAGGGAATCATCACGCTTGAAGATCTTCTGGAAGAGATCGTCGGCGACATTTCGGACGAGCACGACGAAGAGGTAAACGAGCAAATACGCCAGCAGCCTGACGGTAGTTGTTTGCTGGATGGCGGCCTGGCGGTGAGAGACCTCAACAGAAGGCGCGATCTTAATCTGCCCATCTCCGAAAGCTATACAACCATTGCCGGGTTCCTTATGTCGGTCGCCGGAACAATTCTTGCGGCCGGCGACACGGTTCCTTTCAACGGCCATGTTTTTACGGTCGAGAAAGTTCATAAGCGGCGGATAATTCAGGTTCGGATGGAGAATACGTCGAGATGACCGCCGATCTTAACTTTCTACCCTTATGCAATATTTGCCCGGGCGGCACGTCTGCAAATAGTATCTAACTGGAATTTTGCTCGTCCGACAGGAGGTTTCGAATGGCAGGTGCGCGAACTATTACAGCCGCAGTAGGCATCCGGCACGGGCAGACGATGATGCCCAATGTTCAGAAGGACCTCGACACGATCAGGAACCTATTCGACAGCATTCCTGTTGCGAATGGTGGAACATTTGAAACTGGACGCGTTTGGCCTTCTTTGCGCAGCCTTCTCATCGCCGAAATCACGACGCAGATAGTAGTGTTTCAAGAAACTAACCGGCGACCGGTTATCGATGGCGTGGTCGATCCAGGCGGTGGCACGCTGCGTGAGATGAATCGTTTGTCGGCTGAGGGTCCGCCGGTCCCGGTTGGCCAAATCACGGCCACCGTTACAGAAGCCCCGGACGGCCTGTCTGAATTCGCCGCGGCTGGAATTCACGTTGCAGATCCTTTTCAACTTCGCGGAACGGCGCAGTTCGATCCAATAGTCGTCGGTTTCGATTACATTCGAAAGCTGGTCCGTGTTGAAGGCAGTTCGATCAAATGGTTCGGGGTAGTCTTCCGAAGCTCGGCTGGCCTGATGTCGGGCGGGATACCGCACTTAAATTTTACACCCACTCCGATACAGGGCGGATACAGCGACTCGACATACGATTCATTCGGCGGCTGGGGAAATTTGTGGCGCGATTATACGCACGTTATTGGTTCGCAGATGGTGGCCGCCGGCGTCGATCAAATTCTGGTAATTCCGTTCTACAAAACCTCGCAGCAGCGCGATCTTGGAGATTTTCTCATTAATTGGAAAGAAGTGGTTACGAAGGTAGTAGAAGCGGCAATATTCTCGGTGGACATTTTTTTCCTTCGCGACGGCTATACTTTCGACAGTATTGTGTCTTCAAGTTTTAGCAACGGCTGGGTCGCGCATCAGGTATTTAACGACAAGGCCACCGGAGCCGCTTCGATGAACCAAATGATTGTCGATCTCGACGGCATCGCGGGCGGCTCCAATTGGACGCCACCGAACGGAGTAATTTACCGGAACCGGCCGGCACCGATCAAAACCAATCCCGTCGGAAATGCATGGTACGTTGGGGGACGATGGAGTAAGAAGTTTACGACACTTTATGGCGGACACGTTAATACGCACGCCTTCTGCCGCAATCACCTCCTTTATCATGCCCTAAAGCCCGGCTGGTAGAGTCTTCTTCACCAAGAAGATTATTTACGACACTTGCCTGCAAAGTATCGATTTTTCTACTGAGCGGCAAAAATGATAATTCAAGATGATCCCGTTTTGTCTTTCAAATCATTTACGCTAAATTTGTGAATAAAGGTTTTCGTCGGATACTGGTTTGCGACATTGATAGTCTCGCCGGACAAAATACTTATTTTCTTTGCGGGTCTTGATAACGTCCCGAGTTTTCCGAAATGAAAAAAAAAGCGATTTGAAGATATTTGGGAGTGATCATAAATGAGCATAATTGAACAAGTTTGGGCACGGGAGATAATGGATTCGCGCGGCAATCCGACTATCGAAGCGGAAGTTGTACTCGAGGACGGCACAACAGGCCGGGCGGCTGTGCCTAGCGGAGCATCGACGGGCGAAAATGAAGCGGTCGAACTGCGTGACGGCGATAAGCTTCGCTATCTGGGGAAGGGCGTTTTGAAGGCGGTCGAAAACGTTAACGAAAAGATCAGCCGTGAGCTCGAAGGCCTCGACGCGCTGGATCAAACGCGAATCGACCAGGTTATGATCGAAATGGACGGCACCGACAATAAATCCAATCTCGGTGCAAATGCGATTCTTGCCGCGTCACTGGCGAATACGCGGGCTGCCGCCGCTTTTTTAGAGCTCCCGCTGTATCGCTACATCGGCGGTGCCAATGCCAAGACGCTGCCCGTTCCGATGATGAACATTCTAAACGGCGGTGCTCACGCGGACAACAATGTAGATTTTCAGGAATTTATGGTGATGCCGGTCGGCGCCGCGACATTTGCCGAAGCCTTGCGAATAGGTGCGGAGATATTTCACAACCTGAAATCCGTCTTAAAGTCGCGCGGCTATTCGACCGGTGTTGGTGACGAAGGCGGTTTTGCCCCGAACCTCAAATCGAACGAGGAAGCCGTCGAAACGATTCTCGAAGCTGTCGATAAGGCAGGTTACAAAGCCGGTGACAACGTGATGCTCGCACTCGATCCGGCGGCGAGCGAATTTTATCAGGACGGTAAATACGTCTTTAAGAAGTCCGACAATCGCGAGCTATCGTCCGAAGAAATGGCTGCGTATTGGACGGATTGGTGCAATAAATACCCGATAATCTCCATCGAAGACGGAATGGCTGAGAACGATTGGGCCGGTTGGAAAAATCTTATGGATTCGGTCGGAAAACGCGTCCAACTCGTCGGCGACGACCTATTCGTGACCAACACAAAATTCCTGCAAAAGGGAATCGACGAGAACGCCGCGAATTCGATATTGATCAAGGTCAACCAGATCGGCACGCTGACCGAAACGCTTGACGCCATCGAGCTTGCAAAAACCAATAACATGACCGCCGTCATCTCGCATCGCTCCGGCGAAACCGAAGACACGTTCATCGCCGACCTCGCCGTCGCGACAAATGCCGGCCAGATCAAAACCGGCAGCCTTTGCCGCTCGGACCGGATTGCGAAATATAATCAGCTCCTTCGCATCGAAGAAGACCTCGGCGATTCGGCAAGATATCCGGGTCGAAAAGCGTTTCATCAGTTGAAATAAATGCAAAACCGGTTTTTTCGGCGAAAGGAAAAAGATTAGCGTTTTTGGATCGGGCGGCGCGGGAAAATCGGTCTCCGCACGCCGTTTGGCAGAAAAGGCCGTCATTGAATTGATTCGTCTCAAATCAGAAAAGAGGTCAAAAGCTACCTTAAAACACTCTAAAATTTCTATGTTAAAATAAGTTGGAGAAATTTATGGGTCAGTTAATTATTGAAGTACCGCAGAACATCAACCTTAGATTAAGTATTAAGAGTGTGGAAATTGCCAACGAGATATTGCGGCTTGCGAGGAAGCCCAAAAGGTTAGAGACGCTAAAGCTTGATGTGCCTGATCTCGAAGATGTCGATGCGTCGGAAGCCGTAGGTATTTGGGCTGATCGTAAGGAGTCCGGTGAAGAAATCGCGCGGAAAATTAGAGAAAATAATCGACGGATCACATGAGTGCTTTCCTTATCGATACCAATGTCTTTTCCAAAATTTTCACGGGTGATATTAAACTCGCAAAATTCGTCGAGAAGAATGAGTCTTATGTGGACACAACTATTTATATCGAGTGTTTGCAGGGTTCGAAATCCAACCGAGAAAAACGGGTTCTCGAAAAATTTTTACAGAAGTTTCCTCTTCTTCCGATAATGCCCGTAAATTCGGTGATTGCGATTGGTCTTATTCGCAAGTATTCGAATTCACATGGTCTTCTGTTGGCCGATGCATTGATTGCCTCTACCGCACTCGAAAGCGGTTTAACGATACTCACCCATAACATTAAAGACTTTAGTTTTATCGATGGCCTGAAATATCTAAAACCGTCCGTCTGAAATTGCCGTGAATGAAATGCGCCGCGGAAAATTTAAGATAAGCACCGATAAGACGCGGTTGCAGGTTCCGGTGATACACGAATTTCTCTCGCAGGAATCGTATTGGGCAAGAGGCCGGAGTATCGAACAGACGAAGACGGCGATTGAAAATTCGATCTGTTTTGGGGTTTATCAAGGCGAACGGCAGATCGGATTTGCCCGCGTTGTCAGCGATTGTGCGACGTTCGCCTATCTTGGCGATGTCTTCATTATCGAGGAATTTCGCGGCCAAGGTGTCAGCAAGTGGCTGATGGAGACGATCATTTCGCATCCGGAGCTTCAAGGCCTCAGGCGCTGGGTTTTGGCGACCCGAGATGCTCACACGTTGTACGAAAAATTTGGATTTCACGCGCTGACATTTCCAGAACGGTGGATGGAACGGCCCGCCCCGGACGCCTATTGATGCGCTCTGCGGCTTTTTTCTCCGCGTTCTTTGTGTCTACCTTCGTGTCCTTTGTGTCAAACGTTTTTTCATCACAAAGACCACAAAGATTTCACAAAGAACACAGAGAACAACGGGAAATCGGCGGCTCACCGAGTTGCTAACAATTTCTTGCCTACTAAGCGTTTTTTTCGGATACAATAGGGTGGCCGCGATGATCGACATCGATGGTCGTCCGCATTCCAGACACGCCTCTCAAAATACGAAGCCCGCGATATGAGCAACGAAATTACACGGCCGCTCGCACTGATAATTCTTGACGGCTGGGGCGTTGCGCCGCGGACCAATGGAAATGCGATCGCCATGGCACACACGCCTTATTACGATGAGCTGTGCGCTAAATTTCCGCGGACCGGTCTGGCTGCGTCCGGCACCCGGGTGGGTTTATCGGCGGATGCTCCGGGCAATGCGGAGGTCGGACATCTGACCATCGGTGCGGGGCGGGTCGTCCAGACCGAGGTTGCACGGATCGCCAAGTCCATCTCGTCCGGCGAATTTTTGGAGAACCAGGTTTTGAGATTGGCTTTCGGAAAGGCGTCGAGCGGCAATTCAGCGGTGCATTTCATCGGATTGGTCGGCGACGGCGGAATTCATTCGTCTCAGGAAACGCTGTTCGCTTTGTTGCGGATGGCAAAACGGGAGGGTGTCCGAGACGCTTTTGTACACGGGATTCTTGACGGGCGCGATGTCGCGCCGCGAACCGCCGATATCTACGTCGATGCGCTCGAAATAAAGATGGCGGATATCGGAATTGGAAAAATAGCGTCGCTGTGCGGCCGTTTTTACGCGATGGACAGCGGTGAAAATTGGGAGCGGACGGCGCGGGCTTACACAATGCTCGTTCACGGCGAAGGCGAGCGAAGTTTCGACGCGGTTTCGGCAATTCGAGCATCGTTCCTGCGCGGGATCGCCGACGAATTTATCCCGCCGATCATAATCGAAAAAGAAATCGATGTTCCGCTGGCTAAAGTGCGTGACGGCGATCTGGTCGTATTTTTCAACCATAAACCCGAGCAGATGCGGCAGATAGTCCGCTCGCTTTCGGTTGCCGATCCGTCGTCAGCGAAACCGAGGATTGAAACCGTGTGCCTGACGCAATACGACGGATCGTTCAATCTCCCGGTCGCGTTCGAACGCCCAACCGAGCAAAACGTCCTGGCTAATGTCTTTGAGCAAAACGGAGTACGAAACTACAGGATCACCGAGACTGCCCGCGCGCCACACGTTACGAATTATTTCAACTGCAACGCAACTTCCGGCAATTCGACCGAAAACCATATATTTATTCCAACCTCGGCGGTGCAGACGCTTGAGGCCGATCCAGAATCAAAGAGTTTCAAGATAACCGACAAGTTTTTACGCGGCATCGAATCGGACAGCCGGTCCGTTTTTATCGTTAATTTCCCGGCTCCCGATCTGTTGGCCGAAACCGGTAATTTCGCCAAAACCATCGAGTCGGTTCAATACGTCGATACTTGTCTCGGCGGCGTACTGGAAAAAATGCGCGAGGTTAATGGCGTCGCGTTGATAACGTCATCACACGGCAATTGCGAGGAAATGGCGGACATAAGCGGTCTTGCAAAAACAGCGCCGACAACCAATCTTGTTCCATTTCACCTTATCGACCATATGGCAGCAGACACCACGCTTTTTGAAAACGGCTCGCTCGAGGATATTGCACCGACGATTCTCGGCATTCTCGGCATCGACAAACCTTCGGAAATGACCGGCCGAGACCTGCGTTCACGTTGATGACGCGGTACGGATTCAGTTTAAATCCTTAGCGTCCTTTGGGTCTTCCCTTGGCGCTCTTTGTGTTTAAAGAAAGGCCTTAAACACAAAGAACACGAAGCGCCTACCGCAAAGTTCACAAAGAAGAAGCCGGGAAATATTTCAAACTGATGCACTACCGACAATGCAGGGAAAATGACATTTTGCCCTGTTTCGTGCTAACCTTCCTTTCCTTCACAGTTCATCTAAAGGGAAGCAGAGTTTAGCTCGATATGGTTGAAGAATTCGCGTTCGACAATACGGAAGAACGCCGAAAAAACAGGCAAAACGGTACTGGTTGGGTTGAAGTGATCGTCGGTTCGATGTTCTCTGGAAAGTCTGAAGAGCTTATCCGGAGGCTTAATCGCGCGCGAATCGCCCGTCAAAAGGTCCAGGTCTTTAAACCGAGCATCGACGAACGCTATTCGGTTGAAGAGATCGCGTCGCACTCCGGGCAGAAGCATATTTCGAAACCAGTTACGACAGCGGCGGAGCTGATGCTTCAGATCGAAGAGGATACGCAGGTGGTCGGGATCGATGAGGGGCAATTCTTCGATATGGAGCTTGTTACCGTCGTCAATGACCTCGCGAATTCAGGCATGCGCGTGATCATTGCGGGCCTAGATCAGGACTATACGGGCAAACCGTTTGAGCCGATGCCGCAGCTTCTTTCAACCGCCGAATACATCACCAAGATCCACGCCATTTGCGTCAAATGCGGCTCGACGGCGAATTTCACGCAGCGTACTGTCGAATCCGAGGAGCGAGTCGAGGTCGGGGCAAGCGATAAATATGAAGCCCGTTGCCGCAAGTGCTTTGTTCCGCACTCTGACGCTCCGACAAACATTGATTAACACGTCTAAAATAAAATTCTTTGGTTTCGA
Organism: Chloracidobacterium sp.; assembly: GCA_031402865.1. Classification (GTDB taxonomy): domain Bacteria; phylum Acidobacteriota; class Blastocatellia; order Pyrinomonadales; family Pyrinomonadaceae; genus OLB17. The sequence continues at coordinate 57,094 of JANNST010000053.1, read as the reverse complement.
CCAAAATTATCCTATAATGACCGCGTTCTCCTATTTGTAGCAATCCCTCACAACTTTTCAGTCTTGCGGTTTCTATATCGAAGCCGGTGCCAGAGGTGAATATGAGCGTGGGAAAAAATACGCCGATAGTTCAGGAAGCATACGAAAGATTTGGAAACGGAGATATTCCGGGGCTGCTGGAACTTGTCTCGGATGATATAGACTGGACCGTGCCCGAGATCGAAAATGCACCATTCCGGGGACTAACGCATGGGCGCGAAGCGGTCGGTGAATTTTTTAATTTACTGGCTATTGCCGAAGACATAACCGATTTTGAACCGCGAGAGTTTATCGAGCAGGACGATAGGGTCGTAGTTTTAGGGCGTTCGACTGCGACTGTACGATTGACCGGCCGCCATTATTCGACTGAGTGGGTGCATGTCTGCACAGTCAAAGACGGGAAAATGACTAACTTCCACGAGTTTTTTGATACCGCCGCCGCAACGCGGGCGTTTCAAAAGGCGACAACGGCCTAGCCTTCCATGATTCTCATCCAAGACCCGGTCGACAGAGCGGACCGGAGGATCGGAGCGCGGTCTGCGACGCTTTATCTGCGAGTACGGCGTCTAAAGATTTCTATTTTTCGATCTTCATCGAATACATGATCGCAAGAAATTCATCGCGGTGTTTATCGAAGTTCGAGCCCTTTGTCGAAAGCATAATGTTCAACTGCTGAGTTTGACCTTGATATTTGCGAAATCCGATCCACTGATGCCGCCTCGGACCGCTTTTGTCGCCAGGCATTGTTTCACGGGACTCGACACCTTTGATGCCGTCGATTTCGAGGTATCTGACCAATTCGAACTTGTCGCTATGCAGCGACAGCATTGCGCTGTCATGGGTTCCCTTTAAGCTCATATCAGAAGGGAAGTCGCCCGGTAGGATCGAGATCATCGGGATAAGAAATGCGCCATCCGGAGAGCTGAACTGCACAGAACCCCTCGTCATCTCGGTTTTTTTCCATCCGGCCGGCAGCCGCCACGAAATTCCCCTATCGTCCCATTTTACCTCGGTGGAACTGTCCGCGATCTTTTGCTGTACTTCCGAAAAAATAGGTTTTTCTGCTACGACGGGTGGCTCCGGTGTTTTTGCCGGGTTGTTCGCTTGCGAGTTTGAGTTGGAGTTTGAATTCGACCCTGAAAGCGACTTCAGCTTATCGCCAAGATTACAGAATGAGAGGGCAAACCCGAGCAGCCCAAGCGAAAGGAATAGTTTCATTAATCAGCCTCCGGCGGAATGATTTAATCCTACTTATTTTCACCGCAAACGCATGCTAAATCAAAGCCGCGCCAAATTTAATAATCATTCGCCATTTTCTTGCACGGATTTTACTTGTATTCTGAACAGGATTTATTTTTGTTGAGGAAGGCTTCCGATGCATACGCCAGCTTTATTCGCAGATCTGCTCATAATTTTACTCGTTTCGGTACCGGTGGCATTTCTTTGCATGCGGCTAAAACTGCCGCTGCTTGTGGGCCTGATGCTGACCGGGATGGTTATCGGGCCTTACGGCCTCGGGCTTGTTAAAGAACTGGAAGGCATTGAAATGCTGGCAGAGGTGGGCGTGATGCTGCTTCTGTTTACGATCGGGCTGGAATTTTCACTCCGGCGTCTGCGTGAAATGAAGCGGCTTGTTCTGATCGGCGGTGGCTTGCAGGTCTTGATTACGATTGCTACCGTGACCGGTGCGGCGGTTTTCTTTGGCCGCGATGTCGGACAGGCGATCTTTTTCGGGTTCCTCTTCACACTTTCTAGCACGGCTATTGTCCTCAAAACTTATGTCGAGCGGAACGAGGTCGATTCGCCGCATGGCCGGGCCGGTGTCGGGATACTGTTGTTTCAGGACATCAGCATAGTTTTTATGATGCTGATGGTCCCGCTGCTTGCAGGACGCGACGCTATCTCCGTTTCATCGATAGTTTTGAATCTCGGCGGATCGCTGCTCGCATTGGTGTTGATCGTAGCCGCGGCCTGGTTCTTTATTCCAAAGCTTCTCAAGCAGATCGTTCGATTGCGAAGTCCTGAAGTTTTCCTGCTGACTGTTGTTTTGATGTGTCTCGGCCTTTCGTGGGTGACGTCGCATTTCGGCCTGTCGCTGGCGCTCGGAGCCTTTATCGCGGGTGTCGTCCTTGCCGATACGGATTACAGCCACCAGGTCACGGCCGACGTACTGCCGTTTCGCGATGTCTTTAACAGCGTGTTTTTTGTTTCGATCGGAATACTGTTGTCGCTGGCAATGCTGTGGGCAAATCTCGGCAGCGTTTTGGTACTGGTTATTGCACTCATCGTCGGAAAGGCACTCATTATTTGGGCGATCATCCGTTTGCTCGGATTTCCGCAGAGGGTCGCTACAATAACAGCGCTGGGCCTTGCACAAGTCGGCGAATTTTCGTTCATTCTGGCAAAGGCAGGCCGCAGTGTAGACCTGTTGCCGGACAGCGACTATCAAAGCTTTCTCGCGGCATCCATCATTTCAATGATCGCGACGCCGTTCCTGATCCGCGTCGCCCCAAAGGCGGGTTATTTCGTTCAGAAATGGCTTTCGGACGGCAAATCCGCCGAGATCGAGAACACGGAAGAGGACGACATACATCTGACATCGAGCGGCGGCTTGAACCAGCACGTTATCATAGTTGGCTACGGTCTCAATGGGCGAAACCTGGCGCGTGTTTTGCGGTCGGTCGGTGTTCCATATACGATCCTCGAACTGAATGCCGAAGAGGTCCGCAAGGCAAAGGTCAAAGGCGAAAAGATAAATTTCGGCGATGCGACCCGCCGCGAAGTTCTTCAGCACGCGGGGATCCAACAGGCCCGGGCACTGGTGCTGGCGATGTCCGACCCGCAGGCAGCACGGCGCACCGTTACGCAGGCGCGTCATATGAGCTCGGACCTCCACATCATCGTGCGGACCAGATATGTCGCCGAACTAACGGAGCTGCTTGAGATAGGCGCCAATGAGGTCATTCCCGAAGAATTCGAGACGAGCATCGAGATATTTTCACGCGTTCTGCACCGCTACGGTTTCGCGCGGAATGTTATTGAAAATCAGATCGAACGCGTGCGCCGTCAGGCTTACGAGATGCTGCGTTCACCTTCAATGCCCGCGGAAAAGGCAGCGGAAACCAACGTTGCGCTTGACGCCACAAGCACTGAGACCGTAGTTCTCCAACCCGATTCACCGGTTCTAGATAAGACTTTGGGCGAACTCGATCTCCGTGGAAAAAGCGGTGCGACCGTCATAGCTGTATTACGTGATGGCGAAACAAAGATAAGCCCGGGAGCAAACTACACGCTCAAGGCCGGCGACACCGTTGTCCTGCTCGGTTCAACCGGAAAGCTCGACCGGGCAAAAGCCATCTTCCGGCCCGACGAAGCTCCGGCCGAGGCGGCGATAGGAGGATTTAATCCATAGAACGTAAATAGCCGCGTGCAAGAAAAATAGGCACACGCCGTTCCAATCATATACAAGCTTTCCCCAGGGGTAAGAAATCAGTCCAATAGGAGTTTGTTTATGAAGTTACGAAGTATTGTTGGCGTATGCACGCTGATGCTTATCATTTTTGGGGCTTTGAGCGAGGTGAAGGCCCAGAGCGGTTATAGGATATCTGCTCCACATAGTTATAAGAATCTGACGATTTTTCTCATTCACGGCAAGGATGAATCCTCCGGTAAAAACGTTTTGACGCTTCAGGAAGCGATGGAGATGAAGGTGCTGCGGGTGTATGAAACCTCGGATGTAAACGAGCTGGCGGTAGAGAATATCTCAAAGCAGTTCGATGTGTTCATTCAATCCGGCGACATCGTAAAAGGCGGCAAACAAGACCGCGTTTTGTCCATCAGCATTATTATCCCGGCGCGGTCGGGCCGCGTCCTTATTTCGGCTTTCTGTGTAGAATCGGGCCGCTGGAAGAAACGCGGCGACGAAGACACCGGCCAGTTTTCGTCGTCTAACGACCGCCTCGTTACCAGAGACCTGAAGCTTGCCGCCAATAAATCGAGTTCGCAGCAGGAAGTGTGGGCAAAGGTCGGCGAGGCACAGCGTCGGCTAAGTCAAAACGTTGGCGGATCTGTGGCCGCGAGTGATTCGGCGACGAGCCTTCAACTCAGCCTCGAAAACGGAAAGGTAACCGCTACGTCGGCTGAATATATGCGTAAGCTCCAGAATTTGATCGAGGGTAAGAGCGATGTCATCGGCTACGCATTCGCGATAAACGGGAAGCTGAATAGTGCGGATATTTACTCGTCAAACGCGCTGTTCAAAAAGCTTTGGGTGAAAATGCTGAAAGCAACGACGATCGAAGCCGTATCGGAAATTGGCGGTAAACTGGTAGCTTCGAACCCTAAATCCGCCGATGTCAGCGTTTTTCTGGATGATTCGGACAAGGCAAAAGCCGAGGAAAAAGCGGCATCAGGAAGTGCGCGAATCACTACCCGCGAGAACAAAGACAACATCCTTTTCGAATCGCGAGATGAGAAGCGGAAGGAGATCATTCACCGTAGTTATGTGAAGAAGCAGTAGTTATTCATCATTGACTCGATGACAGCCGGCTGATCGATACCGATGATCAGCCGGTTTTTTTCTTGTATCAATGGTCATGTCGATGTACTATGTACATATTGTAAGAATTTATGTACATCCAGGTATTATGAATACAATCACATCACCTCGTCGAAATAAGCATCTTGTCTTAAATCAGGCCCGCTTGGAACGTGCCAAAAAGATCCTTGGAGTCGCAACCGAAACAGAAACTGTGGAGATTGCTCTCGAAAGGATAATTTCTGAAGCGGAGATCAATAAAAAAGCGTGGGCCGCTCACGATAAGTTTGTTAAGTCGATGGTCGAGGGCGGCTTTCAGATCGATGATGTTTATGGAAATCTAGAGGGGTAACAGCGGATTGGCCGGAATTCTCTTCGATACCACCATTTACATCAACGCTTTTCGAAGTGGTGATCTAACCGTTTTTTCAATGCGCACCTGGCCGCGGCTCGAAAGCCCGGGAAATCTCCCGGTGTGGCTAAGCGCCGTAGTTCTCGAAGAACTTTACGCCGGAACAAGCGATGAGAAGGCCCGAAAGGTTGTTGCCAACCTGGAAACCAGTTTTGCGAAAATAAATCGACTTCTAGTGCCCCTGCAAAGCGACTGGACGACTACTGGAAAGATACTGAATAAGATCGGTCAAAAATATGGCTTTGAACAGATTGGAAAAGGGCGGCTTACAAACGACACCTTGCTTGCCATGACCGTAGCCCGTAACGGAATGTCGCTTTTAACCGGCAACGCGAAGGACTTCGCGCGAATCGCGGAATTCAAGAATCTTAGCTGGAAACCGGTTTAGACAAGCCTCTTTGCCTCTCAAAATGCCCCGCGATCTCACCTGCGGTTCTCGGCCCCACGAACGGCGATAATTCTTCCGCGGTGGCCTTTGCAATTCGCTCGATCGATCCAAAATTTCGCAGCAGTTTCATCTTTCGCTTTTCACCGACGCCAGGGATTTCTGACAACTCTGATGTAAAATCGCGCTTTTCACGGCGTTTGCGGTGGAATTCGATTGCGGTTTTGTGTGTTTCCTCACGAATATTGAGGATGAGGCGAAATGCGAGCGAGTTGCGGTCGAATGGGATCGGCTTGTCCTCACGGCCATAGATTAATAGGTGTGATATTTCATTATGGCGTTTCGGCGGTTTGACGAGGCCGACGAGCATGATTTGTTCCAGATCAAGCTCGCGCATTGCGGCGGCGGCGGCGGAAAGCTGGCCTTTGCCGCCGTCGATAAAGATCAACTGCGGCAGCGGTTTTTCTTCGGCGACGGAGCGTTTATAACGCCGCAAAACGGCTTCGTTCATTGAGGCAAAGTCATTTGCACCATCGACGGTTTTGATGATAAAACGGCGATAGGCGTAGCGGGCCGGTTTGCCGTTCTCGAAAACGACGATACCGGCAACGTTCTCCGAACCCGAAATATTCGATATATCAAAAGATTCGATCCGCTCGGGAAAATATGACAGTTCGAGCAGTTCCTGCAGTTCGCCCAAAACCTTTTCTGAATCCGGTTTAAGCACTCGGAAGCGCTGTTCGAAAGCAACTTTGGCGTTCGTTTCGACCAGATGAACAAGATCGCGTTTTTGCCCGCGTTTTGGGTCGCAGATCTTCACACGCCGTCCGCGGCGTTCGGTCAGCACCTTTTCCAAAACCGGCCTGTCCTCAAAATCGCAAGGTACATGAATCTCGAGCGGCACATAATCAGTCGAATAATATTGTGCGAGCACTTCGCCCAAAAACTCCGACGCGTCAAATGCATCGCCTTCGGGCAGGTCCTCCCAAAAAAACTCGCGTCGGCCTACGATCCGTCCCTCGCGCATGGTGAAGAGCTGCAAGGCAAGCCGCTGATTTTCACGATAAAAACCTAAGATATCAACATCGCGATCTGCGGTCGTCGCCATTTTTTGCTGTTCGCCGAGAGCGACTACCGTTTTATGAAGATCGCGATATTTCGCCGCCATTTCGTAACTGCCGTTCTCGGAGAAATGCCACATTCGCTCTTTCAGATCTTTGGCAAGCTCTTTATTTTTCCCCTCGAGCATAAACTTCACATCACGGGCAGCCTGTTGATACTCATCCTGAGTGCAAAGCCCTTTGACGCATGGGCCAAGACAGCGTTTGAGGTGATATTCAAGGCAGGGACGCGGCAGCTTGCCGTCAATTTCGATGTCACATGTGCGCAGCTGAAACGCCCGGTTGACGAGGTTCAATGTCCGCCTCGCGAGTGCCGCGGGAAGCATCGGCCCATAGTAACTTGAACCGTCCTTTAGAATTTTTCTTGTGATGACGACCTTCGGAAAGGGCTCGTTGGTCATCTTCAAGTGCGGATACTGCTTATCGTCCTTGAGGACAACGTTAAATCGCGGCTTATGTTTTTTTATCAGGTTCGACTCAAGGACGAGAGCCTCAACCTCATTATCGACAACAATAAACTCAAAATCGGCGATATTCTTAACCAAACGGCGGGTCTTTGCGTCCTGATTTCGACTCGACTGAAAATACTGCCGAACACGGCTCTTTAAACTCTTCGCCTTACCGACATAAAGAATTTTCCCGTTCGCGTCCTTATGAATGTATATTCCAGATGCGGCCGGGAGCGATTTTAGTTTTTCCGTCAGAGTCATTACATAAATTCTATCGCAGTTAGGTGCAAATAAATAAAAGACCCGCCTGCTTCCGAAGAAGCCGACGGGTCATCGCGTGGGCAAACAGGTCGATTTAACGAATTTTTTGGACGGCCGGCAGAAGAAGGCCGATTAAAATTGCGATTATGCTAACGGTTGTAAACATGATTTTTATTCTCCTACTTACTATCCCTACTTAATATCCTTGGGCGATCTGTAACATCGCTACAATAAGATGACGGCCGGCCCTCGGTATTTTGCGTAAACACGGACGAAAATCTCGCCCTTTGCGTTCTTTGCGTCTTTGCGTGAAACTCTTTTTTGTGAAGACTCTGCTTACAAACGACCCGTCCGAGGCGGCCGAATTTATCAAACGCGGCGGGACCGTAGCATTTCCAACTGAAACCGTTTACGGCCTCGGTGCAAATGTGTTTGACGAACGCGCCATCACAAAGATCTTCGAAGCAAAACGTCGTCCGGCCGACAATCCGCTAATAGCTCACATCGGAACGCTCGATCAGATCGACGAATTGATAATGGAAATGCCGGAAGCGGCCCAACAGCTTGTCGATGCCTTTTTTCCCGGGCCGCTCACAATTGTCTTAAAAAAATCGCCGAGCATACCGATGATCGCCACTGCCGGGCTCAACACCATCGGCGTAAGAATGCCCGGCAATGCCATAGCAAACGAGTTTCTAAAAAGCTGCGGTGTTCCGGTCGCGGCCCCATCGGCGAACCTTTCGGGAAGGCCAAGCCCAACGACGTGGGAGGCGGTGTTTGACGATCTCGACGGCAGCATCGATTGTATTTTACAGGGCGAGGCGACGATTATTGGGCTCGAATCGACAGTCGTCGACTGCACGTCCGGCGATCCGATGGTTCTTAGATCGGGAGCTGTTTCGATCGAATCACTCCGCGAAATTGTTCCGTCAACCCGTGAATTTGAAGCCGGGCAAGACGATAAAATTCGCAGTCCGGGTTTAAGACATAAACACTATGCTCCCCATGCGAAAGTAGTGATAGTTACTGCCGGATTCGAAATTCCGAACGCTGGTGAATATGCATTCATCGGCTTTGAAAAGCCAGGCGGAAAACCTGCACTGATTAAAATTTGCGGTTCAGCGGAAGATTACGCACACTCAGTGTTTTCGTTTTTTCGTGAGTCGGATAAGAGAAATATCGAGACAATCTACTGTCAGGCGGTCGAAGAACGCGGCATCGGCGTTGCCCTTATGGATAGGCTCCGGCGGGCGGAAACGCGCTGAAGAACGGGCGGGCAAGCCCGCTTCTAAACGGGATCTAAATTATTATTCTACAATCGTTTAGTGGCGGGCTTGCCCGCCCGCTTTCAGACGCAGCGGCCTTTCATTTTGCCTGTACGTAAACAATCGCAAGCTCACCGTTGTCTTTTAATACCCTAGATTGCAGCAGCGGACTGTCCTGAAGCTGTTTTAGATATTCAAGGGGCACTAGCACCAACGCAGGGTTGTTGCTATTCTTTTTAAGCTCGTCAAGCACTTCCGACGGCCCCAAAAATTTCCGTTGTTTGCCTGTGTCATCGCGAATAAGGCGGCCCGCGGCGTAAAACTCAGCATTATGCGAGACAGTGTGGAGCGTTAGAACTTTTTCGCGGGTGAAACCTAACCGGTTCGCCGTATCGATCAATCGCTTTACCGAATCGGCATCGGCAAAACGCGGCACAACAAATATGATTAGTCCGACGACGATGATAAAGGTTGCAAGAGCGGTTGCCTTGACCATCCTCGCCCGCATTTCACTTTTTTGTACAAATCGGAACAGGCAGATCGCGGCAATTATCAATGCAGGCGGAAGCGAAGGAAGTATGTATCCCGGAAGCTTTGAACCGGAAAACGAGAAGAAAACGAGCGGCACGAGGAGCCATGCGGCCGCGAAGCGTGGTAGCGACGCGGAGACACGGCGACACGAAGATAGGCGGCCGTCCATTTCACCGCGTCTCTTTGTCGCCGTGTCTCCCCGTCCGGCTTGACTCTGACTCTCTGTGTCTCTGTGGTGAAATATCTTCCTTGCGAACTCCCAAATTCCGCCAATAAAGAAGGGCAGCCACGGTATCGTCATCAGCGGCAAAACCCAGAAGAAAAAATAGAACGGCTGCGGGTGAAAATATTTGTTCGACGTAAACCGCTGAAAATGATGCTGGATAAAAAATTCGTCGACAAACTCCCATCTATGCCGCTGGTACATTGGCAGATACCAGGCCGAGGCGACGACAGCCGAAATCAGCGTTCCCCAAACCAGGCTTGTAATAAAAGTGCGGCTCGGAAATCTCCACGACAGCAGATAATAAAACCCAACAATTGCAAACGGGAAGACAATGCCCACAAGCCCTTTTGCAAGTATGGCCACGCCGATGAAGAAATAAAATGCGAAAAGCGACAGGTAGACGCGGAGACGCGGAGACGCGGTGATATTCGGATCAACTGTTGTTTCTTTGCTTTCCGTCTTCGCATCTTCGCGGCTTTGCGTTAAATCAAATATGAAGAAACTCACCATCGCGGCCGTCATCGGAAAAGTCAGAACAATATCAAAGCTCGCCCCGCGTGAAAAAACAATGATCCCAATCGAAGACGCAGCAATGAGTGCAAGCCAGTTCGCAAAACTGCTTTCTTTGCGTCTTTGCGTCTTTGCGGGAAAATGTCTTCCCAGCACCCAAAGACAAAAAATCGTTCCCAACCCAAACAAAGCCGATCCGAATCGCGCCGAAAATTCCGAAACGCCAAACAAGCTATATGCCGCGATCTGGAGCCAATACAGCAACGCCGGTTTCTCGAACCAATGAAAGCCGCCGAGCGTCGGTGTGATCCAATCGCCACGCTCGAACATCTCACGAGCGACCTGCGAGTATCGCGGCTCATCCGGCCCGAGCAGCGGAATTGTAAGGCCGAAAAAATAGACGAATACAACAACCGCGGCGAGAAGCAGCCATGGAATTGCGGAACGCGGAATGCGGAATGCGGATTCTATCTTTGTCATCTTCCGAAAGTTAGCGGAAAATGTTAAGTATTACCGAATTAATTTTTTGACACAAATACCTTAAATGGAAGAAATCCACACTCTGAGGACTGCAGCGATAGGCGTTGGAAGCTTGGGGCGTCACCACGCACGTAATTATGCTGAGTTGGCCCGCGAAGGCCGAGTCGAGTTTATCGGTGTTTGCGACGCGAATCCTGAAACCGCAGCCCGGATCGCAGCCGATAACTGTTCGCCGCATTTCACCGATTGGCGCGATCTGCTCGACAAAACGGACGTTGTATCGATCGCCACTCCGACCGAAACGCATTGCGAGATAGCCTGTGCATTCCTCGAACGTGGTGTGCACGTTTTGGTCGAAAAGCCGATGGCCCTTGCCGTGGCCGAAGCCGATCAAATGATAGCTGCTGCACAAAAATCCGGTGCAAAGCTGATGGTCGGCCAGTTGGAGCGGTTCAATCCCGCAATGGTCGCCCTTCGGCCGCATGTGACGAATCCGCTCTATTTCGAGATCCACCGTGTTTCACCGTTTCCGAACCGCTCGCTCGACGTCGATGTTGTGCTGGACGTGATGATCCACGACCTCGATGCCGTCCAGTGGCTGGTAGGGAACGATGTAAAAGTTTCCGAGATTCGTGCTGTCGGTATTCCTGTCATCTCCGACAAAGTCGATGCAGCAAATGCCCGTATCGAGTTCGAGAACGGTGCCGTGGCGAACATCACCGCCTCGCGAATCGGGACGGAAAAAATACGTAAAACGCGGTTCTATCAGACAAATTCCTACGTTGTGCTGGACTACGCAACGAAATTCGCTTCGGTGACTTCGCTTAATCCCAACGCTTCGCACCCGTTGCATGGGATATCTATCAACCGGCTGGAAATAACGGACGTCGAGCCGTTAAAAGCCGAGATCGAAGCATTTCTTACATCCATCGAACGCGACGAACCCTCGCCTGTCTCAGGCGAAGACGGTCGGCACGCCGTCGCCTTGGCGGTCGGGGTTTTGGAAAAGATCGAAGCACACCGAAAACGGTTGGACGTTTAACATAACATTTAGAAAGAAAAATAGCTGACAGCCATTAGCTATCAGCTATTCTCCAAAAATGGGCTGTTTTTATGCCGCTGCTTCGCCAGCCTGCTCGCCGGCCATGCTCTTTATCCATTCTTTCGTCTTGTCGAGCCTTGCCTGGCCGTTGGGACGGTCAAGAATTACTTTTTCAAGATGTTTGAAAGCGTCCGGTTCTTGCCATTTCTCTCTTAATTGGGCAAGGAACGGCTCCACTTTCGCAAATATGAACAGATGTTCGCCGACGGTATCGTTAAACATTTCGGCATCGATAGCTCCGTGATTTACCAGCGCCGCCGCCATGTCCCAATAGGACGTTACCATCCTCAGATAACCGCCGACTTCGGGGTCCATCATTGTTTTTTCGTATTCGTCAGCACTTGTCGGGTTGAACGCCCAGATCCAGTTTCGCGCTTCGCGCATCTTCGTCTCACGACGCAGGTCGTAAAGTTTAAGGATCAAATCCGCGGATTCTACTTTGCTCATATTATCGGTACCTCCAAAAAAAATTTATACCGGCATTCTATTTCTATAATTATTTGGTGTCAATTAGTCTAGAATGAAATTTAATCGCTGTGTAACAGGCTGACCGCGAACAACTTGCACGAACAAATTTCAACATTTCTACAGGAACGGATAGACGCCAATGATTTCCCATCGGCTGTCTATCTCGTTGCCGAAAAAGGCGAAATCGTCTATCAAGACGCTCTCGGTTATGCGGTCGTTGAGCCGGAAAGAATCGAGGCAAAGCTCGATACTATTTATGATCTGGCGAGTTTGACGAAGCCGTTGGTGACAGGGTTGATGTGTGCGATGCTGATTGAAGGTGGAAAAATGCGCCTCGACGATACCGTCGATAGATTTTTGCGTGAATTTTCCGGCCGCTCGCGAAAGGTGACGATTCTGGAATTGGCAACTCATACCTCACGGTTTGCAGCGTGGATTCCGTTGTACTTGGTTTCAGGCTCGCTTCTTCGTGTTGCCGAAACCATAGCAGCTCAACCGCTTGCGAATTCAGGAGAACCAAGTGTCTTGTATAGCGATCTCAACTTTATAACATTAGCATTTATACTAGAGGCGACTTGGTTTGGGCATCGAATCGATCTCGAAGCTTACGAAGAGATTTTCGAGCCACTAGGGCTGAGCCGAACAATATTTAACCCGTCTATCGAAAATTGGTTTCAGGTTATGGCAGCAGGAGGTCAGAAGGTAATAGCTGCGAGCGAAAAGGGTAACGAATACGAGAAACAAACCTGTATCGAACTTGGTTATCAGTCAAAATTCGAAATACAAGATTCAAGATTGAAGAGGCCGGTCGCTACCGCTCTCGGTTCTGACAAAGGCCGAGCCGATGCAGGAACTCAGAACGAACTCCAGATTCCGCATTCCGCCTTCCGCACTCAACAGATTTGGGGCGAGGTTCACGACGGAAATGCTTATTTTATGGGCGGCGTTGCCGGACATGCGGGGCTGTTCTCGACTGCAGAAGAGGTCTTCAAAATCGCCCAGCAGTTCCTGCCGAATTACACGTCGCTGCTAAAACCGGAAACTTGCGGGCTTTTCCGTACCAATTTTACACCAGGGAACGAAGACCGCGCGTTCGCATTTCAGCTTGCTTCGACAATAGACTCGACCGCCGGGACAAAGATGTCATCGGAAAGTTTTGGGCACAATGGGTTTACCGGCACGAGCCTATGGATCGATCCCGTTAAGGAACGCGTCTTCGTCCTGCTCACAAACCGCACGCATAACCATCCGCTGCCGTTCGTCAATATTAATTCAGTCCGCCGAAGATTCCACGATCTTGCAATCGATCTTCTAGACAAAAATAGATAGCAACGCGTCTAAACTATTGATAATCCAATTCGTCGCTTTCCCCAAAGTCACATTCTGCTCGGAGAATAATTGTATGAAAAAAGCTGCGTTTGCACTTTTCTGCATTGGGGTAACGTCATCGTTCGTATTCGGCCAAGCCACGCGTCCGCGTGTTGCATCCACGCCGGCACCGCCGGTAATTCAGGGCGATACGCCCGCGAGAACCGACCGACGGCCGCCTGTTTTGCTTGGCGATCCTTCAGCAAAGAGGCCGGTACAAACCGCTACACCCGAACCAAATGGTGACGACGATGTCATCAGGATCGAGACCAACCTCATCACGATGCCGGTTTCCGTGCTTGACCGTGACGGACGGTTTGTTTCGGGGCTCCAGCAGAATGATTTCCGCATCTTTGAGAACGGAATCGAGCAAAAGGTCGATTATTTTCAGTCGGTCGAGCAGCCATTCACCGTTGTTTTAATGATCGATGTTAGCCCGTCGACCGCGTTTCAGATCGAAGAGATCCACGCGGCCGCCAATACTTTTATCAATCAGCTGCGTCCGATGGACAAAGTAATGGTCATCGCCTTTGACGAATCCGTACAGATTCTTTGCCGCCCGACCGGCGATAAACGCGTGTTGAGAATGGCGATAAACGGGGCGCAGTTCGGCGATGGAACAAGCCTTTATGAAGCAGTCGATCAGGTCCTGAGCCGCGAATTGCGTCAGATCGAAGGCCGAAAGGCGGTCGTGCTCTTCACCGACGGCGTCGATACAACCTCACGGCGGGCAACTTATCAAAGCACCGTCGCCGATGTCGAAGAGGTTGACGCCCTGTTTTATCCGATCCGCTACAACACGCAGCGTGACGGCTTCGGCGGCGGCGGCTGGGGCGGCGGAAACCGCAGGCGGCGTGGTGGTGGTGGAAACGGAAATCTCAACGATATTCTTGCGATTATTCTAGGCGGCGGCGGTGTACCTGCGGCCGGTGGCGGTGGTGGCGGACGCGGCGGCGGCAGCAATTCGAACGAATACGAGACGGGCCGGAAATACCTCGAAACGCTTGCCCAAAACAGCGGCGGCCGCAGCTTCGAAGCCGAATCGACCTACAACCTTGACGCCGCATTTGCCGGCATCGCCGAAGAGCTTCGCCGCCAATATTCGCTCGGATATTATCCTGAGAACGTCGGTGAAGTCGGCGACCGCAAACAGATAAAGGTCCGCGTCATGCGTCCGAGCCTCGTCGTCCGGGCAAAGACAAGCTATATCGTCGGGCAGAACAGCAACAGAATCGCCGGAACTTAAACGATAAAGGGTCGGTACTGAGCATCTTTTATTAAGCCGCAAAGCATCGTATACTCGATTTGCCCTGTCGAGTTCGGAATAATGAATAAATGCTCACTATTGCTCTTGGCTGCGTTGCTTTGCGGTGGATTTTTTTATGCCGACGCTCAATCACGGCGGGTTCCTCCGCGTTCGACGAACGAGAAGCCTAATCAGCGCGACCCGGCAAAGGCGGCCACACCAACTCCGACACCGACGCCGACGCCCGTAGACGACACTGTTGGCGTGGAGGACAGCGGCGAAGTCATCTCCGTCGATACAAAACTCGTTACGATCCCCGTCCGCATCCTCGACCGCAAAAACCGATTTATCGGCGGGCTTGTAAAAGAGAATTTCACCATTTTCGAAGATCACGTCCAGCAGGAGGTGGCTTATTTTACGAACGAGGCACAGCCGTTTACGGTGGCTCTTGTTTTAGATATGAGCTATTCCACGACGTTCAAGATCGAAGAGATTCAGAACGCGGCGATCGCCTTTATCGATCAGCTAAGACCGGAAGATAAGGTGCTTGTTATTTCGTTCGACGAAGAGGTGCATATGCTTTGCGAGGCGACCAGCGACCGAAAGCGGATATACGGGGCCATCCGAAGCACAAAGATTGCGACCGGAACGAGCCTTTACGAAGCGGTCGATCTGACGATGAACTCGCGGCTGAGATCTATAAAAGGGCGAAAGGCGATCGTGCTGTTCACGGACGGTGTCGATACGACTAGCCGAACGTCTCATGACCTGGAAAATCTTCGTGATGCATCCGAACTTGATGCATTGATCTATCCAGTACGCTACGACACGTTTGCCGACGTGCAGTCGATGAAAAACAGAGTGCCCGTTCCTCTTCCGGGCGGACTCGAGTTTCCCGGCGGCATCAAACTCCCTGACAGCATCAATTTGCCGCGTTCCGGCCGGAAACCGGAGCCGCGCAATACTCCGCAAAACGATCCGTATCCATCGCCGCAAACCCGGCCATCGACAGATCCGACAGGACAAAAAGGAACTACCGTGGAGGAATATCGGTTTGCCGAAGAATACCTGAACCAGCTTGCGATGCGAACGGGTGGACGCATGCATCTTGCATCGACATTTGGCAACCTAAACGCCGCATTCACAAAGATTGCGAGCGAGCTTCGAGAGTTTTACAGCCTCGGTTATTATCCGAAAGACGAAGGCCAGCCCGGGAAAACGCGCAGGATAAAGGTCAAAGTCGACCAGCCGAACGTCGCCGTCCGCGCGAGGGATAGTTATGTGGTCGCCAAGAAGTAGGGGAGTGGGGAGTAGAGGAGTAGAGAGTTGAGAAGGGGAGGAGTAAGGGTGTGGAGCGATGTTTCTTTTTGCTACTCTTCCATTCCTCCATTCTCATATCTCCGTTCCGTCAGCAATTACTGCTCCCTTCGGCACGATGATTATGCCTTCGCGTATGTAGTAGCAGCCGTTCTCATCGTCCTTGAATTCGATTCCCGCATTGTTTAGCAGCCTAACGTTCTTGCCGATCCTGACGTTTTTGTCGACGATCGCGCGCCTAATTATTGTGTTCTCGCCTATCCCGATGTGAGGCTGGCCGCTTTCCAGATTTGCGCGAATTTCCTCGATCGATTCAAAGAAATCCGATCCCATTATTATCGAATCTTCGATCCTCACACCGATATCGAGCCGGCTTCTAAGGCCTATTATCGAATTTCGGGCGTAGACTCCGTTCATGATGCAGCCTTCGCTGACCATCGAATTGTCGATGTCGCAACCATGGAGTTTTGACGGTGGAAGATATCGCGTTCGAGTATAGATAGGAGCTTCGGTATCGAAAAAATTAAACTTAGGCAGCGGTGATGCCAAGTCGAGGTTCGCTTCATAAAAGGACCGGATCGTCCCGATATCTTCCCAATAATTCTTGAAAAAATGCGCCTGCACGTTTAGCTTTTCTATTGCCGCGGGAATTATCTCGCGGCCAAAATCGATCCAAGAATTATCGGTCTTTAGAAGATCGACCAGCCGGTTGTAATTAAAAACATAAATGCCCATTGAGGCCAAAAACGGCCGTTTTGCCGCTTCTACATCGTCCAGCCCGAACTGCATCGTATCCACCCGCATCTCTTCAAGCGCATCACCTTTCGGCTTTTCCTTGAATTCGACGATCGCACCTTTTTCATTGGTCTTAAGCAGCCCAAACTCCTCCGCTTCGTTCGGCCTACACGGAACGACCGAGATGGTCAGGTCGGCGTTAGTGTCAAAATGGCGGGCGAGAAACTTGCGGTAGTCCATGCGATAAAGATGATCGCCGGACAATATTAGAAGCGTATCGACCCGCCAATCGCGCAAATGCGGAAGCATCTGGCGCACGGCGTCGGCTGTGCCCTGGAACCAGTCCGGATTATCCTTGGTTTGCTCGGCCGCCAGGACTTCGACAAAGCCGGACGAGAAACTTGAAAATCTATATGTTCGCGAAATATGCCGATTTAGCGACGCCGAGTTGTACTGCGTCAGGACAAAAATCTGCGTAATGTCCGAATTGATGCAGTTCGAAACCGGCACGTCGATCAGTCGATATTTGCCACCAAGCGGCACGGCAGGTTTGGAACGCTCGCCCGTCAGCGGAAACAGCCTCGAACCGGCACCGCCGCCCAGAATCACCGCCACGACATTATCGTTTTGACCCATATTGTTTTATAAAATTGTCCGGAGTTGGAACACTCACAGAATAGCCCTATGCCCTAAAGTTTTCAAGCGAATTCTTGAGCATAAGGAGTTTACAGACAAACCGCGCCAGATTCCGCGAATGTGGTCATGCCAAAAATGGAATCTTTTGCATTCAAAAAGCGTATGATTATGTTAGTTTGGCAAAAGTCCGCATTCATTCTGACTGCTGACCACTGACTACTGATTACTGCCTATGTGGTATTGGACAAAGCTTCTATTCCTGATTTTCGTCGGCGCAATCGTCGTTTGGCTTGGCTATGAGCTGATCACGTTTCCGGCCATCTCGCGGCTTCAGAATGAAAACCCGACGACCACTTCGATGATCGAATATCGGCTTTCCGAAGCACGGGCGGACAACAAGGAGCAGCGTAAATTCCAGATCTGGATGCCGATGGACCAGATCTCGCCGAACCTGGCAAAGGCGGTGCTGGCGGGGGAAGACGCCAGATTTTTCGAGCATCAAGGCTTCGACTGGAAGGCAATTGAAAGCGCCTGGGACGAGGCTGTGAAGGAAGGCGAAAAAGAGGCGAAGGCCGAAGGCGATTACGATCCGAACGACTGGATACCGCCGATGCCGAGCTTCAAACGCGGTGCTTCGACCGTCACTCAGCAGCTATCCAAAAACCTTTTTTTATCGGAGGACCGCAACTTTCTTCGCAAAGGCCGAGAGGCCGTCTATACATATTTTCTCGAACGCAACCTGTCCAAAAAACGCATCCTCGAGATCTATCTGAACGTCATCGAATGGGGCGACGGCGTCTACGGAGCCGAAGCAGCTTCGCGCAACTATTTCAAGAAATCCGCTTCAAATCTGACACGCGAAGAGGCCGCCTATCTGTCGGCCATGATCCCCAGCCCGCTGAACGTTTTCAACCCGTCAAAAAACAAAAAACGCGTCGTCCGCCGGCAGCGGGCCATCCTCCGCGGGATGAACAGTATTCAGCTTAAATATTGATGCGGGAACATTAGGCCCGAAAAAGGCCACGTTTCGCAAAAAACGAGGCCTTTGGATGCAACAGTTAATTTACGGGTCAATTATTTGCGGACTTAGCCTTTGCACCGCCGACCAGTTTCATTTCATCGACAACCCATTTGGCTCCGCCGAATTTTTCGACAACGAATAGGACGTAGCGTATATCGACGGAGATCGTTCGGTTTACCTCCGGGTCGTAATAGAAATCGTTGCCGAGGCCTTCGTAGTTGCCGTCAAAGCACAGGCCGACTTGTTCACCCTTTCCGTTAAGTATGGGCGAGCCGCTGTTACCACCGATGATATCGGTTGTCGAGAGAAAGTTGAGCACTACGCTGTCGCCCTGGCCGTAACGGCCGAAGTCTTTGGCAAGCTGCAAATCCTTAAGCTTTTGCGGTACATCGAACGGTTTCTCGCCCGTGTCCTTCTCAAGCATGCCCTTGACGGTCGTAAACGGCGAGCGGTATTCGGACTCACGGGACTGATATCCTTTGACATTGCCGTATGAAAAACGCAGCGTCAGATTGGCGTCCGGGTAGACAACGCCGCCTTTCATTTCCGTCAGTGCCTGCATAAATAACAGACGGAGACGGTCGATGTTTGCATTGAATTTCGCACCGCGTGCGGCAAGAGCGGCACGTTCCTCAGCGAGGCCTTTTGCAAAAGCAAGAATATTCTCGCGTTCGGGTTTGAAGTCCATCGTCCTCGGCCCGTAAAGGCCAGCAGTCGATGCCGCCGACGCATATTCACCACTGGCGATCGTATCTGCAAAAGCCGCTTCAGCTTCGCGGCGGGCCTGGCCCTGGAACATTCCAAAAAGCTTTTCTGCCGGGGCAAACTTCTGGCCGGCTGGAAGTTCGTCAAAGGCCTTTAGGAAGAACTTGAGCATCTCGGCCTCATGGGCAGGCTCACGCGTCGCGTACGCTTTCTCAATATCCTTCAATTTAGCCGCGCGTTCGTCGTCCTTCATCTGCTTTCCCTGGATCTGGGTGTAGTTGACGGCATTGACTATCTGCGGGAACACTACCATCGAATTCTGATCGGGAAAACGGCGAACTATTACGTCGCGTTTTGACGCAGCATTTGTCTCGTCCGACAGCGTTTTAAGTTCTGAAAGGACATTGCCGTATTTGTTTTGGCGGTCGGGGCTTGCGGCGATCCATGTTGCCAGACGGACCTCTTCGGCTTGTCGCTGCTGTGCGACCTTTGCGAGCCCCAAGCGAATGTGGCCGCCCTCGAACGCCTTGCGCGAGTTATCGAAATTCGCGATATCGCCCTGAAAGGCAATACGCTTTTCCTCGTTAGTGGAGCCGATCTGCCGCAGGCTGTCGCTCAACGCGGTCAGCCATTTGGCAAGAAAAGGGAAGTTGGCGTCGCGTGCGTATTCGATCCCCTGGCTTTCCCGATAACGAGTCGTGCCGCCGGGATAGCCGAGCACGAAGACGAAATCGTTTTCCTTAAGGCCGCCGATGTTTATTGTCAGATACTTTTTGGCCTTGTACGGGACGTTGATCGGTGAGTAATCGGCGGAGGATCCGTCCGGCGCCATATAAGCCCGAAGGAACGTAAAATCGCCGGTGTGACGCGTCCATTCGAAGTTGTCCGGGTCGCCGCCGAAGACGCCGATATTGCGTGGCGGTGCGTACACGACGCGTACGTCTTTGAACTGCCTCGTTTGATACTGATAAAAGAAATATCCGCTGTCGATCATCTGTATGCGGATCATCGAACCGGCCGGGGCCTTTGCCTGCTCGGCGGCGGTAAGATCGTCGATATTTTTCTTGTAAGCCGCGGCGAGTGCTTCTCCGGCCAGTGATTCCGTGCCGGCCTTTATCTTGGCGGTTACGTCATCGACACGTTCGGTGATAAAGATCGAATAATCCTTGGCGGAGATCTCACCCGCACGGTTGTCAGCCTTGAACCCCGTCTCAACCAAGTCCTTATCCGGCGTCGAGGCCGAAACGAGCGCCTCGAAGCCGCAGTGGTGATTGGTCAGGATCAGGCCGTCGGGCGATACAAATTCCGCCGTACAGCCGCTGCTAAGGCGAATGACCGCGTCGGTCAGGCCGCCGCCCGCCGGATTATAGATCTCCTCGGGCTTTATCTTCAGGCCTCTCTTCTTTAGTGGCAGCCCGGCGATCTGGCCGGGAGCGAACATTCCTTCGTCAAAACGCGCAAAGGTAAATGAGACCGACGAAAGCATCACGGCAAACGTCAGGACAAATGAGAGAAAAACATTCTTCGATTTCATAAAGTGGGTTTCCTTAATAGATATTTGAAAAGCGGCAAACCATAAATTATAGCGTTACTGGCAACGTTTTGCTAGTTGATATTGGATGGTCGTAAGGTATTCCAAGATGGATAAAATTTGCCTGAAAGCAACCCCCGACAAAGATGTTGACGCGGTGATTCGTGAGGAGTAAAGTATTCTTGCTTACTAAAGCTAGCTGTCCGCGTAGCATTCCGCGGTTGTTTCGCGTCGCAAACCAAACAGCCTTTCTGTTAATAATTTCCCGCTCTCCCGCGAGAGCAGAAAGGAGTTTCATGAAAAACAAATATCGCAAATTGGTGTTAGCCGTAGTGTCACTGATACTTGCATTAACAGTAACGTTCCTAGCGATAACTATTCGAGAACAAGCACTGGCGCAAAGTCGGCAAGACGTAATACTGGAATATGAACAAGTAAGAAAGAGTGCTGTTCCTCACGAACGGAATGAGAAGAATCGTAGATTTAACGACAAAAGTTCGCCTGCATCGCGAAAGATAAGAGAGTTCCCAAATGGCGTGGAGAATTTACCCACCAATGTGCATTGGTGGACGGGGGTCTCTGCGTTGCCGGTAGAAACCGCCGAGGCGGTTGTAATCGGTACTGTGACCAAGAGAGAAGCTCACTTATCAGAGGACGCAACTAATATTTATACAGAGTACCGAGTAGGAATAGAGCAGGTTCTAAAGGACACAGATGGTACTTTGAGTACTAAAGAGAATGTATCGCTCGTTCGTTACGGTGGTAACGTTCGTTTCAACTCCGGGAAAATCCAAAAGTATAGCCCGATCTACTATGGTGTACCACAGGAGAAAGGCCGCTACGTCTTTTTTTTAAAGAGAGAGAACGGTGTTGACTGGTTCATTTTAACGGGTTATCAGTTTTCCGGTAAAAAAGTTGTTCCGCTTGACTGGCAAGAAAGCAACGATGCGAGAGAAGAGTTACCCTTCAACAAATATTTGAATGCTGAAGAAGACGATTTGATACAAGATATCCGCGCCGCGATGAAGGCGGATCAACGAAAAGGGGAGAACTGAATAATGAAATCTCTTCCTCCAAAATATTTGATTGGAATGCTCATAGCGTCGTTGTCGCTGACTCTAAACTTTTCCCAGACAATCTCGGCACAAAGTTGTCAGAACCCGGCTCAAAATGAGCTTAGTGCTTCGTATCCAGTAGACTCCACTGTAAACTTCTACATAGAACCCACGTTTAATTCCGCTCAGAAAGCCGAGATAAGATTTCAAGTCGCACTTTGGAGCGGTGGTGCAGCAAATGTAAGTTTTAACGAAGTATTCGATGTCGGGGACCTTGGTGATCCCTTCGTAATCGGGAATCCCGGGAATATGCAGTTTAGCCGTACTGTCCCGCAGTTCAACGCTCAAGGTTCGAACGATGGGCAGTCGTTTTGGGGATGTCGAGCAACGACTTTTATTAAAATTAATCCTGGCGTGACCGACCCTACGGCGTTTGCTCACGTCGTGTCGCACGAAATTGGTCATTCGTTTGCTCTAGGCCATTGCATTGGGTGTCCTGCTAACTCATCGGCTATGATGACAGGTCCTGGTGGCAATTTGAACGCAGCTATCGGGACTAGTGGGCCAACTACTTGCGATAGTTCACGAATCAGGGCTTGCGTTAGGGTGACGCCGACGCCAACTCCGACTCCGACTCCAACTCCGCCACAGGAGGGGTGTTATCCGGCGTATGGTGGAAGTTGTGGTTCCGGATTCTTTGCGAATGGATGTGGGCATTGTTGCTCTGAAGCAAGTCAGGCCGGTTGCCAGGGGCAGGGATGGATATTCAATCTATACGGTGGCGGTGATTGCCGCGAACCAAGCGGGCTCTGTTACGATCAGCAGTCCGAGTGCATGGACCCGCAAACGGGTTGGAACGAATTCGGCTGCCGATGCACCTACCCGTGCGAGTTTACCTCGCCGATCTTGATCGATGTCTTGGGCAATGGTTTCAGCCTGACGAGTTCGGCAGACGGCGTTGCGTTCGATATCAATCCTGAAAACGCACCTGGGTTAAAAGAATGGGTTTCGTGGACGGCTGCGGGAACCGACGATGCTTGGCTCGCATTGGACAGAGATGGAAGTGGCACCATCGATAGTGGCACTGAACTTTTCGGCAATTTCACCGAACAGCCCGATCCACTTCAGGGAGAAGGGAAGAATGGATTCCTGGCTCTGGCAGTATTTGACGAAAGCGAAAACGGAGGAAACTCGGACGGCAAGATCACGAAGCACGATTCCATATTCAATCAACTGAGGCTGTGGCAGGATGCGAATCACAATGGCCTATCGGAACCTGGTGAGCTCCGCACTTTGAATCACTTTGGTTTGCGGAAGATTCACCTTGATTATTCCGAATCCGATAGAGTTGACGAATTCGGAAACCGATTTAAGTATAGGGCAAAAGTGAAAGACGCCCAAGACGCCCAATTGGGCAGATGGGCTTGGGATGTATTTCTCGTTTTGCCTCCAGCGGACGCTCCTCGGCTTTCTAAATCCAACATAAAGGGCGCACGGCTTACCGTTTTGGCGAGTGTGTTCTCAGAATGGGCCGCAGGAGCATGCACGCCGAAGTAATCTCTGCGGACTATGTATTTTACCTTTGCCTTTTCTACGTAATTAGTAGAGAAAAGAAAAAAAGCGAAGCCGAAAGTTTCGGTTTCGCTTTTCAATGAGCAGCCGTTTTATTGGTCAACCGGCGATCTTTTTCAGCTCGGTCGGTTCGGGCGGAAGAAAACGCCTGGGGTTGATCGGTTTGTCATTAAGCCTGAGCTCGTAGTGAAGATGCGGGCCAGTCGAACGTCCGGTCGAACCGACAAAAGCGATCATCTGTCCTCGCGAAAGTGTTTCGCCGACCGTTACTTCGATCTTCGACAGGTGCCCGTAACGCGTTTTTAGGCCGTTTCCGTGATCCACCTCGATCATCTGGCCGTATCCGCCCTTCCAGCCGGCTTCGGTAACAACGCCATTTGCGGGTGCAACGACCATGTCGCCGCGTTCGCCGTCGATGTCCATACCGGCATGAAATTCATACGTGCGTCCGCCAAACGGATTACGGCGGAAACCGAATTCGTTATTGATTTTACCTAAATGGGCCCAAATTAATGGTATCGAAGCCGGATTGCTTGTGGTCTGAATAACCTGAAGCTGTTTTTCATTCTGAGCGTCTTCGGCGTCCGATTCCTCAGGTGACGATGGTCCGCCGCTGTTGATCGAGAAATTGTCAGAATCCGTCGGACGTGAATAATCGAATGAATTTGGTTGTGCGGGTGTAGTTGCCGAAAGCTTATTTTGTACAAGGTCTGCTGATTTAATAGATGAAACCGTACTGGCTAAAGCTGTGTAATTAAAAACTCCAAAAACGCCGATGCCGATAATTGATAATCCAAAAAATATGCCAAAACTTAATAAACTATTGGTCAGAAGCCTCTTTGAAACTTCCACCCTGTGAAAATAAACCCTTGATTTTGATGAATGCGATAAAAGAAAAGTATAGGACTTGTCTGTACTCTGCATTATGCTTTAAAGCTCCTTTTAATGATTTCGTGACGGAAACAAAGGTTTCTGACACGTGGAATCACGCAAGAATAGCCGCTAGCGACTAACGCGAAACCGGAAATGTAACTAGTATAAAATAGTTATAATCTCTTAACTTGTGGGGCTGCAACCCAAAACTATGGTTTGCTTGGTCTTTGGGTTACTAAGATTATAAACATGAACCGCCGGAAAAGGCAAGCGTTACATTCTCGCCTTCTCCGACGGTTCACCGAAAATTAAATTGTACGAAAACTATTCCCTCGTGCTGCGGGAATTCTTAACGCCGCGCAGGATCAATAAGCCAACACCGATGATGAGCGCAACAAAAACGACGACGATCAAAATCTTGAGCGCAAACGTTATAAATCCGACAAAACCGATGATCGTCTTAAGAAATACGATAATCACGGCGATAAGTGCCAGCAAGCTTCCCAATAATCCAGTTGCTTTTAACCACATAGGCGTAAATACTGCTCCTTAAAACTCTATTCTAGCTAATTGAAACACTATCATGCAAGCAAATGTTTGGAGATCCTAGCGATTCTTCCAGCCGCCGGCCCGTCCTCTTGAAAAATCGGTTGTCTCGACCTCGTAATCGTCACTGCGATAGCGGTTCTCACCGGTCGGGCCCTGAAAGATCCTAGCCGGCCGGGCACTGTCAAAATCCGCCCACTTCTGTTCCTCGGTTTTAGGCTTAAAAATATAACCGCGAAGGATATAGATGCCCAAACCAATAAGCATTGCCGGCAATAGGCCACGCATGAGGCCGCGAACGTTGAAGACAGCCTGAAGTAAAAATCCTGCACCGAGTACCGTTAGAACGATTCCCCAGAGCTTCGGGTTGCCCGAAAAGCGTTTTACGAAGATGTCCTCGGCAACGTCCGGCGTCAGGCCCGAGCGGATCATTTGTGCCGTTCGCCACGCATCAAGGGCGGCAAAAAGCCACATTCCGATGAAACCCAACACGAAGATAAACGTGCCGCCGGTCAATATCGCCATCTGGAAAAGGCCGACAAATACACCGAAATAGACTAATGCCTTGATCGTTTGCCCGTTATACGCAGCACCTAAGCCGGGACAGATGAAGGAAAGAAACGTCGCGATGAACGGTGACGTCTGTTTCTTTACAAAAGGGATGTAAGACGATTTATTTTGCTGACGAAGGAGATCGACTCCAAGGACGATACAGTCCTGACAATAGGGAAAGCCCTTGATCCGGTGGTCGCACGCGGGGCACAGCGGCTTTCCGCATCCGTTACACTGGACAACTGCTGCATTTTGGCTGTGATATCCACAGTTCATTGGCTATTTCCCACCTTCACTATCAACAAATATACCCTTGACCGGTTCTTGATTCGCCGGTTGAACAGGCTCTTTTCCGCTCCACGCATCCGCGCCCTGCTGATAAGTCTGCTCGGCAAGCTCGTAGCTGCTCGTGTAAATGCCCACTAATGTGCCGTCAGCCGAAACCGTCTGGCTAAACACCAGGAAAGCAAACATCATCATCATCGCTACCGGTGCCAACTGAGGAACCGAAATTGGAAACTGCAGGCCTCGGATCCATTCCGCGAGCTGCGATGTTCGCGATGCTTTTACAGCCGCGGCGCGTGAGGTACCGATCGTTTCCCGCAGAATCTTTTGATGCAGCCCTTCGGGCACGGGCAATTCGTCTAACTTATACGTGACGCAAGCCGCCAGAGAGCGTACGACGGCACCCGGAAGATCGGTACATTCCTCACAAAGTACCGCATGCCGTTCCCAACGGTGAAAAACGGGTGCCAGTAAGAATCCGTCTAGGTAATCGGTCAGGTGCTCTTCAAAATCGCTGCACATCATTGCCGACTGCGGCATCGTTCTTTCCAAAATACGTGCTTCAAGCCGAGTAACCGGCAGCTTCGGGTCCGCGATCTCACGGCAAACCGCAAGCGAAGCCTTGACCTCGTTCAAAAGCGAATGGCACAACGGGCAACTCAACGCATGCGAAGCGACCGCTTTCTGCGTATTGCCTTCAAGAGCCTTGTCCAAGTAATCGGTCAATAACTCTTCAAATTGCGAACAGTCTATTAATTTTTCCTTTTCATACGGCATATAACCCTAATCCCTTGAACACTACATTTTTAATGTGACGAATATTCTGCATTCATTTGCCTAGATCGTTACAACTCTCATTCGCCTCAAAATCTTTGCCAGTTCGATACGTCCCCTGTTTATCCTCGATTTCACCGTGCCTTCCGGTATCCGCAATACATCGACGATCTCCTGGTAGCTCATTTCCTCGATGTCACGCAAAATAACACAGGTTTTGAGATCCGATGGCAATTTGTCTATGCCTTCCTGTACCTGAGCGGCTGTTTCCCGGCGTTCCATTTCCTTGTGGGCGGAATTGCCGACCGCACGCAAATGATAGGAATGGTCATCGACCGCGTCCGCCATTGAATTTTGCGGATTACGCTGCCGGTGCCGGTAATCGTCGATTATCAAATTTCTCGCCAGCCGCATCAGCCAATTCGAAATATCACCCTGCTTCGGGTCGTACTGGTCGAGTGTTCGGTAGATGCGGATGAAAACTTCCTGTGTAAGGTCTTCGGCACCCTCGACGCTCGATGTAAACCGGTAGGCCAGATTGAAGATCCGGCGCGAAAACCCCGAGACAATCTCTTCCCAAGCCACGCCGTCGCCTGAACGCGCACGCCGTATCAACTCCGCACCATTATTTTCCACCGCAGCCTTCAATGCTTCCAACGCGTGATCTCCTAACAGCAACTGCTCCTCGCGAACACCAACAAAGCAATAAATCCGGCCCTGTCAAAGGTTTCTTACGACAGCTAAAACCGAAAAGTTCCACCTAAATTATACATCAAGGTGGAAACACGACCGTTAGGCAGTGAGTTTTTTTCTTCCTTTTGCGACCTTTGCGAAAACCTTTGCGTCCTTCGCGGTAAAAAGCATTTGATCGCAAGATCACAAAGAATTCGCATTTCTCCAATGAATAAAGTATCTTTTTCTATTTGCCGATGTAACTAAACTGTTACGGAAGTTCGCACAACATAGATATTAATCGGATAACGAATAGATTTGCGAAAGTATATAAAATTCATACTGCTGTTTTTATTTGCGGTTTTTCTGTTTTGGTTTTTCGGGCGCAATCTCGATTGGCAACAGGTGAGCCAGAGCCTGCGTCAGGCCGATCCGTTTCTTTTGGTTCTCGCGGTTTTAATAATCTGCGTGGGTTATTTGCTCCGGGCGATCCGCTGGAAGGTGCTGCTTGCACCGATCACGGAATCAAGCCTAAAAGAGCTTTTTGCCACCACGACCGTTGGTTTTGCCGCTATTTTTCTGGTCGGCAGGGCCGGCGAGATCGTCAGGCCGATGTGGCTGCCGATGCGCGACCCGCGCGTGCGGCCCTCGGCGGCTCTTGTTACGCTTGGGCTTGAGCGAATCTTCGACCTCGCCGCTCTTGCCTGTTTTTTTGCCGCGAACCTATTGTGGTTCAACCCTCCTGCCGGACGCGAAAGCGACTTCGCATACGTAGAGATCGCGGGCGTCGTCATGCTTCTCGCCGTCGCTCTCGGCTTTGTGCTTATGTTTATCTACCAGCGGAACTCGGCACGGGTTATCGATTGGGCAGGGAAGGTGGTAAACCGAAGGTACATCCCAAACCGGGTCCAAAGAATTATCCTCAGCGTTCTCAGGCAGCTCGGGTCGGCCCTTGAGATTCTTCGGGACCGCCGCGAGTTCTTGTTGGTTGCATTTTGGTCGTTCACGCTCTGGCTTGCCATCGCGATCCCTACGTGGCTTGTACTGAGAGCTTTTAACATTCCGGTGACATTCAGTGATTCACTGTTTATTATGGGATTCGCGGTAGTGAGTTCGGTCGTACCGACGCCGGGCGGAGCCGCCGGAGCATTTCACACTGCAACCGCCGCAAGTCTTGTTTTTTTGAAAAACGACGTGCGCCACGAGGATGCGGCCGCAGTTTCGATCGCCATGCACCTTGTCTATTTCGCACCGGCAATCGTTTTCGGTTTATATTATTTCATCCACGGTGATATAAGTATTGAGCGGTTTCGAAGTCTGCTTTCCGGCGACAATGCGGTTGATGAGATCGAGTCCGAAGCACCGAATGGTAATGGACAACCTATCAGTAATGGACAATTGAAAGTGGAAAATGGAAAATGAGGATCGAAGTCCTTCGATTTACTCCATACTCGAGACTCTCGACTCTCGACTATTCAAATCATGCGTTGCCCTTTTTGTACACATATTGAAGATAAGGTAGTCGACTCGCGCGAGGCGAAGGACGGCGATTCGATCCGCCGTCGACGTGAATGCCTCGGTTGCGGACGGCGCTTCACGTCATACGAGCGTATTGACGAAATTCCGTACATGGTCGTCAAAAAGGATGGTAAACGCGAGACTTTCGAACGCGGTAAGGTCCTGTCGGGATTACTCCGAGCGAGTGAAAAACGGCCGATATCTGTTACTCAGCTCGAAGGGGTTGTCGATGAGGTTGAGAAAAACGTCCAGGATTCGCTTGATCGAGAGCTTGCGACAACCGAGATCGGAAAGATCATAATGCGGCGGCTAAAGGCAATGGACAAGGTCGCATATGTAAGGTTTGCGTCGGTTTACCTTGAGTTTGAGGACGTTTCGGCGTTCATGACGGAGCTGAAGGCCCTCGTTCAATCCCGCGATCGGATACCGGTAAAGAAACCCAAGAAGAGTAAAAAATAAACTCCGGTGCTTTACCTTTGCGTCTTGGCGTCTTTGCGGGAAAATTCTTCAGGAAGATTCTCCCGCCAAGGAGCAAAGACGCAAAGGAAGATTCGCCAATTCTAGTTTTCAGAATCTACTGCGGGAGGCTTTGTGTTAACTTGTTTTTCCCGGAAAAAGAACGAAAAATAATCGTACATCGACCATATCGCCGTAATCACCGCAACCCATAAAGCTCCTCGGCCGACGAGATAGCCGAACACCTTCCAATCATTCGCCGTCAATGCGAAGCTCACCAGATTAGCAAAGGCCGTTCGAACCTCTTCGACCTCCCAAAAACGAAACGCAGGATATTCGAGTCCGAAATTTGAAACCGGAGGCGAGCCATTGGCGGCAGCTATCAGCAACGCTACGATGGCGACGCACTGAGCCCACATTTTCAACTTTCCGACGCTCTGGGCCTGGATTATGATCCCTTCGCTGGCGGCGACCGAACGCAGGCCTGTTATGATAAATTCACGGGCAACAATTATCACAACCGCCCAAGACGGAGCGAGGTGCTTTTCCACCAGCACGATCAAGGCGGCTGAAATAAGCAGTTTGTCGGCAATAGGATCGAGAAACTTTCCGAGGGTCGATACCTGGTTGCGTCTGCGGGCGAGATGGCCGTCGAGGACGTCCGTGAAGGCTGCGATCAAGAAAATTATTATCGCCAGAACATAGCCGCTCATGCCGAACCAACGATCGGCGACCGGCGTTAGAAGCACAACAACAAGCAGTGGAACGATGACGATTCTCGCGAGTGTTAGGTAATTCGGTAAATTCACGCTTTTTATTGACTCTCGATGACGATAAGTTTATGCCCCGTTCCGCGAAACTTCAAGACACGACTGTACTCCACATACAGTTTTCAATAAAAAAAGCCGTGATGACCATTAAAGACCATCACGACTTGCCATATGAAGAGAAGCAAACCGTAGAATGCGGATGTTATCAACCGAACTAAGGCATGAAGCCTAGATTCGAGCTTGTGAAGTTGCCGATGTTCGGGAATACCGAGGGCATATCAATTTCGGCAAGTCCGAACCAGCGGGCCATCGTCGCGGCATACTGGTCGACTGAGGTAGTCGGTATCCACCGTCCGCGCGGATTCGTTCCGGTATCGGTATCATCCAGCCCGCCTAATTGCAGATGCGGGTACGGGGTTCCGTTGGTTGCGGTGTTCATTCCATAGAAATTTCCGCCGAGGACGGAGCCTCCCATTACGATCATGTGATTGCCCCATGCATGGTCGGTGCCGACACCCGTGCCTGAGCCAGACGGCTGCATAGTACGGCCGAAGTCCGACAAGGTGCACAACGTAACGTCGTTTTGCACGTTCTGTGACGCCGTGCCCAACTCGTCGTAGAATGCTCGGGCGGCCTGGCTGAACTGGCCGTATAGATTTACATGCTGAGCCGGTTGACCGGTATGCGTATCGAAACCGCCGATTTGCACGTAAAAGATCTGCCGGTTTACATTCAAGTCCATACGCTTCTTGATCAGCCTGGCCACTTGCCGTAGCTGACGGCCAATGCTCGTATTGGGAAATGCCACCGTCGTGTCCTGTGAGACAGCCAAAGCGCTGTTTGCCTGCATGGCCAAATCAGTGACGTTGCTGGCAGCCGACACAAAATTCGAGTCCAGGTCTATCCCACGCAACGCGTTGAATGCTGTCAGCCGGGCCGGGCCGCCGTTTGCCGTAAAGCCTGCCGGATTCAATACATTTGCCAGTGATGTATTGGAGTCGTTGATCGCCATCGGCAGCGTGGTCTGGCCGGCCGTGAACAACTGTGCCCCGGCGATTGATGTAACCATCGGGATCAAGGCCGTCGGATTGCTTCCCGCCGTTAACTTGTCCGATACCCGTCCGCCCCAACCCGTGAAGGCCTGCGTGTTGGAGACGCTGGTTTGATACTGAGCGGTCTGGTCCGAATGCGAATACAATTGGTACGGTTTCGGGTGCGTCGACTGGCTCATCTGGGCCTTTGTGGTCGGCCGAACCAATGTGCCGCAATTCGTAACGATCGCCATTTTCCCGGCAGCCCAGAGCGGGTGGATGCCGGCATTCGTAGCCCCTGTGCCAAAGCTCGGGTGCATACCGTAAGTCAGTCCGCCCATTCGGGGTACCGAGATGGGCAGCAAACTAGCCTGCGGAATAGCAAGGTCCGGGCCACGAAGACCCGCATAAGTGCTGTAATTGCTGATGGTTCCGTCCGCATGGTTCGGAATGACCATGTTATTTGCGTCATTTCCGCCCGAAAAGAACACCATCACAAGGGCCTTATAATTCGCTCCGCCTTCAGGGGATGCCTGTTCGTCCTGAACCTTTTGGGCCAGGGCGCTCATCAGCCCAAAATGCTGCATCTGTGTCGCAAGAGTTACCATGCCCAAAGCGCAACCACCGGATTTCTTCAAAAATTCACGTCTTGATTCACTCATAGTTTTTACCTCTGTACTTGGTACTGCGACGATGTCGCGACTAGATATATTGCCTGTTGTGCCCGTTGAAGCGTGCTCGCAGCAGCGATGCTGTTCACAGCTGTCAGGATTGTATTCCGCATCGAGGCGGACATCGTTCCATGCATCATCTTCTGATTCAGCGCGTCAAGCAGTTGCTCGCTCGTTGGGTCAGCCGCAGCCAAAGCCTGCATTTCGGCGTAGTTAAACCTGGTTCCGACCGGAACATTCACTCCGTTAACAGGCAGATTGCTGTAAACCATCGTGTTGGCAAAATTCGCACGGGCGATGGCCGTTCCGGTTGTCATCAAGCTGAATTCCGGGCCAAGCAGCGTTGTTCCCGGGATTTGATAATCCGGCGAGTAGTAGTTGAAAACGGTCGGCGAATAGAACGCCGTCTGTGCCATCGTCGTCAGCAAACCATTTTGCGTGTTGCCGTTGTAAAATACGCCGTCGCTCTGGCCTGTTCCCGCGACATTCGATACGTCGAACGCACGGGCAACATTTGTAAATAACTGCACCGGTTCACGCAGTTTGCCGAAGTTCGGATCTGTTTTCGCATCACCGCGTGCTTCGGGGTCGAGCAAAATCGCTCTGACAACCGCTTTCATGTCGCCGCGGACACCCGACCCGTTGTTATTGAAAACAGCGGCTATACGGCCGACATATGCCGGTGTCGGATCGCTGGTGACAAGGTGCTGGATCAGGTTCTTGCTCACAAACGGGCCGACATTCGGATGGTTGAAAATATTATCCAACGTTTGCGTTAGCGAGTTATTAGCATACGTCGCGACGGTCGGAAATGTGGTGCAGGTCGCACACGCAGCGATGTTTGGGTTGGTTACACCCGGATAGCTGAGCAGCGTTTTCGCGGTCAGATCATGCCGCTGCTGAGTGCTAAAATTCGTTGAGTTCGCATTCACCCGCATCGGGTCGATGTAATTCACGATGCCGGGAGCAGCATTAACAGGACACGTCGCAACCTGGTTACAGAAATCCCAACCGGTGAGAACCTTTGTAAAGTTGTTGACCGTGTTCTGATCGTATGTAGGTACCGGAGCACCCAGCCCGTCGAGTTGAAGGGTTCCGTCCTGATTTAACATGAACAGCCCGATCGTAAACAATTGCTTTATCTCACGAGCAAAGTTTTCATTCGGGTTGGTCCTTGTGCTTCGGGCCATATCCAGGTAGTTGCCCATGCCCGGATTCAAGGTCATCTGCTCCATAAGAGTCCGGTAATTTCCGAACGCATTATTCGATAATATTTTGTGATACTCGGTCATCCATCGTGACTGCTGCGTATCGACACCTGAAACGACCCACATTTGGGCTAATGCCCACGAAACACGGTGCCTAAGCTGGGCGTCGCCGTAATATGCTTCCTTAAAGAACCAGGCCTGTACCGGGTACATCGTATAGGTGTCGCGCTGGCAGGTGACAGGAACGTCGGGCGTAACGGTTTGATCGCCGTCGCAATCTGCCGGTGCGTTCGTAGGTTTCAGCGGGTTATTCGGATATGGGTTGTTGGCGGAAGGGTACTGCGCTTCAAACTGTTCGGTCAGCCATGTGCGAAGGCCGATCCTGCGAATTCGGGAGTCGAGAGTAGTGGTCGGGCCGAATCCAGCCTGCTCCAAAA
This sequence comes from Chloracidobacterium sp., assembly GCA_031402865.1. GTDB lineage: Bacteria > Acidobacteriota > Blastocatellia > Pyrinomonadales > Pyrinomonadaceae > OLB17. Next base: position 24,329 of record JANNST010000053.1, on the reverse strand, counting down.
ATCTCATTCTGTCGCCCGACCATCTGTAGCCGACATATTCCGGAGATGCGGTGCGGGCCATGCCGCGAGTCGTCCCGGCCTTAGCGTCATCCTTCAAAGTGCGTGCAAGCAGTTGTGAGTAAGGAACCGCATCGTCTTTAAGCGAGCCGCCGGTGGTTCCGTAACCTAGGCGGAGACGGTTGCTGGTCAGGCCGCGCCAGGATATGCGAACCAGAACATCACCTTCCGCGGGCGAATCCCAGTAACCGATCTCATCGCGTAAATCTATCGTGACGGCGTAGGTCGGAACCTTACCTTTTCCTATTCCTCTTACGGCGTAAAAATCGACTACTGGAAAACGGTACTGCCGGCCTCGCGAATCTTCGACGATAACACGAAAGGCATTTGCCCCTTCGCCTTCCATCAGGTCGACGTTAGACACAAAGATCGCAATTCTGGAATTTGCGGGAAAAGCATCCCGACTGGATGACGTCAAACTGGCGCGTCGCCCATCTTCAGCCGAAACCGCATGAACATACTGCGTACCTCTCGCACGCATTAATATGGGTGTCGGTGAATTGGGGTCGGGATCGTCCTGTGCAAAAGACGGGATCGAGATAAGACAAAGAACAAAAACGGCAGTGAAAATTCGCAACAATATCTGCGATTTCATGCTAACCATAACCCTTTCCTCCTTACGAACTGTGTTTGTTTGGCCGGCGTACAATAAGGCGTTACCGGTGACCCAACGTCACGCTAACCCGTGACGAAGTTTAAGAATGTTAAACAAACTAACCTAAATCTGTGAGATTTGCAAGATGTTTATTTATCATCGATCCGACTGAAAAACTATTCCTTGTGCTGTTAGACGAAAATTGGGGGTTCTTGGTCTAAATAATGTAAAGATTTGTCAGGACATTATTTTAGACCTAGTATCTTAAAAATGTCCAATCAAATTAATATTCCACGACCAAATAATTTTAGTTTTGCACACACGGTGAACGGTCACGGCTGGAGCGATCTTCTGCCATTCGAATATAACGAAATGACCGGCAAACTGCATTACGTTTTTCACAGTTCACGATCAGGAGTGCCTGTATCCGCGAGTATTAGTGAAAAGGGAAAGATGTTAAGGATCGAAACCGCATCGCAAAATGTGGAAAAGGATGAGGTCTTGAGTAACATACGGCATATTCTGCGGCTTGACGAAGACCTCGATGATTTTTACTCGACAATCGGTAATCATGAAACGCTCGCCTGGGTGCAACAGGCGAATGCGGGCCGTCTATTACGATCGCACTCCGTCTTTGAAGATCTCGTGAAGACCATGTGTACGACCAATTGTTCATGGGCCCTGACAAAAAATATGACCACGAATTTGGTCGAAAAGCTCGGAGAACCGGCGGAAAACGGCAAGAATGCTTTCCCTACCGCAAACGCGTTGGCAAATGTGACTGAAACATTTTTCCGCGACGAGATCCGTGCCGGTTATCGTTCGCCGTATTTCGCCGAATTGGCCGAAGCCGTCGCAAGCGGCAAGCTCGATCCGGAATCGTGGCTCGTATCGGATCTAACGAGCATAGAACTTAAGAAAGAGATCAAGAAGGTCAAAGGAATCGGCGATTATGCGGCGGACAACCTATTGAAACTGCTCGGAAGATATGACGGCCTTGCCCTCGATTCGTGGCTGCGGGCCGGTTTTTATAAAAAGTATAACCGTGAGAAGGTGTGTGCCGACAAAAAGATCGAAAAGCACTACAAAAAATTCGGAAAATGGCAGGGCCTGGCGATGTGGTGCGATATGACCGGAGATCGGTCGGGGGAGCACGCCTAATAAAATGATTTTCGATCGTTTTGGCATTCTTCCACCCGAACCGCCCGAGATGAAAAGTTACAGGGTTAAGTATCGAAAGAAGTAACAATGGAAAAGCCATGCTGAAATTTGAGCAGGCTTTTCCATTGTGGTTTACAACGAGGGTGGTTGGGAACCACACTGCGAATTCGCGAGTGCAAAGATGCGGTTCTGTTTAAAGATTGACCGTGAGCTCGAATTTTCGTTGACCAAAAAAACGTCCCAAGCCCATCTGCCCAGTTGAGCGTCCTGGGCATCTCTTACCTTCGCTCGATACCTAAATGCGTTTCCGTGAGCGTCAACCCGCTGCGAATTTCGATAGTCCAGATCCAGCCTTCGTAAGCCAAGATCCGCCAACGCGAAAAGTTCGTTCGCTTCGGAAATACCATTGTGATTCGAATCGCGCCAAGGGCGTAAATAGTCGAAGATAGTATCGTGCCGGGTCATCCTCCCGTCTTCGTTCCCGCCCTGTGCTGCCTTGTCATACTCTGCAAGGGCTAGAAAACCATTCCGGTTCGGATGGCTTGGCTGTGGCGTGATATTACCAAACAGCTCTTTGCCGTTGTCAATGTTGCCATTGCCGTTTCGGTCGAACACGAGGAATGCTTCGTCTGAGCCAGCGGCAGTCCATCCTAAATTGTCTGGAGTACCGTCGGCTCGCATGTCAAAGCTGACGCCGTTTGCGGCATTTGTTAAGTTGAATCCGTTCCCCTCCACGTCAATGATGATTGGCGACTCCGCCCAACACCGACAAAAAGACTCGCTCCAATATCCGGCGTATTCTTGACAGGCGCAATAATCGTTGACATTGTAATAGCACTCTTGCGCTAAACCTGCTGTATTACATCCCGACCCTTGTCCTCCCTGACAGCATAGTCCGGAATAAGTATCATAAAAAGTGCCGTACGGACAGTACTGCGTTTCGCTGCCGAAGGGCGGTTCGCACTGAAAAGGAGTAGGCTCCGGAGTCGGTGTCGGGGTTGGAGTAGGTACAGGACAGCACCAGCCGGGATTCAAGAAGCTTGTGAGAGTACCAGTAGGACACTGATTTGACAGGGGCATGCGTACTGCATTTGCGCAGAGCGTTGGACAGCCCGCACTAAATTGTACGTAAAACCTAGGCTCGCAGCTTACACAAGCGTCCTCCGGCCCTGCTTTACGTGCACACCTAAATGCGTGTTCCCCAACCGTCCCGTATGGAATACTTGGTCCACCCGCGGGAGCTTCGGGGTTCGTAAACGCGTCCTCGAGCCTGTCACATGTGTCCGGCAAATCGCACCCATCCTCGGAGCTTGCACAAGCAATCCGCACCTCGGACTGTGAACTGAGCCATACGCAACCTCCGGGGTCAGTTTCCGGCTCGTTGAAGTTCACTCCTATTTCCGAAAAAAAAACCGTGGTGCGTCTGGGATGAGAATACTTGCAGGTAATTCGCGAACGCTAGTTCACGATCATCGGCGACGAATATATAGCGTCCTGTTTCGGGGTCTTTCCGGGTTCGCCACCCCAGGAACCACCCGGTGTCGTCGGTGAAGCGAACTGATCTTATATCGAGGACTACTTTTTCGATTTCCTTCATTCCGTGTTCCAGAGCGAATTTTGTCGAAAAGTCGACCATTGTCATTGGCGGTTTGAGCGTAACTCGATCTCCGGCCGGCAGCACCTTGACCTGTGGTTCCGAGTGCTGAAGTTCGAAGTTGATCACAATCCCTACGGTCTCGGGAGTGGCTTTCACTCCAAAGGGAGGCTCTCTAAGCACGAAGTTAATCAAAACCCCGTTGATATCCTTGCCGGATGTATTGGTTACCTCCAAACTGATCCTTCGAAGCCAATCAGTCCCTGCTTGCGCCTCCCTGTTTGACATCGGCTCTCCATCCATTTTTACGGCCACCTGGATCGGAGTGTTTGAGTAAGTTAATTTGGCGGGTTGCTCGATCCGACGGAGCTTGTCCTGAGCAGTACAGACGAAGGCGGCACAAATACTCACGAGCAACACTGCTGCTACCTTTGTTATTGTTTTCATTATCCTCTCCTTTCTGCTCTCGCGGGAGAGCGGAATTAATAACAGAACGGCTGTTTGGTTTGCGACGCGAAACAACCGGGGAATGCTACGCGGACAGCAACTTAGTAAACGAGAATACTCTACTCCCTACCAATCACCGCGTCAACACTTTGTCGAGGCCAAAGTTCAGGCAAATATCATTCTCCTGAATTACTCTTTATCTTACCGGTCCCGTTTCGTCAATGACCCTGGATCGAGTTGGGCTATTTTACACAACCCAAGAATTTGACGTATTCCACAAACCCTTTTTGCAAAGATATTTACAAGAATATTCTCCGCATCTAAAAGCGGAATTTGTTCGACTTTACAGGGTGTGGATGCGTCTGAACATCGGCGGGAATAACCGCCGAACTTAATATTGCTGGAGTGCAGAGGAGAATGAAATTATGAACAGGAACTTATTCAGAATATTGGCAGGTTTCGCCGCAGTCCTTATGGTCTTTGTATTGTTTGACACCGCGAACGGCCAGCGGCGTCGCGAGTCGCGCGGCAGGGCCTTAAATAAAGCGCAGGTCAAAGTTATCGTAAATCGTGTCGAAGACCGTGTCGATAATTTTGTGAAGAACTTTGACCGCTCGCTCGACCGCAGCCGGCTTGACGGCACGAGCCGTGAGGATTGGCTCAACAAGCGCGCTCGCGACCTTGAATCGGCGACGGACGAACTTGCGCGCGAGTTCGATCGGCGCGATGCGTGGGCAGAAAACAGGGAAGAGGTCCGCCGCTGCCTTAACATTGCTTCAGACATTGATCGAAATATGAAGAACTACCGCTATGGAGCCGAAACCGAGGCAAATTGGGCAAGGGTTCGGTATGAGCTAAACAGCTTGGCCGACGTCTACAACGTCGCTAAGGTCGGTTCCAGTACATACAGGTAGTTTCATTTTGAATTTCTTTGTGATCTTCGTGGATCTCGCTTTGTGAACTTTGTGTTAGCAGGTTTTTTTACACGAAGGACACCAAGTTTGGCACAAAGAACACAGAGATTTGTTCGACACCACCAAATTAGAGCTCCGAGATCTAATGCAACGATCGGGGCAGGCATTTTTAGGCCTGCCTCAATTTGATTTTGTAGTAAACTATCTGGAAACCTTCGTCGTAGAAACAGAGAATGATCGAGACTGGAAAAATTCTGCAGCAGCGTTACCGGATCGATAAACAGATCGGGCAAGGCGGTATGGGTGCGGTCTATGTTGCTACCGATGAACGTTTCGGCAGCATAGTCGCAATCAAGGAAACGCTTTGCATGGACGATAATTACCGCAAGGCGATTGAACGCGAGGCTCGTCTGCTCAACAGCCTCAAACACACTGCATTGCCGCGTGTCAGCGATCACTTCCTGGAAGAAAACGGCCAGTTTCTGGTGATGGAGTACATTCCCGGCGAGGACCTTGCGTTTATGCTCGAACGGGACGCGAAGCCTTTTTCGGTTGAACAGGTCCTGATCTGGGCGGACCAATTGCTTGACGCCCTGGACTTTTTGCACAACCAGCAGAACCCGGTCATCCATCGCGATATCAAGCCGCAAAATTTAAAGATCACGGCAAAGGGCCAGATAATTCTGCTCGACTTTGGGCTGGCGAAAGGGAATCCGACCGACGCCGGCCACCAGACAGCCGCCAAGAGTATTTTCGGATATTCGCGCAACTATGCGTCGCTTGAACAAATTCAGGGAACCGGAACCGACCCGCGCAGCGATCTGTACTCGCTTGCCGCGACTTTATATCACCTGCTCACAGGCCGTCCGCCGGAAGATGCTTTGACGCGGGCAATGAGCGTTTTGAGCCATCAGCCCGATCCGGTGATTCCGGCGCATTTTATACGCGGAGAAATTCCCGTCGGTTTCGCCGGTGTATTGCACAACGCTCTGGATCTGAACGCTGCCGCCCGGCCGCAATCCGCTGTCCAAATGCGGGAAATGGTAAACGATTACCGCAGTTATGAACATCTGGCCGCAGCGGCGCATAATGCAAATACCATTGCCAACGCCGATATTGCATCGCAAAGCACGAAACTGATGCCGGGAACCACCCGTCACGGAGCTGACAGGCAAACCGACGTCAAAACGGAGATTCTGCCGGCGTATATTTCGCGGGAAACGGCCGTGCGAACTGACGGAGGGAATCGGGTGACAGGTGCCGAAGCTGTGAGTTTCGCCGCTGCCAACTCGACCGCAAACGGCCGCTCGAAGCCGCGTTTTGTCGTTGCCTCGGCGGCAGGATTACTTTTGGCGGGCAGCATTGCGGCGGGAGTCTTCGTTTACAACCCGAATATTTTTTCTTCGGCTGACCCAGCCCCGAACGAATCTCAACTGACCTCCCAACCGGCCACCACAGATTCACCCGCAACAGAAACTGCGGTCGAGACCGTAACGCCGCCTGAACCCGAATCGGCTGATGGTGCGACGAAAAGTGTTGAATCGAGATCTGAAATTGAAAAATCGCAGACAAAGCAGGTCGCGAAAACAGCAAAGGCCACTTCAAGTAGCAGTGGCCAGGCCGCATCGGATGCTCCGGACGAGATTGATCTTGAGGGAAAGACTATTTACGTCGGGAATATGAAGATCAAGAACGGCAGAGTGGAAACGCCGGATTCCATTATTGATGAGAATGGCATTACGCCAAAAACGCCCCGCGTTCCTAACATTGAGGCTCCGCACCCGGTTTTACCGCCTAATTTTAACAACTTAACGCCGGAACAAAGGCGCAGGCGTCAGATGATGCGGCGCAAGAATCAATTCCCGGCAGGCAGACGATACCCGCAATAAATTTTCTGAGTGTAAACTCTGACGCAGTAAAAGCTCGTTCCAGAAAAAGTCCACTCTAGTCGTCCAGAGTTTCGTCGTCGAATACAATGGATTCCGGCTGGATGATCTTTTGGATAGGGAAGGAGTTCCCGACAAACTGCAAATTCACGCGGGCACGCCCGTCGGGTCCGACCTTTCGATTACAGACTACCGCAATCCCTGAAAAATCGTATTCTTCACTTATAAATTTGACTCTGTCGCCAACGTTCACGTCCAGCGTCGTTAGGACCGCCGCACCGCTTTTGCTGATGTTTTCGGTAGTTGTACGCTCACCGGCGATCGCGGTTTTTTGGGCATCGATAATAGCCAGGTAGTGCTTTATCGACTGGTAAAAGCGAGGGTCCTTGCGGGGCTTGAATTCTTTAGCAGCTTCCTTGATCTTCCAAAGGCCATCCTCGCTCATGCCGCATATACGATAGCTCTGCGTCGGATCTTCGCGATAGCTTTCCGGCGGCCGTTTGCCTACAAAAGCGACCCCGACATGGTAGCCGACGGCATCTTCGTTAGTAAGCATGTGACAGTGCTGTACGAGACCGAAAATAGCGTAAAGTTCTTTTTGATGGTCGTAACATCTCAAATGCGGTTCGAGCGGCACGACCAAAGCAACAAGCCGGCCCACTTGGCACTCGCGATTTACGTAAAAACCGGCACCGGTCGATGAGACGCTGACGACGTCCGCCGTTTCTTTCCAGCTTTCAGTATTCGACTCTTTTACTTTTACGACCGCAAATAACGACGCCGAAACCGTGTCGATTGTTTCTTCTAAGACTTCCGCCTGTACTGACATTTAACTCCTCCGCAAGATAAAACAGGATAGTATTCTGAACAAAAAAGTGCAGGATCACTCAATCCCTTCGAGAGGGAACAGATGATCGATAAACTCCAAATGGAGACGGACGATGCCGTCGGCACCGACGCGCTTGCCCCGGACGACCGAGATGATCGTTATGTTGAAGCGTTCACTCTTGACCCGCAGAAACGATCCGACCTCGACATTGAATGAGGTAAAGACCGACGCGCCTCCGAGACTCAGGTTTTCCGTCACGCTTACTTCGCTTGCCGCAACGTCGCCGGTTTCATCCAGCAGCTCAAGAATCAGGGCTTCGGGGATGGCAAAGCGCGAATGACGCCGAAGATACGTCGGAAGGTCGCTTTCATCCGGCATGGCCTCGGCCTCTATCAGCTGCCAGAGCCCGCCGTCATCGCGATGCGAAAGGTCGTACAGCTTTGACGGGTTTTCTACAAATCCCGACGGCGGATTTTTGCCTATGAATGCAACGCCGACCGCGTAGCTTTCGGCACCCGGATTCGATGTGATCGGTACACAGCGGCGGACGAGGCCCCAAACACGATACTGAGGCTCGAGATAATCGTAACAGCGAAGCTGCCTCGGCATCGGCACACTGATAAATATCAAACGCCCGCGTTTTACCGGCCGTTTCAGTACGAAGCCCGCTCCAAAGGCGGACACATCTTCCATCCGTGTTATCTCGTTCCACGAAAATTTACTGTCTACCTTAACCTCTACTCGGGTCGGTAAAGACAGCTCGTAACGTTGTATTCGTCGGTTATCTTTTTCTGATACGGTTGTTGACATTGTAGGCATACCAAGAGCCGAAACGGCGTGTTCGAGTCCGCAAAAAATGGAATATTTCAGGAAGCTGCTAGCGAGGCTTTGTAAAGGTGTTACAAGTTGCGCATCAGGCCGGATGCCTGTAAAATAAGCATAGCATCAATGAGTTTCTTTTTTCAAGTTTTTTAATTGTCCTTGGCGGGTTAGTTTGAGCATAGCCACGTCGTTCACGGCGTGGTTGAGTGTGGTGCGGTTTAGTGAGGGCGTTTTAACGTCCTTACCTTTTTTGTACCCGCGTGGGCGGCTGAAAGAGAAAATAAGGACGTTAAAACGCCCTTCCGATTTCTGCCGGATCATTCCCACGCCGTAAACGGACGTGGCTAAGCGAAGCCAGCAAGTGAAAAAAAGACTCATATTTACCTCGAACGAAATAATTATTTAGTAAATTTACATGGATTCAACTTTAGACCGCAATCAAATAAATATTGAAGACGAGATGCGCCGCTCGTATCTCGATTACGCGATGTCCGTCATCATCGGGCGCGCCCTTCCGGACGTTCGTGACGGCCTCAAACCGGTGCACCGCCGCGTCCTTTGGGCGATGCATGAGCTTGGCAACACGAGCAGCAAACCGTACAAAAAGTCTGCCCGTATCGTGGGCGACTGCATGGGCAAATATCATCCGCACGGCGATCAGTCGATCTACGACACGCTCGTGCGAATGGCACAGGATTTTTCGATGCGGTATCCGCTCGTTGACGGGCAGGGAAATTTTGGTTCGGTCGACGGCGACAACGCGGCGGCTCAACGCTACACGGAAGTTCGTCTGCAAAAGCTGACCAACGAAGTTCTTGCGGATATTGAAAAGGAAACGGTCGATTTTCAACCGAACTACGACGAATCGCTTTCGGAACCGAAAGTGCTGCCGACGCGCCTGCCGCTTCTTCTGGTCAACGGCTCCGAAGGCATCGCCGTCGGAATGGCGACAAAGATACCGCCCCACAATCTGACTGAAGTCATTAACGCGACGATCGCCCTCATCAATAATTCAGCAATCACGGTCGATGAGCTCATCAAGATTATCCCCGGCCCCGATTTCCCAACCGCCGGCTTCATTTACGGCCGCGAGGAAATTCACCGCGCGTACACTGAGGGCCGCGGCATTATTCAAATGCGTGCCCGAGCCGCCATCGACCGTATCGGCCGGGGCGACCGTGAAAAGGACGCCATCGTCATTACCGAAATTCCATATCAGGTCAATAAGGCCCGGCTGATCGAAAAGATCGCCGAGCTTGTCCACGAAAAGAAACTCGACGGCATCTCCGAGCTTCGCGACGAATCGAACCGCCTTGGAATGCGCATCGTCATCGAGATGAAGCGCGACGCCATCCCGCAGGTCGTGCTCAACAAGCTGTATAAGCTGACGCCGATGCAGTCCTCGTTCGGCATCATCAATATCGCGATCGTCGACGGCCAGCCGAAGCTGCTTACGCTCAAACAAATTCTCGAGGCATTCTTCGAGTTCCGCCGCGAGGTCGTCCGTCGCCGCACCGAATTCGACCTGCGCAAGGCCCAGGCCCGAGCGCACATATTGGAAGGCTTGAATAAAGCCATCGACGCCCTCGATTACATCATCCCGCTGATCCGCAATTCGCGTGCGGTCGATGAGGCCAAGCTCTGGCTGACCGCAAAGTTCACCGGCCTCGACGAGATCAAGAATTGGCGCGGTGTCGCCTCGGACAAACCGATATCGGATTTCGTAAAGGACCTGCGAAAGGTCATGGCCGATCTTGGCTTTAGCGACATTCAGGCACAGGCGATTCTCGACTTACAGCTTCGCCGATTGTCGGCCTTGGAACGCCAAAAGATCCTTGACGAGTACGAAAGTGTCATCAAATACATCGCCGAACTCGAAAACATTCTGCAGAACGAAAGCGTGCTCCGGCAGGTGATCGTGGATGAGCTTCAGGAGATCAAAAAGAATTTTGGCGACGCCCGCCGAACCGAAATCATCGACATGGGAACGGACTTCACTATCGAAGACCTCATCCCCGACGAAGATGTCGTTATCACCGTCACGGTCAACGGCTACATTAAGCGAACGCCCGTGTCGATTTATTCCCAACAAGGACGCGGCGGCAAAGGCCGGCTCGGTGCAACCGCGAAAAACGAGGATATCGTCGAACATCTGTTCATCGCCTCGACACACGCTTACTTGATGATCTTTACCGATAACGGCCAGGTCTTTAAGATAAAGGTCCACGAAATTCCCGAGGCTGCCCCCGCCGCACGCGGAAAAGCCGTGGTAAATCTTGTTCAGCTATCGTCCGAGCGCAAACTTGTAGCCGTAATGCCGGTCCGCGATTTTAGCGAAACGACGTTCCTGACAATGGTCACCAAGCACGGCATCGTAAAGAAATCATCGCTGGCCGATTATCAAAATATTCGCGCAAATGGAATCAACGCCATCAATATTGACGAAGGCGACGAACTGCTCGATGTGATCCGTACGGACGGAACAAAGCAGATTCTCATAGCCACGCACGACGGAATGGCTGTCCGCTTCATTGAAACGGATGTTCGGCCGATGGGCCGCGTCGCCCGCGGTGTTCGCGGCGTGAATCTAAAGCCCGGCGATTATGTTGTCGCGGTTTGCCCTCTGTCTGCGGATGCGAGTGAAAAGATACTTTCCATTTCGGAACAGGGCTTTGGCAAACAGACGCTGGCGGCAAGCTATCGCCTGACAAAACGCGGCGGTAAGGGCGTTATCAACATGAAGACGACCGCAAAAACCGGCAAGGTCGTAGCCGCGTTCCCGGTCGATCAGGATTCAGAAGTGATAATTATCACCCAACAGGCAAAACTGATCCGCCTCGATGTCGACAAGATCCGCAAAACCGGCCGAAGCGCCCAAGGCGTGATGCTGATCCGAACCGGTTCCGACGACCTCGTTACCAGTGCATCGCTGATCGAACCGCAAGGAGACGAATCTGACATCGGCGAAATTGAAGGAAGTGAATAAATAATAAAAGCTACGGATCGTTTAGAGCGGGGCTTGCCCCGCAAACGGTTTAACGGGCAAGCCCGCCTCTAAACGATCTATAGTTTTTTATAAGTCACATTAGAATCTAATTCTGTGAATTAGGAGGAAAGGTTAGGGCCGTCCGTCCCGATGTTTTGTTTTGTGTTCCCTGAACTGATTACCATCCCATCACCAGAGCGAATTTATCCGTCTCCAGAGTGCGTGTTTTTGCAAACCGACCCCGGCGACGTTTAACTGAACAAAGACGGGCTTTCTGAAGGCTTAACCAGCATTTCGAGGCCAAAGTGCTGGTAGGCCAAACGGGTCGCCATACGGCCTCGCGGCGTGCGGTTTAAGAAGCCTATTTGCAACAGATACGGCTCGATTATCTCCTCGATCGAATCCTTCTCTTCATGCAGCGATGCGCATAACGTCCCCAACCCCACCGGTCCACCGTCGAATTTATCGATGATCGTCATCAACAGCTTACGGTCCATCTCATCCAAACCGTAAGTGTCTACTTCCATACGGTTTAGAGCGTCATTCGCGACATATTCGGTTATCTTTCCGTCATGATCGACCTCGGCATAATCACGGACGCGACGCAGCAATCTGTTCGCAATTCGCGGCGTCCCCCGCGCACGTCTTGCGATCTCATTCGAACCGGTCGCATCGATCTCCACATTCAGGATCTTCGCCGACCGTTCCACGATCTGCTGCAGCTCGTCGATACCGTAAAAATCAAGGTGAAAAATGATGCCGAAACGGCCTCGGAGCGGGGCTGTGATCAGACCGGGCCGCGTGGTTGCCCCGACCAGTGTAAACTTTGGCAGTTCAAGCTTTATCGACCTTGCCGCCGTCCCTTGTCCGATCATTATATCGAGATTATAGTCCTCCATCGCGGGATAAAGTATCTCTTCGATTGCCGGGTTAAGACGATGGATTTCATCAATAAAAAGTACGTCTCCTTCTTCGAGATTCGTCAAAATCGCGGCCAAATCGCCAGCTTTTTCGATGATCGGCCCGGCGGTCGATTTCAACGACGCCCCCATTTCATTCGAAACGATATTCGAAAGCGTCGTTTTCCCGACACCCGGCGGTCCCGTCAGGAGGATGTGGTCAAGGGCCTCACGCCGCTTTAGAGCCGCCTTCATAAACACGCGCAGGTTGTCTTTGACCTTCTTTTGACCGATGTATTCAGCCAACTGAGCAGGCCGGAGCGTAGCCTCGATCCGCGACTCTTCCGGCGAAAGATCTTCGTCTCTTACATTAATAATTTCTGCGCTGGCAACCATATTTCTTACTTTGCGTTTTGGCGACTTTGCGGGAGAATCTTTTCCCGCAAAGTCGGAAAAGAAACAATTCAGAACAGCAAACCTTTGTTGTAAAGAGCTAACATATCCATCGAAAAAGCTACCGTGCAGTGGAGCATCAAGCCCAGCCAAATACTGCCGTTTTTGTAACTCAGCCACCCTAGAAAAACTCCTGCCCCGATCGCGGCAAATGTCTCGGCGGGCGGTTTGCTGAAGTGTATCATGCAGTACGGCACGGTCATTATAAAGATCGAATATAGGCCAAGGCTTCGCTTCAAACTGTTTACCAGAAAGCCCCTAAAGAAGAACTCAAGCCCGAAAAACTGTATGAAATATATAAGCTCCCAAATGACGAGCGTCCGCCCGATAAACGGCTCGCCGTTATAGATTTGCAGAAAAGGGTATTTCGCCGCAAAACCCGATGTCAGCGACATTAAGTAAACCAGAGGCAGCATGACGACGGTACAGGCAGTTAGAAGCTTCCAGAAGCCCGGTTCGATGCCAAATTTCAGCCCGAAATCGGACAGTTTTGCCTTCCACGCGAACTTGATTATCAAAACCGGAAGAAGGAAATAAAATACCGTCACCACGGCGACCCACCAACTGAGTGCCGGAAGATTGTTTTCGGGCGAATGTGCGATCCAATCCCCGAAGTCGTCAAACCGCGTTTCCGCCAAAAATACGGCAACGCTCTCCTGATTTTTCAAATAATAAATGCTCGTCAGCCCAAACGCCGTATAGACAAGGGCGGTTATGGCTCTGCGGTCCAGATTTCCAACGTCTTGCTTAATGTGTTCCAGGATTTCGAGCATTCGTTCGTGTCAGTAGCCCGCACTTAAGTAAGGGCTCCAGATGCTCACGGAGAGCCTCACTTACGTGCGGACTCTGACACGCTCAATTACTTTGCCAGCCGCTGCAAAGCAGCTCGCAGCAGCTTTTGTACGTTCATCTCGGTGCCGTCCTGCCTTGCCTGCTGTAAGGCTTTTTCCGCCGCGTTCTTTTGATATCCAAGGTTTACAAGTGCAGATAAGGCATCGTCGAGAACTCCGTCCTGGCCGATAGCGGCTCCGGCCGCCATCGAGGTATCCGCCGAAACGCCCGAAGCCAATTGGTCGACCTTATCACGCAGTTCGATAACAAGCCGTTCGGCCGTCTTTTTCCCGACACCGGGAATTGCGGTCAACCTCGCAATATTATCAGTCCGTATCGCCGCAATTATCTCATCGGCGTTCATTCCCGAAAGCATCGTTATGCCCGATTTTGCTCCGATTCCCTGAACAGAGATAAGCTTTAGATACAATTCGCGTTCGCGAATGGTGCGGAAGCCGAAAAGCTGGATCGCGTCCTCGCGAACGTAAGTATAAATGCGGAGCTGAACATCCGAACCTACCTCACCGATTTCGTAGAAAGTTGAAAGAGGTATCGTCACCTCATAACCTACGCCGCCGACATCCAATATCACGGTATTCGCCTGTTTTTCGAGCAGTTTTCCTGAAAGAAAAGCGATCATTGTTTCACACTTGAAACGCTGATTGTAGTGCAAAAACGGTTCAAGGGCAACGGAGTAAATCGCTTTCTGCATCAACTCTAATGGATTGCGAACCAACATAGTTTTCCATCTTTCGACTTGAGCGCTCGGGCGGGAAAAAAAAGATTGGGTTTCGACGCAAAAAAGCTTTGCGGCTTTCGTCAAAAGATATAAAGTAGAAGTGGTGGCAAAAGCGGGTCTCGACGATTTTGAATTTCTTGTTAGATTTTTGAAACCGATGTTGAAGATTGGCCGTATGCAATATTAGAAGTTTTCAAGAGGTAAATTACATGACGTATATCGGAATTTTTAAGAGGATCGTACCGTTTTTCTTGACCTTCGCCGCCGGGCTGTTTATCGCAAGCTTTTTTGTGACCATTGCTTCACCGAATTTCAATTTCCGGCGTGGCTCGAACAAGCACCGTGAAATGCAGCGTCTGCGAAGCGAGAATGAGGACTTGAAGCGAAACGCTTGCGAGCTTCGAAAGCAAAACGAACAGCTCCGCAAAAGCTCGCTTGAGAGTGAAATTGAACCTACGCTCGATTTTCCAGCATTCGAATTAGACGCTCCGCCGCCACCACCTCCTCCGCGGAAAGCCCCGAGAAATCCGAAATTCGATAAGTAGTTTTTCGTCAAAATTTAAGCCACAGGTTAACACTGATGTGTTAATCTGTGGTTTCTTTGTTTATGAATGAAGTCGAAGCCCGAAAACTGATCTGCGAAGTCGGCAAGTTGCTTTACGACCGGAATTACGTGGTTGCATTCGACGGCAATGTCAGCATTCGCTTAGACGAAAACCGGGTTCTCGCTACACCGACAATGACTTCCAAAGGCCGTATGACTGAAGACTGTCTTGCAGTCACGGACATGGAAGGCCATCCGCTGTCCGACAAAACGGCGTCGTCCGAGCTTGCGATGCATTTGCTCATTTATAAAATGCGTCCGGATGTTCACGCCGTCTGCCATGCTCATCCGCCGCACGGGACCGCTTTTGCCGTCGCCGGACTGGCCATCGACAAACCTATTCTATCTGAGGTCATACTTACGCTAGGCTGCGTCCCGTTAACAGATTACGGAACTCCATCGACCGACGAACTAACCGACGCAATGAAGCCATTCGTGGAGCACCACAACGCTCTCTTGATGGCCAACCACGGTGCGGTGGCCTACGGAAAACATCTCTGGGAAGCATTCGACCGTCTTGAAACACTTGAACATACCGCGAAGATCGCTATTCTCGCCAAAGCCCTCGGCGGAGCGAACGACCTGCCTGCCGATGCTATCGAAAAATTAGTAAAGATCCGCGAAAAAGCTGGATTTTTGGGCGAATCGGCTCGATGCCAGTCATGCGGTTACCTGCACGATGCGGGCATCGCAGGCTCGAATTGTGAGGTAACAACGCCATCCAACGGAGCAAAAGTCGCCTTCACCCGCGAAGAGTTGATCGACCTTTTGAGCCAGGCGGCAAAATTGAGTTAGACTAGAGACCTTAAGAGAAATTCATTAATTAAATTCAGGAGCACAATCTAATGCAAGAAGCTTTAGGGATGGTCGAATGCAAGGGTCTCGTCGCGATGATCGAGGCGGCCGATTCGATGGTAAAGGCTGCAAACGTTCAACTTATCGGTTATGAGAAGATCGGGGCCGGTTTCGTAACCGCGATTGTCCGGGGCGACGTCGCGGCTGTAAAAGCTGCAACCGATGCGGGGGCGGCCGCAGCCCGGCGCGTCGGCGAATTGGTCAGTGTCCACGTTATTCCGCGCCCGCATTCGAGTGTCGACGAGAGGCTGCCGGTCGTCATGAAGGGTTAGTAAATCGTGAATCGTAAATCGTGAATGGATTCATGTATAGATAAACGATTTCCGATTAACGATTCTCGACTTCGATCCACGAAATAATGATAATTGGACGCATATTAGGGACGGTCGTATCGACCCAAAAAGACGAGCGTTTGCTCGGCAAAAAGCTGCTTATCGTCAAGCCAGTTAATCTCGATGGTTCGGATCAAAGCGGCTATGTCGTCGCGGTCGATACTGTTGGTGCAGGGTTTCATGAAAAGGTGATCGTCGTTGGCGGTTCTTCGGCCCGTTTGGCGGAAGGCAACAAGGATTGTCCGGTTGATTCCGCGATAATCGGCGTCATCGACACGATCGATTTCACAAAAGAGGTATAAAAAATGGGAAGTCGAGAATTTTTCGTCCTCACTTTAGCAGCGGTTGTCGTTTTTGCGTGCCATACGGATGGGCGGGGGCAGGGGATCGGTGACAGAAATAGGGCAAGTACCGGAGGGGGCGTGACCGGCAACCATACCATATCGGGTAAGGTTCTTCGTCCCGACCGCAAACCGGCCGTTGGTGTAAAGGTCACGGTGAACGGATCAGGATTTGCAAGTATTACTCAAACAACAGATTCGGAAGGGGAATTCTCATTCGGCTCGATACCAAAGGGAAGTTACGTTATCAGCGTGAATGCCGAAGGCTTTCAGAACGAAGGGGAAAGACTTGTTATAGAAAGATTTGCATCGGCCGGACAAGCGTTTCAATTGCTTTTTAACCTCCGGCCAGGCCAGGAAAACGTTGGAGCAGCTACGGCCAACCAGCTACTCGGCGGCGTTCCTAAAGACGCTGTTTCCAGATTCGAAAAGGGACGCGAAAAGTTATCGAAGGACGATGCAAAAGGCTCTTTGGCGGACTTCGATGCGGCAATCGCGGCATATCCTAATTTTGCTGCGGCTTATTACGAGAAAGGTGCCGCATACCTGAAGCTGAAAGATACGGATAAGGCGACTGAATCATTCGTCAAGGCGATCACCATAAAACCAGATTATGTCGAGGCAAAGTATGGATACGGCCTCGCCCAGTTCCAGAAAAAGGATTACGTAGTTGCTGCCGCCGCATTCAACGACGTTCTTCAGACGAAAAAAGATATGCCCGAGGCCCATCTGAACCTCGGGATCTCGCTTTTTTATCTTAAGAACGTCGAGGCCGCCGAAACGGAACTAAAGTCTGTCATATCGACTAAGGGCGGAGAAAGCTTTGCACTTGCTCATCTATATCTTGGACAGATATACGCTCAGAAAAAGAAGAATATCGAGGCAGCGTCAGAGTTGCAAAAGTATTTGGATCTTGCTCCGAAAGCTCCGAACGCCGATCGGATAAGGACCGCGATAGCGGATCTCAAAAAGCAGTCGTAATCCCTAAATGTTTGCTTCTGACAGCGAGACATCGGCTCTCACGTTTCTCCGCGTGGTACTCGCGACACTGATGTTCGTTCATGGGGCTGCCCGGATAAGTCTTGGCACGGTGGGTGGCTTCGGTGAATTCCTTGGCTCTAACGGGCTGCCGCTGGGCTTGTTCGTTGCCTGGTCAATAACCTTGCTTGAAATCGTCGGAAGCGTTTTGCTTGCATTTGGCCTGTATGCCTGGATCATTGCTCTGGTGTTTGCGGTTGAGCTCGCGGCGGGGATCTTTCTTGTCCATTATAAACAAGGCTGGTTCGTGGTCGGTGCGGGAACCGGCGGAATGGAATACAGTGTTTTGTTGATAGCTTCGTTTTTAACGATCGCTTATGCAAACTACAATAGGATGGGCAAATAAAAATGCAGATCGCCCGCGTTATCGGAACGTTAGTTTCAACCGTCAAGAACCAGACACTTCAGGATCGGAAGATTCTAATTGTCCAAACGCTCGACGCTGACCTGAAGGCGAAGGGAAGTCCGATGGTCGCTCTTGATGCCGTTGGTGCTGGTGTTGGCGAACTCGTGTTCTGGTGCCGAGGCAAGGAAGCGTCGTTTCCGTTCAAACGTGACGATACTCCGACAGACTGCACAATCGTCGGGATTATCGATTCTGAGAGCCACGTCACAAACGGTAAACGCAGGTAGACAGATTTTTAGGATAACAATTTTAGCCAATGCTTTTAGCCCGCGTCATCGGAAATATAGTAGCTACGCAAAAGAACCAGCGTTACGAGGGAACGAGCGCGATGCTTTGCCGGCAGATTACTCCCGAAGGCGAAGATATGGACTACACGTGCATAGCCCTCGATTCCGTAAGTGCGGGCGAAGGCGATATCGTGATAATTGTCCAGGAAGGCTGGGGAGCGTCGACCGCATCCACTGGGAAGCCTGGTGCCGCGATCGATTCCGCCATCGTCGGTGTGGTTGATTATGTAGATCTATTGCCAGCCGAAGGTAAATAGGAACTGCAAAACCAGTATTTATGGAAACTGGGAATGCCCATCGCCTTGCCGAAAATATCGCTTCGATTCTTGAAAATGAACCGCGGACGATCGATCTTTCATCTATCCAGGCAAACATCGAAAGGATCAAGGTTAGGCTCGATAGCATCGAATCGAAATTGCAGCTATCGGTTCCGACTCATCCCTCAACTTTTATCCCTCATCCGTCAACGGAGCGTTTTTCCGTCATTGAAGCCTTTGCCGACGAGGTCATCACAAAACTGAACAAGGAAAAGGCTTGCACGTTCGAACCGAACGGCAAGCCTTGTGATCACTGCTCGATGTGCATTTCCAGAGGTTTCTGACTACCTGTTGGCATTCGCGGCAGGTGCAGCCGGAGCGACATTTGCCGGAGCCGCCGGGGCGTTTGTCTTACGCAGTGAATTTGCGTCGCCTACGCTTGGAGCCGTTCGAGCTCCGGCTTCAGCTTCAAAGAAAGGTTGTTCCTTGAATCCTAGCAACCCTGCCGTCAGCACTGCTGGGAACGAGTTACGCGTAGTGTTGTATACTCCTACAGCATCCGTATAGTCGATTCTCGCAGCGTTGATCCGATTCTCAGTTCCTGATAACTCGTCCTGCACCTTCATAAATGCCTCGTTTGATCGCAGGGCGGGATAATTTTCTTGTAAACTTAGTAACCGGCCGATAGTTCCGCCGAAACTATTGTTGGCATCGATAACGGCTTGCTTCTGCTCTGGAGTCTTATCACCGTCTGCTCCGGCAGGTGGCGCAGTCGTCGCATTGAGCAAACGGGAGCGAGCATCAGCTATCTGCCCAAATACCTCTTGCTCATTGGTCGCCACCATTTTAGCTGTTTCGACCAGATTAGGTATTAAATCTGCACGTCGCTGTAGCGAGCTTTCTACCTTCGACCAATTGGCCTTCACGATCTGCTGTTTTGCCGTCAGGTCGTTGTAGCTGCATCCGCTTAAGCCAAAGGCCGCAAACATTGCGATTGTTAGTAGTATTGATCTTTTCATAATTCTTCTCCTCATAAAAAGTTAATTGTTTGGTGTTAATCGTTAATTGTTAATCGTGCTGAGTTGCGTAAACGATTAACCATCAACAATTACGATTTACGATTTTCCAACTTTATCAACAGAATCGATGACAATCTCGATCTGCTCCATGTAGTCGCCAAAGAGGCGGTTCGCTTCTACCTCATCCAGTTTCCCGACGAAATTATTCTCACGAATACTGAATATCTTTTCAAACACCGTTCCGTCCAATTTTAGCTGCTGCACGGTCAAAGCTATGATCTCGGGTTTCGTTGTTGGCGGCGTAACGCCGTGGATCAACAGAACTGCACGAAACAAAGCGGCGAAGCTTGAAAGGCTTTCGCCCATCAGATTCTTTAGACCCTCGACCGAGGCCGACGCCGGAATATACTGTCGCCTGAGCTGTATTAGCTTGCTTCGCAGCTCATATTCAGCCTGATGCCGCAGGAACTCGTCAGAGATCCGAAGCGTTGAAAGTACGTCCGTTCCGTAAAGCACCTTCCGGGCCATCTCCATCTGGTGAAACTCGATTGGAAAGACATCGGCGGCATTTTGCAGCTCGGAAACGGTGAAATATACCGGCACCGGATGACCCATTTTGTGCCATTCGCGAACACATGCGTGAGCGTTGCGAAGATCTTCGGGTGCGATCCTGTGCAGAGCGATCAGTAGGTTATAATCAGATTTTTGCGGTACAAAATCGCCAGCCGCTGCCGAACCGTACAAAACCACCGACGCCAGGTTCTTACCGTGCGTTCCCTTCAAGTCGTCGATAAATGCTTCAAATTGATGTTTCATCTTAAGTCAAAGCCGGAGATTTCGATTACCAGTCTCCGCCTGCTCCACCTCCACCAAAGTCGCCACCGCCGCCGAAGCCACCCCAGTCGCTTCCGCCGGATGAACCTCCCCAATCGCTTGACGAAGAGGAACTACCTGATCCGCTAGCCAATATCGAGCCGATCACCCAAGGCAAAGCGCTCCCGCCGCCGCCGAATCCGCCGCCGCCCCAACGGTCGTTGTCTCGACCGGATTTTCCACCGCCGCCTCGATTCGACCAAATTATAAGGGCTATAACACCGAGCACAACCAGACAACAAAATATGCTGTAGAGGCCGCCTGACGTACCCGTTGACCCACCTTTTTTATTAGTGTTTGCTGCGGGTGGTGTTTCGCCGCCGCTGCGTTTAGATTCTATCGTTTTTATGTATGCATCGATCGTATCCGTGATGCCTTTTGAGTAATTAGTTTTTCTAAATTCGGGTACGAGGTATTGCCGCTGTAAATTTCCCACGACGCCATCGGGCAGTTCGTCTTCCAGGTCTTTGCTAACCTGCGTGAAATATTTACGGTCGTCTACCGCGATGAAGAGCAGGGCGCTTGAATTGTCTTGTTCTTTTGAGCCGATACCCCAGCCGCGAGCTACGGCGAGGGAATAGTCGAATATCGGCCGGTCGGAGGTTGTTTTTACGACAGCAACGGCAAGCTCGGCGCCTGTTTTTGTCTTAAAATCTTTTAGTTTGGTTTCGAGCTGCTGTTTAGCACCAGCGTCAAAAACGCCGGCGAAATCGTTGACCGGGCTTGTCGGTGCGGGGAGCGGCGAAGTATTGATCGAAAATGGAGCGTCAGTCTGCGCAAATACCGTGAAGGCACTTAGGAGCAGGATCAGTACAGTCTGAGAATATTTTAGTTTTGCCGGGGCAAATTTAATTTTCATTCAGTATGCACTGATTGTGCCAAATCTAGAAGGAATACGAAAGTCGGGGGTTGAATGTTCCGTCAGCGCTTTTTCACTTCAACGATTTTGCCGCGAAAGATGCGAAGGGCTTTTCGTACGACCGGATGCGCGTTTGCGTAGGCCAACATCTCAGCTTCGGTTGGATCTTCGGATAAAGCGGGCAGGTCTCCGGCGGGCTCATCATCGAAAACAGGTGGGGTATAAACTGGAGTTTCACGGGCTGGAGCGGCGGCTGTACCACCTCCATTTGAATGGACGTTTGGCGATGCTATCGAATCGCGACGGCCGCCGATCGCGGCTGCGGCAAGGTTTGGGGCATTCGGGAGCGGCATCAGGTCGTCGCCGGATGCAAGCAGGCGTTCGTCGAAAGCGTTGTCAAGCCATGTGTCCTCGACGTGTTCAAGATCTTCGGAATCGATATCCGGCAACGGCAAATTTATCGAATCGAGGAAACTGAGATCATAGCCTTTTACGGCGATCGAAGGCGTTTCGACGATTTCCTCCCGCGTAAAAGATTCGACGTTAGAAAATCCGTCAGAAAAATGAGGTGGTTCTTCGGGAAGGGATGTTTTTACATCTTTGACCGACACAGGTTCGTCGGGAATTACCTTTGGAACGCTAACACTTACAGGTTCTTCGGGCCTTGGTTCGTCAATTAGAGTTTTTTTTTCGAAGGCCGCCGGTTGAGGCCGTTCGCGAGGTGGTTGGGCGGTTTGCGGGTTATCCGTTGGGGCGCTATTAAGATTTTGTTCGAGCTTTCCAATGCGCTCCAAAATGCGTTCGATTTCAACAACACGCCGCATTTCAACCAGCTTTATCAGGCCGATCTCGATCACATAACGCGATTGCGTAGCGTCCTTTAGCTTTGTTTCGGTTTCGCAAAGCGAGTTAAAAAATCGTACGAGGTCCGATTCGGAGAACGGGTCAGCGTGGGCCTTCATTTCATCGGCGCTGAGGGTAGAGGTTTCACCGAGATTTCCGTCATTTCCGGCGATCTTGAAGACGAGCAGATCACGGAAAAGCGATAGCAGGTCACGGGTAAAATTCCGCAGGTCCTGGCCGCGTGCGACCAGATCGTCAACTACTTGCAGCGTCAGTTTTGCGTCCTTATCGGCGATGGCCGTCAGGACCTTTGAGAGCATCTCGACGCTTGCCATGCCGAGGGCATTCGCTACATCGGCGACGGCGATCTTTTCGCCGGAGAAGCTTATTACCTGGTCGAAATTTGACTGAGCGTCACGCATCGAGCCTTCGCCGGAGCGGGCGATCTCACGCAGTGCATCCGCAGAAATATCGATCTTTTCCGCCGTAGCGGTGAGGTTCAGCCGGTCGAAGATCTTTTGCAGCGGGATCGTGCGGAATTCGAATTGCTGGCAGCGTGAAAGTATCGTTTCAGGCACCTTGTGCAGCTCGGTCGTCGCCATTACGAAGACAACGTTTGGAGGCGGTTCTTCCAGCGTTTTGAGCAGGGCATTGAACGACGATTTCGACAGCATGTGGACTTCATCGATGATAAAGACCTTGTACCGGTCGCGTGCCGGATTGATGTTAATACCTTCGAGAATCGTTTCGCGAACATTGTCGATACCGGTGTGCGACGCGGCATCAAGCTCAAAAACGTCCATCGAGCGGCTTTCGGAGATCTCGATGCACGACGGGCACGCGGTCGGGTCGTCGGTACGGCACGGAAGGATGTTGGGCTTATCTGTTTTGTGGCAGTTCAGGGCCTTTGCAAGCAGCCTTGCCGAGGTCGTTTTGCCGACGCCGCGGGCACCGGAGAACAGATATGCATGATGGAGACGGTCGAATTCCAGGGCGTTACGCAGCGTTTGCGTAATATTTTCCTGCCCGGTGACCTCTTCAAAGGTCTGCGGGCGCCATTTTCTTGCGATCACCTGATAGGACATTTCTGTTAAGGATAAAGGATAAAGGATAAAGGATAAAGTTCGGAGAAGAGATTGGGAGCGGTTTAGCAATTTTAGAGAAAAAACTCGTCGTTTTTTGGTGACGGGAAAAGCACTGCTGGGGCGCGAAAAACAGGATCTGGAGACGCAAATGTCGCTATCTGGGGACGGGGAAACGGGCACTTGGAGACGGGAAGATAAGAGGCTCAAAAAGCCGATTTTCACCAAATTTCGACGGCCGCCTCTTCCGTCTCCCCTGCCACCGCCGCTACGGCCTGATTCTCCCATCCGCCGCCGCCGCTTCCGACCGTCAGTGCCCGCAGCGGTAGCTACGGTGTTCTTCCGATCCGAGCAAGGCCGCCGCCGAAGCCACCAACTCTACCAGTTCGTCATCAATCCGCGAGTTTTTGTTTCTGCCGGGCTCGGGTGCGTCATGGAAGATCCGCGACATAAGGGGGCGATCTGTAAAGAATGTGCGCAAATTTGCCGGAACCGATTCAAGCGTGGCTTTGCCACTCTATTTGCCGAAAAGCTCTGCTTTTCCGGCATCTGCTGATTTAATGTTCGCGGCTATGCCGCCGCTCTCCATTTGATCTGCTTGTGGTCGGTAAATAAGGGTTCATTTTCTAGTGATCTGCCATCCCAAAGCCTTGCACTCGAATATAAATATTCATAAGGACGCTCAACCAATCCGGCCCTGACGGGATTGAGGTGAATATAATTCACTTTCTGCATAAATGCGTCTTCCCCAGTTATCCGAAGGGCGTTCGGGTGGTGTTCATAAACCGAATGTTTATGACGATTCTCGCGTTCCTGGATGCGTAGTTTTGCGAGCGAACTTTCGTAACCGTTCGCCTTTAGGTGATCGATCACCCGCTTTGCCGAAATTCCGTTCAGAAATCGCAAGACCTCTTTCATTTCACGGGCATTATCCGTGAGTACGTGGGTGTGATCGTGCATTATTACATACGCGAAGATCAATATACCGGCTGAAACGCGGGCTTCGCTAAAGGCATCGCATACGACTTGCTTAATTGCATCTTTCTGGAAGATCAGCAGACGGTTATGTGTCACCGAGGTCAGGTAATATGCAGGATTATCTCTTGAAATTTGAAACATTCGCAAAGCGGCGGCATAGCCGCAAGTTTTAGGGGAAGACTATCGGAAAAGCATAGCTTTTCCGCAAATAGATGGGCAAAAGCCCATAAGAATGGTCGAAACGGTGAGCACAAACCCATGTAATTAGATGAGACAACCAGGAAGATGGCATTACTTGCTAATGAGAAGTAAATCTTCTGCTTTCGCGGCTTGCCGCTCTAT